>NZ_JAWWDA010000001.1:0-605704 GCF_033720175.1 Photobacterium sp.
GCTGCCTGTTGCTGATGTGCGGTACCATTTAATTTCAACTTTAGGCAGACGTTCGCCGGAAGTCAGTGCGTTATAGATAAGTGGCGAACACTTATCAAACACTTTGGTGATTTTCACTGGCTTGTGCACGCGCTGACCGGTTGGCTGGCCTGATTGCGGATCGCGAGGTAAAACAACCTGGTGCTCAAACGCTTCGACCAGTACTTCATCTTCATGACCTTCCTGAAAAATATTTCCAACTGAATCTTCTGTAAATGTACCCGCCGTGATCAGCCCTTGTTTTTCGCCTTCAATGCGCATATATGCAGGAGTTGGCATTCTTAATATCCTTTTTCTCTATAAGTGGGATTAAATTCACCTCAAAATAAGGTGATTGATATAGAGCAAAAGACATGCCACCAAATTAACTCATATTTTTCAGTCGTTTATATTCATTTATTTTTCTGATCATTGAAAATGATGAATCTCAACCTGATAATCAATAATTCATCATTGATTATCAATCAGTATTAGGAGAATGTAGACTTAATACAAAGCGAAAGGCAGGAGTTGAGATTAGTCGGTGATATACCGTGTAAAAAAGGTAACAAAAAGCCGGCGAATATCACCGGCTTTCAGATAGTAACTAGTTAGACTGTTTCTTAGTTATCGTTCAGACGAATACCATCGCGGTCGATGACAATCAGGCCTTTTTTGTACAAGCCACCGATGGTTTTCTTAAAGGTCGCTTTACTGGTACGAAAAGCTTCAAAAATCTCTTGTGGTGAAGATTTATCACTCAGTGGCATGAAGCCACCTTTTCGTTCCAGCGACGTTAAAATCTTATCAGCCAGATCATCAACTTTTCCACGACCCGCCTTCTGCAAAGATAAGCTAATCTTGCCATCCGGGCGAATCTCTTTGATATAAGCCTTCAGTTTCTTACCGATAAACAATTTACCAAAGGATTCTGTTTTGAAGATCAATCCCCAATGTTCGCCTTCAATCGCAGCTTTATAACCAAGATCGGTAATTTCAACAATGACGACTTTCACTTCCTGACCAATTTTATAATTAGCAGGCGTCTGATCTAGAAAACGGTTAAATTTAGTCGAACCTACAATACGGCCTGATGCTTTATCGGTGTAAACACGCAGCATCACATTCTCGCCTTCTTCTAGGCGACGACGCTGCTCGCTGAATGGTACAAGAAGATCTTTGCGCAATCCCCAATCAACGAAGGCACCGATAGCACTCACACCGACAACACGCAGCATCGCAAACTCACCAACTTGAGCTAACGGCTCTTCCGTTGTCGCTATAATCTCGTCTTCTGAGTCGAAGTAAATGAACACGTTCAGTTCATCACCCAGTTGCGTGCCAGCAGGAACAGAATTTTTCGGCAACAGGATATTACCGAAGTCTTCACCACCATCAAGAAATACGCCGAAATCAACTAACTTGACGACTTCTAATGTGTTGTATTGTCCAATTTTAATCATGAATCCGGCACTCTCTGAGTAAATATAAGTGATACTCTTATATGTCGGCATTAACCTCTTGCAATATAAGAGAAGCTCGCCATCCGAGTATCAATACGAACTTTGGTCGCGCATTATACGTGATGTTAGTTCAACGTGCCTGACCTATCTTCGGTTATTTGGCTAAATTTTATTCTATTGACAGAAAAGTTATGTCATTCAACTGATAATAACCGACTAAATAATCTAGAATTATAGGATATCCCACTCACAAGCAAAGGTATGAAAACGTAGTGATCACTGTTGAAAAAAAAGATGGACACAAAGTAAAGATTTCCCATGTAATTCAAGAAACCACTAATCGACAGCTTGATATGTACATTTTCGTACCCGGTGAACTTGGCCTGAACGCTAAGATCATCACTGAAGATGAATTTTACCACAATGCCATTCACGGCAAACGTACCTATTACAGTGACGTCAACCACCTGCCGCTTGTTCACAGCCGCCTGGCCAGCAGAGGTAAGCTTTCTATCGAGCAGTACCGCTTAAGTTTAAGTCTGTATGCCTATCAGTATGCGCTGGCATTAGAAGAGACTACCCAACAGCTGCTGGAAGATAAACAGGAACGCACGCTGGAGGAAGTCGAAGAGGTTGTTCAACTAGCCATTAGGATCCTAAAAAGGTTACGACGTAGCATACCGACAGATGAAAAGCTGCTCAAGTATTACGAGAATATCGATAACTATCTGTCATGGTTCACAGAGCAGCGTTGTTTATCATTAGTCGCCCACCTACCTCGTGGTAATAGTTACGCCGACATAAAAAATCTGCTGCTTGATACCTGTGCGAGCGAGGCCGAGCATCGCAGAAAGCATAGCTACAATTCAACCAAAGCAATGCAAGATCAAACCCGAATGTCCAATAAAATGCGACTTCTGCGGCGCTTGATTGAATACCCGGTCACGATGAAAGAAACAACCATCGAATTAGGAAACAACATCAAAAAAGTGGTTACCGCTGTTGCAACCGGGATTGTGATGATATTCGTCACTATGATGCTGATAAAAGCCCGTGGCGTCCTCGGCGATATTACCGCCTCTTTTATTCTGGTGATCTCTGTTATTTATGCTGCGCGTGAAGTGTTTAAAGACGACCTGAAGAAAATGTTGTGGCGCTGGGTGCGAAAAGGCAAGCCGAAGTGGCGAAAACAATTTTTCGATACCAATAACGGACGTCTGATTGGCCGTCAGTTAGAGTGGCTGGAATACAGTAGTTATAATGCGCTGAGCTCCGAAATTAAAGCCGTCCGAAAACACAAAGTCTCACAACGAGAAGAAACGGTGCTTCACTACAAGAGCACCACACGCATGTCGCCGACGAAGTTTTTGAGTGGTTATGAACAAACCCGAGAATCCATTATGCTTGACCTTCGTATTCTCTCAAGCTTGATGGAAAAAGGATCGCAACGGATCTACCAATTAAAAGAAGGCCAAGTCACTAAAGAATCGGTTGAAAAACGCCATTTGATCAACCTTATCACCAAAGAAACCGATGAAGATAATACCGTTCGTATTCAACGTTGGAAGATCATAATGAACCGTTCTAAAATCGTTGATATCGAAATGATCACGGAAGACTAGCGTCCGAGTCTTGCCTCCTGCAACGCATCCTCTTGTCCAGCACCACCCGTTCCCCCTATTATTAGATATATACCCCGGTGATCTCAAGATGTGGTGGCTGGGTATATACCCTTACTTTTTGTCCCTTGTTAGCCAGCGATAAATTGTTATTCTTGCATCAATAGCACCCACTTATACGCCAACAAGGCAGGGACCGATGCGAACGTTATCTGAATTAGTTTTTCACAATACTTACAGTGAGCTTCCCAAAGCCTTTGGTTGCTTAGTCACACCGCAACCGCTAGACAATCCATTTCTGGTGAGTGTGAACCCTCAAGTGTGTGAGTTGCTAGAATTGGATCCGCGGCAAGCAAACACGCCGTGTTTTATCAATGTGTTTACTGGCAACAGCGCATTTTCAGGTTTTTCACCGTTGGCGATGAAATACACCGGCCATCAGTTTGGCCAATACAATCCGGACCTCGGCGACGGGCGCGGTTTGCTTATGGGTGAAGTGCTCACCTCTACAGGGAAAAAATGGGATATTCACTTAAAAGGTTCAGGCATGACCCCTTATTCTCGTCAAGGCGACGGGCGTGCCGTGCTGCGTTCAAGCATCCGGGAATACCTGGCCTGTGCCGCCATGCAGGGATTAGGCATTAAAACCACCCATGCACTCGCCATTTTAGGCAGCACGACCCCGGTTTATCGCGAGAAGGTGGAACGTGGTGCAACGCTGATCCGTGTTGCTGAAAGCCATCTCCGCTTCGGCCACTTCGAGTACCTGTTTTACACCGGCCAGCATGCTGAACTGAAACTTCTCGCCGATTATTTGATCAAACATCATTTTGATGATTTGTACGTTCAGCAGGAATTGCTTATCCACGGCAAAACGGACGAGCATGAAACAGAAGTAACCCATAAGAAAATTTACGCTGCAATGTTTCAGCGTATCGTCGATCTGACGGCGACCATGATCGCCAACTGGCAAGCCGCCGGCTTTGCCCACGGAGTAATGAATACCGATAATATGTCCGTACTGGGCCTGACGTTTGATTATGGGCCGTATGCTTTTCTTGATAACTACGACCCGGGCTTTATCTGCAACCACTCAGATTACAGCGGCCGCTATGCGTTTAATCAGCAGCCCTCGATTGCCTTGTGGAACCTTTCGGCATTAGGTTATGCGCTGAGCCCGTTAGTCGAGAAAGAAGCGATTGATCAATCACTGCAAGGCTATCAGGTAAAGCTACAGCAACAATACAGTGTCAATATGCGCCGCAAACTAGGATTAATCGAAAAGCGAGAGGAGGATACGGTCTTATTTTCAAGTCTTTTTGACCTGTTGAAATCACAAGATGTCGATTACACACTGTTTTTTAGGATCTTATCTGACATTCCATCACATGCATTATCTGCAAGTACTGACCGTTTTGGTGATCTGTTTGACTGCCCCCGTTCACTCAACACCTGGCTAACAGCTTATGCAACACGCCTTAGTTTCGAAAAAAAACCTTTTACTACCGATCAAAAGCAAGACGATGAACAACGATTATTGCGGATGAAAAAACACAATCCGAAATTCATCTTACGCAACTACCTGGCGCAGCAAGCAATCGAAAAAGCACAAGATGGCGACTTCTTAATGATTGAGCAGCTGTTACAGGTACTGAGCACCCCTTTTGACGAGCACCCCGACTTTAATGAATTCGCGGCTAAACCGCCATACTGGAGCAAAGAACTAGCGATAAGTTGTTCATCATAGTTAGCAGGAATAAAAAAAATGCCACTCAGTTTCCTGGCTGGCATTGATGTTTTGCTGTTTTCTTAATGTACCCTACGCGACTATAATTTCAGCCTACTGGCTAATCACCGTATCGATCCCCTGTTCAAGCAGCCACTTCTGTAATTTTGGGGACTGGCGTATAAAATGGCTGACAACGTCGCAAGGTTTACCTGCCGTTTCAGCCGCTTTCAAAGCTTGAAATACAAATAACAAGACCGCTTCATTTTGATCATCGTGAAGATAATTCAAAGACTCATGATGCAGATCTAAACCTAAAGCAAACTGCCCTATCTGATCAATATCAACCACCATACCATCGAAATACTGCAGGAATTTTTCTGCCAGCACCGCATTTCCTGGCAGCTCGCACATCATATGTACTTTTAAGCCTTGAGCCCCTCGGCACAACCCTTGCTCAGCCAGCAAGTCAATGATGGTTGCTGATTCACTAAACGTTCGAACAAAAGGAATCACCAATTCAATATTGGTCATACCTTCTACATTTCGGGCACGCTTGATCACTTCACATTCAAGTTCAAAGCTAACACGATGTGCTTTCTCTGCGAAACGAGATACACCGCGTAAACCGATAACCGGATTCACTTCTTTTGCTTCAAGCTCACTGCCGAATAACCCTTCACGAGTATGCGAATCTGCCCCGGACAGCCTCACTTTAAGCGGTTTCCCCTGCATTTTTTGTGCGGCAATAACCAGCACTTTTGTTAGTTCTGCCACATAATATTCAGCAGGTGTTTTATATTCACCAGCGCGTTTCAACACTTCTTGCTGCCGCTGCTCATCGAGCTTATGCGTATCGGCAATTGCATAAGGATGTACCCCAATAATGGCATGACCTAAGTCATCCATTGAAACCAATCCAATCGCGGGGGATTCTTTCTCTAACAGAGAAGCATCTACTAACAATTCTGAGTAACTAAGTTCAGACTGAGCTTTATTTGTCATAAGGCACCAATACAACCATGCTAAAATGTGCGTGAGTGTTAAGAGCCATCAAAAGTACGCTCAACACCAGAAATTAAGGAAGCCATACTATACATGTTCAAAATGCCATATAAAATCACATAAAATGCATCAATACACGATTTTAACGCTAAAACCCACAGAGAATACCGAGGTGGATTCAGCATAGATTACTTGGCATAAGTACTTGTTAACTACCCTTTACCTGACCTTACTGTTTCAGTATTATTGAAGCAAGCAGAAAAATCACCATTGCAAAAATATTCAATCCTCGCTAACAACATACAGCTGATAACCAATCTCCTTCATATGGCATCATTATGACTCTAACAATATACTTATCTGTTGAAAGAGATTGCCATTCATATAGGTTCGCATTAAATCTCCAGGGGAATTGCTCAATCTCATGTCTTGAGATGGTTTGGGTAACATTGTTTTACGCTTAGATTTCTGCCAGTTACTGACGATTGACTATCAATGCAGCATCTATCTTTAACAAAGCCTTCAATTCAGTCAAAAACCTAAGACATATCACAAGTTTGGTTTATTCCTGCGGACTTTTGGGCTATCTTAACGCGTCGTTATTTTGAAGATACCAAGGTAGGCAAACGTATTATGCCAATGAAAACAGATGAACTCCGTACCGTTAGCCTAGGGTTAATGCCAACCCCTGCAGAAATAGAAGCAGCCTTTCCAATTACTGATGAAATCGCTGAGCACATCGCTCAGTCTCGTCGTCAGGTAGAAGCTATTCTGACTGGGCAAGATTCTCGTCTTCTGGTTATTGTTGGTCCTTGTTCTGTACACGATACTGATGCTGCGATGGATTACGCGAAGCGGCTTGTTGCCATCCAGGACAAATACAAAGATGAACTTTGTATTGTAATGCGTACCTATTTTGAAAAGCCCCGCACCGTTGTTGGCTGGAAAGGGCTCGTCTCTGACCCACATTTAGACGGCAGCCTTGACCTAGTTACCGGCCTTCAGAAAGCCCGTAAGCTATTGGTTGATATCAACGCGCTGGGCCTTGCGACGGCGACAGAATTTCTGGATATGATCACCGGCCAGTATCTGGCTGATTTGATCACATGGGGTGCCATTGGTGCCCGTACGACTGAGTCACAGATTCACCGCGAAATGGCCTCTGCCCTTTCTTGCCCGGTTGGTTTTAAAAATGGCACTGACGGCAATATCAAAATAGCCGTTGATGCTATTCGAGCAACGCGTGAATCTCACCTATTCTGCTCACCGGCGAAAAATGGTCAAATGACAATTTATCGCACTGCGGGTAACCCTTATGGTCACGTGATCCTGCGTGGCGGTAAAATGCCAAACTACCACCAGCAAGATGTTTCTGCAGCATGTGATACCTTAGCCTCTTTTGACCTGCCAACGCGTCTTGTTGTCGATTTCAGTCATGGCAACTGCCAGAAACAACATAAGCGCCAGTTGGATGTTGCCGCTGATGTTTGTGCCCAAATCAAGAGTGGCAGTAATTACATTGCCGGAATTATGGCTGAGAGCTTTATTGAAGAAGGTAATCAATCCGTAATTCCAGGCAAAGAAAAAGAACTCGTTTACGGTCAGTCAATTACCGATCCTTGTGTAAACTGGAATGATACCGTAACCATGCTAGACATGCTTGCTGACGCCGTTAAAAGCCGTAAGTAAGATTGCTATTTTTAGATACAACGCATCAAGCGATGTATCTATTATTTTTGCTAAAATATTGTAAGCAAAAAGCTAACCAATAGATTAACAACTAAGGTTGATGACATGCCATCTTTTGATATTATTTCTGACGTTGATTTCGTTGAAATCAGAAATGCCGTAGACAACGCAAATCGCGAACTTGAAACTCGTTTTGATTTCCGTGGTGTTGATGCAAGCTTCAAACTAGAAAAAGAAGTAGTAAAAATCACTACCGAATCTGATTTTCAGCTTACTCAGCTCGTCGCAATCCTCCGGAGTAATCTTGCTAAACGTTTTGTTGATGCTCAATCAATGGAGCAAAAAGACACGGTTCGTACTGGCAAATCATTCGCTTGTAACATCGAATTTAAGCAAGGCGTTGAAACAGCGACCGCAAAAAAACTTGTTAAAGCAATTAAAGATGCGAAACTTAAAGTTCAAGCCGCTATTCAAGGCGACAAAATACGCGTAACGGGTAAAAAACGAGATGATCTGCAAGCCGCGATGGCACTTGTCCGTGAAGCAGATCTGGGCCAACCGTTCCAGTTTGACAATTTCCGCGACTAATCTGCCGCAGCGAGATTAACTTGGCCCAACGGTATACACAGGAAGGCATCTTGCCTTCCTTCTGTTTATATCCAAACTATTCATACTCTTTATTGCTCAGTTTGCTAAAGTAAATCAATAACAGAGCCTAAATTGAACAGCGCCAGTCCATGTATATTGACCGCAATTCCCAGTACGATAACCCTCTGATTTGGCCCATGATCAGTATTCTGAAAGTCAAACCCACCGGCTGGATGATTCATACCCTGTCAGAAGAGCTGAAAAACCAAGGCATACTAAGCGCATTAGATGACGACCCGAACAAAGACCTGTTTAAACGTAACTTCTTACTCATGAATGCGTTATATCAATTGCAGGAAATACTGCTGCCTGACCAATGGCTACAAGCCCGGGCGGTGGACATCCAACTGTTAAACAACCTTTCTTCTGATAACCATCACCTCGATCTCAACGACCCTTTGCGTGAGTATTACTTAGATTGGCGTAACTACAATGCCGATCTGGCTACCATTGAAGGTTTGTTATCCTCTTTCTGGAAACGCTATCAACACTATATTGGCTCTGAAAAAGAGTACAACCACTCCGGTCAGCACTATTTTAATACACATACACAATCGACTATCGGGCCGCATCATCAGGATCTGGCAATCTTAGAGCTGACCAAAGATGCGAAACCAGAAGAGATCCGCCGGCAATGGCGAAAAATGGCTTTAAGATGGCACCCGGATCGGCCAAATGGCAATGCCGGAAAATTTCGCACGGTATGTGAAGCCTGGCAACGTATACAACACTATTTATAAGTGCGATTCGCCAGTCCCCGTCATCTACGCTCCCTGACCGACAACAAAACTTAATCAGTTTTTTCTAATAAGCTGTTCATCTCCGCTGGCTGTTAACCTGCCCGCACACCCTCTAAACTGATTGTATTCTCTCAGAATCAAACCCTGAGTCAGGCTTTAGGAGGTCATCATGGCGATTAGGCGTATCCAACAAATCATTCAGTCTCACCCATCTTCAGATGGTGATGGTGTCAAAATTCAGCGTGTTCACGGTTTTGATAACACGCTATTTTCACCCTTTTTAATGATTGATGAACTCAAATCTGACAACGCCGACGATTATATCGGTGGATTTCCCCCACATCCGCACCGCGGCATCGAAACCCTGACCTATATGTTACATGGTCATTTCCAGCATAAAGACCATATGGGCAACACCGGGGAACTTCATGATGGTGGTGCACAGTGGATGTCGGCCGGAAAAGGGGTCATTCACAGTGAAATGCCGGTGATGACCGATGGCAAGCTCCACGGCTTCCAGATTTGGATAAACCTGCCTGCAGCAAAGAAAATGCAGCCTGCGCAATACCACGACTTTCAGCCAGCAGTGATCACAGAAAAAGCACTCAATGAAAATAACCTGATCCGGGTCATTTCGGGTGACTTAACCATTAAGGGGGAAACTCTGACCGGACCGCTCCAGAAGACAGGCGTACCCACCACGATTGCTGACTGGCAAGCCGCGGCAGGTGAACAATTCCGAAGCTGTCTGAATCCAGATTTTCAGGCCTTACTTTACGTTTATAAGGGTGAAATTGAAGTGGAAGGTGCGAGAGTACAAGCGGGTCAACTGGCCCTGCTTGATCAAGGAGAAGGCTTGTCGTTAGCGGCAACAGACGATAGCGGTGTGTTACTTCTTTCTGGCATTCCAATCGATGAACCCGTTGTTCATTATGGTCCTTTCGTCATGAATTCGATGGAAGAGATCAATCAGGCTATTTCTGATTATCAGAACGGAAAATTTGTTGCTGAGTGATATTCTTGATCTGCGCAATTATAAACGACAAAGCCCACTTCCGTGGGCTTTGACTTATCTCAATATCAATAAATCATATCATTAATCATACAGCGAGGCTTCGCCTTCCGGACGGGTTTTAAAGCGGCGATGTAACCACATATATTGTTCCGGCGCCTGCATGATCGACTGTTCAACCACCTTATTGATATAGACCGCAGCAGCATCCGGATCGTTATGCGGAAAGCCCTCTAACGGCGGAAACATCGTTAAGGTGTATTGACCGGAATCAGTATTGCGTACCATAGAAAATGGAACAACAGCACAATCGGATGCATCGACTAACAAACTGGTTCCCGTTGTAGTACAGGCATTTTCTACCGCGAACAGTGGTGCAAATGTTGAACGGCGGCGACCATAGTCATGATCGGGGGCATACCAGACACGCTCCCCTCGACGTAACATACGCAGCATCTCTTTGACGTCTTTACGATCAATCAATGTCCGGTTCGAACGCGATCGGCCTTTATACTGAAAATAGTCAAAACAAGGATTGTTGTTAGGGCGGTAAACGCCCATGCCTGACATTTGTATTCCAAAAGCCCGAGCGGCTATTTCCAGGTTCATGGAATGAACAGCAACCAGCAGCGCACCTTTACCATCCTGATCCAGTTTCGTCATATGCTCCATGCCCTCGATAGTCACATGACGATTAACCCGAAAGTCAGGCCAGAACCAAGCCATACCTGTCTCGAATAATGCCAGGCCGGTATTATCAATATTCTTTTTTATCAGCGCGTCACGCTCACCATCAGGCATGTCAGGGAAACAGAGTTCTAAATTACGTTTAATAATTTTACGTCTTTTCTTCATCAGGCGAATAGCTAATCGGCCTATAACCTGCCCCATGCGAAACTGAATAAAATATGGCAACCAGCTGATCAAATACATTACCGCGATCAGGATCAGTGTCAGCCAGTAGCGCGGATGCAGAAACGCTTTGCTAAACGTGGGTGGCGTAAATTTGCTCATAGTGAGAAAAACATTACCTTACTTGTTATTGTGGTAAGTCGAACATGAAGAATAAAGTGGATGTTCATGCTTATGAAAAACGGCACATTATATACCCAAACCACCCTCTTATTAAACCTTGAGGCTATTTACTTCCTCTTGTAAATTGTCTGCAAGAGCCACTAA
This sequence comes from Photobacterium sp., assembly GCF_033720175.1. GTDB lineage: Bacteria > Pseudomonadota > Gammaproteobacteria > Enterobacterales > Vibrionaceae > Photobacterium. Next base: position 11,100 of record NZ_JAWWDA010000001.1, read on the forward strand.
AGCCGGGATGAAGCCGATGTCGGCTCATCGCCGGTAGGCGTTTAATCAGAGATATCATTAATATGGGCTATATAATGTTACTCTGTATTCAGAATAATCTGGACATTTCCCCCATAACCGTACAGATAAAAGGATCGGAATACCCTATCATGACGACCATCAGCAAAACCAAATCGAGCTATTACCGTCGTTTATACATTGCACATTTAATAGAGAAGGGTATTGCCACCGTTCCCGCAATTATTGACTATACCGGTATGCCAAGGCGAACCGCACAAGACACGATAAAAAGCCTGTCTGAACTGGATATTATCTGTATATTTAACCAAACCAAAGGTGAACGAAACCGTAGCGGACAGTATAAGATCATTGATTGGGGGGCGATCAACAAACACTGGGTTGCAGAACACATGACAGACATTAAAGCCGCATTAGACTACCCATAAAGCGGGAAGCGAAAGACTCGCTACACGACACAAGTTCCTCGTTCCAAAAAACTAGCGACTCCGCGCATAAACCAATACACTCGCCTGCTGAAACAGAGTACAAGGCACTCATATCTCGATGAATAAGGTTTTGCATTGGAATTATTAACGCTTGATTTTCTTGGCCGGCCATTACGCCTGGAAGGATCGATGGCTGGCTGGCAGCAACTCTTCTGGGATAACACCCTGGTATCTCAGCTTGATGCGAATGCAGCGCACAGCGATCCTCACGTTCATGAATTTGAGCTCAGCAATGGTGAAAAAACGATAAATTGCCGGTTGGATATCGCTCTGAGCTGGCAGCCATTTCTTATCGAATATAGCGTCAGAGCCAATGATCAAGTCATTGCCGACGGCTCTCGCAATGAAAAAGACATCGAACAACAAACACCCAGTACCGCGCCGACATCCGAACGTAAATTCAGCCTGATTGGTCTTGTCTCTTTAGGCATGAAAGCATTAAAAAGTGCCAAAATCATCAAAGGGGTGTTGGCAGTAACCAGCTTGGCGGCTTATTCATGGCTGTTTTCGGTGCAGTTTGCCCTGGCGCTAGTCGCTTGCCTGGTCTTCCACGAATACGGTCATATCCGCGCAATGAAGTACTTTGGAATGAAAACCAAAGGCATCTATTTAATCCCCTTTCTGGGTGGCTTGGCCCTGAGTGACGAAAAAATCAACACTCGCTGGCAAGATGTGGTTATCTCGATAATGGGCCCGCTCTTTGGTCTGATAATGTCGTTGCTATGCATCGTGGCGTACTGGATCACCGGCGAAATGTTCTTTGCCGGACTTGCCGTATTCAACGCCCTGCTAAACCTGTTTAACCTGCTGCCCATTCTGCCGCTCGATGGTGGTCACGTCCTGAAAAGCATCAGCTTTTCAATGAACAGTAAAATCGGTATTGCCCTGTGTGCTTTAGCGGCTATTGGCGGGGTGATCATAAGCTACCAGTTGGAACTGACCCTATTTGGTTTCCTGCTGGTTATGGGCAGTATTGAAATCTTGTTTGAATGGAAATACCGCCATCAAAGTCACCTGCTTCCATTGAATCGTTATGGTCAGGTTTTCTCTTTTGTCTGGTATATCGGATTAGTGAGTTCGCTGGTAGGTATTATCTGGTATTTCGCCGGTACAGGAGACGCCATGCTCGGCTTGCCGCTGCAGGTATTGGGCTCTTAGGGGAAAATATCCAGGTTCTAGTGGCAAGTATCTGGAATCTAGGGACGAGAACCGAGTAACTCGGTTCTCGTCCCTAGATTATTATTTCTTCTTTTCCATCATCGCTTTCAGATCTGCGAATGGATTAAACGTCGCGGCTTCATGATCATCGCCACCTGCTTTGATCACACTGCCGGTTTGCTGATCATGTTCTGTGTATTTTTCATGCTCATGGTCATGACAGAAAAGGCACAACAATTCCCAGTTACTTCCATCTGCCGGATTATTGGTGTGATCATGGTCAACATGGTGAACCGTCAGTTCACGAAGGTTTGAATAGACAAATTCTCTAGAACAACGACCACATACCCACGGATAGAGCTTTAATGCTTTCTCTCGGTAACCTTGCTCCTGACGAGCATAGCTGGCACTGGTGCCATAAATATCAGATGACATATTTAGCCTGTAATTTCGGTAGTACTTGATTTAGTTTAACTGATTTCCCTCTACAATACCTGACCAAGTACACAATGTTGATACACAATTAATGCCTTTAAACGGGTAACAACATATATTCTGACAATAACATAATGCCTACTGCTGCATACTCAAACGGTATAGCTTAGGCGTCAGCCATGGTAAAAGGCTGGATTGACTGTAAAATAAACTAAGGCGACGATTCTTCTTGCTTTTTGGGTGATAAATACTTGCAGCTTAGATGTAATACGACATGATTATGTTAGTATTCTGCCCAAATTGTTCATAGTGAATCGATTTTTCACTGTTAAGAGTAAATGAATATGGCTTTTGATTTTTCTAATATGACTGTTGATCTATCGGCAATCCCTACTACCATCGATATGGGCCATGCATGGCTGGGTGGTTTTGTATTAATTTTACTGGCTCTCTATATTGCTAAAAAAGGCAAACCAGTTGAAGTGGAAAAAATTGTCGAGAAACCAGTCGAAGTAGAGAAAATCGTTGAGATTGAAAAACCTGTCGAGAAAATTGTAGAAGTAGAAAAGATCGTAGAAAAAATCGTTGAAGTTGAGCCAAAACTGAAAACGGCTACGCCTGATGCAGCACTTCAGCTACTGTCACTTCTGCAACAAGAAGCCCGTTTTATTGATTTCATGCAAGAAGACCTGAGAGGTTTTGCTGATGCTGAAATCGGTGCTGCTGCCCGTGTAATCCATGAAGGTGGCCAGAAAGTCCTAAACGAATACTTCCGCTTTGCCCCTGTTCGCACTGAAGACGAAGAAACGCGCATTACCCTGCCACAGGGCTTTAACGCCTCTGAAGTGCGTCTTACCGGTAATGTCGTTGGCGAAGCACCTTTCACCGGAACCCTTATTCATCGCGGCTGGAAAGTGACTGAAGTTAAACTGCCGAAACTGGCAGAAGGCCACGATGCAAATATTGTTGCCGCCGCTGAGGTAGAATTGTAATGCAAGACACACAAGAACATCGTTTTAGCGTTGGTATCGACTTAGGTACCACTCACTGCGTACTGTCTTATGTCGATCTGCAAGATGAAGAAGCGCAAGTAAGCGTCATGCCGATCGCTCAACTGACCACACCAGGTAATGTTGAAGAGAAAGATCAACTACCGTCATTCATGTATCAGGCTCACGAATCTGAGCTTGCAGAAGGCGATACAGCCCTGCCATGGAGCGCGCACCCCAATGCCATCGTCGGTGCAATGGCACGTACGCTTGGTAGTAAAACCCCGATTCGACTTATCGCCAGTGCAAAAAGCTGGTTATGCCATGGCGGTGTGAATCGCCGTGATGCCTTCCTGCCGCTGAACAGCCCGGAAGAAGTTGCAAAAGTGTCTCCTGTCGAAGCGACTCGCTGTTATCTTGCGCATCTGGCAGAGGCATGGAACAACCAACACCCGGATACGCCACTGTTTGATCAGGACGTCACAATCACGGTTCCGGCCTCTTTTGATCCGGCAGCACGTGACCTGACGGCAGAAGCAGCACGCAGCGTGGGCTTTAAGCACATGACGCTGCTGGAAGAACCACAGGCTGCGGTTTATAGCTGGCTGAAAAACAACCATGATACCTGGCGTGATCAAGTCACCGTGGGTGATGTGATCCTCGTGGTCGATATCGGTGGTGGTACCACTGACCTTTCTTTAGTCGCGGTAACCGAAGAAGAAGGTAACCTGACCCTGAACCGCGTCGCGGTTGGCGATCACATCCTGCTCGGTGGTGACAATATGGATCTGGCGCTGGCTTATCGTCTGAAGATGAAGCTGGCACAAGAAGGCAAACAACTTCAGCCTTGGCAGATCCAGGCTATTACCCACGCTTGCCGTGATGCCAAAGAAGCCCTGCTAAGTGATGCAGAACTTCAGGCTGTGCCGATTGTTGTGCCAAGCCGCGGTTCCAAGCTACTGGGTGGCACCCTGCAAACGGAACTGACACAAGAAGAAGTTCAGCAAACACTGGTTGAAGGTTTCTTCCCTCGCAATAGCATTGAAGAACATCCGGTAGAAATGCAGCGCGGCGCCCTGACTCAAATGGGCCTGCCCTATGCGCAAGATGCGGCTGTTTCTCGCCATGTTGCCGGGTTCCTAAGCCGTCAATCTTCAGCAGTTGATGAGCTGTTCGAAAAATACGACCAACTACACGAAGGCTTTATCCGCCCGACAGCTATCCTATTCAATGGCGGTGTACTGAAGTCTGAACTGCTGTCTGAGCGCCTGCTTTCAATCATCAACAACTGGCTGACCACTGCCGGTAATGAAGAAGCGAAGTTGCTGGAAGGTCTGGATCTTGATCTGGCGGTTGCAAGTGGTGCCTCTTACTACGGCTCTGTTCGCCGAGGTAAAGGTGTCCGTATCCGTGGTGGTATTGCAAGCAGCTACTACGTCGGTATCGAGAGCTCCATGCCAGCCATTCCGGGGATGGAACCACCTCTGGAAGCATTGTGTGTAGCACCGTTTGGTATGGAAGAAGGCACTCACGCTGAAGTGCCAAGCCAGGAGTTTGGTCTGGTTATTGGCCAGCCGGTGCAATTCAAATTCTTTGGTTCAACGGTGCGCCGTGAAGATCCTGCCGGTACCCATCTTGACTGGTGGCAACCGGAAGAGCTGGAAGAACTTCCGGCTATTCAGGTAACTCTCCCGGTTGCTGATGGCCGCACTGCTGGTGAAGTAGTTCCTGTTCGTCTTGCTTCCCATGTAACGGAACTCGGTACGCTATGCCTTGAAGCAATACCGACCGACGGCGGCCAGAAATGGCAGGTTGAATTCGACGTACGCGGAAAATAACTCCTACCTTATAACGGCGCATCTTGATGCGCCGTTATTTTTCGTTGTACCGTTATTCTGAAAGATATAAATATTACATTGAAGATATCATCCTGTAGGGAATTCACTGCCACCAGCGATATTCGGCTCTCAAAGCCATTCCGTAGTGAACGCCTGAATTCAGGATCAACTCTGGAGTAAACAATGTCTTCACCCGCTTCCCCGCGTTTTCTTGTTGGTATTGATTTAGGTACGACTCACACTGTTGTCGCCTATGCACCCATTAGTGACGATCTTGAATCCAGCCCAATAAGCATTTTTGAAATTGACCAGCTTATCGCACCCGGTGAAGTTGCCCGCAAGCCGCTGCTCCCCTCTTTTCGCTATCACCCCGCACCAGGGGAAATGAACCAAGCCGAATTAGTCTTGCCTTGGGATATTCAACCCGTCGCTGGTGAGATCCAAAGCGTGATCATCGGGGAATTTGCCCGTGAGCTTGGTGCAAGAGTAGAAGGCCGCCAGGTCGTCAGTGCCAAAAGCTGGTTATCCCATACCGGTGTTGACCGTACCGAGGCTATTTTGCCCTGGTCTACAAATAAAGGGTCCTCAAATAAGGGGGCTTCGAATAGCCTAAACACCAGCGTCGAGAAAGTTTCCCCTGTGGTTGCCAGTGCCAGCTATCTTAATCATGTACGTCAGGCATGGGACTATCACCACCGGGATGCGCTATTATGCGAACAGGAAGTGGTGATCACCGTTCCAGCTTCTTTCGACGAAGGGGCACGGGCATTAACACTAGAAGCGGCCGCTATGGCTGGCCTGCCAAACGTCCTGTTGTTAGAGGAGCCGCAAGCGGTTTGCTACGACTGGTACGCCCAAAATAAAGATCGGGCCGAAGAATTATTAAAAGACATTCCATTGCTGATGGTATGCGATGTCGGCGGTGGTACAACCGACCTTAGCCTGATCAAAGTCAGCACTAAAGACAACAAGCTGGCACTGGATCGTATCGGCGTCGGCGATCACCTGATGCTGGGCGGCGATAACCTGGATCTTGCCCTCGCCCATAAAGCAGAACAACGCCTGCATGGCAGTACAAAAAAACTCAGTGCAGCAGGCCTGTCAAAACTGATCCAGCAAACCCGTAAGGTTAAAGAACAATTACTCTCAGACAATGCGCCTGCAACGGCCAAGGTCACCTTATTGGGCAGTGGCTCGCGCTTGATAGGCGGTGCTAAAAGCATCGAGCTAACCCGTGAAGAAGTCCATGATATTGCGCTAGATGGCTTCTTCCCACTGACAGAGTTTACAGATCAACCCAGCCATCGCCAGGCTGCGGTAGTAGAATTCGGCCTGCCTTATGCTGCCGATCCGGCAATCAGCAAGCACCTTGCCCAGTTCATTGATCTGCACGCTGGCGTATGCCGTGAAGCCTTGGCAGACCATGAGGCGCTAACCACGGGTGACAGTAAATTAATTGAAGATCAGCCAATCATTCCTTCCGCTGTACTATTGAATGGCGGTGTGTTTAACAGCCCGTTGCTATCAAAGCGCGTGTTAAACATTTTCTCCAACTGGCGAGGTGACAGTGTCACTGAGTTGGAGAATCCACATCCCGACCTCGCCGTTGCCCATGGTGCCGTCGCCTACGCGAAAGCCCGTCATGGTGCCCAATTAAAAATCGGCGGAGGCTCTGCGCGTTCTTTCTTCTTAATGCTGGAAGATAAAAAGAAAAGCAAACAAGGCCTGTGTCTGCTGCCTAAAGGGATCGATGAAGGTACTGAAGTACGACTTGAACAGCGAAAATTTGCTCTCACTCTCGGTGAGCCTGTGCGCTTTAATCTGGTCTCTTCGACGGATGACAGCCATACCAAAATTGGTGAGCTTGTCACTTTTGATAATGACGGTGATAACGAAAGTTATGTCACCCTTCCTCCGTTCATTGCAACGCTTGAAAGCGAGCGAGATCGCGCCGAGCTTGCCGCTAACCAGAAAGATCGCGAAGAAGTGACCCTGGCCTGCCAGCTCACCGAAGTCGGTACTCTCCTGATCGAATGCGTTAGCGTAAGCGATGACAGAAAGCGCTGGAAAGTGGAGTTTGGTATTCGTAAAGATCTGGCGCGCTTAAATCGTAACAAAGGTGATTCCACCCTCGCCCAATCGATCCTTCCAGCCCGCATGGAAGAAGCTATTGACGTCATTAAGCTGGTATATGGTGGCAGTACCAAAAAGACCAACAGCAAAGCGATAAAAACGCTGCGTAACGATTTGGACAAGCTACTAGGCAAACGTGACACTTGGGAAACCCCATGCTTGCGGGCGCTGGCAGATACCCTGCTAGACAGCAAGAAACGTCGACGTCGTTCAGACATCCATGAAAGAAACTGGTTAAAGCTGACTGGCTTCACAATGCGGCCAGGTTTTGGTTATCCTTCTGATGAATGGCGTATGGAACAAATCTGGCCGCTCTATCAGCATGGTGTCCAGTTTAGCGATAATACCCAGACCTGGAGCGACTGGTGGACATTCTGGCGCCGTATCGCAGGTGGTCTGACTCAGGAACAGCAACTGGTGATCTTTAAAGATATTGCGAAGTACATCAGCCCGAGTGCAACGCGCAACAGTAAATTGAGCAAAGAGATGCAAGAGCGCAGTTATGAAGACATGGTACGTCTGGCAGCTTCTCTCGAGCATTTGCCGTTTGAAAACAAGCTGCAATTGATTGAATCAATCTTTGGCCGCTTACAAAAAGCGCAATATTCCCAGGCCCACTGGTGGGCAATCGGTCGTATCGCAACACGTAGCCCGTTCTACGGTAGCGCACATAACCTATTGTCTCCCCAGCATATCGCCTACTGCTTACCTGAGCTGATGGAATTCGACTGGCGTAAAGATCCTAATATTGCCTTTGCTGCGGTGATGATGTGTCGTATGACAGGTGACCGTACCTTAGATATCGATGAACAAAACCGCAAAAAAGTCATTGCCAAGCTAAAGGCCTGTAAAGCGCCGGAAAGCTGGATTCAAATGGTATCGGTAGTCAAAGTACTGACGGAAGCTGAAACCAGACGGGTATTTGGTGATGCCCTGCCAACGGGATTACGTTTGATTGATTAAGCTTACGTTAGGGTTAGCTTGTTACGCTACAGCGTCATAACAACGTTAAGCTTTAAGCGCATTTCTATACCTTTAAAGCTTACCAAAAATGAAGATTTTAGTGAGTAGAGCCATGAATCATTGCCAATTTCATTTAATTGCTCAACGTATCTTTAAATCCGAAGACCAGCGTACAGCCGTTGCTGCGGTGATCTTTGATGGATTATCAAGCTATGAAGCAGAAAAACGTTTTGACCTGCCCAAAGGTACACTTTCTCGTAATGTAAAAAAGTACCGGGATGAGGTAAATTACATCAAAAATGTCGCTGCAGCTTAATCGCTTTGTTTAGTTGCTGATTGATAATAACGGAGAGCATGATGCTCTCCGTTTTTGATTGTCTTCGCAATAATGATGATTGCAGCGATGCCTTTTAGTTTTCGTTTCTTGTTATGGAATCGGATACCCCGTATTTTCCTTAGCACAATTATTCATATCAACATCACTGATAATGCAATGGATATGCTGAAGATTAATGAGGCGGACAGTATCACTGACTATTTCTTTGTGAATTTTAATTATCATCTTTAAGTTGTTATTTGTTTTACTCAAGGGTTTATGGCGATTTCTTTGTGAACTTTAATTATCATCTTTAAGTTGTTATTTGCTTTACTCAAGATTCCTGACGATTTCTTTGTGAATTTTAATTATCATCTTTAAGTTGTTATTTGCTTTACTCAAGGATTTATGGCGACTCCTTTGTGAACATTAACTCTCATGTTTAATTTATTATTTGCTTATTATTAATGGTATTTTTAATCCTCTTACCAGTAACAATCATTGTACATGCTGGATATTTACCCATGTCAATTATGAATTATCAGTCTAACCAACCAGTACTGATTTTTGATTAAACCCTATCTTTCAATAAAAACAAAACACTGGAATTACAACTTTTATTTTTAAACACTCACATTACAGAGCAGCCACAACAGACCTCAAGATGTTGATTTGAATGACTTAACTATCCTTTGATGTTATCCAAGCCCTTTAAAGTTACAGCGCCAGAGGTGGTCTCTTGCCAAAGATTACTTAATCAGCATACTCTTCCCAACAATAAAATGAACATAATATTGATTTTAATCAATTGCAAAATTGAGCTTTATTAACTATCTACTTTACCTTCCCTATAGTATTAAGGTTACAGATGGTTTATTTGATATGTATATAGATAACTATGATTAAGATCGAATTATTTTTTTATTCTCGTGCTATTTTAATTAGGGTTGAGGAATTTAGTGATGATCGAATGATTTTGATTAAATCAATTTATAAATTAAGTAACGATTAAATTAATAAGCTTCGATTAAATAAGCAAACAAAAGACACATTGGCCTGCTTAATTCAAAAAGTAGCAAACTGGGGGTAGCATGAAGAATGGACTCAAATTTAGTCGGTTGGGTGTAATAGCCCTGCTTAGTTTATCGTTACTAGCCTGCGGTGGTGATGGGGATGGTGGGGATAATAATAATGATGGCGGTAAAGAAGTCATTGTGCCCGTTGTCGAGGTTGCAGAACGGGCACTTGTCACAATAAATTCGGTCGCGGAAAATACCGACCACACTGTCACTGTTCACTTCAGTGCAACCAATGAAAATGATATTGCATTAATTGGCTTGAGCGAACCACGCTTTACGGTTGCCAAGTTAGTACCTGAACAAGATGGTAAACCAAGCGAATGGGTGAGTTTAATCAACAAAGTGGCAACTAGCGCAATTGACGATACAACTAAAGAATTACAAGCAACTTATGATCGCGATAGTAAAAATGAAGAAGGTCGTTTTACTGATAACGGAAATGGAACTTACAGCTTTAAGCTAAAAGAAACGGTGTTAGCAGCGGTTAATCCACTCACTGGCGCTTCCATTGCGTGGGATGCTAATGCGACTCACCGTGTGGGTATGCAGATTTCTGGTAACTCGAATAATACGATTAACGCGACTTACGACTGGGTACCTTCCGGTAATGGGCTAGTTGACGAACGTAATATCGTGGACACTGCAACCTGTAATAATTGCCATGGTGAACTGAAATTACATGGTAGCCGTGTAGAGACTAAATACTGTGTAACGTGTCATAACCCGGGGAGCACCGACCCGGAATCAGGCAATAGCGTCGACTTTACGCCAATGGTCCATAAAATTCACCGTGGTGTCGAATTGCCAAGTATGCTTGCCAAAGGTGATGGTGCTGTCTACGAGATTATTGGCTATAAAGGTTCAGCTCATACTTATGCGAAGAATGATGGCAAGCTTGATAAATACGGTAATCCAATTGTTGATGGGGTTGAATTTCCGCAAGACATCCGTAACTGTAGTAACTGTCATACTGCGGCCAACGAGGCAACACCACAGGGCGATAGCTGGAAGCTTAATGCAAGTTTAGACGCCTGTACCTCTTGTCATGATGATATTGCCTTCACTCAGGAAGAACTCAATCAGGACGTATGGAAACGTCAGCATCCGAATGGCTTTGTAGATCTCGACACTTGTACCAGTTGTCATGGCGCTAATTCAGGCAATATCTCTCCGGCATTTGCGCATGAAACCGTGCGCAGTCAAGCAAAATCTGCAGCGGACAACTTAAGCATCAGCTTTGCACGTGTTGAGCGTAAAGATCCTGGTTTAATCGAAGTGGATGTATTAATTAAGCTATATGGCGCTGGTATTGCCGGTTTTGAAAAATTAGTAGGTACTGCCGATATTAGTTTTGATTCGGTTAAAGATGAATATAAGTATGATTATCCAGATAGCATGCTACTTTCCAAGAAAGGTTACCTATTAGTTAATAACGATCAAGGGGAAGGTTTCAAACTCAGTTATGGTGCGATTCAAGTTCATCTTGAACCCACTTATGATAAAAATACGGGCATAAAAGATGAGGCTTGTAAGCCCGCCGGTACTGGTATCTTTACCTGTACAATCGTCGATCCCGGAACAACCGGTGTATTGTCACTGGTGACCACGGAAATGCCAATCTGTGCTAATGGCAAATCCGCAGGAGGTGATTTAATCGCATGTAATGCGGTCGAAAATGCCTACACCCAAGTAGAAGTCGTTCCGGCGCATAATGTCAAAGCCTATTACAACCTCAGCGACTTGAGTCCAGCGACCGACTATGTTGAGAAGTTTGGTGCTGATATGGCAAGTTGTACGAATTGCCACAATGATGATGGTTTCCATATAACCCGTCACGGCGCGACTGATTCAGCAGAATGCACCAACTGTCACAACGCAACCCGTTCTTCTTTCTACGCAGGGCGTCCAGCGGATCTGAAATCACATGTGCATACTTTGCACGCCAATAATGATTCATCTCACCCGATGGATTCTTACCCCGCTGATATTGCAACCTGTACTGCCTGCCATACCGACGATCAGTACGATGTACCTTTATCAATGAATACTCGTTCTTCTGCAGGTGGTGGTGTTTATACCAGCGCAACCGTGACAGTTTGTGCTAGCTGCCATATCAAAGATATGCCTGTGGGCTTGATTGATGCTGTCGGCACGATGGATGAAACACGTAAAGCCGGCTTGTCGGCTGATGATATTGCCGCTAATGAGAAAGTCATTGCCCACATGATTGAAACCGGTGGTTTATTTGGTCAGGCATCGATGGCTGAGGCCGATACGGCTCCCGAACTGTGTGCTGGTTGTCATGCCAAAGGTGAAGCTAAAGGAGTGGATGTTACTCACGGACTTTAATGCACGATAACAAAGGAGGGGCCTCCCCTCCTTTTTCTCTCCGTTAGTTGGTTACAAGGAAAGTTTATGATGCGGGTCGCTCATCTGATTATGATGATGTTGCTGTGGTTTGGTTGGACATCCTGTGCGATTGCAGCAGAATCACAACCGCTGAGCCAAGATCAGCAAATTGAATATTTAGTTGATAAGTTTTCAATTGGGAAATACTCCAGAAATGGCGCCGACAGCTGCCTTGCATGTCATGGCGAAGATAAAAAACGTGATGCATCCGGACTCTTTGAAGGTGCACATGGTAGCCTGACTCACCCCGACTCACCAATGCAAGACTTACAATGTGAGTCGTGCCATGGACCAAGGGGAATACACCCTAAGAGTGTTACTATTGCGGGTACCAAATACCGCGATCCAATGTTAACTTTCGACCCAAGCTCGCCATTAACGAGTGAGCAAAAAGACGGAGTCTGTTTAGGTTGCCATGACGACCAGCACCGTCAGGGGTGGGAGGCCAGTGTTCACCAAACAGAAGAGATTGCCTGTGTTGATTGTCATCAAATCCATACCGGCAATGATCCTATGTTGGTTAAAGAGAGCTTGAATCAAGCCTGCACCAACTGCCATACCGATATTAAAAGAGACTTGCACAAACGTTCCCGCCATCCGCTTCGAAAAGGCGAACAGCAGTGTACTGATTGTCATACCCCCCATAGTTCAGATAACCCTTCAAGCTTGACACGTTTCACTCTCAACGAAACCTGTTTCGATTGCCATGCAGAGAAACGGGGGCCATTTTTATGGGAACATCAACCGGTCACTGAAGATTGTGCCCTTTGTCATGCGCCACACGGGTCGAATAACCCTGCATTGTTAGAGCAGCGTATGCCGCAGCTCTGTCAAAACTGCCATAGCTCAGCACATACAGGAGGAGCAATAACCGGACCGGACAACGCTAATGTCGGTGGCAAGAGTTGTTTGAATTGCCACAATGTTATTCACGGATCAAATCACCCGTCAGGGAAGGCGTTGCAACGCTAAGGAGATGCATCATGACTAGGAATCATTCATCTGTTTCACTCTCCCTCTCGGCAGTTGCGATGGCTGTGATAACGGCAAGTTCACCCAGTTGGGCGCTAGATATGACTTTTAGCCCCAAAGGGGTGACCAAGGAGATCAACCAGAAAAGATGGATCTGTAAAAGATGCCGTTCAAAAGTACAGTCAGAGGGGCAGATTGAAGTGGGGGTCGGTGTTGTCAGCAACAGTGCCTATGCTTTTCGTAACCTAGTACCCAGTAATAATGGCGAGGGTGCGATTGCGATCCTGTCGGGTGGTGGTAAGAAGATCAATGAGTCTGGTTCATCAACTAAAATTGAAGTAACTGATCTTGGCTTAGAACGCTTTCGTATTGCTGCGGGCTACCAAAGTGCCGGTCACGGTGGAGCAGAAATCAGTTATCAAGAGCTACCGCGTTATTATTCAAATCAGGCATTAACCCCCTATGTTGCCGTGGCTGAGCAAGCTAAGCTTCCGGCAGATTGGCAACCGGAAAGCACTACCGGCGGTATGACCACATTAAATCAAAGCCTGCAGCCTAAAGAGCTAAAATTGCTACGAAAGAGACTTATAATCAACAGTGATTTTCGCAGCGATGCTAGCTTGCGCCCTGAACTGAAAGTACGTTTGGAAAAACAAACGGGCCAACGGGTTTCATCCGGATTTTTGGGAACAGGCACGACAAACTGGGTCACACCGGTCGACCAACAGACACTGGTGATGGATGCCGGACTGACCAAAACCAGTGAAAACGGATTGTTGGGTCTTACTTATGACGGCTCTTTATATAAGAACCAGCTAGATTCCCAGAATTGGCAAAATCCCTATACTGTGTTCATTTCAGGTACTGAATATGGTCAACTTGGCGAAACACCTGATAATCAGGCTCATCAGCTAAGTATAAACGGACGCTATCGGTGGTTATCAAGCCAAATTAGTGCGCGTTTTGCCTATGGCTTACAGATTCAAGATCAAGCTTTTGATCCGTATACAGTCAACGACAGCTTACTGACGACACTGCTACCCGCACAATCAGCTGATGCCGAAGTACAAACCATTAATGCCGATATCAATGCAAGTCATCGGATCAATAGAGAGTGGCGTTTGACGGCCAGGCTCAAAGTTCAAGATCGCGATAATCAAACCAAGATTTATCAGTTTACCCCCGTTGTTGCAGATACTTTTGTTGGCAGCAGTTCGAGTAACCAAGCTTATAGTTATCGCCGAGAAAGTGGAGCTTTGACGGCTCACTATAAAGGCTGGCAAGAGTTTCCGATAAAATTGGGTTATGAATATCAAACTTTTCATCGTAGTTTAGGCGAGCGAGAAGATACACATGATCACCAACTGTGGTTAGGCATAAAGTCCAAGCGTTGGCAGTCGGTTGTGGCTGACGCGAAATTGATCGCCGCTCGTCGAGGCGGTTCAGATTTTACCGAGTTAGCTGATAATCAATCAGATCACCTTCGCCGTTATAATCTTGCAGATCGCGATTTGCTTGAGGCGCGTTTAAGTGCTGATTGGCAGGTGACTGACAGCGTATCGTCTTTATTTAAAACCCGTTTCGCCGAAGAGCATTATAATGATACTGAAGTGGGTTTAACCGACCATAATCGATTTTCTGTCGATTGGGACTGGAATTGGCAGGTTAGTGAGCTAAGTTCGCTTTACACCGGGTTTGGCTATCAGCGCTTGCGTTATAAACAGACTGGTGCCAACTCAAGTGGTAACCCTTCATGGCAAGGTAAGCTTGATGACCGGACTTACAGTCTGATGTTCGGAGGGGATGCCAAAGGACTGTGGCTTCAACCGCTGGATATTGGTTTGGACTATGTTTTGTCGTATGGAGCCAATCAACAGAGTATCGAATTAAATATAAACACTGGCAATGGTTATCCTGATAATTACTATCGAAATCATACTGTTAATGGCTGGGCTACTTATCAACTGTCTACGGAGGCTAAAATCAGATTCGACGTGATTTATGAACATGTCGACGATCGAGACTACTACTGGTCAAACAGTCAACCTGATAGCTTGCCTACAGTGTTAACGCTGGGCAATCTTAGTCAGAATTATTCGACCTGGTATGCGGGTGTTTCTTATAACCATAGTTTTTAAAACGGAGAGCCATATGCTCTCCGTTTATGTTCGTTTGCAATGTTGTTCCGGTTTCTCTCAACGATTGATATTATCAGCGACTCATCCCAAAACGCTCTGCAATGTCATCAGAACCGCGTAGTTGGGCACTTAAATAGAATAACCCTCCGCTTGCCAATAACAGAGCAATGAGTGTTATTGGCCCTAAACTGAAGAAATCCGTTACCGGGCTGTCACCGACTAAAATGTTAAATGGCAGATGATAGATGTCGCTGAGAAAATCACCTACGCGACTTGAACCAAATACCATATAGGTCAGCAGGTTTATCATCAGCACAGCGACAAATAACGAAATCAATGGATGACGGGTGATCTGCGACAGTACCAGCAATAAGCAGGCTATCGGTAATAAGGCCAAACTGACAAAGATCATTCGACCGAGAAATTCAAACCAATGCGATACCATCGCCAATAAGCTCATTGATGCTGATGCCTGCATATCGACGGGTAACAGCCAACTTCCTAACAGCCATACGATCAAATCTGAAAACAGCAATAATAATGAAGCAATACACGGAATAACAATTAGCGCAAAAATCAGTTTTACGGCTATCGCCAACTGATCTGTAACGGGCATTGAACGCCAAAACATCAAGCTTCCTTCCTGACGCTCCTTACGTAAAGTTTTCGGCATATAGGCAAAAAAAGACAGCACCGAAACCATTCCAGCCACGATAACATTCACCTTACCAATGATCCCGGCAAAGCCGGTGACAGCCGCTAAACCAGTCCAGGTATAATCACCTGATATTTCGAAATAAAAATGACTGTTGTCACCACTCATTAGCAGGGCAAACATAACCACAGCGAATATTCCAAGAAAGATAGGCAGTCGAGTCACGAGTTTATGCTCAATTAGCTCTTTCTCCAGCATATAAATAACAGGGCTCACTTCACGGCCTCCTGCTGTTTTGCAATAAATATATCGGCCAGACCTGGTTGCGATACTTTGCCATATGGCATCAAGGCTTCCCGCGACACATTTTCGAATAATAATGAATGCTGGCCCAGGCCCGACTTTTGATATATCGGCTTAAATAGCTGTGCTTGTGCCAGATTGTGCGGATCTACCGTCAGCAATGAGTATTGCGCTTCCACTTTCTCTAACGGTGCCTGTAAGACCATCTCACCTTTGCGCAAAACCAATACGTCGCTTAACAAGTGTTCAATTTCAGACACCTCGTGACTGGCAATAATCAAAGCGCGCTCCCCATCATGAAACCATTCCATCAAATACCGATAGAAAGTATCTCGGTAGATTAAATCCAGGCCTAACGTGGGTTCATCCAGAATCAGTACCTTTGCATCGGTCGACATTACCACCGCCAGATGCAACTGCACTTTCATTCCCTTCGATAGACTGCCAATTTTACTACTGTCTTTAATATCTGTTTTATTGAGAAAATCCCTCATTCTCTCAAGCTCAAAATGTGGGTGAACACCCGACATGTACTTCAGTAACTGAGATACCGTCATCCACTCAGGTAATACTGCGACATCAGAAATATATGCCAGGTTCTCAACAATACGCGCTCGATCTTTTTTAGGTGATAACCCAAATATCGTCAACTCGCCATCATAGTCATTGGCGCCCAGCAAGGACTTAATCAACGTCGATTTACCTGCACCATTATGCCCCAGTAAACCTAATATCTGGCCAGCTTTTAATTCAAAGCTAATGTTCGATAATGCCTGTTGCTGCCGATAAGTCTTACCCAGTTTTTCAGCTTTTATTAATACGTCCACGTCTTACACTACCTGATTCTATATTGTTCAAGTGCCTGAACCAGTTCATCAGCTGATAAACCGATTCTGTTTAATTTCTCAGCCAATTCAGGAAGCTCTTTATTAAGGAAATACTGCTTCTGACTTTTTCGAATCATCTCAACAGCACCCGTTAATACAACCATCCCCTGCCCGCGTTTTTTCTCTATGAACCCTTGTTCAACTAACAGCTGGTATCCTTTCATTACTGTCAGATGATTGATTTTCAGATCAGCCGCCACTCCCCGAACCGAAGGTAACATACTCCCTTCGGGCCAGATACCATCGGCGATCTGCCCGATAATACGTTGGCTTAATTGTTTATAAATCGGCTGTTCATCGCCCCAGTCATTCATCTGCTAACTCATCAACCACAACCACTGCTATAGTGATATATAACACCAAAACAAAAAGAAACCAAGACTGATATACCAAACCACGATGAAGAGTACAAAAAAGACAGGAAGTGCCAATATATGGCTAAGCAACGTCAATTAGCAGAGTGCATCAACAGTTTCCAAAGGAAACTTTGAATCATGTCTCTGAAGTGGTTTGCCATATAAAGAGGGGAAAGCAGAAAACGATATGATAAGGCGCTTAAATAATCGGTTAGGCGCCCTAGTCAAAATATTTCAATATGGGAGAATATCGGTCATCGACGGTTTCACCCAATACACAATCACAAAAAAACACATACAAAAAAGCGAAGAGAATCTCACTTCAACCAGCAGAATTAAGGGTATTAATAAACACCCAAAAAATCAATTCGGGTTCTCATATATCTATGTATGTAATATTAGGCATTACAATAAATACCAACAGTTAATGGCAACTATGAAAATTAATGTGTCATAGTCCAATAACAATCAAAGATTGCTAAATGCGTTAAAACCTCAACGTATGTGAGTAAGCCATTGGCTTTGCGTAGGATTGTGTAAGAAAACTGGCTATTAGTTTAAAAAATCATTCATCTTTCGCGAGTAGTTCATCTGGCTGGACCCCGTCTTTCTCCATTAATGCCAGAATTTCATTCATTCGCACCTGACGTGCATCTTCTTTAAATTCATGCAATACAGCAATAAGGTTATTAATCTTATGCAGAGGCATCCGCTTAATCACCGCTTTCTGGCGACCTGGGACTTCATCTGCAAAATCAATCAGAACCTGACGGTAATCAGTACGCTCTTCTTTTATACCGCTTCCCGACTCAACATTTTTTAACATTGCACTCAGCGCTTTTTCTGCAGCTGCAAAATTATCCATGAAATACCTCTTAAATCATACGAAGCAACCACTCAGAGTTTGGCAAAACTCAAAGGATTGTATTAATAATATTCCCTACAATAGAAACATTCCAGTGCAGGTAAACTTGTTCTAGAAAGTGTCAAATTAAATAAATTAACAACCTCATATGAAAGGAGAGGTTGGTAAAGGCCTTGCCAACGCACAAACCAACCAAGGCTGATGCCTGGTTACCTTGTAATTATAATTGATATTTGTGGTTTGATGCCAAAAAGACAGTCAATTTAAGCAAATATACCCTCAGAAAAGGTTTATGTGAACTTAATTTTATCTGAAACAGATAAATAATCCCAAAAATCTCATGCCGTGACAAGATTCTTCAAAGCTGGCACTCAGCGATCAAATAGTTCTATTGTCTTTCCAGCCGATAGCCTCTCATGATGAGTTTTAAGTTGTGCCGTCGCTGACCAATAAATAATACAAAGGCCTATAAGGTCAAAACTGCAGTGTTCTGCATCACTAATTTTAACTTTTCCACGAAGTACTTCAAGTAATGAGTATGCAAGCTGCGTAAGCTTTGATAACCTTCATTAAGCAACATACAGCATGCCTTTTTGGCGGACATTAGCGCAGTTTGGTAGCGCACAACTCTGGGGGAGTTGGGGTCGCTGGTTCGAATCCAGTATGTCCGACCAAAAAGCCATCCTCATTTCAGAACACTATTTCATAGCCTACTCTTCGACTTCCATCGCATTGATTAAACATTGCTAGCACGAGCCGCAGCTCAACGGTAAGATACCTCTTTATATGCAATTAATACCGCTTGTAAAATTTGCAAATATGGTAACCCTGTCTCAAAACTCTACTATATCTCCCAATTTCATTTTCACAGTACAGCAAACTAAAAAAACTCGTAGTACTATTTATAGACTTAATAAAGACATACTAATCATAAGAGGATAATACTATGGGGGATATTCCCAAGTGTGACGTATGCGGCCAGTCAGACGAGTATCTTGTGACCAATAAAGGTATCTTCATCTGTGTTTGCGGTCATCAGTTCTATATAGGAGAAGACCCACAATCGGCCACGCTAAAGCAACCAAGTGGCTACCTTAAAGCAGTACAATCACACTATGTTCACTAATCAATTAGCGATAGCAAACAAGAACGGTCAAAACCCTTCAGGTTTAATAATAGACAATAAACACTTTTAACTCGTAAAACCCAGAATAAAGGCTGCGAATCCCATTACATTGCCGTGGGAACCAAACAATCTCTGCTCCCTAATCCGGAGCGCTTTCCTCCGTAATATCCTTGTCATTCAGGATAATCACCGCCCTCACAATATTACTCATGTTGAATACAAAAAATTCACCCAATCCGTCACTCTCGATTAAGTTGTTACATATATATGACAAAACATGCGGCTTTATCCAGCGATTAAGTCCGTATTTTTGGTTAAAGACGGGTTAAATAACCGTTAAAGTCAGCTGTACAGCGTTTTTAATCACAAATTTATCCGCATTCACAAAAAACACCAACCATATGATTTTTAAGTTTTTTTGAAGAAAAACCTTATTCTTAATGCATTTGTTGCATTACAATCATTCAAAAATTGTGATCAATGTCGCACTGGAAAATCAGGATTTCATGCTAACTTTCAGCGCCTTCTTTAGGCGATACTATCGATTCGATGTTTCACATTTGTAAATGCAACGGGTTGATCGACCTGTTCATCTGTGAGCAATAACAAAATATAAATCCAGAATCGTATTCACGAACAGTCACTGAAATTGACGTTCCAGTTCGCTCAATCAGCAAATTGCTGACTGAGCCTTAGTTACAGGAAAATTTTATGAGTGTTATGAATCAGACTTGGTTAACATCACTGAACGACAGCCTGATGAGTGTCATCGGTGCTATTAACAGTGTTCTATGGGGCCAACTTATTGTTTACCTACTTGTTGGTGTAGGTATCTACTTCACTTTCCGTTTGGGCTTCATTCAAATCCGACAGTTCCGGCATGCCATTACTGTATTAAATACCGGTAAAAAAACTGAAAACGGTATCAGTTCTTATCAGGTGTTCTGCACCTCGATGGCTGCACGCGTTGGTACTGGTAACATGGCAGGCGTTGCCGTTGCGCTTACCGTAGGTGGTCCAGGTGCTATTTTCTGGATGTGGATGATGGCCCTTTTCGGTATGTCGACGGCTTTTATCGAGTCAACACTTGCTCAGGTATATAAAGTTAAAGACGTTGATGGCCAATACCGTGGTGGTCCAGCATACTATATGGAAAAAGGGCTCGGTCAGCGTTGGATGGGCTCACTCTTCTCTGTGTTCCTGATCATCGCTTTCGGCCTCGTATTCAATGCGGTGCAAGCCAACACTATCACCGATGCACTGAACCACTCTTTCGGCTTCGATAAAACCGTTATGGGTGTGATCATTGTTATCGTATCGGCCTTTTTCATCATGGGTGGTATTAGCAAAATAGCAAAAGCATCAGCACGCATCGTACCCGTAATGGCTGTAGGCTATCTTGCAATTGCGCTTCTTATTGTCGCTCTCAACATCACTGAACTCCCTGCGGCCATTATGCTCATCGTTAAGAGTGCATTTGGCTGGCAAGAAGCTGCAGCTGGTGGTGTGGCTTATACGATTTCTCAGGCAATGCAAAGCGGTATTGCCCGTGGTCTGTTCTCGAATGAAGCCGGTATGGGTTCTGCTGCTAACATTGCAGCAAGTGCGACACCAAACCCTAACCACCCTGCGTCACAGGGCTTCGTTCAGATGCTAGGTGTCTTTGCTGATACGATTGTTATCTGTACCGCATCGGCAGCAATGATTATGTTATCTGGCGTCATGGATCAACCGGATGCCGCTTCAGGTATCGGCCTGCTTCAGCAAGCACTAACCAGCGAGCTAGGCGGTTGGACGACATACTTCATGGCAGCAGCCATTATCCTGTTCTGCTTCTCGTCTATCATTGCTAACTACAGCTATGCTGAAACGAACATCATGTTCTTTAATGGCAACAGCAAAAAAGGCCTGTTCGTCTTCCGCCTGACAGTACTGGCAATGGTGATGTTTGGCTCTGTGGCTTCTCTGCCTGTGGTTTGGAACCTGGCTGATGCCTCTATGGGTTTGATGGTACTGATTAACGTTGCGGCGCTGATCATGTTGTCTAAACTGGCAATCAAAGTGATCAAAGATTACGAAGTTCAGCTTAAAGCGGGTAAAACGCCAGAATTCGACCGCTCTAAGTTCCCAGAACTGGATGAACTGGACGGTGCGTGGCATCCAGAAGGTGCTGAGCCAGTAGCAGCAACGAAGTAAGCTATCGCTTAAATCTGATTTAGCGCGGACATAATAAAAAGCCAGCAGAAATGCTGGCTTTTTATTACCCGTTAAACGCTTAATCAAATACCTGGTTACTGAAGTGCAAACATTTTGCGTCATCCATCAGCTGGATAAACCCATCTTTCTTCAATTGCATTAAGTAAGCATGATCACCCGCTTCAAGGTAAAGTTCTGGCTGTTCCAACAGACATTCATCGTAAACCCTATCCATATGGTAGGCTTGCGCAACCGGGGGAACCGCGCCGTGTTCACAGTCTTTAAATAATTCAAAAACGTCTTCTTCTTTCATCAGATGGAGCTGCCGGTTCAATTCTTCACTTAATGTGCTTAAATTAATTTTATGACTGGCAGGTAAAATGGCCATCAACTTGCGGCTTTCATGATCTTCAAGTATCACCGCTTTGACAACTTGAGTTAACGGGATATTAGATGCAATGGCCGAACTCAGGGAATTAAAGCTCCTTGCGTGTTTCAGTAACTCATAATGAACATGGGCTTTATCCAGATATGCACTCACTCTTGGTACGACACTCATGAGTTGTTCTCCTTTAATAAAGTAGCCCTAAAATTATAGTTCGCAGAAAATAAAATGCGCCGCTATATCGGTGAGGCTTGTTACCGATAAATAATTAATATTAAAGTCTTTTAGTTTCAGCTGTTCTTCCGGTGAGCGCGATCAAAACAGATTACCTTGAACCCAAAAGACTTCAGGGTGCAGTGTTCGGCGCCAACATAATTATTTAGACCGGGATATAAACAGCCTACGCCCTCGATTATCACTGGGGGGAGTAGTAAGCAGAATGATTACATTTATCTATGTCTTCAATATATTTGATATTACCTTATTAACAACAAAAATAATGAACTATGAAAAGGACTCTCTCTACCTTTGCTCTAATGGCGGCTCTGCCTGCCACAGCCCTACCTGTGATGGCCGCTCCATCGATCACTGTCGCCACCCCGACCAATAGTCGCGACTATCCCTTGTCTGCTGACAGCCCATTGGTCGTACCGCTCAATAAAGCTGACTACACCCTGACAGTCTCAGATCTGACAGGCGACTGCATCGCGGAGCCAGTGGCAAAAGTAAAATTTAACCAACCGTTGGGGCTTAACTGTGGTGAAAATACCGTACTGCCCATAAAGATTCGTTTTTCTGGTGACTATGCATTTCATTTCGATGCCAACGCCAAGACTCTGCTGATTAAACGCCAGCCTAAGCAAAGCAAAACCGAATTCAAGCGGCCACTGCCAAAAGTTAGCTGCGATATTTATGCCGGAGGAGAAATCTCAGTCAGCTTGGAAGATTCTTTCCCGGACGGTACCTGGTTGCGTGATACATACAGCGGAAATAAGGCCCAGGTCAAAAACGGGCAAATCACTTTAACACCTGCCGCAGAGAGTGGCGGTCTGTTACTGCTTGAGCCCGTAAAGAAGATCAAGCCAGAATCTCAGAGCTTTGAATGGCGCAACGCCAATATCTACTTTGTTATGGTCGATCGCTTTAACAACGGCAACACTGAAAACGACCACAGCTATGGCCGCAAGAAAGACGGTAAAGACGAAGTGGCCACTTTCCATGGCGGCGATCTGGCGGGTATCACCGCGAAACTGGATTACATCAAAAGCCTGGGGACAAATGCTATCTGGCTCTCGCCTATTGTCGAGCAAGTCCATGGCTTTGTCGGTGGCGGTGAAAGCGGATCCTTCCCATTTTATTCTTATCATGGCTACTGGACACGTGATTTCACCCGGCTTGATGCCAACTTTGGCAGCGAGGAGGATTTAAAAACCTTAGTAACAGAAGCCCACAAGCGCGGTATTAAGATTTTAATGGATGCGGTTATCAACCACCCCGGCTATTCCACCCTGGCGGATCTTCAAAATCAAGGGATAAAGGTCATTGCCGCTGAATCGGAATTGCCATCAAACTGGGGCGACTGGAAACCGGGCAAGGGAGAGAGTTGGCACAGTTATCATAAAAACATCGATTATTCGTCACCTAACTGGGCAAACTGGTGGGGTGGCGACTGGGTGCGTGCAGGATTACCGGGCTACCCTGCCCCGGGCTCTGGCGATCTGACTTTAACCTTAGCTGGCTTGCCTGATTTCAGAACCGAAGCACAAGACTTTGTAAATCCGCCGCAATGGCTGCTCGATAACCCGGGGACACACGTCGTAAATCGTGCCAACTATCGGGTTGCTGACTATCTGGTTGAATGGCAGTCAGATTGGGTCAAACGCTTTGGTATTGATGGTTTCCGTGTCGATACAGTAAAACACGTCACTGGAGATGTGTGGAAACAGCTAAAACGACAGGCCACCGCCAGCCTGGATACGTGGCGAACAAACAACAAGGTTGAGAGTAACACCCCATTTTGGATGATGGGAGAAGTGTGGGGGCACGGCCCTAGCCGTAGTTTTTACTATGACGATGGTTTTGATGCGCTGATCAACTTTGACATGCAGAAAAAGGTCGACCCAGGGGCGTTCTGTTTCAGTGAAATGGCCGATACCTATCAATACTATGCCGATTCCCTGGCTAAGCATCAGGATTTTAATGCGGTCAGCTATTTATCCTCCCACGATACTGAATTGTACTTTAATCGCTATAAATCCTTTGAAATGCAGCGTGGCGCGGCGACAGCACTACTGCTGTCTCCTGGCGCAGTTCAAGTATACTACGGTGATGAAGTTGCTCGTGAGCATGGCCTTTATGCCGATGATTTCCATCATGGTACCCGCTCTGACATGAACTGGACGCCCGATGCTGAGCGCCAGAGTTTACTCAAACACTGGCAAAAACTGGGGCAATTCCGCCAGAGCCATCCCGCAATAGGCGCCGGTAAACCTAAAGTTCTGGCGCAAAATCAAGGCTACGCCTTCAGCCGCGAGTTGGATGGCGACAAAGTTGTTGTCGTATTTGCAGGTAAACAAAAATAAGCCCGAGCTGATTAAACCTATTTCAAGACCTGCTACCTTATCAATAAATCAAGCCAGCTATTTAGCACTTAGCTGGCTTGATTTAAAACAGTAAAGCCCGTCAGCCTAGTCAGAAAATACATGCTGCAGCTGCTGATTCACAGTCTTTTTATCAAAGGCTTTCGGATCAAAGCCGTCTTCATCCCAGCCAAACCATTCAAGCTGTTCCAGAGCGCCGGCTTCTTTTGATTTATACGCCTCCAATAACTCTTGATAACCGGGTACGCCACCACACTCTTCAGGCGGGCATCTATTTTTCCCAGCGGTCACTACCGGTGTTAAACAATCCCTTTTATTAATTCTTTCCAGGGTAATGGTATGGTGCCAATTATTGCCAAAATCATAGATATAATAAATACTGTCATTAGGTTTCTTTAACAAACTGCCCAGAGGGATGGCAGCAAGCCCGTCAAACCCTTCATCATCGTTATCAATAGCGCCATCAACATTGCCCTCAAAATCTGGTGAATATCGGGTTTTGCCTTT
Organism: Photobacterium sp.; assembly: GCF_033720175.1. GTDB lineage: Bacteria > Pseudomonadota > Gammaproteobacteria > Enterobacterales > Vibrionaceae > Photobacterium. Next base: position 35,916 of record NZ_JAWWDA010000001.1, read on the forward strand.
TTGGAACTCAAATAAATGGGCATCGTCCCAGCCCATCACGACCTGAACTGCGGTATGCAAATCAAGCAAACTGCACTTATTGCTGACAGTAAACCGCCGCCATACCGCCGGGCTGACATCATTTAATTCAACCTTAAGCACATACCCGTGCCCCGGTTGCATAGCCAATTTGTTAGTCGCTAAAAATACAGCCTGTTCACCCCTTGCTGATAGTGATCGTTCAGCCAATTGCTCCAGTAACGGCAGCTTCTTACGTTTAAGATCGTTCACCAGAAGATCGTAGGCGCAAAGCATAAAGAGCTTCTCGTCATCAGCCCTCAGTTCCGATTTCAGCTGGTAACGACACAGCAGTCCACTCAGCACCAGACGTTTGGCCAGATAAGACCGATCGGCCAAATAGACCTTATTGATCACATCCCGCACCGTTTTACACCCTGCCGGCAGATCAATTTCTAACCAGGTCTGGATAATAGGATGATCTAAAATCATCGCACTACATGATCGAGCCAAGTTGATCTCACGTTCAGACGGATCGGTCTCAAACTCCTTAATTACATCCAGCAATCTAATCGGTTGTGGCTGGCCCCAGGACAAAGGCACCCGCGCAAGCAGCAACAGTGTTTCAATATCGATCCAGGTACTCGCTTTTTGTCCAACAGCCAGCAACCAGGGAAACACCTTCGCCGGGTAATCCAAAGACACCGCCATAGCATCGACATCTTCTGCTGCCATACTTTTCAGTTGGCGCCACTCTTCCATATCAACGTCAGGACGGTACATTCCATCAACAATCCCCAGATCCAGGCGCAACATCCCGCTCCATATAGAATACTCATTATCCCGCTTTAACAGCAGCATCAGCACTACGGCATCCTGACCATCAGGCATAGAAGCCTGCACTTCTAGCACCTCAGTATCGTTCTCATCGTGTTTTTGTGCCCGAAGAGTGAGACGTTGCCAGCGTTCAAGATCTACTTTCAGGCTGACACCAGCATGGTAGCGAAGAAGGCTAAGATACTTAATATTCGACAGTTTTGACCATTCCCTATCTGGCAGTTGCTGCAAAAAATCCTGAACTTCAACCCTGACATTTTCATCCTGATGAGCAAGTAAGATAACCGCAGCATCCAGATACCAATGAAGTTCCGACACAATACTTAGCAGCTGTGCTACTCCCCCCTCAGGCAGCATGGCTAATTCACTCATCATTAACACCACAAAATCTTCGCCATTTCTAATACCTGACGCATGTATATGGCTTATCAAACCGTCGGGGGAATCGATAACATAGGTGCCGGTGTGATTGTCATTATCGATATAGATTTTCTGCAACCAGCTCATAACCTCTTCCGGGACTGAGACCTGGTGGCTTTTCAACACCCTGACAACCTGATAGGCACAATCAGGATTAATCTTGTCGTCTTCCAGCAGGGCTATCAGAATCGCTGACACTATTTCACTAAACTGCTCAAACATTTCAGGATCATTGCGTTTCAGCAGATAGAAATGGCCTGCTGAATATTCAAGCCACTGCAGCAATAAGTCAAATTCATCACTCTCAACATCATAGGGGCTGGCACACCCCATTGTGACGATATAATTAAGGGATAACGGGCTTTCCAGCAGCAACTGAATATCTTGGGGAAGAACAGACAAATCCTTTGCTGCATTATTCTCAAGATAATCTTCGAAGGCACCTATAAATGTTGATAATTTCACGATATTTGCTCTGCTGTATTGAAATAAGAAGTATTTGTCATAAAGCCCGTAAACCCCTGACTCTAATTGTTCGGCGCTGTCGACCAGAGTTACCGGCATTGAATGTGTTAAACAGTATAGACAAGCCAACGACACGATGTTTTTTAATATAAAAACCAACCAGATACATCAACTTATCATGTGCATCACCTTTACTATCAATCCTTGCTTTTTTATGACAGATGGATCACAGCACTCACTCTCGAAACAGATATAGTGTGGCGATATACAGAAGGAGATCTCTATGTCGTACCCCGTTATTCTCGATTGTGACCCAGGTCATGATGATGCCATTGCCTTGATCTTGGCTTGTGCCAGTCCAGAACTGGATATTAAAGCCGTTACCACCAGCGCAGGAAATCAAACGCCCGAGAAAACCCTTAACAACGCATTACGGATTTTGACCTTGGTTGGCAGAACGGATATTCCTGTTGCTGGCGGCGCACTCAAGCCGCTTTCCCGCGAACTGATCATTGCCGACAACGTGCATGGTGAAACCGGATTAGATGGCCCGGTATTACCCGATCCCGGATTTAAGCCACAACCGATTCATGCCGTTGAATTAATGGCGAATATTCTGAGAGAATCAAAAACACCGGTAACACTGGTACCGACAGGGCCACTGACCAATATCGCCCTGTTACTGGCAAGCCACCGTGAACTGCATGAGAATATTGAACAAATTGTTCTGATGGGAGGTGCCGCCGAAGCCGGTAACTGGACGCCAGCGGCCGAATTTAATATTTTTGTCGATCCTGAAGCGGCGGATATCGTCTTTAAATCTGGTGTTCCTATCACTATGTGCGGGCTGGATGTCACCCACCGGGCCCAGATAATGGATCAAGATATTGAGAGGATCAGAGCGATCGCCAACCCCGTTGCAAACGTCGTCGCTGAGTTACTCGATTTCTTTATGATTTATCATCGCGATCCAAAGTGGGGATTTGAAGGCGCACCACTGCATGACCCATGTACCATTGCATGGCTATTAAAACCGGAACTGTTCCAGCCGCAAAATTGCTGGGTTGGTATTGAAACCCAGGGAAACCACAGCTTAGGTATGACAGTGGTCGATCGTTACCAGCTCACCAATAATCCGGCCAACGCCACGGTACTGTATGATATTAACCGCCAAGGCTTTGTTGATCTGCTCGCCGAGCGCTTAGAAAACTATTCGAAATAATGGTGTGATGTTCGTGTGTTATCATTCCGTAAAATGAAAAGCTTATGCGGGATCTAAGGAACAAATGGTCAGAACCAGCTCCCGCTCAAGAAAACGCAGCACTAAAAAAGGCCTCCGATTCCGAGGCCTTTGCTTTCACCGCTAATAATAACCATGTTCGTGTTTCCAGCTTTTGCTCATTTGATTTAATACGCAGGCTGGCAATGGCCGGTGCGCCTTAGCTGGCCGTGTGGCGATATTACGATATCCAGCGGCTTTTAATCGTAAATCGAAGGCACTATCAATGGGCATTCCTGCTCGGGCAAGATCCTGCTTAAACACCCTCAATGCCTGATATTCATGCTGCTCAATCTCGCCGCCGTAAGGGTATTTCAATACTTTACCATATGCTTGCTTTGCCAGTTCGAAGTTAACTCTAATCATAAGCGCCTCCCGACAACTGTATATAACAACAGTAGTACGTTACGACCTAGCTTGCAACAGATTTGCAACTAATCTATTGGAAATATACTGATAGCGTTAAATAAGTGGATGTTAATTTAGTATTCGGGAATATTATTAATTGGCTCAGGCAGTTCAGGAAACCCGAACTCCGAAGCCAAAACATAAACCTTTTTTATAACTCCGCTACAGGCCTTTTTATTGGCTACTTTTTAGTCAGCCAATGCATTGAAAAAGATTATTCCTTTAAACCGTTTCTGTGCTCCTTTACTATGCTCGTTCCAGACGAACCCAAGGACAAACACGCAATGCAGCAAGTTAACATCGCCCCAATGCCACAAATCGCCGTAATCTTCAAAGGATGGGCAGCTGACTGGGCAAAAGAAAGCCAGGCTGACAAAAAAGACATGGCAACAAAATTTCACACGGTTTATACCATTGCGGCTGAATTATTTGCCAAGGGCGGTGAAGTTGAAATGCAGTTCCTATCGGCACTGTTTCAAGACTGTAAGCAGAAATTAGAAATGGCCGAAGCCATGAACGAGAAAGTGAAGGCTAGCCTGCAAGCGGATGACGTACGTGCCCAAGCGATCATTGCCAAAGTAAACAGCGCCGCACAAGATGCCGCGCATGTTGTTCGCTACCTGGGACAACTGTTGATGCCTGCAGCATAATTCCTGCTAAGCCAATTGAAATCGCGATCTCAATGACGCTTTCAACCTGCTGCTGATGTAAATAAAAAGCCTGAGTTAAAATTCTGAGGCTTTTTATCTTTTCTTGATGGCTTTTTATCCCGCCTGATAGGATTCAATCAGCTTCACGGCATTGCCCAGAACATGCAGGCAGGTAAGTCGACCTACACCTCCGGGAACTGGTGTAATTGATGCCGCCGTTACCATCCCATGGTGATGCTTAATATCGCCGACCAACTTTCCGTCTACGCGATTAATTCCAACATCAATGATAAGCTGGCCTTCGATAAACTGTGAGTTGTCTAAAATACCGTGAGCACCGGTTGCAACGACGATGACATCATATTTATTCCAGTCTACCGCGAAGAGATCTGAACGGCTGTTAAAGCTGGCGACCGTACTTTGACGGTTAATAAGCTCAATAGCCAAAGGCTTGCCAACGATATTACTGCGACCAACCACGGCCACTTTGAGGTCGGCAAAATTATGCTCGCCACAATGAGCCGATATAATATCTATCGTCGCTTGCACGGTACAAGGAAGAACGATGTTCTGACCCAGTACTAACTGACCCAGCGACGCAGAACCAAATCCATCCACATCGATGTCGACAGGTAGGTCGGGAGCGGTAAGTCCGCTCGGCAATGGCAGCTGGAATAAAATAGGATGATCCGCATTCGCTGCAAGTATATCAAGATCCGCCTGGACCGTTGTCTCTTCTGCCAATGTGATGTGATGACATTCAAGACCGAGTTGATCAAATAGACGGATTTTATTGCGGACATAAACTTTACTGGCGGGATCGTCCCCAACAGTAACGATAGTCAGTTGTACTGGCATGCTTAAAGTCGTGATTTTACTTTTAAGCTCTTCAAGTTTTGCTTCATAGATTGTATTGATTACTAATTTCATTGTTCTTCACACTTGTGACTGATTGTGACTTTATAACCAACTGATTTTTATAACACTATGCGTTAGAACAATGAAAGTGTGTTTTGAGTCACATCTCTGGATTGAGTGACGCATAGACTTTACTATCTCGCCGATGATTCGCGTCTCAGCGCTTAAGGGCTATCCATTACGTAGCAGTAAGCAGTATAATGCGCGCAGATCCTGCCCATATATACCCGTTTTAGGAACAGCAATGCTAGAAGAACAACAAAACAACCCGTTACACGGCCTTAAATTAGAAACTTTACTCACAGAACTTGTCGATTTTTATGGCTGGGATATCCTCGACACCGCTATGCGTTTCAACTGTTTTAATACCAACCCCACCATTGCAGGTAGCCTTAAGTTTCTTCGCAAAACAGAGTGGGCACGCGAAAAAGTAGAAGCGTTTTATTTATCCCGCTATAAGCGCATGCCAAGAGCAAGCGAAGAAGACTTTGCATTACCACCTCGTAAGCGTACTTTTCCAGTCGGCATCGTGCCACGTGAGCCGATGGTACTAACCGTTGAGTCAATCCTGCTTTCTCAGGCAAAAGCGGCTTCTGCGCATAAAGAAAAATCATCACGCAGACACCCTAAACGCCGATAGACTTATCTAATATTAACGTGAGCTCTTCAATGATAGGGGTAAGACAATGCCTGCTTTAGACATAATCCAACTCGGCAATCCCATCTTAAGAGCACAGGCGGTCACCCTGACGTCTGTACAGATTGAACAATCTGCTCCTTTCCTTGGATCACTTAAAGATATCATGAGCAAATATCAGGGGGTCGGTATTGCCGCCCCTCAAGTTGGCCAGTCGGTACGCGCTTTTATTGTGGCCTCTCGCCCTAACGCTCGCTATCCCCACGCTCCATTGATGGAGCCAACAGCCATGCTCAACCCCGAACTGCTTTGGCAAAGCGATGAGATGGAACAGGACTGGGAGGGCTGCCTCAGCATCCCGGGAATAAGAGCCAAAGTGAACCGCCATAAACGTATACAGGTTCGTTACCAAACCGAATCAGGCCAGGTGATTGAAACAGAGTTCGACGGTTTTATTGCGCGAATTTTCCAGCACGAACTCGACCACCTCAACGGCATTGTCTTCCTCGACCGAGCAGGCAAGCACGATGTCGTCACAGAGAACGAGTATCAGAAGCTGATGGGGATCAGCCAGTAAAGACAGAATTCTTTGGCATTAGTAGCGTAGTGCTCAGGGCACGATTGAATGAGACATGTCACTTATTTTGATTACAGGTATCATCCAGTTAAGCAGCTTTTGCTTTTTCAAAGGCTCTATCCTGCTCAACATTATATTGCTTGATTTGATAAACAATCTGAGCTTGAAGTTGAGGAGAAATACTCATACCAGATATCTTAGGAATCGTTCCACACAACTCTTTATGATTCAGAATAGCAATTGGTGGACGTGATAGTCGTTCAATAAACCAACCAGGAAAAACCAATACAGATTCACAACAAACGCGCTTACTTTATGCAACTGCTCCCACTCTAATCCCAACAATTATTAATTGCATCAATTAGATAGAATGTTATCTAGCGAACGCACACTTTTCCTTGCTGTTATAAACTCAAACGGCTGACAACGCTCTGAATTGACCCGGTAAAGCAGAATACCCCAGAAGCAGTCGAACTGGATTACGAAATAGATCCGGTCAAAAACAAAAAAAGCAGCGTTAAGCTACTTTTTAATGAATGAAAGAATATACCTGTAATCGAGATTACTTCGGAATATTGAAGTTTCTGTCATCAGCGCAGGTAAAGGTGTAATAGTTTTTGCGCTCATTAAACAACGAGAAACCTTTGCCGTGACAGTATGCGCCGTTCAGTTCTTGCATATAGGCTAAGGTTTCTTCGCTCTTAACAAGAAAATAGCTGTCGTTATCACAGATCACACGGATTTTGCCGTCATCCCCTTGCGAATAGGCTTTTACTTTAGTTCCACACAAAGAAAAACTGACATCCACATAGTCATCTGCTTGTTCGTCGACCGATTTAGAGCACCCTGATAACGCTAAAACTGCAAAAATGACACTAAGAACTACTTTCACTGACTTTCTCCTGTCGGTGTCAGAATTTATACCTCATTGTAATAGGAGAATTTTGCTTACGCAAAAAAATTATGTTTTATATTTATGATTTCAGCCATTTACATTCCGCTTTTCATCAATACGTCGTCGATGCCAGATGGAATAATGCCGCAATCCCGCCGGACCATGGGCAATAAAGACCGACATAACGAGAATGCTGATAAATAACGCCGGCTTGTGCTGAGGGATCAGCCAGAACGAGGCTAACAATCCCAGTTTAACGAAGGTCAGCACGCCTTTTAGCTGAATGATCCACAGACGTGAACGGATTATTTCCAGCGTCATCATGATCAGGCCTGTCGACATGGCTAACACCCACCAGCCTACCCACAGGTGTTTATCGACGCCATATAGTATTCCGCCGCTGGATGCTGCAACGCCTAAGATATGCAGTGCTCGTAAGCCTGTTTTGCTTAATCTTTGCGTCCAGAAACGAGCTTCGGAGATCGGATATTTTTCACCCTTGCAATCTCCCTTTCCTTTTCTTTCTGCATGAGAAAATATCTGTTGTGGCTCTTGCGGTTCATCTGTTTTTTTCATTGTGGCAATCGAGTCTCGGTACAGGCCGCTAAGGATACCGAAGTGAAAGACAAGTTGCGAGATGAGAGTTAGGGCTGGCCGCTTTCTATGCCTTTGCTGGCGTAAATTCGGTGATTTTACCATCAACAACCAGATAGCAATCCATTCCCGCTGCCAGGGCGGCAGAACGCCCTAAATCAGTGTCTTCAAAGACCACACAATCGACAGGCGCCAGGCCAATTCGCTTGGCTGCTTCTAAGAATGTATCCGGAGCTGGTTTGTGATTCTCGACATCATTCGAGGTTACCAACGCATCTAACAGTGAGAGAATGCCGGTTACTTCCAGCAATTCATCAGCATGCCTTTTCTGGCATCCCGTTCCGACTGCGATTTTTTTATCGGCTCTGTGCAGCTTTAGCAGTTCAAATGTTTGTGGAATGATATCGCCTTTATGTTCGATCGCTTCGAAACAGCTAATTTTAGTTTCGGCCAACAAAGTGGGGTCACAATCAAGCTGATACTTTTCATTCACTGCATGAGCAGTTTTAATCGTCGGCATGCCGCCCAGGCTGTAAAACCAGTCATAATCAAAAGGGATCCCAAACTCTTCACAGGCCGCCTTCCATGCGTAGAGATGAGCCGGCATTGAATCGATCAATGTGCCGTCCATATCGAAAATAATGCCTTTATATGCTGATAAATCCATGCACTTTTCCTTAAGTTCCAGGTTCTAAAGGCAATATAACAAATTATTTTCATGGCTTTCTTTATTTTTGCGGTGTGATCAAAAATAGTTGATCTTATTAAGCTTAAACCACTGCAACGGAACAATCCTTCCCAATAAGTAAATTAACAAGCTCGTTAACAATGATATTGAGAAGGATTGCGTATTACTTAACGGTTAAACGGCTGGGATCTGCTGGGTAATACAATGAATATTGCCACCTCCCAATAAGATTTCTCTAGCATCGACACCTGTGACTCCATAGCCGGGATAAAGGTGCTGCAGCAATACGCCAACCTCAGCGTCACATTCAGGATCGAGTAGCGGGTAGATGACATGCTTGTTAGAAACCAGATAGTTTGCATATGAGCCAGCCAGACGTTCACCCGGTACGCGCTCCATACCATCTGAAACATCTACGCCGCTAGCTTCTGATTCTGAAATATAAAGCGGGCCAGGCATAGGTAATTTATGCACCTTGATCTGACGTCCTTTGGCATCTGTTTCCGTCGATAAGACATCCAGCGCTTTGCGAGAAATCTCATACTGGGGATCGGCCTCATCGTCACACCAGGTCAAAACGACTTCGCCCGGCGCAACCACATGAATCAGGTTATCGACATGACCGTTTGTTTCATCATTATACAGCCCGTTGGGGATCCAGATGATTTTTTCAACGGATAAGTACGTTTTCAGTGTTTCTTCAATTTGTTGTTTTGACAAATCGGGGTTTCGACTCGGGTGCAGCAAGCATTCCTCGGTCGTGTACAGCGTTCCTTCCCCATCAACATGAATAGACCCGCCTTCCAACACCACAGGCGCGCGGTAGCTTTCATCACCCAGAACCTCGCAAACTTTACGAGCAACGGCATCGTCTTTATCCCATGGGAAGTAGAGACCGTCTTCCAGACCTCCCCAGGCATTGAAATGCCAGTCAATACCGCGTCGTTCACCGTTGTCGTTTACCACATAGGAAGGGCCGATATCGCGCATCCATGAGTCATCCGTACTCATTTCCAGCAGTTGGACGTTTTCAGGAAGCATAGAACGCGCGTTGTCATACTGACCGGCACTGACGACCATTGTCACTTTGGTGGTTTTTGAAATTGCTTTGGCAACGTCAACAAATGTTGCTTGGGCAGGTTTTCCACCGAAGCGCCAGTTATCTGTGCGCTCAGGCCATGCCATCCATATACCGGATTGTGCTTCATGCTCTGCCGGCATCCGGAATCCATCTTTTTTAGGGGTAGTTTCTAATTGCTTACTCATTTTTCCACCTTTAGATTTCAGTCCAATAACTACGCAATGTTTTCTTGATATTCATTCTTCTGCTTACGGCTTGTTGCCTGTTTCAGTAAGTACTCCCCTATCGCGATGGTGACGATGACGCCAATCAGTACCGGGGCGCTATAGACCCAATCGACCGTCATGGTGATGAGATCCGGGAAGATGAAGAGCAACACGGCCTGTGCAATAACAAGGAAGCAGATAATGCTGAGGCTCCACTGCGCCGCCATACCGCCAGGTACTTTAAACGGACGTTCCTTATCGCCATCGCTGATACGTAATTTCAGATAAGAAGGGAACATGAACAGATATGGCAACAAGAAAATACAACTGGAGAATGCAAACACCGACCAGAACAGTTCATCACTATTTTGTGCAAACACTGCGTAGGCCATAATCACGACAGTAGAAACAATCCCCGTAATATTGTTGGCTCCTACAGGGGTATCGAATTTTTCAGACATTCTGCCGACGGCCGCAGGTAACTCTCCTTCGCTGGCAGCTTCGGCGGCAGCCCGGCTGGCACCCATGGTCCAGGTCACCATGTTACCAATGAAGGTCAATAGCGCCATGGTACCAATGACGTACACCATGAACTGCCCAAACGCCCCCTCACCAAACAGTTTCCTCAAGGTGTCTATAATACCGGCGACCAGACCGATATCTTCAACTGGCAAGGCCATTAAAATACCAATAGTGCCAAAGACATAGAGGAATGCGGTGATAATTGCCGCCAAGAAGATAGACTTAGGAAGATCACGTACATCCTTCATTTCTTTCGTCATGGTCGCAACTAATTCAAACCCCATCAGGTTAAAAACCAAAGCTGGCAGGAAAGCGACCCCGGTATCGAGCGACGGCATGATTGCAGATAGACTAAATTCGTTAGCTACCCCGTTCTTCGCAGCATAAATGAAACCACCAAAACCCAGAACGCTAATAACCGTTACTTTCAATACCGCACCAATATTGGTGACCCATACACCGACGTCGACAGAGACATTACAGACCCAGATCGTTAACCAGGTTAATACGATACATATGGCAATTTGACCAAATAAAGAAAGGTCCGGCATAAATAATTCTGCAAACATTCCTGCAAACATAATATATACGGCAGGCATCCACAAACCGACGTTTATCCAGTAGAACCAGGTTGTTCTAACCGCCCATTTATATCCAAATGCCTGTTTGACCCAATCGTAAATCCCCCCGTCACCAGGATACGTTGTACTTAGCTCTGAGGTGATCAACCCATAAGGAATAACAAAAACGAACAAAGTGATCAGCCACCATCCAATAGAGCTGACCCCGATTGACGCTGAAGCTGTTAATGTATCGACAACAATAACTGCACACAGGCTAAATAACGCTAAGCTTGTGACCCCCATTTTCCCTGTAGATTTTTTCGTTTCCATATCTATTTCTCCATCTGCTGTATAGATGCCTGTCTTTACCAGTCACAATCCTATTCAGCCATTCATTTGGTTTTTATTTAATTAGCAATATTTCGCTTTCATCCCGTCACTACTTTCTTCAGTACCATCATTAAAATCAACAACCATGAATTTGAATTAAAATTCAAACCCTTCATGAATTAATCCGCTCGACTGGTAATTATCTAATCAAACTATCGATTTATTTATTGTTATGAAAATCACTTATCGACATTGCGTTTCAATACACCGCTCACTTCGTGATAGCTAAGATAAAAAATCGTCCGTAATGGCATACAAAGCAGAAATTTGATTCTGATCAATTTATCTACTGTGTATAGAGCGGTATGTTGTTCTACAGAGAAAGAGACAATAACCTTGCCGTTTCCTTCTTATCTATACTTTAGGCCATGGTGGCTTTCATCATACCGGCTGATAGTGGTAGCGTATGTGCTGGAGGGACACACATCGGATACACCCGATCTAGTGATTACAGCCATGTTTAAAATACGGCAATGGATTTGTCCGCAGATTATAGAGGCCAAGATGAAAAAAGAATCCACTCAAGAGCGTTTAGATCGAATACATAAGGCTGTAACAACCCTGGTATCAAACCGAGACATTAATAATATCTCCATTTATGATGTTGCCAAGGAGGCTTCAATTGCAACATCAACGGTATACCACCACTACCCCAATATGGAAGCCTTAGTCTATCGGTTAATGGAAGACATCTTTGAAGATTTTAAGTCAGTACTGACCTCAGCGATAAAGCCAGAGAACATTCACCACTGGAGTGATATTAACCGCATGGTTGAACAAGGGTTTGTGACCTATTACAGCAGCAACCCTTTAGTGCAAAGGATTTTACTCGGTCAGCACACATATTCCTCAATCAGACATGCCGATGCCGAAAATGATGTTGTTCTAGCTGAGCAAGTCGAGCGTATCTATCGTACCTATTTTAAATTGCCTCAGCTGCCTGAAGATGTGAATATATTTGCAATTGCCCTTCAGGTTGCAGATAAAGTTTATTCTATGAACTACCGGGAAAATGGCAATATCCCCACCGCGATGGCCCGTGAAGCGGTAATATTGACTGAAGCGTACCTTGGCGTTTATTTACCTAAATACCTGCCTAAACCTGACGAAACAACCACCGAAGACATTTCATTTCATTAGTCCTATCCTATTTAAAAATAAAGGGCTAGACCAAGCTTATTAATCAGCGTGGTCTAGCCCTTTATTTTTCGCTCTCATCATCATTAGAATTAAATATCGACAATCACGTCATGATGAATAATAAAAATGTGAGAATGCACGAGAATATTATTGTGTTCGTGTCCGCTATACCGATTAGTGATTCTGGTTTCAGAAATCCGCACTTACCTAATCGATAATTAGTCATACACCAAGGGGGGATATACAAAAACATTCAGATATATCTCACCAAAATAAATAACCACCATAGACAATCACTTTGCATGTTGAAATAACATTCATAAAATAAAAAGTAATAGGGATCTATTATGAAATTACCATCTTCAAGCGCAACGAATTTACATAAAGAAGGTCTACGCCATTTTCTTAAAACTCAAGACTTTACGAAAAAAGATCTGACCGATATTCTTGAGCTGATGGCTATGCTGAAACAGGCCCGTAGTGACAATGCTATTCCTCAGCTTTTCAAGGGCCAGTCGGTTGCGATGATTTTTGAGCAGCCCTCTACCCGTACTCGGGTATCATTTGAGACCGCGGCAACACTGCTGGGTGGCCATGCCCTGTTCTTATCACCTAAAGACATTCACCTTGGTGCAAAAGAGTCGCTAGAAGACACTGGCCGTGTTCTTTCAAGAATGGTGGATGTGATCATGGCGCGTGTTGATGAACACAGTACCGTGGCCGGATTAGCAGAGCATGCGAGCGTTCCTGTTATTAACGGATTATGTGACTGGCTGCACCCCACCCAAATCATGGCCGATCTGTTTTCGATGATGGAACACTTACCGGAAGGTAAATCATTGGGTGATCTGACTGTTGCATTCGTCGGTGATGCAACAAACGTCGCTTCGTCACTGATGTTTGCCTGCACAAAATTTGGCATGACATTTAAGCACATTTGTCCTGAGCGTTTCAAAGCACCGCAAAAATGGATTGATATTGCTTTAGAGAACTGCGAATCATCGGGTGGCAAGTTAGTGATCACTGATGACACAGATCGGGTTGCAGGTTGCGATGTTATCGTTGCCGATAGTTTCTATTGGTTCGGCCAGGAAGATGAAAAAGACATTCGTTTGTCGACTTTCATTCCAGACTATGTCGTCACTGAAGGTTTGATGGAAAAAGCCGGCCCGGATGCGATGTTTATGCACTGTTTGCCAGCCAACGACCAACGTGAATGTACCCGTGAAGTAATGGAGTCTTCCCGTTCGATTATTTTTGATGAAGCAGAAAACCGCCTAACGGCTCAAATGGCCCTGCTGGTATACCTGACTTATCGTCACAATAAAGTGCCATCAGAAGAAACCGTAATGGCACACAAAACGAAAATTGAAAGTTTTCTCAACACCTTGTAATTGGGTATTCAGTTCATCAAATAATGCAATGATTAACGGTGCTGTCTGGCACCGTTATCCCCAAAGCTCCTCAAGATGTTTATCGCGCAATGAGTACTCAAACCTAAGTTGTTTATTTTGCACCCAGGCATCACCCAGCACCTCTTTCGATAGTACGACCAATTTATCCAGCTCTTGTGGGGCAGTCAGGCCCGCATAAATTAGGCCACAGCTATCGGCAACATAAAGACTCTTCAAAAGGTTAGATATCAGAATGATATAAGATTCTTCTTGCTCAGATAGTTTGCCGTCAACAGCCAGAGTCAGGTTGTCCGCTCCGGCAACAATGCACAACTTGGCAATGTCATTAACTTCATAATGGGATGCAATATCATCCAGGTTTAAGCGCAGGTTAAAAGTATAATGACTGCACTGCTCTCTTAACGACAGTAGCAAATCAAAAATTTCGGTTCGCTGACACGAGCGATAAAATGCTAAAGGGAAATCGACTTCGATCTCTGCGACGGCACAGTCGGTGGCGATCATTTTGATCGGAAAGCGATTTTCAGCATCAAGCTGAATACGCTGTTTTTTTAATGAGTGAAAGCACGGTACGCTTTGCTCGAAGACCAGGTAATAAGCTGCATCTTGTTCTTGTTTTTTGGCTTTTTCCTCATTAAACAGCGACAGCAAATATTGCTCATCGCAGCCTTGCAAACTCTGGATTTGAAAGTCTACTACTTTCTTTTTACTTACATCTAAGCTCGTCATTGTCATAGCTAATCCCTCGCAATTATTTGCTAAATGATAACCGAAAAAACCGTCGAGACTGTTTCCGCTCAGGGAAACTGTGTTTATTTTTATGGTTATTTTTTCAACAAAAAGTGTGAAGAATACCAATTAGTGTAATTATTCAAATTGGTATAATGTCAGCGGTCAGAGCTCAAAAAAATATAGAATAATGCGCCGTTAACTCGTCGCTTGGCATGCTTTCGTCAGTTGATTGTAGGATCCTGCAAATCCTTTATTCGGAAAATATTCTTCGTTAATCAGCAAGCTTTTACTTTCAGACCAGTTCGCAACCGATGAGCCGTTACCATAAGCAAGCTTATAGATTGTAAAGTGACGATCTCGACGCTCTAAAACCATGTTGGCGGGCAAACGACGTGAACGAAGGTTGTCGTTGCGATAATATTTAAAGCCCCCTTCACAGCTTTTCACAATATAGGATCCCTTTTCGCTCCTGACTGAAACATAAGGCTGCTGAGTGTCTTCAAAATGCCGATACTGCCACGAGCCCGTGACTTGGGCCATTTTGATCCTTACGTCAGGCTCTGGCTTGGCCGATACCACGGTTTCCTGTTCTGTGGCTTGCCGTGGCCGTTGCTGAGAAACCAAGTCAGCCGGGTTAATCGCTAATACTGTCACCACCGTTTTCGGTTTGTCAGTCGGGCCTTTAACCATAGCGTACAGAGCCAACCAGGGCTCTTTACCCAGCATCGACATCAGCATCAAAAAAATGGCCGGAAAGATCATAAGTAGTGCAATCCGACGAGCGTTAAATCGTCCAAGTGATTTGATTTGCGCCGACACTTTCTGCGACAAAACAACCCCTGACTTGTTGTCTGAAGCCGATTCAAACGGCTTAACACCCCGCCATCTTTTTCTCAGTTCTCGCCGGGCGTTTATCAGCTGTGCTTGTAATTCATCATTTTTTGCTCGCAGTTTTTTTTCTTCACTTTCTGCTTTAGCTTGCCTCGCAACGGAGTTAAGCCTTTGCTTATTCTCTTGATCCGCCTGCTTCAACTTTCGTTTCACAACATCGTTAGACTCTTTGAGCTGCTGATAATCTCGCTCCAGCCGCTGAATTTTTAGCACATAGTTATCAATTGCAGGGTCTTTGATATAGCAAGTGTGCACGGCTTCTTCATCGCCTTTCCCCTTCCCTACCTGATCATAGGCTTGAGAAACAAGCTGCATGATCACCTTCGAGCCCCCCTTGTCAGGGTGAAAACGAGTAGAAAGCAATTTATAACGACGTTTTACTTCATCGCTGGAGGTATTTTTATCTGTGCCTAAGATATCGTGGAAAGATGCCATTCTGTCATTCTAATTAAATACCGAAAAGTCTCTACAGAGAATATATTCTAATTCAATATATTGAACAACTTTAAGCGTTATAACGGAACAAAAAGACTAAGTAAAACAAACTTATTAACTCAATTGAAATTATGTTTTTTCATCCGAAACTCACCCGGCGAGCAGCCTATATGCTTTTTAAAAACCCGAGAGAAGTAGGACACATCTTTAAATCCTGCCGAAGTGGCGACAGATGCAATTTTCCCTCGGTCTGAGATTAATAAACCACAAGCTAAATCTAGCCTTTTCTTTATGATGTACTGCTTTAAGGTCACCCCCATAATGCTATGAAACAGGCGGGAAAAATAAGTCGGAGAGTAATGGCAGGCGTTCGCCAAATCTTGTTCTCTGAGTGGAGCACTTATATTTTCATCGATAATTTTCAGTGCCGGTTTGATCGATAACTCTCGGTTTTGGTAGTCATCATCGTCACCCATTTCAATCGTATGCGTATGCATGCGACTGAAACATTCTTCCAGCTGTTGCCGTGTTGCTCTTGCACTCAGTACATCTTCCCCACCCGCACGTAACACATTTAATGCTAAATCGGCATCCAGATCATGGTAAACCACGACCACTTTTGTTGATGGAAAACGATTCTTGACGGCTTGTAACAACTCAAAGCCTTCTGACGATGAGTTCTCTACCTCAAGAAAAATCAACTCATGCCCTGTCATTGTTGACAAAAGTTCAAAAGGCGAAATATCAACCACGCTATGAAACAGCTTCAGGTTTTCTTCCGCTTCAGTCTGCTTATCTTGATGATAACAACTAACCCAAATCACAATTTCACCTTACTGCCAGCACCATAACTCATGCATCTCACTATAAAAGCAAGTATGTACATACCAATTAAATTCCAAACGATTTACCTGATATGCAACTAAAATGAATTACACAACTAAGTACTAGGCAAATCTATTCGTAATAGACACTCCGTGTCGATGAATGTATAGAAAAATACAAGTAAGTGTATGTAAAGTACGACAAAAAAAACCTTACATATGAATAATTAACGGCCAAAAAACCAAATAAATCCAGCTTGGAAAATATGTCTCAAAATTAAGCAATGAAAAAATAAAATTCTGCTACGCTGCAGCAATCAGACAGTTACAGAATATTATATGTTTAGAGGCCGCGCTTATATGTCAAAATAAAATAACAAGGCGCTGTTCTTATTCCAAAATAAACTATCACTTATATAATTTATAGCGTCGTAAAAAAAAGACTGAATCATAAAAAAGTGATAAGGCGTGATTCAGTCTTAGTTTTTTAACACTTGATTGTGCTCACAAAAACATCCATTTCTTCGTTGATGCCTACTACCGTTAACCTGTTCTCGTTATACCAAGAAATACACGCCTAACCCCTTAACTTTCAGCGGCGTGATTTTTTAACCTTTTGCCTGTATTTTTTTGCAGACAACCGCATATTTATCAATTAGTATTGCGGCTCGAAAAATGAGTTCCGATGAAGACAGCAGGAGAGTGGCGCTTTATCTATTGACAAATAGATAGGTAGTTAGCCCGCCGAAGAAGTAAGCGTTTTACCTCGCTTGTTACTGTTCAAGCACAAAACGTTAATCTTTCAGGCACCGTTTACGGTATGGACTGTTGTTGGAGGAGCCTCTGGAGAGATCCGTTAAATCGGGCGCCGAAGGAGCAAACCGACCCGCGTTGCACTAGTTGCACATCGCTGGAAGGTGAAACTCTCAGGCAAAAGGACAGAGGAGATAAGTTCAACAGCCAGAAATATTTTCTGTTAATCCCACGTTTCTGTTGTTCTGTATCTCTTCCTTTGATTTTTAAAGGGGGAATAATGAATCCGCTACACGATACGCTACAAAATACACTTCAAGTTATTGATAACCTCGTTTGGGGACCACCGCTGCTATTGCTGCTGGTGGGCACAGGCTTGTACCTCACACTGCGCCTGGGTTTTATACAAATTCGCTATTTACCATTAGCGTTAAGCTACGTATTTTCAAATAAGAACCGCACTAAAGGATCGGGAGATATCTCCAGTTTTGCTGCGCTCTGCACAGCCCTGTCTGCAACCATCGGGACGGGTAACATTGTTGGCGTTGCGACGGCGATTAAACTAGGTGGACCCGGCGCCCTTCTCTGGATGTGGATCGCCGCTTTATTTGGGATGGCAACTAAATATGCTGAATGCCTGCTGGCAGTAAAATATCGCGAGCAAGATGCAAACGGCCAAATGCTTGGCGGCCCGATGTATTACCTTGAAAAAGGTGTTGGCAGCAAATGGCTGGCAAAAATGTTTGCCTTCTTTGCCTTAGGTGTGGCCTGTTTCGGTATTGGTACCTTCCCACAGGTCAATGCGATTGTTGATGCTGCTTACCTGTCTTTTGAGGTACCGAAAGAATACACCGCCGTATTGCTGACGATCTTAGTCGCCACGGTGACTCTGGGCGGGATTAAATCTATCGCAAGCGTTGCCAGTAAAGTCGTTCCGGTAATGGCTGGTTTCTATATTCTGGCGTGTCTGTTAGTACTGACGTCGCAAGCCGACGCCCTGCCAGCGGCCGTTGCTCTGGTTATTAGCTCGGCTTTTACCGGTCAGGCTGCAACCGGCGGGTTTGTTGGCGCGGGTATCATGCTGGCGATTCAATCCGGTATTGCACGTGGTGTGTTCTCGAATGAGTCGGGCCTTGGCAGTGCACCGATGGCGGCAGCCGCGGCGAAAACCGACTCTTGTGTACAGCAAGGGCTAACATCAATGACGGGTACCTTCTTCGATACCATCATTATCTGTACCATGACAGGTCTAACTCTGGTTGTTACGGGTGCGTGGCAAAGTGACTATGCCGGTGCCGCAATGACAACCTACGCGTTTGCTGCGGGTTTAGATTCTGCCTACTGGGGCCCGCTGATGGTCTCCGTTGGCCTGATGTTCTTTGCCTTTACCACCATTCTTGGCTGGAACTACTACGGTGAGCGTTGTATCACGTATCTGTTTGGTGTGAAGGCGATTTTACCTTACAAAATTATATTCCTGGTGTTGATTGCCGGCGGGGCTTTCATAAAGCTCGATATGATTTGGTTAATCGCTGATATCGTCAACGGCCTGATGGCAGTGCCAAACCTGATCGGTCTGATCTTGCTGCGTAACGTTGTTATCTCTGAAAGTAAATATTACTTTGGCCAGCTAAAGTCAGCGTCTCAGGCTACAACGCAAGCCGCTTAATCTTTTAAGATAAAAATGTGCTGATAAAAAGCGGTATTGTGAGGATACCGCTTTTTTTTACCTTTTTATTACTCGAGATAGCGCGTTAACTGCTGATACAAATCAAAGCTACTGTCTTCAAGCCAGCAATCCGTTATCAAGTCGTCCTTGATCTTAAGCAATAACATACCTGTCATTGTAACCTTTTGATTTTTACCTGGTATTTTGAGCCAACCACCATGGTAGGTCGCATTGCATTTATAAACGGCAACGGTTTTCTGTTCATTATGAATAATCTGATTAATCGTAAACTGAACATTTTTGAATCGTTGGTTCCAAATAACTAAATAGGAAAGGTATTCTTCATGGCTAAGCGTCAAACAGCGGCCACCAGAGAGATGAAAATTGAAAGGATCTGTCGCACATTCGGCCAGCACATTTCCGTTGGCTTTGGCTAACACTTCGTTAAACCAGTAATTCACCCTGTCGTTTTCATTCATACGCCTATACCTCTGGTCACTTGGCTGGTGTTATATCAACCGGACAATTCTCCGCTCAATTCAGAGTGTTGGCTGCAGTTTGAGGACAAGCGATTACCGACACCTCTACCTGAACAAGGGTAGACAGAAAATCACAAAAAAACTGGAGAAATATCGACATTTTTCACTAAAGTGCGGTTATACCTCCCATAAGTTTATATTTGGCTATATCAATGACAGCACAGTAATAAAATGCGGGAGATACCAAGCTTCTTCCCTGTTACTCAATGGCTTACAAGGAAGAAAGTGCAGAGGTTGTCAGATGACATTAAAGGACTAACGGTGAGAAGCTGCCTGACAATGAGGTTGTTACGCGAAGCAGTGCTCTGCCCAACGAGACAGCCCCGCAGTCACAGAGCCGAAGTAGCTGCCGCTGACTATCTGAACATCCGGTAATTGTTGCTCGATACATTTACGCAGTATTGGCGATCGTGAAGTGCCACCCGTCATGTAAATCACATCTGGCTTTTTACCGCTCTGTGCCATGGCTTCTGCTACCAAATCACTCATTTTCTCTTTTGGTGATTCAATCGCCTCTGCCATATCAGTTTGGCTGATCGTTACTTCAAGCAGCTCAGACAACATGTTCAGCTGCACATTATTTGTTGCAGCCTCTGACAGTGCAATTTTACTTTCTTCCGCTTTTCTAACTATCTGGTATCCCAGTGTCTCGTGATAAGCCTGGATCAGACGTTGCAGCTTTTCAGGTTCCGCCGCATCTCGCCTTAGCTGATCCAACGTTCTTAAATTAGAAGCACTGTAAAAGTCTGTCTGTGCCACGACATTATTTATGGCAATGGCGTTCCAGAACTGGCTTATTGGCATATCGATGCCTTTTTGCGTCTTACTGCCTAAACCAAGCAATGGCATAAGCTGGCGAAACGCTAAATAAATATCTAGATCATTCCCGCCAACCCGGTGGCCGCTGTGTGCCAGTAAGCTGCCTTGCCGATCGGTACGGCCGCGCCAGTCCGGTCCCATTTCAATCAATGAGCAGTCTGTCGTACCACCACCAATATCGACCACCAGCACGGTTTTATTTTCGGTTAAAGTACTTTCATACTCTAAGCCAGCCGCGACGGGCTCGAATTGAAATTCAATATTCTTGAAACCAGCACGTTTCGCGGCCTGAGTTAAAATCATTTCAGCTTGCTGATTAGCACGATCACCACCACTGCCCTGGAAATTCACCGGGCGGCCTATTACAGTACTCGTTATATTATTGCGGGTCGTTAGCTCAGCATTAGCCTTAATGTTAACCATCATGGCGCACACCAAATCTTCAAAGAAGCTGATTTGCACATCACGTAAACCATTTGCACCCAGAAACGATTTAGGTGATTTTACGTAGTAGACTTCTTCCGGATCTTCCAGATAAAGATCTAAAGCTGCCTGACCAAACTGCAAGTCACCCTTGTCCACGTCGATATCTTCATCTCGATTTAACGCAATTGCCCGGCGAAGTACTTGCTCACCCACAGAGCCTGATGGTGAAACTCCCATATGGCGAAATAAATATTCACTGACAGCTTCACGGGTTGGTGCGCATAATGTGGAAGGGATGTACTGATTTCCCTTTTCTAGCGGCAACAGACGCGGCTGCCCCTGCTCCATCACTGCGACAGAGCAGTTTGCTGTTCCGTAATCAAACCCGATGTACATGCCGAACCTCCACATAAAAAAGCCGGCGATTTTATCCTGATTTTACATCCAGCACTACCTCTATATATGGTAGGTTCTGATCCGTACCGATAGAAGCCTGATACTGTCGGCCTCATTGATAACAAAATAATTTGTTTTGAGGTGGAACTCGCCCGCTTTCTTTTTCGCTACCTATGATCAATCTCTCATCAATTGAGTGCAGATTCGATCCATAATTCTCTGCTGCTCACAATGCCAAAACCTATAACACCCGGGTCATTTACTCCATTTCATACCATACTTACAAAAGCAGATATTGTGTCGAGACAGCTTGATAAATACCACATGTAGTGATTTAATCTATTGTCTGCCACAAGTGCCTCTTTAACATCGGGGTACCGACAACAGAACAGAGTTCTGGATTGCTCATCGTTCTGTGTCAATCGCGCATGAATTACAACAAACATTAAGGTGCATTCATAATGGCGAAAAACCCAACGGCTTCTGAAGTCTCTCAAGCAATCGATATTGCATACCAATCGACCTCCATGGAGATTTGGGATAGCAAGTATCGTCTGAAATCAAAGCATGGAAAAGCGATTGATCATACGCTTGATGATACCTTCAAACGCGTTGCTCGCGCGTTAGCCGATTTAGAAAAAGATAAAGTCAGAGAGCACTGGTACAACGAATTCTTGTGGGCATTGCGTAATGGCGCAATCCCTGCGGGCCGTATAACGTCTAACGCAGGCGCATTCGAACACAAACCTGCGACGTCAACGATCAACTGTACGGTTTCCGGCACCATCGAAGATTCGATGGATGACATTTTAGCCAAAGTTCACGAAGCGGGCCTGACCCTGAAGGCAGGTTGCGGTATCGGTTACGATTTCACGACGCTTCGCCCTCGTGGTGCTTTTGTATCAGGTGCGGGGGCGTACACCTCTGGCCCGCTCTCTTTCATGGATATCTATGACAAGATGTGCTTTACCGTCTCTTCTGCCGGAGGACGCCGAGGCGCTCAAATGGGTACGATGGATATTCGTCACCCGGACATTATCGAATTCATTCGCGCCAAACGTGAAGACGGTCGCCTGCGCCAGTTCAACCTCTCGCTGCTAATTTCAGAAGAATTTATCCAGGCAGTTAAAAATGACGAGGAATGGCAGTTAATCTTCCCTGTCACCGCTAAAGAAGCGAAACAGGATAACCTCGATCTCAATAACGATCCGGCTATCGTCTGGGCAGACTGGCCTGTAAAAGATAATCTGATTGAAGGCCACGAAGGCCGGGTTGCATGCAAGGTTCACCATACTCTGCCAGCTCGCAACTTATGGAACGTCATTATGACGTCAACCTATGATTACGCTGAACCTGGCTTTATTCTGATCGATAAAGTTAACCAGATGAACAACAACTGGTTTTGCGAAGAAATTCGCGCCACGAACCCGTGTGGTGAACAACCGCTGCCACCCTACGGTGCCTGTCTGCTTGGGTCCGTAAATCTGACTAAATTTGTCCGTGATCCCTTTACAGATAAAGCCGCATTTGACTGGGATAGTTTCCGTCGTGTTGTCGCTATTTTCACTCGAATGCTGGATAACGTTGTTGAAATCAACCAGCTGCCACTTGAAAAACAACGCCACGAAATCATCCACAAGCGTCGCCACGGAATGGGCTTCTTAGGGTTGGGATCTGCTATCACTATGCTGACCCATAAATACGGCAGTGCAACATCGGTTGCTTTCACAGAGCAAGTCGCTCAGGAATTAGCCATCACAGGCTGGAAAGAAGCGCTAAGCCTGGCAAAAGAGAAAGGTGCCGCCCCCGTGATGGATGAGGAATTCGAAATCACGGAAAAAATGCTGCGTCTGCGCCCTGAAATGGCAGAAGATGGCATCAAGCTTGGCGATAAAGTGAAAGGGAAAGTGCTGCATGCTAAATATAGCCGTTACATGCAGCAGATTGCCGAGATCGAGCCGGCACTGATTGATCAGTTAGCAAAAACAGGTGCACGTTTTACTCATCACAGCTCTATTGCGCCAACCGGCACAATTTCATTATCACTGGCAAACAATGCGAGTAACGGTATCGAGCCGAGCTTCGCCCACCACTACAGCCGCAATGTGATCGTGCCTGGCAAGAAAACCAAAGAAAATGTTGATGTGTATAGCTTTGAACTGCTGGCTTACCGTGAGCTGATCAACCACAAAGCCATGCCATATAGCACTGAAGCAGAAACACAACTACCTGAGTACTTCATCACAGCTGATGATGTTACGCCGAGCCAGCACGTAGATGTACAGGCGGCAGCCCAGCGTTGGATTGACTCTTCCATTTCAAAAACAGCTAACATACCAACCGACTTCCCGTTTGAAGACTTTAAAGACATCTATATGGATGCCTACGATAAAGGTCTGAAAGGCTGTACAACTTTCCGCTTTAACCCGGAGGTATTCCAGGGGGTACTGGTTAAAGAGAGCGATCTGGAAAATACCACCTACGTTTTCAACTTAGAAGACGGATCAACATTGGAAGTTAAAGGTAACGAAGAAATCGAATATGACGGTGAAATCCACACTGCAGCAAACCTTTACGATGCCCTTAAAGAAGGCTATTACGGTAAGTACTAAGTTAGACAGGTCATAGAATCATGGTCAAAAAAATTAACAGCAAAATTATTGGATTCCAAGTTAAGAGCCAGGAACAAGAACTCCCACAGCAGGCTGCACAACCGGAGCAGAAGGTTGAGTACATGCATGAAGACATGCCCCGGCCCGATATCCTGCTTGGCACGACTTACAAGCTAAAAACGCCCGAGCATATTTCTGAGCATTCTTTGTTTATCACCATTAACGATGTGGTACTAAACGAAGGCACAGAACACGAGGTACGCCGACCGTTTGAAGTTTTCATTAACTCGAAGAGCTTAGAACACTATCAGTGGATTGTTGCGCTCACCCGTATTATGTCAGCGGTATTCCGTAAAGGCGGCGACTGTACCTTTCTGGTTGAAGAACTACGCTCGGTGTTTGATCCCCGTGGCGGCTACTGGAATAAAGGGAAATATGTTCCTTCGCTTATCGCAGAAATCGGTAACATCATCGAACAGCACCTGATTAAAATCGGGATGCTGGGTGCACCAGAGGTCGACGAACATCAGAAGGCATTTCTGGACGCTAAAAAAGCGGAGCTGGTAGGTACAAAACCTGCTGCTGACGAAGAAAAAACGGGCAGTTTTCCCCCCAGTGCCACGCTTTGCTACAAGTGCCATAACAAAGCCGTCATTATTAAAGACAATTGTCAGACTTGTCTGAACTGTGGCGAATCTAAGTGCGGCTAATGCTTCTTAGCGTTCGGTACTCTAAAAGCTGCCTTCTGGCAGTTTTTTTATTTTTATACCAAGTCATTCAACATAATCAGATACAATACTGGCATTAAAACAATTGAGTTAATGAATCATGCAACAAGACGAATTTGAAATATTAGTTAAAGCGCTGTGTCAGAAAGAAAGTCTTCCGCAAGTACTTGAAGCACTTAAAGCCACAGAAGAACCAGAAGTCGTCGAAGCCGCGGCATCATTAACAGGACAATTCCAGCTTGCAGAAATCGATGGTGAAAAACGTATCTACCACGTTTTCATCCAAGAGAATGAACAAGGTGAAGAACAGGAATATGTTGAATGGGTAATGAACGATGGTGATGAGATGCTGAAGTTCGTTGCGTGGTTCTTCTACACCATGTTCGAAATAAAGCATAAAGACACCTACCAGGCGGCTGGGCGTACTTACCAGCAACCCAAACGTCAGTAATTGGCTTTTATACCCAAAATCCCACCATCACAATGCCAGTCGAAGCACTGGCATTTCTATCATTAACAGCCCTCGGCGTTAACAACTCCAGAACATATTGTATTATAAATCATTCCATTATTTAACAAGCACTTATCCCAATCCTTCTTTATCGCGGGCAACCGCACATTTATAGGGAAACCCACTTAAAACATTAATAATAATGCGCTATTAATATAAACCAAAGACAATAGCAGAGCATTGCTGCCTACTGATATCCACTTGAATAAAATAATGATTTTCATTTGGATACAGTGACCAAAATGATCCATTACCAGCTGTAGACATTAACTCCCTATTCACTCCTTTCGCCTGAGTGCGAAATCAGTCCTTACTGAGTCCCAAAGCCTACCCCTGACACAGATCTTTCACCGATTTTTCGGCAGATCTCTGCTGTTATTATGCCAACAGGCATCAAAACGATTTCATTTAAGCAAACTACGGAGACACACCATGAGTGATATTGCACTATCTATCAGCATATTAGCGCTGGTTGCGGTGCTGGGCTTATGGATTGGGAACTGGCGCATCTGTGGGGTCGGACTAGGGATAGGCGGGGTGCTGTTTGGTGGCATTTTCGTCGGTCACTTTACCGACGCATGGGGCATCGCTCTCGATTCACATACCCTGCACTTCATTCAGGAGTTCGGCCTGATCCTGTTTGTATATACCATCGGTATTCAGGTCGGCCCGGGGTTCTTTGCTTCACTGCGAAGCTCCGGCCTTAAACTCAACGGCTTTGCTGCCTTAATCGTTTTATTAGGCTGTGTGGTTGCCATCGGCCTGCATAAGATCTTTGATGTCCCGCTTCCTGTTATCTTAGGGGTCTTCTCTGGTGCCGTGACCAACACGCCGTCATTGGGTGCTGGCCAGCAGATCTTAACGGAATTAGGTGCTCAGGACGGTATGCTCGAACTGACGGGGATGGGTTATGCGGTGGCTTATCCGTTCGGGATCTGCGGTATTCTGCTGACAATGTGGATCCTGCGTTTGGTCTTTAAGGTCAACGTGGATAAAGAAGCTGATGAGTTTGAAATCCACAACGGCCATAAAAAGGAAAGCCTGCATACTCTGAACGTGGCCATTCGTAACCCTAACCTGAACGGATTACAGTTACAGGCTGTACCCGCTTTGACTGAAGGTGACATCGTTTGTTCTCGCTTAAAGCGGGGTGATACTCTGCATGTTCCCCGCCCTGATACCCGAATCGAAACCAATGATCTGCTTCACCTTGTCGGCGACAAAGCCGCCCTCGAAAAAGCCCGCCTGGTGATTGGTGAAGAAGTCGATACTTCACTTTCCACACGAGGAACCGAATTACGGGTTGAGCGCCTGGTGGTCACCAATGAAATTGTGCTGGGTAAAAAGATCCGCGATCTCGATCTGAAAGAAAAATATGATGTGGTGGTTTCACGCCTTAACCGTGCCGGTGTTGAGTTGGTGCCAACCAGCCAGTCGACCCTGCAGTTTGGCGATATCCTGAATCTGGTCGGTCGTCATGAGGCGATTGAAGCTGTCAGTGGCATTGTCGGCAACGCCCATCAAAAACTGCAGCAGGTCCAGATGCTCCCGGTGTTTGTGGGTATTGGTCTAGGGGTCTTACTGGGCTCTATTCCGTTCTATCTGCCCGGCTTTCCCGCCGCGATAAAGCTCGGTCTGGCTGGCGGTCCGTTACTGGTTGCTCTGATCCTGGCACGTATTGGCAGTATCGGTAAAATGTACTGGTTTATGCCGCCGAGTGCCAACCTTGCCCTGCGCGAAATTGGTATCGTACTGTTCCTGGCTGTTGTTGGTCTGAAATCCGGTGGCGGCTTTGTCGATACACTGGTCAATGGCGATGGCTTAAGCTGGATGGGTTACGGCATTGTTATTACTTTAGTGCCGCTGCTGACGGTTGGGATTATTGCCCGAATCGTCGGGCAACTGAACTACCTGACAATATGCGGCATGCTGGCCGGCTCTATGACCGATCCACCGGCACTGGCCTTTGCTAATGGCTTGCATGCAACCAGCGGCGCTTCAGCCCTGTCATACGCGACAGTATATCCCCTTGTGATGTGCCTGCGGATACTTTCGCCTCAGATCCTTGCCCTGCTGCTCTGGACTATGTAATTCATTAGCAGCAACAAAATAACTGAAATAAAAAACCACTGCCTTCAGGACAGTGGTTTTTTATTAATATGTGCAATAGCCCCCAATATGAACCATAATTCTTAATATTTATATTAATAACAGCGACTATATTTTTAAATAATTTATTATTTATTAGAACGGAAACTTTATATAACCGCCAACACATTGATTTAAATGAAACTTAATGACCACAAGGCATTAACAAATAAACCTAAAGCTATGACTTTCCTC
Organism: Photobacterium sp.; assembly: GCF_033720175.1. GTDB lineage: Bacteria > Pseudomonadota > Gammaproteobacteria > Enterobacterales > Vibrionaceae > Photobacterium. The sequence continues at coordinate 63,276 of NZ_JAWWDA010000001.1, forward strand.
GCCGATACAATAAATGTAGCTAGCCCGCGCCATTATTATAAATACTATAGGTAGGTATGTTTTGTTATGCATAAACTTAAATTAAAGAGTAAACTGTTATTACTCAGTTTAGTTCCACTTTTTATTATTATGACCGTCGCTATCGGCATCATAATAACATTAGAAAACAAAGCGTTAGAAGATGAGGTCGTTCAATTTAAAGAACGATCGATCAGCGAGCGTCAGAGCCAACTGAAAGATGCTGTTAACATCAACAAACATGCTGTTGAGAACATCCTCGCTGCCAATAGTGATGAAATGCAAGCAATTAAACAGATTCGGAAGCTGCTGATTCCGCTGAGATTTGCAATAAACAATACTGGCTACATTTTTATCTATGACAAGAATGGAAACAACATTGTTCATGCCGGAAGTCCGGATATGCAGGATAAAAACCATCGGGGGATGAGAGATCCGAACGGAGTCAAAATTCTTGATGAGCTATACCAGACTGCGCAACAAGGTGGGGGGTTCGTCAACTATGTTCATCCGAAAAACGGCAATCCGACTCCGCAGCCAAAACTAAGCTACTCCGCTTCTGTTAAGAACACCGACTGGTATATTGGCACAGGTATTTATATTGATGATATTGATACTGAAGTTGCGCAGTACCAGCAGCTATCAACAGAAGCAATGCAAGAACGGCTAAAATTTGTATTGCTAAGTTCAATTGTTATTGTTGTGTTCTCCATTATTGCGATTCTATTCATCGCCAACCGGATGACAGACTCAGTTCAAAATATGGTCGATACACTGAATGATATTGCCGACGGTGAAGGGGATCTGACCCGTCGTTTGGAGGTTAAAGGTGACGATGAAATTGCCCAGCTAGGTCATGCTTTTAACCGCTTTGCCGGTAAGTTACAAAGCATCATCAGTCAGGTTGCTGATGTTACTGAACAGGTCACCGGAGCCGCGAAAAACATTAATGATCAAACCATTAGTCTGACTCGCCAGCTGCAGGTTCATAATAATGAAACCGAGCAAGTCGTGACTGCGGTAACGGAAATGAGTTCTGCTGCCAGTGAAGTGGCGATGAATGCTAACGAAGTATCAAACGCCACCAGTAATGCCAGTCAGGATTCTCTGGTTGCTCAACAGCGTGTAGATACTTCTGTGGTCTCTATCACCGCACTGGTCGAGGAAGTGGATCAGGCCGGGCAGCATATTCATTCCCTCCACCAGCAATCGCAAAAAATTGATAATGTACTCAAAGTCATTGGTGAAATTGCTGAGCAGACTAACCTGCTGGCTCTGAACGCTGCCATTGAGGCCGCACGTGCCGGCGAGCAAGGCCGGGGATTTGCGGTTGTGGCAGATGAAGTTCGCGGGCTTGCAAGCCGCACGCAATCAAGCACTAAAGAAATTAAAGAAATGCTAGATGAGTTACATCGCCTGGTTGGTCAAGCGGTATCGTCAATGGACCACAGCCAGTCAACCTGCCACGAGGCGGTTAATGCGGCAAACTCCATCACTGATAGCTTGTCTTCTGTGACTGGCGCGGTTGAAGCTATTAACGATATGACCAGCCATATTGCAACGGCAGCTACAGAGCAAAGCTCTGTCACCGATGAAATCAACCGCAACATGGTTGCCATTCAAGATATTGTCTCTGAACTCATCCACTCTAGCAGCACCTCAGAGCAAGTCGTCAATGAACTTAACCACGCAGGAAGCGAGCTGAAACAATTAGTCGGTCAGTTTAAGACTAGCTAGTACTAAGCAATACCAAGCTCATTTCCTGTAAACAAAAAAAACGGCAACTCAAGAGTTGCCGTTTTCGTATCAGATTTTATTTAAGTGACGTCAGAGTCGACAACTGATATCAACAGTTAGTCATTAAACAGCAGGCAACTACGGCCATCATATTCAATGCGCTGTACCTTGGTCGCAAAAGTTGTTTCAAGCTGTTCAACCGTCATGACCTCTTGCGGTGGCCCTTTGGCAACGCATGACCCATTGTTGAGCAGCAATACCTTATCTGCTTCACGTAAGGTCCGATTGAGGTCATGATTTGCCATGACGACTGTCACTCCCTGCTCAGCCATGCGCCGCACCAACTTATACATTGCAGCTTCCTGTCCGATATCAAGTGCTGCTGCCGGTTCATCGAGTAACAACAACTGCGCTTCAGGGTTAATACTTGGCCACACCTGCAGACAGGCGGCGGCAAGACGAACACGCTGCCATTCACCACCAGAGAGCTGCTGGATATTCCGGTTCAATTTATCGCTGATATTCAGCGCATCACATATTTCGTCCAGCGCCTGTTGTACTTTCCGCTCATCCGGCTTATTTAATGCCGACAGAGAGAGCGCCAGATAGTGATGCACCCCAACAGAGAACACCGGGCGATCTTGCTGCGCTAAGTAACACCGGAGCCGGGCTAGTGACGGCAAGTCATAATCGGATAAAGACTGGCCCAAAAATTCAATCTTCCCCTGCCCTTCGTATAAACCGGAAAGCATCGAAATCGCGGTGCTCTTACCGCTGCCGTTCGGGCCGATAAAGTGAACGATCTCACCTTGTTCAATCGAAAAGGAAACCGGAAGTAACCGTGGTGGCATTGCCAGATTTTGTACATCTAATATCATGGTATTTACCGAATCTTAATCAAATTGAGAGCGAAGCAACATCCAGACAAATACCGGGGCACCTATGGTGGTGGTAAGCACACCAACCGGCAACTCAGCAGAAGGTAACACGATTCGGGATAACGTATCGGCTACAGCCAGTAACAAGGCTCCACACAGTGCCGATAAGGGCAACAAGTAGCGGTTTTCGGTACCAAAGCTTAAACGCAGCAGGTGAGGCACGACCAGGCCAACAAATCCGATCACGCCTCCCAGCGCGACAGAAGCTCCGACCAGCAACGACACAATAAGAATGAACCGCCAGCGCAACGAAGCAACATCCAGCCCTAACTGTCTGGCCTGAGTTTCGCCCAGCATCAGTAAATCCAGTTTCTTGCCCTGAAGACAGAGCCAGCATAAAACCGGTACCACTAATAGTAATACAGACAGTTGAGACCAGCTTACGCCGCCGACACTGCCCATCAGCCAGTACATGAGCTGGCGCAAGTTCAGATCATCACTGAAGTAAAACGCCCATGTCACGACAGAACCCGACAGTATCCCCAAAGCGACACCTATAAGTAACAGGCGCGCTGTTGAGACCTTCCGCCGACGCGATAAACCCACTAACACCAGAGTAAACAATAAGGCACCGACCATCGCAGCTAACATCGTTAGCATCGGGGTTGGGGCAAAAGGCAGGGCAAACAGCAGAATCACCAATGCCAGGCTAGCGCCACCGGATATACCGAGCACCCCGGGCTCTGCCAGAGGATTACCCAGTAACACTTGCAATACTGCGCCAGAAGCAGCAAGAGAAGCGCCAATCGCTAATGCTGCAATCAATCTGGGGAAACGTAACTGAAGCAACAATTGTTGTTCGAGGGCGCCGTCTGGTGACCATGGCAGGATCCATAGTTCACCGATAGCAAGTGAAAACAGGCAAGTGGCCAACAATAAAGCCGAAACAATCCAAAAGCTGAATTTCCATTTTGCTTGCTGACGTAAAATTAGATCGTTTAATAGCATTAGAAGTCGCAATAAAAAATAGTGCGCTAACAATACCTTTTCAATGGTTAAATGAAAAGAAGCCCCACAAAAATGGTTTTTTCGTCAACTGGAATATAAATTAGGTTTTAGCGATAACCTGATCGCCTATGACAACTTCTGTCCGCTGAACCAATAAACAGGCTCGCTGTCCTGTAGCAACATTGGCGTTAGGGAAAACAATAGCTTCCCCCCCCTCTAAAGAAAAATATTCCACCCCTTCATCGTGTGCCAGTAGTTTGCCATGCTCAAAGAATGAAAAATTGGCCTGCTGCGCCGGGAAGCTAAAGGCAAAAGCCGGGGTTTGCTTCACTAGTGTCCGGGTAATACGGTAAACATAGGGTGTTCCCGCCTTCCATTCAGTATCGAGTTCGGGTTCACAGACCAGATTGTTCATGGCCGCAGCAAAAGGTTCAAGTTGTGTCAGGTCATTTTTACCTAAAGCAGCAACCTTACCTAACTCCATCGTCAGTGCCTGCGCCGAAAATTTTTCGGCACTATACCAACTGAATGTCGGCGAAGGGGAATTAGACAGTAAGATCGCCTCAATTTCAGCTTGCTGTAAAAAAGCAAACAAAGCCTGGCTCCGGATTTTATTTTCGCTATAAGGACTGACAGCGAACGTATAATGGACAGAGTCCCTGATCGCACAGTGTAAATCCAAATGCCAACGATTCGGAGGAGTGGCAGATGTTTTCCCGAAGAAATGATCAACGCTATCTTGTAGCTGATTAGCCATCACACGATCAACATTAGAGTCATCATTTCGATCCGCGAAAAGGCGGTTCATGTTCTCGGTGATAAAACGTTTATGGGCGTTGATTGCCTGAGGGTGCGCGATGATCAGTAATAGCCGATGCTTGGGTTCAATTTTCTGCAGGAGAATTTGCTCTGCCAGTTGTTGAACAAGCTCTATCGGCCCGGTTTCATCCCCGTGGACACCAGAAGAAATCACAATATCTTTAACAGAATCATTCGCCTCTGCAGGTGTGATGTACAGCACACCTCGATGAGACAGTTCGCAGCGCACACCTGAATCCAGCACCCATTCACCGGCTTCGAATGGCAGGGAAAGATCCAATGTCGCCGCTAAAAACTTCCCCTCTTTCACCGACTGTAGCAATGTCATTTACAACCTCCGTGTCATGCTAATCATATTGCTATACCAATCGAGATAACTTAATACCAATCGGAGTAATCCAACCAGCGTTATTATATCAATCTCATTTACTATACAAGCTAGCTACATCTTTGTAACGCCTGCTTTTCTGCTGTATATCGCAATTTATGATATAGGGTGTGGAATTGTGGAATTGTGGAATTGTGGAATTGTGGAATTGTGGAATTGTGGAATTGTGGAATTGTGGAATTGTGGAATTGTGGAATTGTGGAAAGAGTTTAAAAAGAAGACCCTGGCAAATCTACACGTTTTGCCAGGGTCTTTATTGTATGGTTTAAGCGTTAACTTAAGGCTCTTATTTTTCGATATCTATACTTTCTACGCGAGCTTTAAGTTTCTGACCAGGGCGGAAAGTAACAACACGGCGTGCAGAAATTGGAATATCTTCACCCGTTTTAGGGTTACGTCCCGGCCTCTCGTTTTTGTCGCGCAAATCGAAGTTACCAAAACCTGACAACTTTACCTGCTCGCCATTTTCAAGAGCCTTCCTGATTTCTTCAAAGAAGACTTCCACCGTATCCTTGGCGTCCCGTTTGCTTAATCCAACATTCTCAAACAGGTCCTCAGCCAAATCGGCTTTTGTGAGCGCCATAGATAACTCCCTCAAGACTATGCGGAATGGATAGTGCACACAACTCGAATATGTATTAGTACAAGTTAGCGTATCACTGCGAATTAGTTTGGCTGGGCCGAAACCTGCGTATCATCAATTTGATATGCAGTTAAGTTCTGGGAATACCCGCTCGACCTCAACTAGTGACAAGTTTAAGCCAACTCGCTGATTTCCGCCAACTTTTTTAAGTGAAGTTCATGTCAAATTATTGATTTATAGGGTACGTCAGGCTCCATTTTCATGCATCAGGTTGAGCTTCATATTGAATGAAACAAAAAATAAACCCTGATAAAACAGCCAGATACAGAACAAGCTTCCAAAGTAATCGTGTAATTCAGAAAATATCTCTAACAATCAGAATGTTAGAATTTTTTAGATTTAGATCAAAAAAAGCAGCCCTTTATGGCTGCTTTCTCAAAACAAAGACTTAAAAAGACAATGTCTGCTTTGTTACTCAGATATAAACCAAGTTTTTACTCTAGTATGAAGCTAGTCGCGCAGGCTTGCACCAAAACGTTCAGCAAGGGCGGCAACAATATTGTCAACGGCACCAGAAATATCAGCTTCTTCAAGTGTGCGATCAACAGATTGCAGTGTCAGTGCAATCGCAAGGCTCTTATTGCCTTCTTCCACACCTTTACCACGGTAAACATCAAACAGGTTAACCCCTGTTAATAATTCACCGCCGTTCTCACGGCAAGCAGCAACCACATCACCTGCAGATACTTCTTCACTCACAACGACCGCAATATCACGACGGTTTGCCGGGAATTTAGATACTACAGCCGCTTCAGGCAATACGCGCGTATTGATCGCATCCCACTCAATTTCGAATACGACAGTACGGCCGTTAAGACCAAACTTACGCTCAAGTTCAGGATGCACTGTACCGATAAAGCCAACTTCTCTCTCTGTTTCCAAGCCAGCATCAACCACAATTGCGGCGGTCTGCCCTGGGTGCAGAGCTGGATGCTTAGCGGCTTTGAAACCAAATACGACATCGTTAGCCGTCAGTTCAAGAACAGCTTCCAGATCGCCTTTCAGATCAAAGAAATCAACCGTGTTAGTTTCGATGTCCCAGTGTTCTTCGCTGCGAGAACCCGCAATAACGCCCGCCAGCATTGGCTCTTGACGCATGCCGTTTTCAGCAGACTCACATGGAATGAAACGTAAACCATATTCGAACAAACGAACACGTGGCTGTTGGCGCTTCTGGTTGTGGACAACAGTATTCAATAGGCCTTGGATAAGACCAAGACGCATTGCTGACATATCAGCAGAAATTGGGAATGGTAGAGTTAGTGGCTCAACACCAGGCACAAGCAGTTTTTGCTGCTCTGGCTCAACGAAGCTGTAAGTAATTGCTTCGTGGTAGCCACGGTCAACAAGAAGGTCACGTACGCGCTTGAGCGGCAGGTTCGCTTCTTTATGGTCGTTCATGCTGAGCGCAGCAACTGGCGACTGATTTGGAATGTTGTTGTAACCGTATATACGGCCAACCTCTTCAATCAAGTCTTGCTCGATGGCAATATCGAAACGCCATGTTGGTGCCGTAGCATTCCAGCCTTCAGCTGTTGCTTCAACAATTAGGCCTAGACGCTCTAGAATTTCAACAACATCAGCATCAGCGATGTGGTGACCTAACAGGTTATCAAGCTTAGTGCGGCGTAGTGCTACTGTGTTTGGCTTAGGTAGGTCAGCTTCGGACTCAACGCTAACAACAGGCGCTACTTCACCACCACAGATTGCGACTAGAAGCTGCGTTGCACGCTCCATCGCTTCTACTTGTAATGTTGAATCAACACCGCGTTCGAAACGTAATGATGAATCCGTATGCAGGCCATAGCTACGTGCACGGCCACGAATTGCATCAGGTGCAAAGAACGCACACTCAAGCAATACGTCTTTTGTATCGGCGTGAACACCAGAGAACTCACCACCGAAGATACCGGCAATGGCCAGAGCCTTACCGTGGTCAGCAACAACCAAGGTATCGCTGTTCAGTTTAGATTCCGTACCGTCAAGCAGTGTGATCATCTCATCCTGCTCTGCCATACGGACCACAATTCCACCGTCAATCTTGTTAAGGTCGAACGCATGCATTGGCTGGCCCATTTCGAGCATCACATAGTTAGTGATATCAACGATAGGATCGATAGAGCGGATACCACAACGACGCAGTTTTTCTTGCATCCATAGCGGTGTATCAGCTTTAACGTTTACACTTTTAACAACACGGCCAAGGTAACGTGGACATGCATCAGACTCTTTAACATCGATCGACACCATGTCTTCAATTGAAGCCGCAACGACTTCAACCGTCGGCCCAGTCACGTCAGCACGGTTTAGTACACCGACTTCACGCGCAAGGCCGCGAATGCTGAAACAGTCAGCACGGTTCGCCGTTAAGTCAACGTCGACAGTGACGTCATCCAGACCCAGGAAGTCACGGAAGTCAGTGCCCAGCACGGCGTCTTCGGTAAGTTCCATAATGCCGTCAGACTCAACATCAATACCAAGTTCAGTGAAAGAGCAAAGCATACCGTGAGAAGGCTGACCACGTAGTTTTGCTTTCTTGATTTTGAAATCGCCTGGCAGTACAGCACCTACAGTTGCTACAGCCACTTTGATGCCTTGACGACAGTTTGACGCACCACAAACGATGTCTAGTAGCTCTTCGGCACCAACATCAACTTTGGTTACGCGCAATTTGTCTGCATCTGGGTGCTGGCCACACTCAACAACTTGACCAACTTTAACGCCAGTAAATGCACCCGCCACAGGTAGTACATCGTCTACCTCCAGGCCAGCCATTGTAATTTGATGAGTTAGTTCATCAGTGGTAACCGCAGGGTTAACCCACTCACGAAGCCATGATTCGCTGAATTTCATTGTGATTAAACCTCTGGATTACTTGAACTGTTTTAGGAAACGAAGGTCATTCTCGAAGAACGCACGTAGATCGTTTACGCCGTAACGAAGCATAGTCAGACGTTCAACGCCCATACCAAATGCGAAACCAGAGTATTTCTCAGGATCGATGCCTACACTGCGAAGTACGTTCGGGTGAACCATACCGCAGCCAAGAACTTCTAACCATTTACCATTTTTGCCTTTAACGTCGACTTCTGCAGAAGGCTCTGTAAATGGGAAGTAAGATGGGCGGAAGCGTACTTCCACTTCTTCTTCAAAGAAGTTACACAGGAAGTCGTGCAGAATGCCTTTAAGCTGGGCAAAGTTAACATTTTCGTCAACTAGCATGCCTTCTACCTGGTGGAACATTGGCGTGTGTGTTTGGTCGTAATCATTACGGTAAACACGGCCTGGAGCAATAAAGCGTAGTGGCGGCTGGCTTTCTTCCAGAGTACGGATCTGAACACCAGAGGTGTGCGTACGAAGCATCAAGTCTGGGTTAAAGAAGAAGGTATCGTGATCCGTACGTGCAGGGTGATCTTCAGCAATGTTCAATGCATCGAAGTTGTGGAAAGCATCTTCGATTTCTGGGCCAGCTTCAGTCGTAAAACCAAGCTCACCAAAGAAACTTTCAATACGTTCGATCGTACGAGTAACAGGGTGTAGACCACCGTTCTCAATACGACGCCCCGGAAGAGATACGTCGATGGTTTCTGCGGCAAGCTTCGCTTCTAGTTCAGCACGCTGTAGAGCGTCTTTGCGCTCAACAAGTAGTGCCTGAACAGCTTGCTTCGCTTTGTTGATCTCTTGACCCGCAGTGCGACGCTCTTCTGGTGGTAGTTTACCTAGTTGTTGTAGTTGAAGGGTTAAGTGACCCTTTTTACCTAGGTACTGAACTCGGACTTCGTCCAGAGCGACTAATGATTCAGCCTGCTCTATAGCTGCCGTTGCATTGGCAATAATCTCGTCTAGATGTTGCATCGTTTCCTCATCCACCCACAGGTGGCGTCCTTTCGGGAGATATAAATTCGCGTAACGATACATACTAAAGAAACACGCGTCTAAATCCAAATTGAATCGTAATAAAAAGAGGGGATTGAACAAAAATAATGCCGCTTTGTTGTTATGAACCGGCCAAAAACTTCTCTCATGGGTATAACACAATCACAATCGAGTAGTCACTCGCGCGGAGTGACGAAATGTCATGAAACGTCAATATGACGCTTGAATATGTCCAGCGATATGTTGAAATCCTCAACAATATGAAATCAAACCCTTATTGATTGTAACGCAAAGACTGCAGAGATACGCCTAGCCATGACTTATCGTTATTCCAGCCCAGATGCTCACGATATCAGTATGATCCAAGTCAGGATATGCGGACACAATTAATGTCAAATCGACCCTTCGGTACAACTTAGATAAACCTATTTATAGGAGATAAAATGAAAAGAATTTACGCATTTGATAGCCTGAAATTACTGGGGATTGTGGCAATATTTGTCATTCATTACTCAATTTTTTACTCTTACGGCGACGTTGAGAAAAATAGCATTTACCTTATCCTGAATATTCTGGCTCGTTTTGCGGTACCGTTTTTCTTTGTCGTTGCTGGCTATCTTTATTATTTCCAAAGCATGACTGACAGTGGTGCTTATACAAAACGCTATCTGGCCAAGCTGATCAGGATGTATCTCAGCTGGACCCTGATTTATTTTGTACTTGCTGGTATTGGCTATCAATTCTGGCGTCCGTATTCATTTTCATCTGCGTTCTACCACGGTACTTTCGGTTCTGAAATCATGTGGTTTATGCCTGCATTAACAATTGCCGTGCTACTTCAATATATCGCCCAAAAATTCAATACCAGCACAGTCTTGTTTGCGATCGCCAGCCTGCTGCACCTGATAGGACTAAGCGGTCAGTCCTATCAAGCACTCCTGCCGTTTGAGATTTTTAATCCAGAAACAAACACCTTCTTTATCAATTCCCGCGATCCGCTCTTTTTCGGACTGTTCTATGTGACACTTGGATACCAACTGGCCAAGGTTAATGCAGTGAGTTTAATTAAGAAACTACCTTGGCCAGTCTATCTGTTGGGAACAGTTCTTTTTTCAGGCTTGTCGATTGCTGAAGGTTTATGGTTGATCCAGGGTCACGGCGGGATCATCGCTGACTATTACATCATGACGCTTCCTGTCACACTTTCCTTGATCGCACTGGCTCTGTCTCTGCCCACAGTAAACAAACCATCATGGTTCGCAAGAATCGGGGAGCACAGCGGTGAAATCTACCTGAACCATGGAATTTTAAACGGCTTGGTTATGTCCGTATTCTGGCACATGGGCGTCTTTTCGGATCCCGAAGTAAGAGCTGTGGTGGGTAACAACCTTGCCCTACAAATACTTCTGGTTCCTTTCGCCCTTGCAGTCAACCTTACTTTCTATTTTGCCATCCGCAGTTTATTCCGGCGTTGCTTTGGCAAGCAAACTCTTAGCGCTTACCGAGAATCCGCTATGGTACTCAGTGCGTTCTGGCTGTTATTTATATATGTCCCAAATGGACAGGGCGAAAACCTGTTTAACAGCCAGAGCCCAATGACAATGTTTATTGCAGTTTGTATATGTTGCATGGCCTATTACGGTTTCGTTCGATGGCTAGCCCCTGTTAGCAGTCAACAATCAATTCCGATTATCAAACATATTATTGTCGGAGCCGCAGTCTCTGGTTATTGGTTAGCCCTTTCTGCTGGCGGTGCACTAGAGATGCTGAGAAGCCTCTACCAGCAGGAGGCCAATCCGTTTGTTTCAGTACTATCGAGCCCGCTCGTTACGTTTAGTGTACTCATTGTTTTCTCTGTTGGCATCACTCTCGGACTGCATAAATGGCTCTATGCGCCGAACCTAAATACCAGAGAACAAGTTATCCCTCATCGTTAGAGCCTCTTGTGATGTGGTCACTGGCGCGCTGACACAAAGTGTTTAACTACACCGATGTAGCCCAAATCAATATTGCTGACAATAAACTGGTCGTGCAGGTATAAGCGAAAGGTGAGATTGTGCGGCTTTAAAAACTGAATTACTGTGGTGCAGAAACGAAAAAAGGAGAGCCGAGGCTCTCCTTTTCACTTAAAACTGGACTGTATTACAGTGCAGCTTTCGCTTTTTCAACAAGTACTGTGAAAGTAGCTTTGTCGAATACAGCGATGTCAGCAAGGATCTTACGATCGATCTCGATAGATGCTTTCTTAAGACCGTTGATTAGACGGCTGTAAGACATACCATTCTGGCGAGCTGCAGCGTTGATACGTGCAATCCAAAGTTGACGGAAAGTACGTTTCTTCTGACGGCGGTCACGGTAAGCGTATTGACCAGCTTTAGTAACAGCCTGGAAAGCTACGCGGTAAACACGTGAACGTGCACCATAGTAACCTTTAGCTTGTTTAAGAACTTTCTTGTGACGTGCACGCGCTTGTACACCACGTTTTACGCGAGGCATAGGAGACTCCTAACTAATAAATAAAATATAAAACTAAAAACGATTAAGCGAACGGAAGCATACGAGCAACTGCAGCCACTTCACACTTAGGAAGGATTGCATTTGGACGAAGCTGACGTTTGTTCTTAGTAGTACGTTTAGTCAGGATGTGACGCTTAGTAGCGTGCTTAAACTTAAAGCCACCAGCAGTTTTTTTGAAACGCTTAGAAGCGCCTTTGTTGGATTTCATCTTAGGCATGATGAGACTCCGCATTGTTGATAGTTAATAATCATAGTAATAGGGCGAACAAAAGCGCTGCCGAAGCAGCGCTTTTAGCTACTTGAATGCCGTTATTACTTCTTCTTTGGAGCAAGCATCATAGTCATTTGACGACCTTCAACTCGATTAGGGAAGCTTTCGCAGACCGCTAGGTCTTCTAGTTCTGCCTTAATACGATTTAGAAGATCGATACCAAGATTCTGATGGGCCATTTCACGACCACGGAAACGTAGTGTGACTTTACCCTTGTTGCCCTCTTCTAAAAAGCGAGTCAGGTTGCGTAGTTTTACCTGATAGTCGCCTTCGTCTGTACCAGGTCGGAATTTAACTTCCTTGATCTGGATTTGTTTTTGCTTTTTCTTTTGATCTTTAGCAGCCTTGCTCTTTTCGAACAGGTACTTACCGTAGTCCATCACTCGACAAACTGGTGGCTCGGCATTCGGGCTGATTTCGACAAGATCCACACCAGCATCATTCGCAATACGAATTGCTTCATCAATAGAAACGACACCGATGGACTCGCCATCTATACCGGTTAAACGCACTTCACTAACATCGCGAATCTCACCGTTTAAACGGTGTGCATTTTGTTTAACTGGTGCTTGAGTTCTTCTTCCGCCTTTAATACCTTAGTCCTCCAAAACATTGAGCTTACGACTGCTAATTTCTTGCTGCAAGAACACAACAAGGTCATCAATCTTGAATTTACCCAAATCTTTACCCTTGCGAGTACGTACTGCTATTTCGCCTGCTTCGACTTCTTTGTCACCACAGACAAGCATGTAAGGCACTCGCTTCAAAGTATGTTCGCGGATTTTAAAGCCAATCTTCTCATTTCTCAAGTCCGCATTGACTCTAATTCCACATTTTTGCAATTTTTTTACTATTTCTTGTGCATATTCTGACTGACTGTCAGTAATATTCATCACAACAGCTTGTTGAGGCGCCAACCATGTCGGGAAGAAGCCTGCGTAATCTTCGATAAGAATACCGATGAAGCGCTCTAGTGAACCAAGAATCGCACGGTGAATCATTACTGGGGTATGACGTTCGTTGTCTTCACCCACATATGTCGCACCTAAACGCTCTGGTAATGCAAAGTCTAGCTGAACGGTGCCACACTGCCATGCACGATCTAAGCAGTCATGCAGTGTAAACTCGATCTTAGGGCCGTAAAATGCACCCTCACCTTCCTGAATTTCATATGGAATTTCCATAGATTCAAGAGCTAATGTAAGATCAGATTCAGCTTTGTCCCACATTTCATCAGAACCCACGCGTTTTTCAGGACGTGTAGATAGTTTAACAACAATGTTGCTAAAACCGAATGTCTGATAGGTATCGTACACCATTTTGATACAAGAAGTAACTTCTTGTTGCACTTGGCTTTCAGTACAGAAGATATGCGCATCATCTTGAGTAAAGCCACGTACTCGCATAATACCGTGTAGTGCACCTGATGGCTCATTACGGTGACAGGCACCGAACTCAGCCATACGTAACGGTAGATCACGGTATGATTTCAAGCCTTGGTTAAAGATCTGAACGTGACCCGGACAGTTCATTGGCTTGATTGCGTATTCACGGTTCTCAGAACTTGTTGTGAACATCGCTTCTGCATATTTGTCCCAGTGACCAGAGCGTTCCCATAGAACACGGTCCATCATTAATGGACCTTTTACTTCTTGGTAATCGTACTCAGTCAGCTTCTCACGCACAAAGACTTCTAGCTCACGGAAGATAGTCCAACCGTTGTGGTGCCAGAACACCATACCAGGCGCTTCTTGCTGCATATGGAACAGGTCAAGGTGCTTACCGATTTTACGGTGATCACGCTTTGCTGCTTCTTCAAGACGAGTAAGGTGTGCTTTAAGCAGCTTCTTGTCTTGGAAAGCCGTACCGTAGATACGTTGCAGCATTTTGTTGTCGCTGTTACCACGCCAGTAAGCACCAGCAACGCTCAGAAGTTTGAAGTTCTGGCAGAAGCTCATGTTAGGTACGTGAGGGCCGCGACACATATCAATGTATTCTTCGTGGTGATATAAACCTGGACGATCGTCACGAGAAACGTTCTCGTCAAGGATTTCAATCTTGTAAGTCTCGCCACGCGCTTCAAATGCATCACGCGCTTCTTGCCAGCTTACTTTCTTCTTAATAACGGTATACTTTGTCTTCACAAGCTCTTGCATGCGCTTTTCAATCGCATCGACGTCTTCTTGCGTTAAAGATTGCTCAAGGTCAATATCGTAATAGAAGCCATTGTCAATCGTAGGGCCGATCGCCATTTTAGCTTCAGGATAAAGTTGCTTGATTGCGTGACCTAGCAGGTGCGCACAAGAGTGACGGATGATTTCCAGACCGTCTGCGTCTTTAGCTGTGATAATTTCTAGGTTCGCATCATTTTCGATCAGATCGCAGGCGTCAACGCGCTCACCGTTAACACGACCAGCGATACAAGCTTTCGCTAGACCAGGGCCAATGTCAGCAGCAACATCCATAGTTGAAACAGCATTATCGAATTGACGTTGACTACCGTCAGGAAGAGTAATTACAGGCATGAAAATGTCCTTCACAGTGGTGCCACATACCAAGTAGCACTTGAGTTAATTAAATACAAATAAAATCAGCACCTTACGGTTGGTGCTTTAGTGATTTGAACTTTTTGGAACTGTTCTTGGTACAAAAAACAAGAATGTATTCAAGAAGGAACACATTCTAATGAAATGATATGAAATAACAATGTCTATCCGTATAAGCCGTTTACGTTGTACATAATTAGCGCATTGCATACAGTTACCTGGATCTAAACCACTTCAAGATACGAGCTTTATTCTCTTTTATTCTTTATTAATCATTATATGTCTGTGTAAATCAAAGTGATGACTATCTAAGTATTTGAATTCATAACTATACCCTTTGATTTTATCGGTGTACTGTGGCACTAGGATTGATCAGTTGCATATTAATTATCAGAGGGAATTATGAGTTTATTTTATGTAAACAAAGACGCACAAGAGAATGGCGATCATGAGGTTCACAGTGCATCATGTAGCTATCTTCCAAAGAAAGAAAACTGCCACCCACTTGGTTATCACACCGCCTGCAGTACAGCCTTAACTGCGGCTAAAAAGGTCTACCCAAAATCAAATGGCTGCTATTATTGCTCCTATTCAAGTTACACCGCACCAGAATAGCCATCGCTTATACCCAAATAACCTCAAGATGCTGAAACGAACATCTTGAGGTTATTTGGGTATAAACGTCAGACATAAAAAATGCCGGCCATAGCCAGCACTTTTCTGAAGATAAGTCTTCTAATTATAAAGCAACTACGTTTGCTGCTTGAAGGCCTTTCTGGCCTTGCTCTACGTCAAAAGAAACTTTTTGACCTTCAGCTAGAGTTTTAAAACCCTCTGAAGCGATAGCACGGAAATGAACGAATACGTCAGCGCCGCCGTTATCTTGAGTGATGAAACCAAAACCTTTCTCTTCGTTAAACCATTTTACGATGCCAGTAGTTGAATTAGACATATATGCCCCTTATTTAAAATTCATGAAAATCGCGGATTCGCGACATTCTAATATATTGAATTATATAATGTTACGATAAATATAAGGGAAACACATAAGCACAAAACGATAACGTATATGTAGCTGAAGGTTTAACTTGTACTTGATGTTGCATTTAATAACTCTCTGAAGAACTGAGCGAGATAATAACACCTGTGCATTTTTTGTACAGTATAATTTTAAAATCTTTCCCAGCCTCTCGTTCTTAGACTTACAACAATATCGTTTATACCAACTTATATGACACGACATAAAGCTGTTCGATACCCGGGTAGATCTCCTGAATCACCGCTTTCAGCTCTGCCAACGTCATGTTTTCTTGTTCGGCATGAAAGAAGCTCAAATCATCAAATAAAATGGGTTCAACCGAGATGATATCTAACTGGCAGAAGCCTCGGCCATCTTCGAACGTCGATACATCAACACGCGAACCCGGTACATAATCACATTCAGATTCATCGCGGATCGTGATCGTCTTCTTGCCTGAAAGAATATCGGCTTCAAAGCGCTCAAAGAACGTCATCACGGTAGGCGGATTTTCCATCGAATCGTTGCTTGTCTGGGCTTTTGTAGTAGATGTGTCACTGTTTGTCATGATTTGTGCTTCAGTTTATTCGTGTGGGTATATTAAAACAGATCTTAAAGACATTGGCCAAATCATTCACCACCATCCAGATCGCGCTGTTTCTCAGTTCAGCCAAAGAAACAAAACAATAGCTTGAAATACACGGTAAAAGTTGCTTTTATTTGTATAGGCAATTATGGACAAACCGCAATGGCACAGTCACCCCGCTATTTACAAATTAAACAATACCTAAACGAGAAGATTCAATCTCGGACATGGCCACCAGGCTTTAAAATTCCGACCGAAGTTGAGCTGTCTGAACAATTCTATGTCAGTCGTATGACTGCCAATAAAGCCATTCGAGATCTGGTCGGTGAAGGTTTGCTTGAGCGTACACCGAGGCTGGGCACGTTTGTTTGCCATAAGAAGGCCGAGTCGCCTTTAATGGAGATCCGCAATATTGCGATTGAAATCCGCAACCGTGGTCATCAGTATTCAAATAAAATCATTACCCAAGCGAAGGTTGATGCTAAAGATGATATAGCGTTACGTATCGGGGTCAGACACGGTACTGTCATTTACTTTACTCAAATTGTCCACTACGAAAATGATGTCCCGGTTCAGCTGGAAGAGCGTTGGGTCAACCCGGATTTCGCACCAGAGTATATTGCGCAAGATTTTACCCGACAGACCCCCAATGAGTATCTGGTCCAGACCTGCCCACTGAGTGATATAGAACATACTGTAGAAGCCATTATTCCACCTAAGCACATCTCCACACTGCTAAATATGAATGATCGCTCCCCTTGCCTGCTGTTGAATCGAAGGACATGGAGTAAGAAGAATCTTATCAGTATCGCTTTGCTCTATCATCCAGGCGATAAGTATAAATTGAGCTCACGGACGAAGGTGTAATTTCAGTGAGGGTCTTGAGTCCAGACCCGATTTTACGGCCCGACCAAAAACCTCCCACGCCACATATTTCACTCATTGTCAGTATAATATTACAATTTCGATCACAATTCCTTTACATACCATCTTGAGTTCCTCGTTATAATCGTCTATTTATTTGTATATACATATTCATTGTTGCGAACAGACAGACACATAACCAGACTTTTGAATCAGAGATAATTCATGGAACGAGTACTCACCAACCTTCGACTAGTGACGATGCACACAGGCAATGGCTATCGAGTTATCGAAAACGGCATGATTGGCATTACCAATGGCAAGATCATGTTTGCAGGTAAAGCCTGCCACGACGATCTGCATGGCCATCCTGATGTGATTGATTGCCACAATGCACTGGTGACACCAGGACTCATTGATTGTCATACCCATCTGGTTTTCGCTGGCAATCGTGCCTCCGAATTCGAACAGCGCCTTAACGGGGTGACTTATGAACAGATAGCCAAAGCTGGCGGCGGGATCCTCGCAACCGTTCGCGCAACCCGCGAGGCATCAGAAGACGAACTTTACCAGCTGGCCCTTCAACGTCTGCAAGGACTAAAAAGTGACGGCGTCACGACTATCGAAATCAAATCGGGCTACGGACTAACCATTGACGATGAGCTAAAAATGCTTCGTGTCGCACGCCGTATTGGTGAACTCAAAGATATTAAAGTCTCGACGACCCTGCTTGCCGCGCATGCAGTACCGCCGGAGTACACCAATCGCGCTGATGACTACATCGATTTAATCTGCCGGGAAATCATCCCAGCGGCTGCCCGTGAAGGCTTGGCCGATTATGTTGATGTGTTCTGTGAAGGGCTCGGGTTCTCTCCACAGCAATGCCAGCGCGTTTTTGCCACAGCGAAAGAATTTGGTCTCGGGATTAAAGGCCATACAGAGCAACTGTCGAACCTCGGAGGTAGCGCCCTCGCCGCCCGTATGGGAGCAACATCTGTCGATCATGTTGAATATCTGGATCACGACGGTGTTGCCGCTCTTGCGGCGGGTAATACGGTTGCAACACTGCTCCCCGGCGCATTTTACTTTCTGCGAGAAACGCAGCTGCCCCCGATCGAGCACCTTCGCCAGTTGGATGTTCCCATGGCTATTGCAACGGATTTTAACCCTGGCACCTCACCGATAGCATCACTCCGTACCATGATGAATATGGCCTGTACCTTATTCAGGCTTACCCCGGAGGAATGCTTGCGCGGGGTAACGTGCAACGCTGCAATGGCTTTAGGCCTCAGCGAAAATCGTGGCCGGATCCAGGAAGGAATGGATGCTGATCTGGCTCTCTGGCAGCTAGAAAGCCCGGCAGAATTATCGTACCGCCTGGGGGTTCCTGATTTAATCGCGCGTGTTGTTGATGGTGAGCTGTTCTATGCCAATGAAGCGAAAGGCTCTATAGATAAGGAAAAGCATAATGCCTATTGATATGAGTGCATGGCAAGGCCGGTGTGATCCGGAAGACGGTGAACTAGGCATGCGCTGGCATCAAAAAGTGCTACCCGCTGATCTGGCTAATAATGAAGGCATTATGCTGCTTGGTTTTGCCTGCGATGAAGGTGTCGCCCGTAATAAAGGCCGCACCGGCGCCTTTGATGCCCCTGTTGCCATCCGCCGCGCTTTAGCCAATCTGGCCTGGCATCACAAGGAACCCGTCTATGACGGCGGCGATATCTGCTGTAATGATGGCAACGTAGAGCTAGCACAATATCGCTTGGGGGAAGATGTCAGTCGTGCATTGCGCCAGCGCCACAAGGTTATCGTCTTTGGCGGTGGCCATGAAGTGGCATGGGGAACGTTCCAGGGCATTGGTAATTATCTGCTGCAGAAGCAGCGCGTCTGTGAAGATATGGCTGATCAGCCGGTTGGACAGGCCGCACCTCGTGTTGGTATCATCAACTTTGATGCCCATTTTGATTTAAGAAATCCCCCAGCAGGCCCGAATGCAGAACAAGGCAGTTCGGGCACCCCCTTCCATCAGGCCGCGCGTTTTTGCCAGCGCCAGAACTGGCCATTTAAATATACCTGCTTAGGGCTGAGCCGAACCAGTAATACCAAGGCACTCTATGAAAAAGCCGACCGACTAGGGGTGCGATACAAAGACGATACCGAGCTGACTCATCATAACCTCGAACATACCCTGTCCGAGCTGAACGCTTTTATTGACGGGTGTGATCACCTGTATCTCACCATCGATCTGGATGTCTTTCCTGCATCCGTCGCCCCCGGTGTCAGTGCACCGGCGGCACGCGGCGTACCGCTTGAAATTGTCGAGACATTAATGAACCCCATTTTAAGCGCTAAAAATGCACAAGGTGACTCGAAGCTATTAGTTGCCGATTTAGCCGAATATAACCCCCGTTTTGATATTGATAACCAAACAGCACGGTTAGCCGCAAGGCTGGCCTGGACTATCGCCCGTGCAATCCGTTAATCATTTCCCCTTATAGTTACGATCGCACATAGCAAGGAGAGCAACATGACGCGAGTATCACCCCGCCCCCAAGTAGCAAAGGCACGATTAGATGAAACAAGAACCATCATTGCACCTACCGGTACAGAATTGAATGCCAAATCCTGGCTAACAGAAGCACCGTTGCGAATGCTGATGAATAACCTGCATCCCGATGTAGCTGAGCATCCCCATGCACTGGTTGTCTATGGCGGTATCGGCCGCGCTGCCCGTAACTGGGAGTGCTATGACAAAATTGTTGAGGTACTTAAGCGGCTGGAAAGTGATGAAACCTTGCTGGTACAGTCCGGCAAACCTGTCGGTGTTTTTAAAACACACACCAATGCACCGCGAGTATTAATAGCCAACTCTAACCTGGTTCCACATTGGGCGAATTGGGAACACTTCAACGAACTGGATAAACAAGGCCTGATGATGTACGGGCAGATGACTGCCGGTAGCTGGATCTACATCGGTTCGCAGGGCATCGTGCAGGGTACTTATGAAACTTTCGTGGCAATGGCTCGTCAGCACTTTAATGGTGAAGCCCATGGCCGCTGGATCCTGACTGGTGGCCTTGGTGGCATGGGTGGCGCTCAGCCTCTTGCTGCAACAATGGCTGGTTTCTCAATGATTGCCGTTGAATGCGATGAATCCCGAATTGATTACCGTCTGCGTACCGGTTATGTCGACTGCAAAGCGACCCGTTTAGATGAAGCCCTGGCCATTATTGAAGAGTCCAAAAAAACCGGTAAACCGGTCTCTGTCGGACTGTTAGGCAACACCGCCGACATCTATCCAGAGCTGGTTGAGCGTGGCATTACACCAGATGCAACCACCGATCAAACGTCGGCACACGACCCGTTGAATGGCTATCTGCCAAAAGGCTGGAGCATGGCGTATGCCGCTGAAATGCGAACCAAAGACGAAGCTGCTGTCGTAAAGGCGGCGAAACAGTCTATGGCCATTCAGGTACAGGCGATGTTAGATCTGCAAACTGCGGGCTCGGCAACGGTAGATTACGGTAACAACATCCGCCAGATGGCGTTTGAAGAAGGCGTCAAAAACGCATTTGACTTCCCGGGCTTCGTACCTGCTTATATACGTCCGCTTTTTTGTGAAGGTATCGGTCCGTTCCGCTGGGCAGCATTATCGGGCGATCCGGAAGATATTTACAAAACCGATCAGAAAGTGAAAGAGCTGATCCCGGATAATCCGCATCTGCATAACTGGTTAGATATGGCTCACGAGCGTATTCAATTCCAGGGCTTACCAGCACGGATTTGCTGGGTTGGTCTGAAAGATCGTGCTCGTCTCGGTTTGGCATTCAATGAAATGGTTAAAAATGGCGAGCTGAAAGCACCAGTTGTTATCGGCCGTGACCACCTGGATTCCGGCTCTGTTGCCAGCCCTAACCGTGAAACTGAAAGCATGATGGACGGCTCTGATGCGGTTTCTGACTGGCCGCTACTCAATGCGCTGTTAAATACAGCATCAGGGGCAACCTGGGTATCACTTCACCACGGTGGCGGTGTCGGCATGGGCTTCTCACAACATTCGGGCATGGTCATTGTCGCCGATGGCACTGACGATGCCGCAGAACGCGTGGGGCGAGTGCTTCACAATGATCCGGCAACTGGCGTAATGCGCCATGCCGATGCAGGTTACGACATTGCCGTTAACTGTGCTAAAGAACAAGGCCTTGACCTGCCAATGGTTAACCGTACAGATTGCAATCACAATAATAACAAATAACAGCTCGTGAAAAAGGAAGGATCATGTACCAGTTAGAAATTAATCCGGGAAAGCTATCGTTAAAACAACTTCGTGAAGTCAGCCGTCACTCAGTCCAACTGTCGTTAAATGATGAGGCATTGCCGGGCATGCTGGCCAGTGCAGAAGCCGTCGCGCAAATTATCAAAGAAGACAGAGTGGTTTATGGCATCAATACCGGTTTTGGCTTACTGGCCAATACCCGGATTGCGGCAGACGATCTGGAAACCCTGCAACGCAGTATCGTGCTTTCCCATGCTGCCGGTATTGGCCAGTTCATGGATGATGCCACCGTGCGTTTGATGATCGTGCTTAAGGTAAATAGCCTGGCACGTGGCTATTCCGGTATTCGCCCATTAGTTGTAAATGCCTTAATTCAATTAGTGAATGCTGAAGTGTATCCGTGCATTCCTAAAAAAGGCTCGGTTGGCGCCTCGGGCGATCTTGCTCCCCTCGCCCACATGAGTACCGTTCTGCTGGGCGAAGGGCAGGCCCGCTACAACGGTGACGTAATTACTGGCGCCCGGGCGCTTGAGATTGCAGGCCTGGAACCCATCACACTGGCCCCGAAGGAAGGTCTGGCTCTGCTGAACGGCACTCAGGCGTCAACAGCCTTTTCGCTGGAAGGTTTATTTGCAGCAGAAGATCTGTATGCGGCTGCCACAGTTTGTGGCGCGATGACCGTTGATGCCGCACTCGGCAGCCGCCGTCCATTTAACCCCCGAATTCACCGTGTGCGTGGTCACCGTGGCCAGATTGATGCAGCAATGGCGTATCGTCATATGTTGGATCATCATAGTGAAATAGGCCAGTCACACCTGCAATGCGAAAAAGTACAAGACCCTTATTCGCTCCGTTGCCAGCCGCAGGTCATGGGCGCCTGCTTGCAGCAAATTCGTAATTCGGCAGATATTCTCGAAATTGAAGCCAATTCGGTGTCTGATAACCCGCTGGTATTTGCTGACGATGGCGATATTATTTCTGGTGGCAACTTCCATGCTGAACCGGTTGCGATGGCCGCCGATAACCTGGCACTGGCAATTGCAGAAATAGGCAGCCTGTCAGAACGTCGTATGGCGCTATTGATCGACAGTACTCTGAGTCAGCTACCGCCATTTCTGGTCGATAATGGCGGCGTCAACTCCGGCTTTATGATTGCTCAGGTAACGGCTGCCGCGCTTGCCAGCGAGAACAAAACCTTCGCTCACCCGGCATCAGTAGATAGCCTTCCAACGTCTGCAAACCAGGAAGACCATGTCTCTATGGCCACCTTCGCTGGTCGTCGCTTAACCGATATGGCTGAAAATACACGGGGCATTCTTGCCGTTGAATTGCTCGCAGCAGCACAGGGGTTGGACTTCAGAAGCCCGGTAAGAAGTTCTGAGCGCATCGAACAGGCCAAAGCGCAGTTGCGTGAACGAGTTACCTTCTACGACAAAGATCGCTATTTTGCACCCGATATCGAAAAGGCAAATCAGCTGTTGAAAGAAGCACTCTACAATCAACTAATGCCAGCAGCGCTGTTGCCAAGTCTATAAACAATAAGCAGCCGATCATTAATTCGTTTTACCTCAAACCATACCGGGATTGTTGTTTTTTCAACACTCCCGGTAATTTCATCGACCTATCACATAGTGCTTAGAAGTTGATTTACAAGCTTTTTCACTCAAAGCAACTTCATTATAAAGCTAAAACCTTGATAAATGCACGGTTACCTCTTGCTGAAATAGTCTAAGATGTTGATGAGACACCAATAACATTATATCGCTATCAATATTGTTCTGCCGTGGAGGATGCTATGTGGCAAGCCATTTCTCACCAGCTTTCAGAGGTATTAGGGATAACGTTCAAAATCACTGAGCGGGAAGCCCTCGCCGGTGGTGATATTAATCAATGCTATTGTATTGGTGATGGTGAGGAACGCTTCTTTATCAAGCTTAATGACAAAGAGCAACTCGCCATGTTTGAAACCGAAGCGGAAAGCTTACGGATCCTCAATGAAGCAGATTGTGTGCAAGTCCCGCAATTTTTTCACGTTGGCACCTGCCGTGATAAATCGTTTATTATTCTTAACTACTTACCCACAAAAGCCATTGATAGCGATACGGCTTTTATACTTGGCCAGCAATTAGCCAAGTTACATCAATGGGGAGAACAACCTGAATATGGCTTTGATTTTGATAATTATATCGGCATAACACCGCAGCCGAACAAATGGCGCCGTCGTTGGTGTCGTTTTTTTGCTGAGCAACGCATCGCCTGGCAGCTTCAATTGTGTGAAGAGAAAGGCATCAAGTTCGGCAACATCGACACCATCACCGGTAACGTAATTAAGCTTCTGATGAACCATCAACCGAAGCCCTCATTACTTCATGGTGATCTCTGGCACGGTAATACGGCACTCACCGTAACCGGTCCGCTCATCTTTGATCCTGCTACCTATTGGGGAGACAGAGAGTGTGACATCGCGATGACTGAACTATTTGGTGGTTTCCCGGCCAGTTTTTATCAAGGCTACCAATCTGTCTGGCCTTTAGATGACGGGTATCAAGATCGTCGCGATCTATATAATCTATACCATGTTTTAAACCACTGTAATCTGTTTGGTGGTGATTATTTAGCTCAGGCCGAACACACAATAGAGAAGTTAGGTTTAGCACAGCCATGAGTAACAACCCCACCGCTTTGGTATACAGTGCCAGCCATTGGCTTTATTGATACCTGATACTGAATTCTTAGCTTGCATCGTAAGCTAAGAATTTTTATTTTATAGGGCAATATATTGTTGAGTATGAATAATACCGATAGGTAATACTACTGACGTTAGGATAATCATGTTAAAAGCTGCAGTATTTGATATGGATGGCCTGCTGGTCGATTCAGAACCTTTTTGGCAACAAGCACAAGTCGAAGTTTTTTCTTCTTTAGGTGTCATTATTGAACAAAAAGAAACGTTACAAACCATGGGATTACGAATCGACCAGGTGGTTGAATTCTGGTTTAACAAGCAACCATGGCAAGGTCCAGATTGCGTAGCCGTCACGGCTTCTATCGTGGATCGTGTGAAAGAACTGGTTAAAGAGCACAAACCTGCGCTACCCGGTGTTTTCGAAGCCATCAATGCCTGCGAAGAAATGGGATTAAAAATTGCCCTTGCCTCTTCTTCTCCGATGAGTTTAATTATCGCAACGTTAGAAGCACTCGCATTAGAAGATAAGTTTGAAGCTGTACTGTCAGCTGAACACCTTCGCTACGGTAAACCTCACCCAGAAGTCTATATCAACGCCGCTGATGCACTTGGTATCGCACCACAAGCCTGTGTCGCCTTTGAGGACTCCGTTAATGGCTTACTTGCCGCCAAAGCTGCACAAATGAAAGGTATTGCCATTCCGGAAAAAGCATACGCTGATGACCCACGTTGGGCCATTGCTGATTATAAACTTTCCTCGCTGCACGAAGTAAAAGAACGGTTACTGCGCAGCCTGTAAATTATAATTTCCTCCTCTTTGGTGTAAAGATAATCCCACTTGTCTTTACATCAAGTTATTACCACTGCAGCTCTCTGATTTGTTCCCTTTTTGACATCTTATAAAATATTTCAGTTCGTATAAAAAACAAAATATCCAGGCAAAAATGAATAATTTGAGGCAGTCAGTCCATTAGATCATCGAAACTTGAAATTAACTCAAACTTCTTTGTTAATTCTCGGCAAAAACGAATACTTAACGCTACGATTTAGTTATACCTATTTATTACAGCCGATTGAGCCGTTAGAAGAACGGAATGCGTGGATTTTATAAGCTTTATGCACCAGCAAGCGCATTCAAAGGAGTACAACATGAAGAACTATTCTGAGCAAAATGTCGTTTGCCCACACTGCGGGCATAATATTCAGATCACGCTTGATACCAGCGGGGGAAGCCAGGAATTTTATGATGAATGCCCTGCATGCTGTAATGCCATCCACCTTAATATGCAAGTGGACGAGCAACACAAAACCATTAACTTATTTATTGATGCCGATGATGAGCAGATCTTTTAAATGAGCAATTATAATAGCGTTACTCCTGTTAACACCCACGATTTTATATCTATGTATGAATGGAAACCATTAGGCTGTGCCTCATTAGGATTTCAAGCGCAACGAGAGCAATAGGTACAAAATAAAAAGGGAATACAAGTTAACATTCCCTTTTTATACCGCTATCACACCTTATACCCAAACCATCTTAACTGACAGGGTTTCGCGAGAATTCATTGCTCGGTTTGGGTCTATTTCACTGATTAATTCGCTAATACCCGCTCAACCGTATCAACCACAGCCTGAGTTTGTGGATCAATCTCAATATTGATCACATCGCCTGCAGAGCGCACTTTTAAGTTTGTGCGCTGTAATGTCTCGGGAATTAAATTGACATTAAAAGTATTATCAACCACATCTCCAATCGTCAGGCTGATCCCATCAATCCCGATATAGCCTTTTGTGAACACATACTTCATCTGTGCTTGCGGCATTGTAAACCATACCTGACGGTTATTTTCAGAGACCACCACCTCTTTAACCACCGCGGTGCACATAATATGACCTGACATAGAGTGGCCTCCTATCTCATCCCCAAACTTTGCGGCCCGTTCAACATTAACGCTATCACCTGCTGACAACAGGCCTAAATTAGTCACTTTCAGTGTCTCTTGCATTAAATCAAAAGAGACGACATCGCCATCCACCGCTGTCACCGTCAGGCAGCAGCCATTATGGGCAACAGATGCACCAAGTGTTAATCCGTCAGATAACCCTTGAGGCATTCGAATTACATGTGTCTGAAAGTTTTCTTTCTTTATGATTTTAATAACTTCAGCTGTACCTTGAACAATTCCGGTGAACATTATCTCTCCTACATATTGGTTGATGGCGTTCTATTGATAAATATTATACCCAAACACCAAGCGAGATAATAATCCCCACAGGTAGGCCACCTAAAAATACAGTTATATTCAACTTATCAGAATAACGATTGTCTCTGCGCATTGAATCGCTATAATTCAGCGCACACCTGCGGACATATTTCTCTGTATCCGATATACCTGCTTTCAGGAGCATTCTGTGCATAATTACCGGCGTGAAACACGTCAATTACTCAAGCTAACAATCCCCGTACTCATCGCCTCAGTCGCTCAAACATCGATGGGGTTTGTCGACACCGTAATGGCAGGCAGCGTAAGTGCCACTGACATGGCGGCAGTTTCTGTTGCGACCAGTGTCTGGTTACCCTCTATCCTGTTTGGTGTCGGCTTGCTGATTGCTTTGGTTCCTATTGTGGCAACCCTTAATGGTTCGGGCAATAAGCAAAAAATTCCATTTGAAGTACAACATGGTTTCATGTTGGCTGCCATTATCTCCTTACCGATTATTTGGGTGCTCTACAATGCCGGCGCTCTGATAGACATGATGGATGTCGAGCAAGACCTGGCAGATAAAACGATTGGTTACCTGCATGCCGTTTTATTTGCGGTTCCTGCGTTCCTCTTTTTTCAGAACCTTAAAAGTTTCTCTGAAGGCTTGTCTCTTACCATACCTGCAATGGTCATTGGCTTTATTGGCCTTGCTGCCAACATCCCGCTTAACTGGATATTTGTATATGGTAAGTTCGGCGCACCTGCGCTGGGCGGGGTTGGCTGTGGTGTTGCAACAGCAATTGTGTATTGGTTAATGTTCTTTTCGATGCTGGTATACGTAAAACTGAACAGACGGTTAAACGCGATCGGGCTGTTTAGCCATTGGCACAAACCACAGCTTTCAGCAATCTTGCGCCTTTTCAAACTGGGGTTGCCCGTGGCGGCCTCTATCTTCTTTGAAGTATCCCTCTTTGCTGCCATTGCGCTGTTAATTTCCCCTCTGGGTTCAATTACCGTTGCCGCCCATCAAATTGCGAGTAATTTCTCGTCGCTGATCTTTATGATCCCGATGAGCCTGGGGGCGGCACTCAGTATCCGTGTGGGCCACCTGCTCGGTCGACAAGATCTTGAAGAAGCGAAGATTGCTTCTCATTGTGGTTTACTCGTCGGGCTGGTAGTTTCAATGCTTACGGCACTGTTAACCGTGATATTCCGCGAACAAATCGCGCAAATGTATACCGACAACCCTGACGTTATCCTTATCGCGGGACAGCTTTTGTTCTTGGCTGCTATCTATCAATGTACCGATGCTATACAGGTTGTCGCAGCGGGTGCGCTACGCGGCTACAAAGATATGCGTGCTATCTTTATTCGCACCTTTATCGCCTACTGGATATTAGGTCTGCCTGTGGGTTATATTCTTGGTATGACTGACTGGGTTGTTGGATCGATGGGGCCGCATGGTTTCTGGATTGGCAACATTGTCGGTCTGTCATCGGCCGCTTTAATGCTGGCAAGCCGTTTACGCTGGGTGCAACGCCAGGGCAATGATTTCCAGATTGAAATGTCACTTCGATAGCAAAGTGTCATTGCCGTCATAAGGTGCCGTTCCGGCTGAAGCCTGTAGCCCGCCGCGCGTTGTGACACAGGAAACCGTTTAGATTGACAAACAGCGATTTGTCAATTTGCTTTGAAAAACGTTTCTCAGAATCACACTTGTACGTTAATCATAAGTAGGGAGAAATTATGGGCAACAATGAATACACGCCACCGAAAGTTTGGGTTAATGCTACAAATGGCGGTAATAAATGGGCAAGTATTAACCGCCCCGTTTCAGGTTCGACACATGACAAAGAGTTACCTGTCGGTGAACACCTATTACAACTTTACTCCCTTGGTACACCTAACGGACAAAAAGTGACGATTCTTTTAGAAGAGCTATTAGCTTTAGGCATTAAAGAGGCTGAGTATGATGCTTATCTGATTAATATCGGAGAAGGTGAGCAATTTTCATCAGGATTTGTTGAAGTAAATCCTAACTCGAAAATCCCGGCCCTCGTCGATAGGTCTGGTAATGAAAAAATTCATGTATTTGAATCAGCTTCAATTCTGGTTCATTTAGCAGAGAAATTTGGTCAGTTTTTACCAAAAGAAGGGAATGCAAGAACTCAGACATTTAACTGGCTGTTTTGGGCGCAAGGTTCAGCCCCTTTCCTTGGCGGCGGGTTTGGACATTTTTACGCTTATACTGATGAGAAGCTGGAATACCCTATCAATCGTTTTGCGATGGAAGCCAAACGCCAGTTAGACGTATTAGATAAGCAACTCTCTAAACACACCTATGTCGCAGGTGAAGAGTACAGTATTGCAGATATGGCGATATGGCCGTGGTACGGCAATTTAGTGCTAGGTCATTTGTATGATGCCGCAGAGTTCTTACAAGTAGAAACATATACTAACGTTGTACGTTGGGCGAAAATGCTTGAAGGAAGAGAAGCGGTACAACGCGGACGCGTCGTAAACCGCTCTTGGGGCGAAGAATGGGAACAAGTTCCAGAGCGTCATTCCGCTGAAGATATTGATAGCGTATTAAAATTACGCCCGTAATTGCACTGACTCTAGCGTAGGCACAACACAACCAGGTTTTGCCTCTGGTTCGCCATTCAACCGCACTGTCTTATTCATTTATGTTCCGCATCGAGTCAGCAGATAATGCTGACTCGGTTTTCTTCTCTGCGTACACACCAAAAAAGAGCGCTGATATGGCAATCCACGTTTGATCCTTGCAAGATCAAAGTGGGATTATAAAACTGCCTGATGTATTCTTGTTGCACAAAATCACGTGAAGAACAGTGCATTCCAACGTAAGCCGTTAATTGAATTATGCATTCATATGCAAGGGATGAGATATGAAAAAGAACAAAAATGAAGCCAAGCTACTGAAAAAAGCCATGGAGCTGGGCATGGCCTTTGCAAAGAAACAAGGGTATGGCGATCTGGAAAAAACCGTTTCATCAACTGAAAGAGTCGAGTGTGTTTATCGCCTGTTGGTGGAATGTAAACAAATTACCCCGCTGGCAATCGATCAAGAAGATGGGGTAAATATGAAGCACAAGTTGGTGCTGTGGATTTCACGCCTGCTTCCGCCAGACCATGAGCTATTAAATTAATTGTCTTTTCCCAACAAAAAGGTCTGCCAGTGCAGACCTTTTTGATACTTATGTGCTTAATCTCTTAGCACGCTACCTATTCGATCCGTAATAAACGCCCGGTCAAAGCAGGAGCACTTACCGTTGTTCGCAGATCTCCGGCGATGATTTCTTTACCATATATAGAAAGTAATCGGGCCTAGCATGCAGCTAAGAAAGCCAGCAACTTCCCCCTGCTTTACTTAAATCGTCATTTTTTGCGCTTTATCACAAAAAAACAGCGTCGAAACTCAAGTAACAGCCAGGCCACCAACTCGATTCAATTAAGCTCGCCTTTAAAACAATGAGAAATGGGGATTGATTAACCGTCTGTATTTTATCATTAATGCTATATGGTGCATGCACCGACACCAAACTGATTAATGCGCGAGCAAATAAACACTATTTAAGAAAAAAGCGACCTCAAACACTTGCGCCAGTTAGTTCGAGTCGCTACTATTCCTTTCGTTCCCAAGACGGAACACCTAGTAAGAACGTAAATAAAGCTCGCTTAGCTCAGTTGGTTAGAGTACTTGCATGACATGCAAGGTGTCACTGGTTCGAGTCCAGTAGCGAGCACCAAATTAAGAAAGCCTGTTCTCAGAACAGGCTTTTTTTTGTGCGTGGCATTTAATGAGCTTACTGCAAGGCTGGTTTCCATTGCAGTCAACCACATTGAGATTTGTTGTTCTATCCTTATACCAATCTGGACTATTCTTCTGACTGGTACCACCTCATGACTTTTATTACCGACATTGTTTCCAGCTACGTCCATCAAGCCTGCGTGTCTGAAATTAAGCAAATGGCGATGTTGAGTGCCCGGGTGGAAGGAGCCGTCTCACTCGCGTGGGGATTGCCATCTTTCAGAACGCCAGACTACATCCGTAACGGGGTTATCAAGCGGCTCAGTGAAGATCCAGACGCCG
Organism: Photobacterium sp.; assembly: GCF_033720175.1. Classification (GTDB taxonomy): domain Bacteria; phylum Pseudomonadota; class Gammaproteobacteria; order Enterobacterales; family Vibrionaceae; genus Photobacterium. Next base: position 93,731 of record NZ_JAWWDA010000001.1, read on the forward strand.
GGAAATACACCCTGCCGGATGGTCTGCCGGAATTCCGTGATTTGGTTGTTCAAAAACACCTCGCAGAGACAGGGATCAACGTCTCTGCCGATAGTAACGTCATGATCACTGCGGGCAATATGCAGGGGTTGAATACAATGTTTCACACCATGCTCGATCCCGGAGATGAAATCATTCTGACCGATCCATGCTTCGCATCCCATATCCAACAAATCATTCTGTTTAACGGCAAAGCCGTTTACTGGCCCTTGGATGAGAGCAACAACTGGAGTCTGGATATTGATCGGTTACCGGCATTGATTACCGATAAAACCCAGGCCATTGTGCTGGTAACCCCCTCGAACCCGACAGGTAAAATATTTACCGAGCAAGAATTGGTACAAGTGGGCGAAATAGCCAGACAACACGACATTCTGGTCATCATTGATGATCCGTACAGTAGTTTTACCTATGAAAACGGCAACAAATATTTCAATCTTGCCAGCGTCGAACGCTATAAAGACCATGTCGTCTACCTGCATTCCTTTTCCAAGGCCTACGCCATGAGCGGATGGCGTCTTGGTTATATGATCATGCCGGAAGAGCTTAAGCGGGAGGCAATGAAGGTACACGATGCAACCATGATCTGTGCGCCGCGCATTTCTCAGCTGGCTGGTATCGCCGCCCTCTCCCAACCTTCAATCCATAAGCAAGAATTTGAAGCCATACTCAAACAACGCCGCAGTTTGATGGTCGAGCGACTGTCAAACGTCCCCCACCTTTTTTCCTGGCAAAAACCGGAAGGTGCCTATTATATGTTTCCCAAAATTCTGGTGGATCACACAGACTCAAAATCCTTTGCCATTGATCTGCTATACAACGCCAAAGTAACGGTAACACCGGGAAGCGCCTTTGGTCCCTCGGGTGAAAGTCATGTCCGTATGGCCTACTGTGTTGATGAAGACACAATCAATATTGCCTTCGACCGGATAGAAAACTACTTTTCCGGTAAATGATCCGTAGCCGGATTAGTAATTAATCTTTAATGGCATACAAGGTGTCATTCGTTTCCTAAACAAAAGTTCATTTTTCTGAATAGGCTTATTGCGTTACCTATTGAATGTCTATACTTAATACGCGCAGCCCCAGGGCATGACAGAAAGAAACAGATAAACTAATGAGCGGAGCTAATCATGAAAGACCAACTTAAAGAAAAAATCGATCTATCCCGAAAAAAAATTCGGGAGGCAAGCAATAAAATTGAAGAAAAATCTGAGGAGTTTTCTGCTGATACCAAAGAGTTGTGGCAGCAAGCCAAAGACCGGCTCTCAGAAATTAACGGAAAACTGGGTGAAGCTTCAAATCATCTGGCCAGCAAGAAAGATGACGCAGCCCTGCAAGCCCATCTTGCCGCCATGGAGGCACATGACAAATGGCAGAAAATCAGCGACTCTTTTGACGGTTTTGAAAAAATAACCCATCAAAAAGTCCGTGAGGCAAAAGGCGAGCTTGAGCACGCCGCACTGCAAAGCCACCTCGCTAAGATGAATGTCGAAGACTTTATGGAGGAAAAAGGAAATAGCATCGTCCATGAATTTAAAGTTTCACAGAAAAAGATTGAAAACACCACTATGGCTTCCTTAAAGGATATGGAAGACTATTTTAGCAAAATAGCTAAAAAATTTAGCCGTGATAGTTAATCGCTGTCGCAGCCAACCAGTCCGTTGTATCTGGAACAGCAAGTTTATCGAGACGTCATACAGATTCAAGGCGTAAATGCCTACCACTGTCATTTTACGGGTAGTTACGCCGAATTTATCCAGCCTGCCTTTATGTCAAATAATACCCAGCCATCGGAGCAAATCTGCGTTTTACCCTAAATACATTCGTGACATTCATCACGTTACCTTGCTAAAATCCCGCCGTTTTCTATCTTTCCCCGAGGCGGCTATGACCAGTAAAAGTCTACTTACCAATATTGTATCCTTGTTGATTTTGCTTGTGGGTTATCTTACTAACCAGCAGGTTGTCATGTTCTGTGGCTTGTTTGCTTTTTCAGGCGCATTAACCAACTGGCTTGCTATTCATATGCTGTTTGAAAAAGTACCGGGACTTTATGGTTCGGGCGTGATCCCTGCCCGCTTTGAAGAGTTCAAACTCGGCATTAAGACGATGATGATGGAGCAGTTCTTTACCCAGGAGAACGTCGACCGCTTCCTGACCAATGAAATGGCCAACCCGGTTCAGCTGGATCTTCAGCCCGTTATTGAGAAGATTGATCTTAGCCCGACCTTTGATTCGCTGATTGAAGTGATCATGAACTCCTCTTTCGGCGGCATGTTGGTGATGATGGGCGGCGAAGAAGCGTTACAGCCACTCAAACAGCCTTTCATTGAAAAAATGCAGGAATCAATTACTGAGATCAGCCAGAACGATGACTTTAAACAAGCATTAAAAGATCAGTTTGAACAGCCGGCAATGTTCAATGAGATCCAAGCCACGATTGAAGAGATTATCGATCAGCGTCTGAATGAACTAACGCCTCAGTTAGTTAAAGAAATGGTGCAAAAGATGATCCGCGAACACCTTGGCTGGCTGGTGATCTGGGGCGGTGTACTGGGCGGTGCTATCGGCATCATTTCAGCACTGATCACCGCTTAAGTTCGGTTATCTTCCTTAAATACAAAACGCCGCCTCCCCCCCTTAAGGCGGCGTTTATATAATAAACTAACGATCTTGTAGCCATAACGCCTAAAAATCAGCCATTGATTTACTTTCAATTGCCATTTCATCCGTTTTCATTGATGTCGTCATGATTTACGCCATAATACTGTACATACAGACAGCTAATTGGTGAGGCACAGATGAAAACTATAACGACCGAAATGCCCCATGCTGGTGTTTTCTTTACATACCACAGTAAGCCACTGTAAGTGGCTAATTTCAGCACCCATTTAAACTGTGCCGCTATCGCCAGTGGTCTTGCGGCAACGGCATTGCTATCAGCAGGCAATATTCAGCCGATCACCGCCTTATGGCTCGCTTTCTTAGGCTCAATTGGTGGGCTGCTACCCGATATCGACTCAGATAATTCAACGTCGATGAAAACGTTATTCGGACTGTTAGCGGCGATCTGCAGCTTTGTGCTGGTGTGCCATATTTCCCCGCATGTCACCATGCTGGAATTGATCCTTTATGCGGTTTCACTCTATCTTTTTATCCGCTACAGTGCCAAGTCTGTGTTTGAAAAAATCACTGTCCATCGGGGTTGCTGTCATTCGCTGGCGTTTGTTGCATTACTGGGGATATGTATTGTTTGCTTAGCCCGTTTGATGGGGTATCGCGAGACCACCAGCTGGCTTTCTGGTCTTTTTGTAACGGCAGGAGGCGTATTGCACCTTGTTTTGGATGAAGTCTATAGCGTCGATCTGGCAAACAGAAAGATCAAGTCATCATTTGGCACTGCGCTTAAAATTATTTCACTGCGAAACCCGATGATAAGTTTTGCTCAAGTCGCGGCTATTCTCGCGCTGTACCTCGCGGCCCCGCCCTATGATTCAACACTGAGTTTACTGGCAGATTGGCAACAGTTTCAGTTCCGTCCGTCATGGCTGGATTTAAAAACCGTCTCGTATTCCCTGCGTGATTTTATTAGCTCGACAGCCGATATTTTTCAGGGCTTTTCAAATACAGCTTAATACCGTCCATAGCAATTTATTTTGCTTCATATTAATAACCACCGTCGAGACGGTGGTTTAACTGATTATAACTACAGTATTTTGGATAAAAATTGCTGTAACCGAGAATGCTTGGCACTACCGAAAATATTTTCTGGGGTATCACTGACCAGTAATTCTCCCTCTTCCATAAACAGCACTCTGTCGGCGACCTCGCGGGCAAATCCCACTCGATACAGCAAGCTCTTTATATGATCTTCAATCTCTTTCGCTGTCCGTTTGGTCAACATTAACGATGCCAGCATGGCATTGCCCTTCATGGTCTTCTGAGGAATAAATTAAACAACTGCTTTCGATGAGTATAACGCTCTCAATTTACGACGAGTCAATATTAGGACAATCAATGTTTAATTTAACAATCAGTTATTCGGTGAATGTCATATTTGTATAATAAAACTTCACTTTACCTACAAATCTTATGCGTCACACCTCAAAACCCATGCTATATATTCATGCCTAACAAGCCATACAAAAAATCAGTTTGAACTCGAATCTTCCACTCGAATACTTAACATTTTTATTGAGGTAACTTCAACAGCACAACATTTTGAACAGTGATTAATTATCGTCTCTAATGAATTTACACATAACAGATGACATGCCAACCACCGAACAAAGCAATCAGACATAAATCAATATTTACCAATACGTAACAATAGCTTAATCACCTTGATTAGTACTGTTTTTCGCTATCAACTTTTTCACCGCAGTCTAAAAATCACAACTCATATGTGCAGTATAACCAACCTTGAACATCAGAAAGTGAAATAGCTAATTTATCGGTACATAAATCAGATCATGCGCTATCAAGCATGTCTTTATTTTTAGTCAATCTCGCTAATTTAAGCGGAATTTACTTATCACAAGTTTTTGCAACAAACACGAATCAGAACTTACAGGAGATAATAATGAGAAAAATGTTTAAGGGCTCTGCCTGTGCTCTTGCTCTGCTGGCACAACCCGTTTGGGCCGTCGAGCACACAGACGCAACGGTTTTTGACAAACAAGTCATCCATTTTGATCAAATGATTGATGCCGTTTCTTCCGCTACGCCAACACAGGGCGATAAATATTTCTCGATAGCGACCCGAAGTAGTAATAGCGCAGTCTTTGAAGCTAAACTTTCATCGTTGACCATGGGCAAGATAAAAATGGCTGATGGAAATATCTATAACCGTATTATGCTACCAGACGGCGGCAGCCCGGCAGAACCAGGTAAACCCAATCTGACAGGTTACCGACAAATGGTTCGCATTCCTGAAGGTGCACAACTGGATATTGCAATTGATGAGGTTGAGTGGTCTGAAACATTTAGCGATATCACCGTCGACCCGGTTCAATTGCCCTTCCCTGACGTTGTCACAATGGATGGTGAACGACCTGATCAACACATGCCATTCGTTAAAGATGAGGCTGCTTACGGTCTCTTAACTGATAGTAAAAGCCCACTGGTTACCGTTATAGAAACAATCCGTGTGCGAGGCAAAAGCTATGCGGTAATTTCATATCGACCAATTGAATTTAATCCGATTGAAAAAACCGTTCGTTTTGCGCAAAAAGTACGTTTTCATGTGAACTATGTTCTGCCAGAAAACAGTCAGCAAAAAGCCAAGCGTAAAGACGCGCTAGATTTTGATGCGCCGACAGATTCCATCATCGACATTCGATCCGAAACGACGAAAGACTCTGGAAAGGATTTTATTCCAGCCCAGCCAGAAACTAATTCGACAATTACTCCGTCTCAGGCTGCGGATTACTTAATCATTACCGCAGATCGATTCAGAAACGCCATAGAACCTCTGGCAGCATGGAAGCGTAAAAAGGGCTATAACGTTTATGTCGCACCTATTACTGAAACCGGTAGCACTCAGGCTCAGATCAAAGAATACATTGCCAATGCGTACAAGAAAGGGACAATGACCTCCTATGTTCTTTTTGTTGGCGATCATGAAGATGTTCCCGCCTGGGAAATCGTCGGTCATGGTTATCATGGCACGGATCATAAGTGGCACACCGATTTCGAGTACACCCTGGTTGATGGCTCCGATAAATACCCTGACCTGGTGATCGGCCGTTTACCTGGTGATACCGAAGATCAGATCACTAACATGGTCAATCGAACATTAAATTATGAAAAAACACCATTTGATTCAGATCGTTACAGCCACGCCCTACTGGCGGGTCAGTATCAGGACAGCAATAATAATAGAAAAGCCGATCGAATGTTTATGGAAGATCTTCACCGGGTGGCCGACTTCCTCGGGCCTGATTATAACTTCTTCGGCAGTCCCGGCGACCTGTTTAACAAAGGCTATCAAATCCACACAGCACTGCAGTGGGACGCCGATCTAACGAAAGAACTTCAATATGGTGGATGGGACTACGGCAGCGCAAGGATAACACCGCCGTTGACGGTTCCCCAAGAGTGGAAAAATCAGGGGAATGGTAACAAGGTTCAAATCGCAACAGCGATTAACCAAGGCGTCGGGCTGGTTATGCACCGAGATCATGGTTATGCCGATGGCTCTGGCTGGGCAGATCCGCAATATACCGCTTCGGAAGTCAACGAACTGGTCAACGGTAACATGTCGCCAGTCGTTTTTAGCCTTAACTGTGCGACCGGCTGGTTTGACGGCAAAGATTCATTTGCAGAATCTTGGATGCGCAATCCTAACGGTGGCGCAGTAGGCTTCACAGGTGCTGTACGTGTCAGCTATTCCGGTTACAACGATCTTATGCACGCCGCCATTATGGATAGCTTCTGGGATGATTATGACGGCAATTGGTCCAGCAATATTTACCCGGTTTCATGGCGTCCGGCAATGGCAATGAACCGTGCCAAGCACCGCCTGTTCAACCACTTTGGGGCCCAAGGCCTAGCACTTTCAACAGCTCGTTTCTTCAGCTGGTTTGGCGATCCTGAACTGGAATTACGAACCCAACGTCCGCAAGAACTAACGGTGACTCACCCAACACGCTTTACCCACGGAAGCGTTGCATCATTTGATGTCACCGTTCGCAGCGACGGTGAACTGTTAAAAGATGCACGCGTTGCACTGGTTACCGTATCGGGTGAATCCCATGTGGCCACCACGGATCAAAACGGACTTGCACATTTTGAACTGAAAACCAATGAAGCGATGACCCTAACGGTCACTGAGCACAATGCAGCGGCCTATGAAGGCCAGATTACCGTTGAAGGTAATGGCCCTAAAGCCAATGTTCAATCAGGTCAAACCGTTGAAGCTAGCGACTGGTTTTTCTTAGACGGACGCCAATCTGTCGCGTCTAAAGGAAGACTTCGTTATCACTGGACACAGACTTCAGGACAGAGCGTTACCATCAATCGCGCTTACTCGAGCAGAGCCTGGGTGCAAACAGCAGAAAATATCACCAGTGATGAAACTCTGGTATTCAAACTAACGGTAACTGACGGATCTGGTTTAAGTCATTCAGCCTCGCACACCGTGGTTGTAAAAGCACCTGCGAGCACAACTAATCTCGCACCTGTCGCACAAGCTGATTCAGATCAAACGGCCTCATTTAATCAATGGATCACTCTAAACGGCAGACAATCAATGGATCCTGATGGTTCCATCGAGAGCTATAAGTGGACTCAGATTGAGGGGCCTGCAGTTAGAATTGACTATTCGGATAACAGTTACGCCTATGCTGCAACACCTGCATTCGATGCAACGTTAAAATTCCAATTAACAGTCACCGATAATGAAGGTAAGAGTAGTTCGGTTCTACAGACCGTGGTTGTAAAAGATCCTGACGTTCCGTCTAACCAGGCACCAGTGGCGCATGCAGGTTCTGAACAAACAGCATCGTTTAATCAATGGATCGCGCTAGACGGCAGGAAATCAAGCGACTCTGATGGTTCCATCGTAAGCTATAAGTGGACTCAGATCGAAGGCCCAGCAGTACGGATTGACCATTCAGATGGCCACTACGCCTATGCTGCAGCACCGGCATTCGAAACAACGTTAACATTCAAATTAACAGTGACGGATAATGAAGGCATGCAATCTTCATCGACCAATACTATCCATGTTAAATAAGGTATAAAATTGAAACTTGATCTGACAGTTAGCAATCTTCGGGATGGTGGCTGTCAGGTTAAGGTCATTGTTAAAAATATGGTTCTATCGAAAAGTTATGCTGATGTACATACGTAATAATTTTCAGATGTAATCTGTTTGCAAACTCGTACAATTAATCCAAAAAAATAAACCTATCGGGTTGTTTAATTGTCCATTTTTCTTCACATTTAAACCACCGTCGAGACAGTGATTTAAATGATTATAACTACAGTATTTTGGATAAAAATTGCTGTAACCGAGAATGCTTGGCACTACCGAAAATATTTTCTGGGGTATCACTGACCAGTAATTCACCCTCTTCCATAAACAGCACTCTGTCGGCGACCTCGCGAGCAAATCCCATTTCGTGGGTAACCACCACCATCGTCATGCCATCTGCTGCGAGTCCTTTCATGACATCCAGCACTTCGCCGACCATTTCTGGATCAAGCGCTGATGTTGGCTCATCAAACAGCATAATGTCGGGCTTCATTGCCAATGCGCGCGCAATGGCTACCCGCTGCTGCTGTCCACCAGAAAGGTGAGAGGGATAAACATCCATTTTTTCGGCTAACCCCACTCGGTACAGCAAGCTTTCTGCGTGCTCTTCAACCTCTTTCGCTGTCCGTTTAGTGACGGTTAACGGTGCCAGCATGACATTGCCCTTCACGGTCTTGTGCGGAAATAGATTAAATGACTGGAATACCATTCCCACATTTTCACGCAGGGCGTTAATATCAGTTCCTCGGGCATACATATCTATGCCATCAATCATAATAGTGCCAGAATTGATATCTTCCAGCTGATTAAGCGTGCGCAGAAATGTCGACTTACCCGATCCCGACGGGCCGATAATCACGACCACTTCACCGCGCTTGATGGTCGCACTTACCTTTTTCAATGCATGACAGTTATTCGGATATATCTTGTCGACTTGGGTCGCGACGATCATCTCGTTGCCGTTGTAATCTCTAGTCACTGGACGCTAACCTCTTCTCAATGCGTTGAACAAACCAAGATAACGAAGTGGTTAATAGCAAATATAGCCCCGCTACCACGAACCAGATTTCGAACGTGGCAAAGCTGCCACTGATCACTTCACGCCCGGCTTTTGTCAGATCCGTAATTGAAATAACAGAAACTAAAGAGGAATCTTTGATTAAGGTGATCAACTGTCCGGCCATTGGTGGCAGTGTGCGTTTAAATGCCTGAGGCAATATGACATAAACCATTGCCTTGGGGTAACTCATACCAAGCGAACGGGCTGCTTCCATCTGGCCCGGCGGAATGGACTGGATACCCGAACGAATAATCTCTGCGATATACGCCCCGGTAAAAATAGATAACGCAACGACACCGGCGGTAAATCGTTCCAAATCCATTATCGTACCCAAGAAAAAGTAGACGATGAATATCTGAACCAATAAGGGCGTACCACGGATAATTTCTACATAGAGAAATGAGAAGTTCTTGGTAACCGGATTATCCGATATCCGCATCAGTCCCGCGACTAAACCGAGAATGACAGCAAAGAATAATGAAATAACAGATATTTTCAGTGTCACCCAAAGTCCGAACACTAAGGGTCCGATTGACCAATGTTCCGATCGCGCAATAATATCTCCCTCAAATACGATGTCACCGTCTTCGACCAAACGTTCATCGTAGTTCTTCACTCGTTGAGGGCTGTCATCGTAATCAAAATCGATGATCAGTGAGCCATTGTCATTAACAATGACAGTTCCATCACCGCCAGCTCTGATTTCCAGAGGAGAGGTATCGAGTAAATAAGGGGTTACCCTTTCCCATTGCCAGTTGTAATTTATTTGTTTGGAGGATTGATACACACCAAGAATGGATAACCCGAGAATAACAACAAAAAGGCCGTGCCACAGCCAACGATTCGACGTCCTAAACATAACTTCTTCCATTAGGCGTTGGGGAGTAAAACAAGCCGGCCAGACATACCGCCTGGCCGATGATGGTTATTGCACTTGCTTCAACCAACTGTCGTTTTTAAACCATTTGTCGTAGACACGATCATACGTACCATCGCCTTTGATCTGACGAAGGAAGTTATTTAAAAAATTCAGCATATCGCTATCGCCCTGTACAACCGCCCAACCTAGCGGTTCAAATGTAAATGGCTGATCCAGGTGCACAACTTTACCTGCGTTTTGCGAGGCATAAATAGCATTAAACGGCATATCGTAAATGAACGCATCGGCCTTACCGTTTGCCACTTCAAGTACGGCATCAGACTGGGTTTCAAATACGTTTAGCTTGGCTTTACTGATCATACGTTTAATTGCTTGCTCACCCGTGGTGCCCAGCTTAGTCGCAATAGTATATTGACTATCATTCAAGTCTTTATAGCTGGTGATTTTTCCTTCAAGCTCAGGGTTAAGCAGAATACTCTGGCCAATGACAATATAAGGGTCAGCGAAATTAACTCGCATATTACGCTTGGCATTTATTGTCATGCCAGCATTAATCATATGGCACTTTCCCGTCAGCAAGGTGGGTATAATTCCATCCCAGGCAGTATTAATCGGCACATATTTCACATCCATCTGACGCGCCATCAACTTACCGATATCAATATCAAACCCAATAAAAGAACCATTTTTACTTTTCATTTCAAACGGCATATAGCCAGCATCAAAACAAACCCGTAACTCACCCGATTTTGCAATATCATCGAGGATCGGACCAGCAGACGTTGTAGCCGACGTAGTAAGAAGTGCTAAAGCAGCGACAAAACCACCAAATAATTTGCGCATAGACATCCCTGTATAGTTAGGCTGTTTAAGTCTTTAATTTAAACAGCAAATTAGTTATAACTCACCAGCATCAATACGACACCGTTGTTTTTATAACAAATTAACCACTACACACCCAAACATTTACGAAACAAATAACAGCAAAACCATTAACATGGGGGCCCTTTGGCAATATAATTGATGGCTATGTGTATCGATTAGAGTGATTACCACCCCACCAGTAATATCGCCCCCATGAATACTTTGAAAATAAGATAATATTCAGAATATTAGAAAACTTATGCTAATAATGGTTTTGTCCTAACAATATTAACAATCAAATGATATCTAGCACCGGTATATGGCGCGGCAATATGCGGCTGAACTCTGGTTCCGGAAGCGGCCTGGAAAACAAGTAACCCTGTCCGTAATCACAGCCGGCGGCAGCCAGTAAAGCTCGCTGCTCCTCAGTTTCAATCCCTTCAGCTACGACTTGCATGCCTAGTTTGTGTGCCATTACGATGATGGCCTCACACAATGCCATATCGTCTGAATTCGCTTTGAGATTACGCACGAACGATTGATCGATCTTGATATTATCGATATGAAATTTTTTGATATAAGACAGGGACGAATAGCCGGTGCCAAAGTCATCCAGTGAAACCTGAATTCCGGCATCACGAAACGCAAGCAGCTTGTCCGTGACTGTTTTGCTGGCGTCAAGCAACAAACCTTCAGTGATCTCGACAATAACAGCCTGCCCAGGCAGGTCAAGTTCTTGCAGGTGTTGCAGCCAGCTCGAGATATCACTTCCTCCGTCACAAAACTGCAACGGGGATTTATTAATACTGATCTGAAAGTTTTTATGGTGCGATGCACGCCAGCGAGCGGTCTGGTGAGCCGCCTGACGGAATACCCAATCTCCAATCTCGACAATGATGCCGGTTTCTTCGGCAATAGGGATAAATTCAGCAGGGCTAACCAAGCCGAGAACTGGGTGTTGCCAGCGGATCAATGCCTCGGCTTTACTGATGTTACCTGTTGCCAGCTCAACGATTGGCTGATAGTGAAGTTGTAACTGGTTGTTTTTAATCGCTTCACGTAAATCGTTTGCTAATTGCCGCCGGTATTGCGCCTCTTCATACATGGATACAGTAAAAAGGTGGTAACGGTTACGCCCTTGCTCCTTGGCCGAATACATGGCTTGGTCGGCATTCATCAGCAGAGCCTCCGTTTCATTACCGTCATCCGGATAGAAGGTAATCCCAATGCTGGGGGTGATATAAATGGTTTCAACGCCGAGCAAGAAAGGCGCAGAGAATGCGTGCAGAATTTTTTGGGCAACTCGTTCAGCGCCCTGTGTATTTTCCAGCTCACCGAGGATCACGGTAAATTCATCCCCTCCAAGCCGAGATACCATATCGGTTTCCCGTACACAGCCGCGCAGGCGCAGTGCTGCAGCATTAAGTAGCTGATCCCCCAAATTATGGCCAAGGGTATCGTTTACTTTCTTAAAATGGTCAAGGTCAAGAAACAGCAAAGCCATGGGCATGGTGGAAAGGTCCGTCTTCTTCTTTTCCAGATCCAGCCGCTCAATAAACATACGGCGATTAGGCAGCCCGGTTAAAAAATCAAAGTTAGCCTGGGTCCAGATAATTTCTTCAGACTTTTTCTTATCGGTAATATCGGACAACAGAGCAACCCGGCGATGGATTGCCCCATCAGAATTATAAATGGAGTTAACTGTCAGCATCGCAACATAGTCTTCACCGTTTTTATGACGACCCTTCACCTCTCCCTGCCAGCGGCCAGTCGTATTTAAAGCATGGTACATGGCCTGGAAGACCTTTTTATCCTGGTTAGACGTCAGAAATGTAGGGCTTTTATTTTTGATTTCATCGAGCGAATAACCCGTCATTTCCGTAAACGCAGGGTTAGTGGTAATAATTTCTCCCTCGCTGTCAGTAACAACCATCGCCTCACTGCTGTTTTGATAAACCATTGAGGCCAGTTTCATCGACTCTTCGGCCTGTTTGCTCTCAGTGGTATCTAACATACCGGCAATCACAAACTGGACTTTCCCATCGATTCGGTAGCAGGTAATCGTCATGTGGGCATAAACGGTATCGCCCCCCTTACGGATGAAACGTTTGTTTAACGAATAGCCCTCATTTTCACCCTTCAGCATACGATCAAACTGATCCAGATCAGGCTGCAGATCTTCAGGATGAGTCAACTCAGGCCAGGTCAGCCGAAGCAGCTCTTCCTCGCTATAGCCAAGCATTTCACAGAGCCGGGGGTTTACCCGCAACCAGCTTTTTTCCGGATGGGTGATAGCAACCCCAATGTTGCCCAAATCGAATTGAGAGCGGAACAGGAATTCGCTTTCCTGTAAAGCAACGGCTGTCTGATCACGCTGGAGACGTCGGGTAAACAACATCCCCAGAACAACGGTGATCAATGGGTAAATAAGTAATACCGGAAAGGTGATGCTAGAGAGTACCTTGAGCGCGATATCCCACGGCAAAGTAAACATCAACGCCAGCATTACCCCATGAATAACGATGCCGAACAGGTAAATTTCACGGGCCAATAACTCTGATAACGGACGCTGACGGTAATAGTGCCAGGCAATGCCCAATAAGCCTGAAGCGACGATCACCATGACCCCAGTAATTGCAGCGTCGCCCCCCTGATAAAGGCGTAATATTGCGGTCATCACCATAGCAACTAAAGTAGGAACTGCGCCAAAAAAAAGTCCGGCGATCCCAAGCAGCACCGAGCGGGTATCAAATACAATTCCAGGTGCATACTCCCAGGGTGTGAGCATGATGATAATGCCGATCACTCCCAGCGCAATACCCGTGAGCACCGTCCAGAATGGAGCGAATGCGGCACGACTGCGACTGGTTGCCATATCGTAGATAAAAAACATTGCCAGTAATAAGGCGGCATTGTGCGTCAGAGCGAGAAAACCAGCATTGTTCATTCTTGTCGTTGTCTCTTTTTTATTTGCATCTGTCATGCATTTATATTGTTATATTCGTCATTTACATAGTAACAACACAGGGAAAAGTTTGATACAACAGCCAGTTGTACTTTTCCATATTATACCGAGGTAAAATTCGCTCATAGCACCCGGTACCCAATGCCGCATTTAAAGCGCGAAGTAAATCAAAACCGCTTTTGACTGTTCTTTCGCAGGCGCTGCTGATGTAACGCTTCCATTGCTTCTCTATACGAATTATCGCGATGCCAGAACAGGGAATAATCACCGCCTTGCCCTGGCTCTCGCAACAACAATAAGGCGATTCACCAGCACGCTTTTCTTGGTTGCCTGTGCTGATTTTAATTCACGCAGAACGCGCGCAATTTCTGAATCGAGATACTTTGCCGTTTTGGTTTTTACCAATGCCCGAATTACTTTTTCAGCATTATTTGGCACCGGTTGTTCTAACGCCCACAGATAGCTGTAATTGTTACCTTCACTAAGCTGTACAGATCCACTTTGTGGTAAGGCTTCTTTTTGCGGCTCAGGCACTAGAACGTCATCTGACCGTCCCAGACGCTTATAGTATTCGCAAACAATGGGGGATTTATGGTGTGGCAATTTGCCCGTCTGGTATAACTGAGGGCCCAGTTCACTGGCGATATCAACTTTGGCTTCCGGTACAAAAGAACTCGCATTTTTCATTTGCTGTGCCTTATTGCCAGTACTGCTTTTTGCACCGATATTGGTCATACTGTAATAGATTTTTGCGATGTTCTTAGCCCGGGTAAGCCCGACGTAAGCCAACCTTCGTTCTTCTTCCGTATCAGCAGATATACTGACCGCCGACTTATTCACGTAAGGGAAAGCATCTTTATCCCAATAGGGCAGATAAACCTGATTGTATTCACAGCCTTTGGCACGGAAAATGGTTGTAAGCTGAATACCTTGTGGATTTTTGTTCATTGAGGCTGATTGTTGCGAATAATATTCAAAATACTGCAAGGCTTTTTCACAGTTTTGATCCATCGAATCCAGCACCGTCTCAATACTGTCTAATCGCTCAATTGCTTCCTCAATTTCTGAGGCTGTCGATTCTGTTTTCCAGATCCAATTGTCAAGCTGGCTTTCTCTTCGATACTGACGATAAACATCTAAGGCTTTGAACGCCCCTTTTCGCGCTAATCGCACAATGAGATCAAGCCTGTCGAGCAAATTATCAAACTTACCGTCACGATCCGCAGTCTCAAGGTTCTTAGCAAACGTATCCCACTTCGCTGCTGGTATAACGGCCAGCTCGTCACAGATCGGACGCAGTTGCTTATTCGGCACATAACAGTGCGGAAAGCATAGCAGGTTAAACAGCAGCGTTGATTTCTGCTGATGGCTCCACTCATCATAGCGACCGGTTGCAACAGACATCAGATCGATCAGTAATTTCACTTCACGGCTATTGGCCAGCACCGAGGGAACCGGCATCTGATAAGCAATCTGCTTACTTAAGAAAGCCAGTTCAAACAGTAGGGTCTGAGACCAGCGTCTGACCAGAATCGCAACCTCGGAGGCATCACCACCGCTGGTAATATATGCCTGAACAGATTCAATGATTTCCCCGACCTGACGCGCACTTCCCGCCACTTCAACTTGCGTATCGGCAACGTTATCGTGCGAAACGGTCAAAAAATCATGAAATCGCTGTTTGTTATTGGCAATAAGATGGCTTGCCGACAGCGCAAGGCTATGACCAAAGCGGAATGTTCTCGACAGTGAGTAAGTACTCGCCGGCGAAAAATCCGTTTCGAAATTGAGCATGAATTGCGGTGCACTTCCACGCCACTTGTAAATACACTGGTCGACGTCACCAACGGCAATCAGCTGAGCTTGCGGCCCTAGCAGCTGCTTTAATAATTGATACTGCGCTGTATTAATATCTTGAAATTCATCAACCACAATCAATTGGAATTGTTGATGGTAGTCGTTTCGTAGTGCCTCTGAATTTTTGAGCACATTGACTGATTCGACAAGCCAGTCATCAAAGAAAAGTAATTTGTGTTCTTTGCGTAACGTCTCAAACTGCCAATACGCATCAATAATAAATCGGTACTCACGGTTGATATCGGATAATTCGAATACGTCTTTCGGCGCCATCATATGCGCTTTAACTAGGCCAATAAAACTCATCAGCAGTTCGATTGACTTAGGATCTTTGATCAGCTGCTGGCGTTGATACCCTTTCTCGTGCCCCGCCAGCGTTCGAAGCACGGATTTGGCCAATGCTTTATCCCGATCACCCTCCTGAAAATCGAGCTGGTAGCCCGTTTCTCTTAAGTATCCGGTCTGATTAAGCAGCTTTAGACAAAAACTGTGGAAGGTATGGACCGGTACGGCGTCGCTTACCCCGGAAGTTTGCAGCTTATGTTGAAAATCGGTGCGAATGTCCCGGTTAAACATCATAACCAGCATTGCACTCGCAGGTATGCTGGCCAGTTTATGCTTGATAAGACCTACCAGCGTGGTCGTTTTCCCCGTTCCGGCTCCCGCCACACATAAAGCATTTCCGGTTTGATGATGAATAAATGCTTGTTGTTCAGGGGTAAAACGTGTCATGGGTATAACCAAATCTCAAATCCTATCGAATAAAGAGGATTCTGCCATAGTTGAGCGTTATATTCCCTAAAAAGGCAACAACCTCAACTGACACCTCTAATTCGAATGACAATGGAAAATTAAATAATTATTGAATCAAAATCGATTAAAGCCAAGGCAGTGAAGCTGGCTTCAATGAAATTTCTTACGCAGTAATTTGGATATATTAAGCCCGGCAAACTGAGGCCGGGCTTTTTCTTCTGGTTTATGTTTTTCAGGTTTAGAGCTTAAATCGGCCGACCTCTTGCCCAAGCTCTGAAGCCAGCAGGTTGAGCTCTTCTGCCTGCTTAGCGGCTTCCAAAGACTCTTCGGCTAAATTATCGGCAACATTTTTTACGCCTTCAGTATTGCGACTAATTTCAGATGTCACCGAAGACTGCTCTTCTGCTGCTGAAGCGATTTGGGTGGCCATATCACTGATTTCACTGATCGCATGCGAAATTCGCTCTAAGCTCGATCCCGCTTCGTCCACATCATCCACACTGGTTGCAGCAAGTTGATGGCTATCTGACATTACTAATACCGCACGTTGGGTTGTCGATTGTAGCGTCTCAATCATTTGCTGAATTTCTTCTGTTGACGAGTGCGTACGTTGTGACAGCACGCGTACCTCATCCGCTACCACCGCAAATCCCCGTCCCTGCTCGCCGGCTCGAGCAGCTTCAATAGCGGCATTAAGCGCCAGTAAATTCGTTTGTTCAGCAATCGAGCGAATAGTCGCCAAAATCGTACTGATTTGCTGCGCGTGGCCGTTCAATTCTTCGATAATTCCCACCGCATTGGTAACTTCTTTTTCCAGCTCTCCAATAGAGCTCTGACTCTTGTTTACCTGATCGTAACCGTCGCTGCTCAGCGTCACCGCCTGAGTGCTGGTTTTTGCGGTGTTTTCAGCGTTTCCGGCAATTTCCTGAGTTGCACTAGCCATTTCAGTAACAGCCGTTGCAACCATCGTGATTTCGTCCTGCTGCAGGCGGATATTCTGATGTCGCGCAGCTGCCGCTTGAGAGGTTACTTTTGCCTGATCGTTCAACTGTACCGTTATTTCACTTAATCGTGTGACCATCTGATGTAAACGCGCAACAAAAACATTGAAATTAGAAGCCAGTTTTCCGACCTCGTCATCACTGCGGGTGCTGATACTCACGGTCAGATCACCTTCACCATGGGCGATATCAGAAAGCGCATCACTGACTTTGGCTAATTCAGCCAGCTGGCGGTTCACAAACCACGCTGTACCGCTCCCCATCGCAAGAAGAATCATCAGACCAAACAGCATCTGCTGTAAGACCATATTTCTCAAAGGCGCTTCAAGCACGTCGATATCCATAACAAACGCAAGAAGCCATGTTGTGTTAGGAACACGTTCGATCTTCACGGCCATTTCCTGACCGTCAATTGTTGTTTTAAAGAAGCTGTCGGAACTCATTTCCCGGCGTAAATTCTCCAGTGCAAAACCCTGGCCTATTTCCGCGGTATCTTTTAAGACTAAGTCTTTGTTTGGGTGCGCAACAATGATCCCGCTGTTATCGAGTAACATGGCATAACCTTCACCCAAAACAGGCATTGAAATGACGTCCTGGGTAAGCTTATCTAATGCTAAGTTAGATGCGGCAACCCCGATCACCTTACCATTATTACGTACAGGATCCGCCATAGTCACCACCAGCGCGTTCATCGTATGGCTCACATAGGGCTTGGTGGTAATAAAGTTGTCTGCTGCGAATGCTTGTTTATACCAACCTCGGGTTCTCGGATCATATCCCGCAGTATTGAGCGACGGATCCTGACGGAACATTTCTCCCTTTGCGTTACCATAATAACTTAAACCAAATCCACCTGACTTATAGGTTTGTTTAAGGTGCGAAACAATATCGAGTGACTGATCATTTTCAATTGCTTCTTTAAGGCCCTCTATCGCATGTCTTTTCCCTAGTATCCAGTCACCAATTCCCATCGCATGGGCCTGCGCTGTATTCGTACTTTCACTTTCAATAGCACGCCACGCTTCCTGCTTCATTTCAGAATATGAAACAATGCCAAAAGACGCTGCGGTCACGGTAATAGCGACCACACTGGCTAACACCAGTTTTGCTTTTAATGTGAGACTCATCGATACCACCTTGATGTGCAACCACTTTTATATTTAAGTGTATGATTTTTATATGTTATAGCTAGAAAGTATCCATAAAATGCTATAAATACAATAATTGAAGTGCAACAAGTTGAACCTTGTTCAGTAATATAGTGCCGGATTTGGAAAATATAGGTAGAGAAAGGAGCCAGTACCAGAGAGGCCAGAGCCTCTCAAATCGCAAATGAACATTGATATAACAGTTAGGCGATCAAAAAACGGCCAGATGTAAACGCGGCCACTGATGCTGATCTTCATCAACATAAACGGTTATCTTGATCCTCGATGCGTAAGGAAGCTCGATACGGCTTAAATGGGTATCATCCTTCGGTAGCTTGAGCAGTTGCTGAATAAGTTGTCTTATGACTCCTGCATGGGTGACCACTAGCAGATGTTTCCCCGCGTGATCACGAAGCAGCTGCTGGAAAGCATTTCGAATCCGGCTATCGAACGCAACCAGCGCCTCACCGTTGGGCGGTGTATGCGACCAGGGATCAGCCCAATACTGACTTAAGCGTTCTTTCTCTTGCTGCCACAGCTGCGCGTAGGGAATGCCGTCCCAGTCACCAAAATCAATTTCTTGCCACTGTTCGATAACGTTTACCGGCCTTCCTGCCTGTTGCCCGAATCGCTTGGCAAAGGCTGCGCAACGAACAAGCGGTGAGGTAATAATACAATCAATACCCGACGTACTCTCTGGCTGGCGATCCAAAGCCTGTTGCATCTGCTCCCACCCTACCGGGCTCAGAGGAACATCGGTTCTTCCTCGCATGCAGTCACTGTCTGTTGGCTGGCCATGCCGTAATAACTCGATTGTTGTGGTCGTCATAACTACGCCTTTAAACGGTTAAGATCAGCGAATGATATCAGTTTTGTGTTAATGACATTACGGCGGTTTCACCAGAGATCGTGAGTAGTGCCCGCAACCGTTCGGGTAACTATGCCGCCGTATTACAACTAATGACGTAAATCCAACTCACTGGCGACGCCTTTCAGTATTTGCGGCAAGCCCGCCATTACGAAAACCACCCGATCAGCCTGCTTTGCAATTGCCTGATGCAACCATCCGGCTTCGTCAACAAAGCGACGCGACATTTCCCCCATCGGGACAATGCCCTGCCCGACCTCGTTTGACACTAAGATGACTTGCCCCTGAGCCTGATCTAGTGCTTCTAACAGTTGTGCTTTTGCATCAGACCAGACGAGATCGTGCTCACCAAACAAACAGTTGGTGAGCCATAACGTCAAGCAATCAACCAGCAGACAGCTGCCGGGAATACTGTGGCAACGTATTGCTTCAGCCAGTGCCAGCGGCTCTTCAATAACCGGCCAATGTGCCGGTCGTTGTTGCTGATGATGGATGACACGCTGCGCCATTTCATCATCATCCACGGTGGCGGTCGCAATATATTTAACTGTCAGCCCCGACTCTTTGGCTCTGCGTTCCGCGTAGCTGCTTTTGCCAGAACGTGCTCCGCCTAGAATAAATTCAACGTGCCCCATTCGCGTGTTCATCTCATATACCTTCCGACCAAGTTATTATTGTTGGGTGATTTTCAGTAAGTATCGTTAAGGAAGTTGTTCCAATTCATAACCATACACGCCACTATATCATTAAGTTTGTGCGCCAAGTATTGAGATGAAAAACGGCTGATATTGAAGTGTAATTAAAATCAAAACTAATATAAAAATATTTTTATATTAATATCCATACACTTAAAGATAACTTTAAAACCAGCTGCCTTGCATATTACATGGTTAATTATTTTTATGAAGGGATCTGAAAATCAAGTTGAGTGTTCTTTTCAACACCATGCATACCCACCATGATGCGCAACCGACTAACATGAATATTTCTCAGCCTAACAAACTATTTCACAACAAGCAGTTATACAAAATATCCATCCTCATCACACATATTTTCAACACTTCTCTTTAGAATCTATTCTCTTTGCCGATAAAATGATCAGTAACACATAAAAAATAATTTTTAGCTCTCGTTGAGGGAAGGATCCTATGAAGTTCAACCACAAAGTTGTCGCGACTTCTTCAGCTATACTACTAGTTGCACTTTCGCTGCTGTCTGCAAACCAATATTTTAATATCAAAGGAGAAATTGAAACACTTGTGACGAAAAGTGTGGATGAAATTGTGTCCGGAATTGGTAATACCGTTAACGCGGAGTTAAACAGCCGAAAAGCACTTGTCCGCTATGCCGCCAGCATGATCGAAGAGGATCTGTCACTGAATAATATCGAATCGATAATCAGCCAACCCACGATCAAAAACACTTTTTTATTGACCGGGGTTGGTTTTGAAAATGATGGCTCTTACATCAGTAATGATCCTAATTGGAACCCGGGAACATCATGGGATCCAAGAAGCCGGCCTTGGTATAAAGATACCAAAAATGCCCGGGATCTTATTATTACGGCTCCCTATGCAGACTCTGTGACTAACGAAATTTTAGTCTCCATCGCGACGCCAGTCATGGAAGCAAGTCAATTCAAAGGTGCCATTTTTTTTGATGTCAGCCTGGCGGGTATGGCTAAAACAGTGAACAAGGTGTCGCTGTTTGATGCCGGTTACCTCTTTTTAGTTTCAGAAAATGGCACTGTTATTGCGCACCCAGATACCAAAATGAATGGCCAGCCAATGTCTGCATTCTTAAGCGGGATCTCCATATCAAATTCTATCCAAACCACAGAGCTAGACGGCAACCAGGTTGATGTATCGTTTGCCAAAATTGAGGGGCAGCGCTGGTTTATCGGTGTTGTACTTGATAAGAGCATCGCTTATGCCGCCGTTGATGAGTTAAAAACTAATTCCATAATTTATTCATTAGTTGCGCTGGTACTGGGCATCATTGCACTGTTACTACTGATTAAAGTGTTAATGCGCCCGCTTCAAGTGCTTAATGCCGCTATCCAGAATGTTGCCTCCGGTCAGGGCGACCTGACCCAACGTCTTGATACCAATACTGATGAAGAGTTTGCTGAATTAGCGCGAGGGTTTAATGCCTTTACTGAAAAACTCCAGAATCTGATCATCCAAACCAAAGGTCTCAGCCAGGATATCATGGAGGGTACCGAGCAAACGGCGGCAGGTGCCAAGCATTCCGCCAAAGCGATGGCAACCCAATTGGAAGAGTTAGAACAATTGGCGACAGCGATGAATGAGATGGCCTCGACATCTTCTGATGTGGCAGGCAATGCCCAGGGCGCAGCGGCTGCCGCACAAGAAGCAGATAACGCCGTCATTGATGGCAGCAATATTGTTTCGCACACCTCAACAGCGATTTCTGACCTGTCGATTCAAATCGACCAGGCCGTCGAGGTGGTTAAACAGCTCGAACATGCCACCGGGAATATTGAAACCATCTTAAAAGTAATTAACGAGATTGCCGATCAAACCAACCTGCTGGCACTGAATGCGGCCATTGAAGCTGCACGTGCGGGTGATTCTGGCCGTGGCTTCGCTGTGGTTGCTGATGAAGTTCGTACCCTGGCTCAGCGTACTCAGCAGTCGACCACAGAAATTCGCCAGATGATTGAGCAACTGCAATCGGGGGCAAGTTCTGCCGTGGCGGTGATGGGACAAAGTAAAGAAACAGCAAGTAGTACTGTGATCAAAGCACAAGAGGCTGACGAAGCATTGGAGCGTATCCGAACTGCGATTCAGCAGATCAGCGATATGAATATGCAAATCGCCTCTGCCGCTGAAGAGCAAAGCCTTGTTGCCGAAGAGATAAACAGTAATACCCTTAAGATTAAAGATCTTTCGGTGCAAGTAGCTGACGCGGCAGATGGTGCCAACGCCGCGATGGACATTCAGATTAATACTGTACGGGAACAAGATAGCATCATGAATAAGTTTATCGTCTAATTAAACTTATCGACTAGCGAATAAAAAAGGCCGAGTATCGGCCTTTTTTATTATTCAAATAGCAGATATTTCCTGCACACGAAAACGCTACAAAATCAGATCGAAATTAACCAAACCCTAACAAGTCACCACTTATACATTTATTCATATTCACTCTTTATTTTACTTATAATTGCAATAAATATTAACACCAAGTATTAACTCATTTATATTTTTGTATGGGGTCAAAAAGTTAACAAATATTAAATTTAATACTTAAGTACTAATTGAATACCACTGAATGACTACTCTATGATCTCGTTACAGATAGATTTGTTAAATATAAAGCGACTTAAAGATTCTATTTATAAATAAAAATAGCAGGTGGTATTATGAGTAGTGTTACGAATCAAGAAAGCGGGGAAAAGCGCTCAAGGGAGTGGCAATCCTTCCTTTTCATAACCATTTTCCTCTTCCCTATTCTCAGCATAATGGCTGTAGGCGGGTACGGTTTTATTGTCTGGATGATGCAGATCTTTCTCTTAGGTCCTCCTGGTCATGGTTAATCAAAAAAACATGCTGGATTTACTGAAATTATTTTAAAGAGAACAGATCATGAAATCATTTTTAACCAAAGTCTGGGCGTCAGTCTCTCGCCCTAGTCTGCATATTAGCCTGGGTGTACTGACCTTAGGCGGCTTCATCGCCGGTGTTATCTTCTGGGGAGGATTTAATACCGCGCTAGAAGCAACAAATACCGAAGAGTTTTGTATTAGCTGCCATAGCATGGAAAACAATGTCTATCAGGAACTGCAAGAAACGGTTCACTGGAAAAATAATTCCGGTGTGCGCGCGACTTGTCCTGACTGTCACGTACCCCATGACTGGACAGCAAAAATCGCCCGTAAAATGCAAGCAAGTAAAGAAGTTTTCGCCCAAGTATTTGGTGTCATCGACACTCGTGAAAAGTTTGAAGAAAAACGAATTACGCTTGCTCAGCACGAATGGGATCGCTTTTCTGCCAACAAATCTCTTGAATGCAAAAACTGTCATAACTATGACAGCATGGATTTCGAGAAGATGAGACCAACTGCCCGTATCCAGATGAAACAAGCGGCTGAACGTGACCAAAGCTGTCTGGATTGCCATAAGGGTATCGCCCATAACCTTCCTCATAATATGGACAGCACCGGCGGCATGATCGACCAGCTTGAACAGCTTGCAGCAAATACCAAGTACGAAGAAGGCAGGGACTACGTCAGCGTTCGTCATCTTCCTCTGTATGAAGACAAAGCCATGGCAACGGAGGCTGGTTTGCTGAACCCGGCGTCAAGTGTCAAAGTTGTTGATCAATCCGGTGATGCTATTTTGGTAGAAGTCGCAGGCTGGCGCAAAGTAAAAGGCTTTGGTCGTGTGATCCAGGAAGACTTCGGTATGAACATCCCGGTTGGATCTTTACTCAAAGAAACAGCACAAAACGATGCCCTGATCGAGAAATTTGAAATCAAAGAAGACGAACTGACCGGTCTTCCTTGGCAGCGCATTAATACCAAGTTGTGGATGAAGAAAGAAGCGCTGCTTGCTGATGTTCAACCTGTCTGGGAACAAGCAAAGCAGTCTTATCAGACCAACTGTTCAGTGTGTCACACCCAGCCAGCAGAAGATCACTTCGATGCTAACACCTGGCCAGGAATGTTCAACGGCATGATGGCCTTTGTGAACTTCGACACCGACAGCAAAGCCCTGGTATTGAAGTACCTGCAAAAACACTCATCAGATTTTTCTGAAGCTAAACACTAAGCGATTGATGGAGTAATAAGAGTATGTCTGTTAGCAGAAGAAGTTTTCTTAAAGGCATTGCAACAACCAGCGCCGTATCTGTCATTGGCCCGAGCCTGTTAGCTTCGTCAAAAGCAATTGCCGCAGAAACAACCGGAACCTGGAAAGTATCAGGTTCACACTGGGGTGCGTTCCGTGCCCACATCTATGCGGGCAAGGTGCAGGAAATCAAACCGCTGGAAATGGATAAATACCCGACCGAAATGCTGGATGGCATTAAGGGGATCATTTACAGCCCGTCGCGCGTTCGTTACCCGATGGTGCGCCTTGACTGGCTGAAGAAGCACAAGTACAGCGGTGAAACCCGCGGTAATAACCGTTTCATCCGCGTTACCTGGGATGAGGCATTAGACCTGTTCTACCGTGAGCTTGAGCGCGTTCAGAAAGATTACGGTCCTTGGGCACTTCACGCAGGTCAAACCGGCTGGCGCCAGACCGGTCAGTTCCACAGTTGTACCAGTCACATGCAGCGCGCTGTGGGTATGCACGGTAACTACATCACTAAAGTCGGTGATTACTCTACCGGTGCCGGCCAGACTGTACTGCCGTATGTTTTAGGCTCAACGGAAGTCTATGCCCAGGGTACCTCATGGTCTGAAATTCTCGACCACAGTAAGAACATTGTGCTTTGGGCAACCGATCCGGTTAAGAACCTGCAGGTCGGCTGGAACTGTGAAACCCACGAGTCATTTGCATACCTGGAGCAACTGAAAGACAAAGTGGCGAAAGGCGAAATCAATGTACTGTCGGTTGACCCGGTTAAGAACAAAACGCAACGTTACTTAGGTAACGATCACATGTTCATTAACCCGCAGACTGACGTCGCATTCATGCTGGCCGTTGCGCATACGCTATACACTGAAGATCTTTATGATAAAAAGTTTGTTCAAACTTACTGCTTAGGTTTTGATGATTTTGTCCCTTACCTGACGGGTGAGAGTAAAGATAAGATCGAGAAAACCCCTGAATGGGCAGCCGAGATCTGTGGCGTAACCGCTGATGAAATTCGCGACTTTGCCCGTATGCTGGTGTCTGATCGCACTCAGATCCTGTTTGGTTGGTCTATTCAACGTCAGCAGCATGGTGAACAGCCATATTGGATGGGTGCCGTTATCGCGGCAATGGTTGGCCAGATTGGTCTGCCTGGCGGCGGTGTCTCTTATGGTCACCACTACAGTTCAATCGGCGTTCCGTCGACAGGCTTTGCCGCACCCGGCGGCTTCCCGCGTAACGTGGATCAGGGCCAGAAGCCAAAGTGGGACAACAACGATTTCAACGGCTACAGCCGCACTATCCCGGTCGCGCGTTGGATCGACTGTTTGCTTGAGCCCGGCAAAGAGATCAAATACAACGGCTCAAAAGTAAAACTGCCCGATTACAAAATGATGGTGATCAGCGGTAACAACCCTTGGCACCACCATCAGGACCGTAACCGCATGAAGCAGGCTTTCCAGAAGCTGCAGACGGTGGTAACGGTTGATTTCGCCTGGACCGCAACATGCCGTTTCTCTGATATTGTTCTGCCGGCTTGTACCCAGTTCGAGCGCAATGATATCGACGTTTACGGCTCATACAGCGGCCGCGGCTTGCTTGCGATGCAAAAGCTGGTTGATCCTCTGTATCAGTCAAAAACTGACTTTGATATCTTCACCGAACTGTCCCGCCGTTTCGGTCGCCACAAGGAATACACCCGTGGTATGGACGAGATGGAATGGGTACGCTCACTGTACTCCGACTGCCGCGATGCGAACAAAGGCAAATTTGAGATGCCTGAATTCGATGAGTTCTGGGAAAAAGGGGTACTCGACTTTGGCGAAGGTAAACCATGGGTTCGCCATGCTGACTTCCGCGAAGATCCGGAAATCAATGCACTAGGTACCCCATCAGGCTTTATCGAAATCTTCAGCCGTAAGATCGACCGCTTTGGTTACCAAGAGTGTCAGGGCCACCCAATGTGGTTCGAAAAGAGCGAACGTTCTCACGGTGGTCCCGGATCGGAGAAACACCCGTTCTGGATGCAGTCTTGCCACCCGGACAAGCGCTTGCACTCACAGATGTGTGAATCGGAACAATACCGTGCAACCTACGCCGTTAAAGGCCGTGAGCCAATTTACATCAACCCGAAAGATGCAGCCGCTAAAGGCATTAAAGACGGTGATCTGGTGCGCGTATTTAATGACCGTGGCCAACTGCTGGCTGGCGCTGTTCTTACCGACAGCTACGCGCCGGGGGTGGTTCGAATTGAGGAAGGAGCCTGGTATGGTCCGCTGAACGAAAAAGTCGGTGCCATCTGTACGTATGGCGATCCGAATACCCTGACTCAGGATATCCCTTCATCAGAGCTTGCGCAGGCAACCAGTGCAAATACCTGTCTGGTTAATTTTGAGAAATATACTGGCGTAGTTCCCCCGGTGACTGCATTCGGTGGCCCACTAGAAGTTAATTAAGGCAAACCTGATATTATGTAGCTAACGAAAAAGCCGCCTGTTCTTTAATACAGGCGGCTTTTTTACTATCGTTATTCTTTGCCCGCGCTCATGCCTGCACCCACCCATATGTCCCTCTTTTCACGTTCGTATTTTTAACAATAGTCAGCAGTTCAACTATCCATCAATGGTTGATGATTCTGATATTGAGGCGTAAATTGATGTTATAACAAATAAGAGAGAGTCTGAATGTGTTGGCTTATATCCTTGAAATGGTATGCATTGTTGCTTTTGCACTCAGTGGCGTAATGGTTGAATCAAACAGGGGGAAAGATATTCTCAGCGTATTGCTGCTAGGCTGGGTAACGGCCCTCGGTGGCGGAACGCTTCGTGACATTATCATTAATGCCGATCAAGTCTTTTGGATTCGTGATCCTACCTATTTCTGGGTTGCACTGGGAAGCAGCTGTGCCGGCTTTTTTCTCATAACCGAGATACGAAAGTCAAAAATAGAAAAGATGGTGATTTTATTCGACACCATCGGTGTCTCGCTGTTTTCTGTTCTGGTAACCGCTAAATTGCATTCAACAGGCTATGCCGCTTATGTTGCCATCTTTATGGGAATGGTCACCGCCGTTTTTGGTGGCGTGATCAGAGATATTCTCGCCCATCGCGTGAACATGTTTAACAACACCGAACTCTATGCGACTCCCGTTATTTTGGGCAGTAGCTTGTATATTGTGATGCACAATATAGGGTTTATTGATTATATCGCATCCATTTTTTGTATGACACTCATTGTCATTATGCGGCTATATGTGGTGGTAAAGCATGTCAGATTTCCAGATTTTTTAGTTTTAAAATAACCGCCTTTCATCGTTATTTTTATATGAAAAACAAAGTGCAAACAGTAACCAACTGATACAAACGGCCGATATGCAACCAAAGGATGGAGAGTAATAATGGACGAGATTATTTCCGGCAAGCAACCACATCGAGTGTTAACTGAAATCGATGACCAACTTTGTAATTTGGTACAAGACCTCGATATTCTAAACAGTGTTACCCCAAGCAATTATAAACAAGAGCGCGAACGTTTTTTTGCTCACCACTACTCTATTGAACCTAATTTTTGCTATCAAAGTAACCCGTTTGATGCTCATCAAGCCAAGCGTGCGTTGTATGAATTGCCAGTCGAAAGGATCCTCAATGACGACCTTAAACTTCTCTATACTGACATCATTCAGTCCTACGCTGATAAGCTCGATCAGCTCAGCTCGATAGGTGAAAATGACTTCTTGTATAATTCACTCCGATACTATGGTGAACCGAGCATTAAGGATATTAAGAACGCTAATTTTTTGTTGCACTTGCCGAATGAAGAAGAAGACGCTGCCAGCTACGATGCAAAAAAAATTGAAGCGTTCATGCGTGATTTTGCAGAGCAACACGGCTATGAATACAATCTGATTATCAGTGATAACATGATCGCAAATGCGCTCGTGGTAGGCAACAACGTCAAAATAAACAGCGCAGCCAAGCTATCACGTCAAGAGCTCAATGCGCTTGCCCATCATGAGCTGGGTGTACATCTGCTCACAACATTAAACGCAAGATCTCAACCCCTCAAGCTCTTGAATTTAGGCTGTCCCGTGAACACCACCACCCAAGAAGGTTTAGCTATCTTATGTGAATACCTTTCCGGTCACTTTAGTATCAAGCGCCTGAGAACATTGGCACTACGCGTCGTCGCAGTAGAATCAATGATTAAAGAGCGAGATTTTCGGTCCACCTTCCTACTCCTTAAAGAGCATTATAATACCGATGACTTAACAGCATTTACGATCACTGCAAGGGTTTATCGGGGCGGTGGCTTCACGAAAGACTACTTATACCTAAAAGGCTTCAGTGAAATCCTCAATGCATACAACGAAATGGGGAGCGACTTTAACTATCTGCTGTGCGGTAAGACCGAACTGAAATATATCCCTCAAATCAAACGCCTTATTGAACAAGATATATTGCTCGCACCTAAACTGATAAGCCCTGCGATCACTGATCCACAGGTGACAAATCCAATATATCAGTTTGTTACCCAAGCACTTCGGTAATAGGCTGAATAATATATAAACGTCGAGAGCGTCCAATTTCTCCTCGACGATCCGAGGAGTATTAGTCATCTTTTTACAAATAGTAACAATGCTTTTCCACTCTGATCGAAACAAAAAAGCAAACGTTTGCTTTTTTACTGGCAGCGGTGGCTAGTTCTGGTATCATTTGCCTCAGAAGTCGGCTAACCGCTCTGTCGGTTGTTAGCCGTTAATCGCATGCTTTACCATCGTATTGATTTTTGAAAATAGGAATTTCACCATGAGCCTTGCTGATCAAGTCCTTGCTGTAAATGATGATCTGCCGATCCGTACCGACAAACCTGTTCACAGCGGTAAAGTGCGTTCGGTCTACTGGCTGACTGACGCCGACAGCCGCCGCCTGATTGAAGAAAAAGGCTACGATGTGGCACCCGATGCGCCGCTGGCCATCATGGTGATCAGTGACCGTATTTCAGCCTTTGACTGCATCTGGCATGGCGAGGGCGGTCTGAAGGGCGTTCCCGGTAAAGGCGCGGCATTAAACGCTATATCCAATCACTGGTTTAAGTTGTTCCGCGAAAATGGGTTAGCTGACAGTCATATTTTAGACATTCCCCACCCGTTTATCTGGATTGTTCAGAAAGCAAAGCCGGTCATGATTGAAGCTATCTGTCGTCAGTACATCACGGGCTCAATGTGGCGTGCGTATGAAAAAGGCGAACGTGATTTCTGTGGTATTGAAGTACCAGAAGGCTTGAGTAAAGATCAGAAGCTGCCAGAGCTATTAATCACACCGTCGACTAAGGGCATTCTAGAAGGCATACCCGGTGTTCCGGCCGTTGATGATGTGAATATCACCCGTAAGAATATCGAAGAAAATTTTGCGGCTTTCAACTTCCGCAACCCTGCTGATATCGATTATTATGAAACCCTGCTTAAAGAAGGCTTCAACGTCATCAGCAATGAGCTGGAAAAACTGGGCCAGATCTTCGTTGATACAAAATTTGAATTTGGTTACGTGACAGATGCAAGCGGCAAGGAAAAGCTGATCTATATGGATGAAGTCGGTACCCCTGATTCATCGCGTATCTGGGACGCAGCCGCTTACCGTGACGGTAAAATCATTGAGAACTCCAAAGAGGATTTCCGTCAACTGCTGCTTAACCACTTCCCTGATCCCGATATTCTTCTCAATAAAGATCGTATGGAAGAGCGTGCAGCGCTTGCCCGTGACAATGCGCTGCCTCAGGAAGTGCTGATGCAGGTATCTAAAATCTACACCGGCATTGCGGAAAAAATCACTGGCAATAAGATTACCTTGAGTGAAAACCCTAAAGCGGAAATCGTGGCGATTCTTCGCCAAGACTATGGTTTGGTTGATTAGGGTTTAATTGACTAGGATTTAGTTAATTAGACTCAGCAGCTCCACAAACTAAAAAACCTGCTCATCGAGCAGGTTTTTTTGTATTATGGCAATCACAAATAAGCCGTTTAACAACTGTTCAGGGATGCTTTAAGCCGCTTCATTCCTTGCTCAATACTGACAACAGGCACGTAGCCCAAATCCCTTTTCGCGGCACTGATATCGAAATAGTGGCAGGTCGAAAGCTGGCGGGCAACAAAACGGGTCATCACAGGTTCCTGCTTTTTACCTGACCAGCCATAAATCCATTCCAGTAAGGCACCTACCCCATAGGCAAGTGATGCTGGTATTCGCTTGCGAACAGGCGGTAAATCGGCACAGGAGAGGATTTTGTTGAGCATGGCTGCCATGGTGATCGGCTCATCATTACTGAGAAAATACGCTTTCCCCGCGCACACCGCTTGGGGATCACTCAGCCTTAGCGCTGCCAGAATATGCGCGTAGGCGGCATTATCGACATAAATAGTATCAACCAGCTTATCTTCACGCCCCACCAGCTTGAGCCTGCCAGCGCGAGCGCGGTCAATCACCCTTGGGACTAAATGGGGGTCTTCCGGCCCCCAGATTAGATGGGGACGCAATGCCACGGTCTTTAACTGTCGCTCTGTTCCTTTAAGGCAAGCACTGCCTTCAAGGCTATCTATAACATCAAGACAATTTGCATTTTCAAGAAGACGGCCATTCGCGACTAACACCATCTGCTCGGCAATCGCTTTCGATTCAGCGTAATAATTCAGATAATTATCGGCATAAGGGGCGGATTCATCAATTCCCGCTTCATCAAAACCCGCAAACGTCACGCTTGGGGTGCTGGTATAGACGAGTTTATTGATACGCAGTGCCTGACAGGCATCGAGAATATTACGTGCACCATCGACATTGGGGGAGTAATAATCCTCTTTTGAGCCCCAGACTCCCGCCTTTGAAGCCACATGAAAAACCAGATCGCAGCCTTGCATCGCCTTCATCAACATCGTTTTATTGCTAATATCGCCCTTGACCATGGTGATACCCATTTGCTCAAGTTCGGGATAATCACCGCGGGCAAATCCCGTTACCGCAATACCTGCTTTCCGCAAATACCGGCAAATGGCTTTGCCAAGAAACCCGCCAGCACCGGTAACAAAAGCGTGTCTAGCCGAAGAGGCCAAGGCCGTCAGAACTTTCATCTCATCCGGTGTTGGCTGATCATCTGTTTTATCATTTAACACCAGCAGGTGACTCCTTGTTCGGTTCTTTTTCAGACAGCATTCTTTGTGCCCAAACTGCCAGTTTTTCTCTGAAAATCTTTGCGTTGTGGCGGATATCAACAGGGAAAGCGGGATGAATTAAGAAATCAGCAATGCCGCGTGTCTGTTCATATTTTGCTCCAATGACTTTCAACTCCTCAAAGAAAGCGGCAATATCGTCTATCTTTACCCCTTTCTTTAACTCGACACACAACAAAGGAACCCTTGCACTATTTCGTTCAACACCGACCAGCGCGGTACGTTTCACACGAGGATGAGTATTGAATATACGCTCACACGGAATAGAGAAATAAGGCTGTTGGTCATACTCAGAATTGGCACGATTTGCTTCAACGCGATGCGCCTTACGGCCACACATCCAGAGTTTCCCTTCCTCATCCAGATAACCTAAGTCACCCATACGATGACGGACCACCGTACCATCTACGATCTTGGCCTGCTCAGTGGCAGCGTCACGGTGATAGTAATGTCCGCTCACCATCGGGCCTTTAACCACAATTTCGCCGATTTGATTGACTGGCAACCTCAGACTGTCATCCCAATCAGCAATCGGATCGTCGGTGATCGCGATGATCGCAATATCCACGCCCTGAACGGGCAACCCGACACAAATCCCGCCGCCGCTATCGGTCACGTCAGTGGTTGTCATTAACGCCTCACTACCGATCATGGTAAGTGGCAATGATTCCGTCGCACCGTAAGAATTAAGTACCTCGATGCCATCACTCAACATTTTACTAAAACGTGAAATAGACGAAATGGTAGCGGGTGCGCCCGCAGAAATAACACGTTTAATACTTGGTAAGCGATGGGGGGTAGCTCGACTTGCACCCGCTTGTCCTAATCGCTCAATCAACGCTGGATTGACGAACATATTGGTGCAGTGATACTGCTCAATAGCCGCAAAAAGGCTCTCCGAATTAGCCGTGATAGGCTTGCTCGCATCCATATCAGGAACAATAGAGGCCATGCCTAATGCCGGGCCAAAGAGGGAAAATAACGGGAATGTGGCAAGATCTCGCTCGCCGGGAGAAATACCGTAATCGTTTTTCAGCACCCTGATTTGTGCTTCAAACATTGCATGGGTATAAACCACGCCTTTTGGCGTACCGGTACTACCGCTGGTAAACAAAATAGCCGCTATTTCATCATTTTGGAGCAAGGCAATATCATAATCGGTTGCTTGATCCATCTGACTACGGGGCTTGATCACCCGATTACGTTTAAGCAGCGCTTTTAGCGTTGTTCCGCCGAATATGTTAGCAAAAATGTCACTGCCGCCAACCGTCAGTAAACGACGTACATCCGGTTTACCCCAACCAAACAGACAACGCGCAATATGCGCTTTCGGAATACCAATAAACGCATCAGGCATGGCCTCATCAAAACATTGTTTAAGGTTCTTAACCCCCATTCCAGGGTCAACCAGAATAGGAATGATACCTGCTTTGAATAATGCAAACGTCAGGGCAAAGAAATCGAGGCTCGGCGTTACCATCAACACCGCCTTCATACCACGTTTGATGCCGTAGTCATTTAAAGCCTGGGCAATACAGTTACTGTCAGCATCAAGCTGACCAAAGCTCAGCTCTTCATAACGCAGTTTTCCTGCCAATGATCGTTTCTGTACCGCCACAGCCAGTGCTGAGGGTGTTTCAACCGCTGCTTGCCTTAAGTGGCGACAGATATTTGCTTGGTTTGAGTCGGTTAGTTCCAAATCGGGTGCCTCACTTGAATCAAAAGGGGCACCAATTTCATGCCCTCTAACCTTCAAGAATGTAACTCACTCGACATAGCGTCTGGAGTTTTCATAAATTCTGCAATTAGCGGTACAACCTCTTCGCTCGCATCTTCCAAAATATAGTGGCCACAGTCTGCAAATTCGTGGACTGTTGCGTGTGGCATTTTTTTACGCCAAACCGCTAAGAAATGCTTATCAAACACAAAATCTTTTAAGCCAAAGCAAATCAGAGTCGGTACTTGGGAGAACTTCGGTAAACTTGCTGCGATCTCAGAGACTAACTCATAGTTTCTATCGCCTTTTCTTAACGGGATATCCTGCACAAAACGTAATGTTGAAATACGGTTCGTCCAAGAGTTAAATGGCGACACATAAGCCTGACGAACTTCCGGACTCATCGGTTTGCGCTTAACACCCACATAAGAGGCAATAGATGAGAAAGCGTTAAAGCCACGCACTAAACATGTACCCAACAGTGTATTGCGGCAGATCCACAAAGGCCATGGAAATGGCTTTGATTCTGGAAGATGAAAAGCGCCTGTATTCAGGATCACCAGACGTTTAATCCGATCAGGATAACGCGCTGCATACCCCATACCAATCATACCGCCCCAGTCATGAACAACCAGGGTTATGTTTTCACGCACTTCTAAATGCTCAAGTAATGCTTCTAAGTCATCAATGCGGTTTTTTAACGTGTAGTCATAGCCAGCATCGTCTGGCTTATCAGATAAACCACAGCCAATATGATCAGGCACGATACATTGGTGGTTCTGACTTAATTCAGTGACCAGATTACGGTAATAGAATGACCAGCTCGGGTTACCGTGAACCATAACAACCGGCTCGCCCTGCCCTTCATTCACATAATGCAGCTTATGGCCATTTCTGCTGAGAAAATTGCGCTTAAAGGGAAATAACGTGTCTAACATGACTAATCCTAACTATCCTCAGCATGGAAATGAACCATCCTGTGTTTTGTAACTATTTCAGCGTAACAGGTAACGATTCAGCTCAACGCTATTTTGTTTAAGAGCAAAGAGAAAGCGCGCAGTTTGTAAGTACAAATGAGCACTTTCGATGCCGATATTGAACAAAATAGCTAAGAGATTAATTGTTACCACTTGAGACCTAACATCATACAGTTAAGCCCACTGCCTATACCTAAGAAGCTCACGTTATCGCCTGATTTCAAGAAACCATGATCGTGTGCCATCGCAGCAGTAACAGGTAAAGAAACCGTGCCCATATTGCCCATCAGCTTATAGGTCGGAAATTCTTTCCCGACAGGAATGTTCAGCGCATTCAGCACCTGTTTGCGGTTTGATGCGCCAACTTGGTGACAGATCACTTTATCAACCTGCTCGACTACCCAGCCGCGCTGATCGAGAAAATGATCCCATGTGTCACGTGCCAGCTTCACGCCTTCTTTGAGCAAGGTAACACCGTCAGTACGCATAAATTCACGAAATAGCTGAGGTCCGACTTCTTGCAGGCCCCATTGGCAAAGCTGGTGATGTTCAGGTGCAGATAAATGGCTGGCACCTAGCAATTGATGCTGACGGGTATTGTGCAGAGGCAGGCTACCGTCCGTCAGTAGAACTGCAACCGCCCCAGAGCCTCCGGTCAAGGTGGCTAAAGATTGGGCAAAATTCTGCATAGTTGGCTCAGCCAGCATATGATCAATCGTGATATCAACGATATGGCGGGCGGATTCACAAGAAACCACCAGGCCTGCTTTGATTTGACCCAGTTCAATACGGTTTGCTATATCTAAAATCCCAGACAGTACCCCAAGACAAGCATTGCTGATGTCATAAATAGCGGTGTCGTTCAGGACACCCAGTTCAGCCGCGATGCGGCACGCTGTTGCGGGTTCATGTTGATCGCGACATACCCCGGTGTAGACAACAGCCCCAAGATCGCCAACCTGAATACCTGTTTCATCAATGGCTTTGCGGGCTGCGGCCAGAGCACCATCCGACAATTTATGTCCTTTGGGCCACCAGCGGCGCTCTTCTATACCGGTCAGTGCGGCAAGCTGCCCCATAGGAATACGAAATTTCTGATATAAGGGAGCTAAACGGGATTCTAACTCAGAGCTCAATACCACTTGTGGTGCTAGCTCGTAAGCCAGACTATTGATAAAAACGCGGGAATATTTCATTCAACTATATAACTACTCACTATCTCGGCAAAATCAGTACCGATCTTCGTCATTAGTGCGCCATTTGAGCAAGAAAAAGGAGATGATTCAATAAAAATGTCATATTACAGGGTGTAATATCAATTCCATGAATTATCTAACTATTCAGAACACCACTGGGCGCGTTTAAAATGTTTTTATACTACATTGATAAATATCAGTTTAGAGCCACTATATTGGCAATTTATTGCCTTGCCTAAAAGTAGGTTAACTCTCGCTGAATTGATCTGATCATTGATGTATTTGGTATAGTCTCATATGACCAGTATAAAAAATATTAAGTTCATGACAGGCGTAAGGTAAAGTGCACGTCTTATTGCTTGTTGATTTAACATTAGCAAGATAAGTCTTGGCATCCCAGCCTGATTAGATTGAGAGATATAACCCATAATGAGCAAGATATATCATCACCCCGTGCAAATCTATTATGAAGATACCGACCATTCAGGTGTGGTATATCACCCTAATTTTCTTAAGTATTTCGAACGCGCACGTGAGCATGTGATTGATAGCGACAAGCTAGCCAGACTTTGGAATGAGCAAGGGTTAGGTTTTGCGGTGTATAAAGCCAATATGACGTTTCAGGACGGTGTCGAGTTTGCCGAAATCTGTGATATTAGAACTTCTTACCAGTTAGACGGTAAATATAAGACCCTGTGGCGACAAGAAGTCTGGCGTCCGGGTGCAAGCAGACCTGCGGTTATCGGTGATATTGAAATGGTCTGTCTCGATAAAGAGAAACGGTTGCAGCCTGTTCCAGAAGAGATTTTGGCATCGATGATGGCGGATTAGCGGCCCCCATTTCACACAACAAGATGTCCCCCTTTTGCGGGAATGGCCTAACAACTGTCATCCCCGCCATCGTTTAGAGCAGATCCTTTGGGCTGATTAACCTTGCTTCTAATGCCATTGCCTTGGCACTGCCACCCAGCGTCACGGCAAAACGATACTCTTCATTCAGACGACCGAGGCAGGATTGCCACGGGTCCGGTTCGACTTTTTTGGCGGAACTGTGGTCAGAGCCATTATCAGCAAAGTTCAATCCAATCCCTCGATACAGTTCAAGCTGACTGACAACAGGTTCTGAATAAAAGGGAGAGTCAGGCCCTGCAGCAGACTGTATTGGCAAAGTCTCTTTGCTTGCTGCAGAAAGGTCAAAACCAAAAGATTTTAACGATGTCGCAAGCCCCAGCCCCGTCGCCTTAATATACGATTCTTTCAATGCCCATAGGTCAAAAAAGCGCGGCCTTTGTCGATTTTCCGGAAGATGTAATAACGCCGTAACCTCCTGAGGCGAAAAGTAGTGACTGAGGATCGGGTAAATATCAGTACTCGTTCTGGCATGCTCTATATCCACCCCCAATTCTACATTTTCACTTCCCGCTCTTATTACTCCCAATAACAGATAGCCTCCGCTGTGGCTCAGATTAAATTCCAGCCCGGTTTGATCCCGCAGCTCTGCACACAACCTTGGTTTCCCTTTCTCTCCATATTCAAATCGCCATTCATCCGGTGAAAGTGCCGCATAGCGTGACAATACCGCCCGCAGAACACCGCGGACATAGAGCGCCCGAGTCCTCGCATCTTGCAGCCGGTAGCGATCCACCTTCGTCAGCTCGTCTTCTGTTAGCCAACGTCGCAGGCTGTCAATATAAGGACCGGCATCATCAAGCTGAGTAAGTGGACAAAACCAGAGTTGAACAAGAGGAAAAGATGACAAAGAGAGAATCCTGCGAGGTTATAGTGGGTTCTATTGTGACTGTTTTGCTTTTGAAACAACAGCGCTAAGCCGGTCCTATGTACTAAAGCATGCGCAGCTTTCAACAACAAGCAGGGGTACAAAAGGCTTAATTTACGACTTTTGTTTCTAGCCGATTTTTCTTTCTCCACTCGCACAGAGCCGCAGGCAACAAGCATTACATCATACTTATTCACTTAATTGAGGCGTGCATCACATTTTCACTGAAACTTGAGTATTTACACTAAAAATGGATAATAATTAAAATATAATCAATAACTTAATTATCAACTTATTACAAAAAATCGAAATTTAACATTTTTAACTGGTCGGAAGAGGTACAACCTCAGTATCAGCCGATTGTATCAAAATGCGACCTCAGGTACTCTGCTCAACCATTAACAGATTTAGCTGGTTTTCATTGCAAATGATAGGTATTTCCTTCTTTGATAATCGAAGCAGAAATTTCAGCAGGATTGTAATGAACACTACCTTTACGGTTGAAAGCGCTACTACCGCATGACTGGTGTAATTCCGCACGAGTCGCAGCACTTACGACAACTTTACTCACGAGCACTGTTCTCGCGAGCATTATACTCACGATTGTTGCTTACCCGCAGCAAGCTCACCTTTTGGCCGTGCTTTTCCGGAGCTACCTCAACTTACCGCTCAGTTCGTATTAAAGCCCAGCCCGAAAATATGACACCCGACCCACGGATGTCCAGTGGAGACTCATTATGAGCCAAACCCCAAAATCAACACCCGAGTCGCAAGAAGATAAGCGACTCAATAAACGCCTTAAAGATATGCCTGTCGCCATCGTCGGCATGGCAAGTATCTTTGCCAACTCCCGTTACCTGAATAAATTTTGGGATCTGATCAGTGAGAAAATTGACGCAATAACCGACGTCCCTAATACCCACTGGCGTCCTGAAGATTACTATGATGCAAATAAGAGCACGCCGGACAAATCTTACTGTAAGCGCGGTGGCTTTATGCCAGAAGTCGACTTCAACCCGATGGAGTTCGGTCTTCCGCCAAACATTCTTGAGTTAACGGATACGTCACAACTGCTTTCTCTGATTGTTGCCAAAGAAGTACTGGCTGATGCCAAGCTTCCTGAAGGCTACGACCGAGACAAAATCGGTATTACATTAGGTGTAGGCGGTGGTCAGAAGATCAGCCAGAGCCTGAATGCGCGTCTTCAATACCCTGTTCTAAAGAAAGTATTCAAAAGCAGCGGCATTAACGACGAAGACAGCGAAATGCTGATCAAGAAGTTCCAGGATCAATACATTCACTGGGAAGAAAACTCTTTCCCGGGTTCTCTTGGTAATGTTATCGCTGGCCGTATCGCAAACCGTTTCGACTTAGGTGGCATGAACTGTGTCGTTGATGCCGCTTGTGCGGGCTCTCTTGCGGCGCTGCGGATGGCCCTGAGCGAGTTGGTCGAAGGCCGCAGCGAAATGATGATCACCGGTGGTGTGTGTACCGATAACTCACCAACCATGTACATGAGCTTCTCAAAAACCCCGGCTTTCACCACCAATGAAACTATCCAGCCATTCGACATTGATTCTAAAGGCATGATGATTGGTGAAGGTATCGGTATGGTTGCCCTAAAACGTCTTGAAGACGCAGAGCGTGATGGCGACCGTATCTACTCTGTGATCAAAGGCGTAGGTGCTTCTTCAGACGGTAAGTTCAAGAGTATCTATGCGCCACGCCCTGAAGGTCAGGCAAAAGCGCTCAAACGTGCGTATGATGATGCCGGTTTTGCCCCGCATACGCTTGGCCTGCTAGAAGCGCATGGTACAGGTACGGCAGCAGGTGATGTTGCTGAATTTAATGGCCTGAACTCTGTATTTAGCGATGGCAATGACACCAAACAGCACATCGCATTAGGTTCGGTAAAATCTCAGATTGGTCACACCAAATCTACCGCAGGTACAGCAGGCTTAATCAAAGCAGCGCTTGCCCTGCACCACAAAGTATTGCCTGCAACAATCAACGTCACTAGCCCGAACCCTAAACTGAATATTGAGGACTCTCCTTTCTACCTCAACACCCAGACTCGTCCGTGGATGCAGCGTGTTGATGGTACTCCTCGTCGCGCGGGGATCAGTTCGTTCGGTTTTGGTGGCACAAACTTCCACGTTGTGATGGAAGAATACACACCAGAACATGCCCGTGGTGACAAGTACCGTCAGCGCCAGGTGCCACAAACACTGCTGTTCAGCGCCGCTTCTCGCGGTGCACTGATCGCAAGCCTGAAAGAAACATCAGCCAACATCTCTGGCCAGAAAACGGATTTAGCGGCGCTTGCTGACGCGTATGGCTTACGCAGCATTGAAGCATCTCATGCACGTTTAGGCTTAGTGGTTAAAACTAATGAAGAGCTTCAGGCTCAGCTGGCTCAGGCCATCTCGACACTTGAAAGTCAGACTAAAGCACATTGGCAGCTACCAAGCGGTACAAGCTACCGTGAATCTGGCCTTGTGGTTGAAAACGGTTCTGCCAAAGTTGCTGCACTGTTTGCAGGCCAGGGGTCACAGTACCTTAATATGGGTCGTGAACTGGCTTGTCATTATCCAGAAATGCGCCAGCAGCTAGCAAATGCCGATAAGGTATTTGGTGAAAACAACAAGACGCCGCTATCACAGGTGCTTTTCCCAATTCCTGCGTTTACTCAGCAAGACACTGCAGCTCAAGAAGCGACATTAACCAATACTGCGAATGCACAAAGCGCTATTGGCGTGGTTTCTATGGGCCAGTATGAGCTAATGACTCAGGCTGGTTTTAAAGCAGACATGGTTGCGGGCCACAGCTTTGGTGAGCTAAGTGCCCTATGTGCTTCTGGTGTTATCTCTCAAGATGATTACTACCAGCTTGCTTTTGCTCGTGGCAACGCCATGGCAGCAACGCCAGCAGAAGGCGATAGCGGTACTATGTACGCCGTTATTCTTGATGCAGATAAACTAGCAGCGGTTGAAACGTGTATCAGCGAATTTGATGGCGTAAGCATCGCCAACTATAACGCACCGACTCAGCTGGTTATTGCAGGCCCGACTGAAAAGGCACAGCTTGCAGCTAAAGCATTAGGCGAACAAGGCTTCAAAGCCATTCCACTGCCGGTATCTGGTGCCTTCCACACACCATTGGTTGCCCACGCGCAGAAACCATTCGCTGCCGCCATTGATAAGTCGACATTCAGCAAACCTGCGTTGCCACTTTATTCAAACGCAACAGGCGAGCTTTATAAGAATGACGGCAAAGTCATTAAGAAAGCGTTTAAACAGCACATGCTACAGTCAGTACGTTTCAGCACTCAGCTTGAAGCAATGTACGACGCCGGCGCACGTGTCTTTGTAGAATTCGGACCTAAGAATATTCTGCAGAAACTGGTTGAAAAAACGCTAACTGATAAAGCCGATGAGCTTTGTACGATCAGTATCAACCCGAACCCTAAAGGCGACAGTGATCAGCAACTGCGTCTGGCATCGGTACAGCTGGCCGTTGCGGGGATCTCGCTAGGCAATATCGACCCGTATCAGGCCGATATCGCCCAGCCTGCTGCTGCATCACCAATGAATATCAAACTGAATGCAACGAACTACATCAGTGCTTCGACCCGAGCAAAAATGGCTAAGTCATTAGAAACGGGCACCGTCAGCAAGCAAACTGAAATCGTTGAAAAAGTCGTTGAGAAGATTGTGGAAAAAGAAGTGATTAAAACCGAAATCCGCGAAGTGCCTGTAGCTGCTAGCGCGCAAGCTACTGCTCCAGAAGCAACACAAGTTGTTACTCAAGCTGTCGCTCAAGAGCCTCGTCAAGCCGTTACAACTGCACAGGCAACAACAGCACAACTTCCTGTCGGTGATGCGTCACTGCATGCATTTTTTGCTGCTCAACAACAAGCGGCAGAGCTTCATCAGCAGTTCCTCGCGATCCCGCAGCAATACGGCGACACTTTCACTACGTTAATGACAGAACAAGCCAAAATGGCTGCGTCTGGTATCGCTATTCCAGATAGCCTGCAACGTTCAATGGAAATGTTCCACCAGCATCAGGCTGAGACCCTGAAAGCTCACGCACATTACCTTGAGCTTCAAGCGAACAGCAACAACTCTGCGTTGGGTATGCTGACGTCACAGGCGGTTATCTCCACACTGACAACATCAGCTCCGCAATCAACGATTGCACCAACAGTGACGGCTCAACCAGTAGCACCAGTTCAAGCCGTAGCAATGCAGACTGTTGCTACGGCACCGGTTCAACAAGCAGCGCCTGCTGTTGCACCAGTGAAGGCAGTTGCTCCGGTACAAGCTCCGGCTCCAACTGTTGCACCAGCTCCTCCGGTACAAACAGCCGATGCTGAAAAAGTGATGCTGGAAGTGGTTGCTGAGAAAACGGGCTACCCTACCGAAATGCTGGATCTGGAAATGGACATGGAAGCCGATTTAGGTATCGATTCCATCAAGCGCGTTGAAATTCTAGGGACGGTTCAGGATCAAATGCCTAACCTGCCAGAACTCAGCCCTGAAGATTTAGCCGAATGCCGTACGCTTGGCGAAATCGTCACTTACATGAACAGCAAGCTAGGTGCTCAACCTGCGCCTGTTGTTGCTGAAGCTGCCCCAGTTATCACACCAGCAGCAAGCTCTAACGGTTTAGATGCGGCTCAAGTTCAAAGCACCATGCTTGACGTTGTTGCGGACAAGACGGGCTACCCAACAGAAATGCTGGATCTGGAAATGGATATGGAAGCCGATTTAGGCATCGATTCCATTAAGCGCGTTGAGATCCTGGGTACGGTTCAAGACCAGCTCCCTACTCTGCCTGAACTGAATCCTGAAGATCTGGCTGAGTGTCGTACACTGGGCGAAATCGTCAGCTATATGAACAGCAAACTGCCTGCAGTGACAGTATCTGTCGTTGCTCCAGTTGCCGCAGCGGTACCAGCAGCAACAAGCGGCTTAGACGCTGTGCAAGTTCAGAACACCATGTTGGAAGTGGTTGCAGACAAAACCGGCTACCCGACAGAAATGCTTGATTTGGCGATGGATATGGAAGCGGACTTAGGTATCGATTCCATCAAGCGGGTTGAAATTCTCGGCACGGTTCAAGATCAGCTGCCAGGTTTACCTGAACTGAATCCTGAAGATTTGGCTGAGTGTCGTACACTCGGCGAAATCGTTGATTACATGAACAGCAAGTTGCCTGCAGCAACAGTATCTGCAGCTTCGGCGGCGGTATCGTCTCCTGCATCAAGCGGTCTGGACGCTGCACAAGTTCAACGCACTATGCTTGACGTTGTTGCTGACAAAACCGGCTACCCGGCTGAAATGCTTGATCTTGCCATGGATATGGAAGCGGACTTAGGTATCGATTCCATCAAGCGGGTTGAAATTCTCGGCACGGTTCAAGATCAGCTGCCAGGTTTACCTGAACTGAATCCTGAAGATTTGGCTGAGTGTCGTACACTGAGTGAAATCGTTGACTACATGAACAGCAAGCTGCCTGCAGCACCGGTCATTGCGGTTGAAACCACACCAGCACCTGCGGCAAGTGGCCTCGATGCTGCACACGTGCAAAGCACCATGTTAGATGTCGTTGCAGACAAAACCGGCTACCCGGCTGAAATGCTCGATCTTGCCATGGATATGGAAGCGGACTTAGGTATCGATTCTATCAAGCGGGTTGAAATTCTGGGTACCGTTCAAGACCAGCTACCTGGCTTACCTGAACTGAATCCTGAAGATTTGGCTGAGTGTCGTACACTGGGCGAAATCGTTACTTACATGCAAAGCAAACTAGCAGGCACGTCATCTGCAACAGCGGCTCCAGTCGTTGAAGCTGCTCCTGAAAACGTGGTCGAAACTGCAACGGTAGAACTTCCTCCTCACAGCGAGGTGGCGCTAAAAAAGTTACCAGCGGTAGATAAATTAGCTGACTGTTTTTCCAAAGACGCATGTATCGTGATCACCGATGATGGTCATAATGCCGGCGTTCTGGCAGAAAAACTAAGTGCTCACGGCCTTCAAGTCGCCGTTGTACGTAGTCCTCTATCTGCCGCTTCACCACTGAACAGCGAAATCACCAGCTACCCGCTAGCAAGTGTTGATGAAACTGGCGTGAAAGCTGTTATTGCTGAGATTGAAAGCGCGCACAAAGCGATTGGCGGGTTCATTCACCTGCAACCTCTTGCAACTGACATGCAATCTGACAATGCAGACATTGCATTGAATGCCGATGCGAAATCAAGCATTTCAATTGCGTTCTTGTTCGCTAAATTGCTTCACGATCAGTTAAACACGGCATCAGCATCAAGCCGTCGTAGCTTCTTCACTGTCAGCCGTATTGATGGTGGCTTTGGCTACCTTGATACCGAGCAGCTAGTTAATGCTGAACTAAACCAGGCGGCACTGTCCGGTTTGACTAAAACGTTAAGTCACGAATGGTCGAACGTGTTCTGTCGTGCTTTGGATGTTGCACCTGCTCTTGATGCTCGCCATCTGGCAGAAGCCGTCACTGCTGAGCTATTTGATATCAATACTCACACGGTTGAGATCGGGCTTTGTGAACCCCAAAAGGGCGAATCTGGACGTTCAACGCTAATTGCTACAGAAGCAGGTACAGCTCAGACGAAAAATGTTGCGGCAAAGCTCACCACATCCGATAAGGTTCTGGTAACGGGCGGCGCAAAAGGCGTCACGTTTGAATGTGCACTGACACTGGCTAAAAAGTGCCGGTCACACTTCATCCTTGCAGGTCGTAGTAAGCACATCACGGCGAGCGAACTGCCGAAATGGGCACAAGGCAAGCAGGAGAGCGAACTGAAAGTGGCTGCTATTGCTAACCTTCAGGCCTCGGGTGATAAACCAACACCGAAGAAAGTGGATGCATTGCTTAAGCCTGTTTTAAGCAGCTTTGAAATCAACAGTGCCCTACAAGCCTTTACCAATGTTGGCGCAAGCGCTGAGTACCTGAGCCTTGATGTATCAGACAGTGGATCTGTGACTAAAACATTGTCTCAGTTCAGTGATATCACCGGCCTGATCCACGGCGCTGGCGTACTGGCTGACCGACATATTCAAGACAAAACACTGGATGAGCTGAACCTCGTTTACGGAACCAAAGTTGGCGGTCTTGAAGCGGTACTCAATGCATTAGATAGCAGCAAGCTGAAACTGTTAGCGATGTTCTCTTCTGCGGCAGGATTCTACGGCAACAAAGGCCAGAGCGATTACGCGATGTCTAATGACATCCTGAACAAAGCAGCACTTCAGTTCTCGGCTCGTTACCCTGAAGCGAAAGTAATGAGCTTCAACTGGGGACCGTGGGATGGCGGCATGGTTAATCCGGCGCTTAAGAAAATGTTCACCGACCGTGGTGTGTACGTGATCCCTCTACAAGCTGGCGCTGAGCTTTTCAGCTCGCAGATTCTGAGTGAAACAGGTATTCAACTGCTTGTAGGTACGAGCATGCAAGGTTCAGAGAACAAGGAAAACGCTGTAAAAAAGCCTGATGCGGAGTCTGTGCTGGTAGCAAAGAGTCCGCTGAATAAAAGCATCACTGTGACACGAGACCTTGACCCAAAGGCGATGCCTTTCCTCAAGGACCACTGCATTGCCGGTAACCCCGTGTTACCGACAGTGTGTGCCATCCAATGGAT
The DNA here is from genome assembly GCF_033720175.1 of Photobacterium sp. Classification (GTDB taxonomy): domain Bacteria; phylum Pseudomonadota; class Gammaproteobacteria; order Enterobacterales; family Vibrionaceae; genus Photobacterium. The sequence continues at coordinate 138,312 of NZ_JAWWDA010000001.1, forward strand.
GCGTGAAACAGCAGAACAACTGGTAGGGGCGAACGTCAGCGTTCGCAACTACAAACTGCTTAAAGGCGTAATTTTTGATACCGATGAGGTGCAAATACTGACGTTGACACTGACACCTGAAACTAAAGCTGACGATCAAATCAACGCATTGATCAGCTGCCAGGGTCGACCACAGTATCAAGCAATGTTGGTCTTAGAACACACCGCTGGTTCGGTTGAACCTGCACCGGCTAAAACCTTTGCGGCGGGTTCAAACAACCCCGTCACAACGGCTGATGCGTTGTACAGTAATGGCACCCTGTTCCATGGTCCAAGGCTGCAAGGTATCCAGACGGTTGAACGTTTTGATGACGCAGGTTTACTGGCACAGTGCCAGCTGCCAACCATTACTGATGCCGACTGTGGTGCTTTTGTACCGACTCAGCATACGGGCGGTTGCCAGCCTTTTGCTGAAGACTACTTGCTACAGGCCATGCTGGTTTGGGCAAGATTGAAGTACGGCGCAGCCAGCCTGCCTTCTGCGATTGGTGAATTTGTTTCTTATGAACCCATGCAAGCGGGTGACAAGGGTTGGTTAGAACTAGAAGTGATTAAACATACTTCGCGTTCACTACAAGCTAACATCTCGCTTTACCATCAAGATGGTCGTTTAAGTGCCGTAATGAATGGCGCAAAAGTAACGATCAGCAAAGGCCTAAACGAGGCATTTTTGGTGAAGTCTGAGCCAGAAAAGGAGCTTCTGTCATAGTGGCCGACTCTTCTAATAAAGCGATGCCGTTGCGCATCGCTCTTTTAGCCCAGCCAGCGCATGCTGCTGGGCTTTCTGCCGATTGCTTTTCTACATTACCACCCGTTGAAATCATCTCAGTCGGTGATAATTTTGAAACAGCCCTTCAAACCGCTATTCAAGTAATCAGCCAAGGCAATGTCGTTCAATTTTGCGTAAATGGCGAACACGGTGAAGCACAATCAAAGTTATTGATGCTTGCGGGTTTAACGGCAGCACAAAACAAAATTCATCCTCATGCCTACTTGTCTGGTTTTAGTGCCAGTTCAGCACATAGAACTGTTGACTGCATAGAAGAAGCGCTGGCTCAATCACGTCGCCAGGAAGCCAGTTTAAGCAACCAACAGACTTTTGATGCACTCACTGCAGAGCAAAAATTTTCTGCGTTGTACCAAATGGTTGAAGCTCTTGCCAGTCGCACGCTTAACACTCGCTCTGATAAAGATAACATCAGCCATTACTGGTTTACTGAGCCGCACCAAGCTCGTGTAACGAGTTTAACGTTCAATGCAGATGTATGCACAAGCAGCTTGGTATTAACGCAAGCAACTGGGCTACAAACAGCTCAATCACTGCTCTCAGCGTCTCGACTTTTCTTTGTCATAACCGGTCATAATGAAGCAGTGTTATCAACTCAGCTGGCACAGTTAACAACACGCTTGAATAAACTCTCAGATGATTCGTATTCACTGATTGAGTTGATGGCTGCAAATCTGAGACAGTTTCAGGCTGATGCTTCAACGTCTCCGTCGCTGCCTGCCATCGTATTGCAAGGTGCTTCCGTCGCCGCTATTGAGCAGGAAATTACCGCGATTAGTCATGCTCTGCCAAAAATAATGGCTGAGAAAAGTCATTATAAAACACCCGCAGGTAGCAGTTTTTCACCGGCACCCAACAGCAAAGGCGGCGTAGCTTTTGTGTATCCGGGTGTTGGTACCGTTTACCCTGGTATGTTCCGCCAATTTCATCAGTATTTCCCCGAGCTTTTCGCTCGCCTTGAACGAGAAGGCAATCTCAAAGAGATGCTGCAAGCCGAGAAGACATACGGCGACATTGCTGCCGAGATGAGTTTGAGCGAACTCGCCATTGCCGGTGTGGGCAGCAGTTACCTGTTAACCCAGCTATTGTGCGAAGAATTCGCGGTTAAACCGGATTTCGCATTGGGTTACTCCAAAGGCGAAGCATCGATGTGGGCAAGTTTAGGCGTCTGGAAAAATCCTCACGCATTAATTGAAATGACTCAAACCAGCCCGATATTTACCACCGCTATCTCAGGTGAATTAACAGCAGTACGTGAAGCCTGGCAGTTAAGCGACGGTGACGAAATCACCTGGAACAGCTTTGTGGTTCGCAGTGAACCAGCAGCCATTGAAGCACTGCTTCCTGAGTTCCCGCACGCTTATCTTGCGATTATTCAAGGTGATACTTGCGTACTGGCCGGTTGTGAAAATGACTGCCGGGCCCTGCTCAAGAAACTCGGTAAACGCGGTATTGCAGCCAACCGGGTAACTGCCATGCACACCACGCCGGCATTAAGCCAACACCGGCAAGTGACTGAGTTTTATAACCAGCCTTTGTGTGAAGCGCTACCTGAGCATATTCGCTTTATCAGTGCCGCCGCTGGTCATAATACTCTTGTTAATATTGATAGCCAGAGTATTGCCGATTCGATTGCCGATACGTTCTGCTCGACGCTTGACTTTACCGCGTTGATCCGTAGTGCGCGTGAACAAGGTGCCCGTCTGTTTGTTGAGATTGGTGCAGACAGACAAACCTGCACCTTGATCGATAAAATTAATCGCGCCGATCATGTGACGACCGAAAGCTGTACTGTCGCGGCCAACGCCAAGGGCGGCGACGATATTCTCACCTTGCTCAAATGTATCGGTCAGTTAATCAGCCACCAGGTTCCTCTGTCACTTGATCCCCTTCTGAAGGGGCTGGAACAACATCAAGTGAAGGCGTCGACACCAGAGATAACTTTAAAAGGAGAGCCAGTATGAGTTCTCGTACGCAAACAAAAATCGCCATTGTTGGTTTAGCCAACCAGTATCCTGATGCGGATACGCCGAAGGCTTTCTGGCAAAACCTGCTGGACAAAAAAGATTCCCGCAGCGTGTTAAGCCCTGAAAAATTAGGCGCCAATCCTGACGCCTACCAGGGCCAGCAAGGCGAATCAGACCGCTTTTACTGTGATAAAGGCGGCTACATCCAGAACTTCACGTTTGATGCCAGCGGTTACCGTTTACCTGCTGAAAAATTTGTCGGCTTAGATGAAAGTTTTCTTTGGGCGCTAGACACCAGCCGCAAAGCATTAGCCGATGCGGGTATCCCGTTAGATGCTGCAGTACTTGAGCGTACCGGCGTGATCATGGGTGCCCTTTCGTTCCCGACAACGCGTTCTAATGATCTGTTCCTGCCGCTTTACCACTCGGCGGTAGAGAAGGCACTACAAACGAAACTGGCGAATAACCACTTTTCATTAAGCCCATCGAACGATCACGCGGTAAGCCTGAACCCGGCCAATGGTGCGGCGGCGCATAATGCTTCTAAGCTGGTTGCCGATGCTCTGGGCCTTGGTAGCGCGCAGTTAAGCCTTGATGCTGCATGTGCCAGCTCGGTCTATTCCCTGAAATTAGCTTGTGATTATCTGAGCACAGGCAAAGCCGATATGATGCTGGCTGGCGCTGTTTCGGGTGCCGACCCTTTCTTCATCAATATGGGTTTTTCAATCTTCCACGCCTACCCGGATCACGGTGTATCGGTGCCATTCGATACCAACAGTAAAGGTCTGTTTGCCGGCGAAGGCGCTGGGGTGTTAGTGCTAAAACGCCTTGAAGATGCAGAGCGCGATGGCGACCATATCTATGCGGTTGTCAGTGGCATTGGTTTATCGAATGATGGCCGAGGTCAGTTTGTCCTAAGCCCGAACAGCAAGGGACAGGTACAAGCTTTCGAACGGGCTTATGAAGCTACCGACCTGTCACCAGAAAGTATCGAAGTCATTGAATGTCACGCGACAGGTACGCCGCTGGGTGACAAAGTCGAAATGACGTCGATGGAGCGCTTTTTTACTGGCAAGCTGAACGGCACACAAGCACCATTAATTGGTTCGGCAAAATCCAACTTAGGTCACCTGCTGACGGCGGCAGGCATGCCGGGGATCATGAAGATGATCTTCGCAATGAAAGAAGGTGTACTGCCACCGAGTATCAACCTCTCAACCCCGCTCTCTTCACCTGACGGCTTGTTCGGTTCGCACACGTTGCCAACCCAGGTTCAGCCATGGCCGGATAAAGCAGGTAACCCTGAGCGACGCGCTGGTGTGTCGGTATTTGGTTTCGGAGGCTGTAACGCTCACCTGTTGTTAGAAGCATGGAAAGATTCGCCCGCAAAACCAGTCGCTCAAGCCTCTGGCGAACCGGCATCACCGCCTCATCTGAAAATCACCGGTTTAGCGTCCCACTTTGGTTCGTTAAAAACCATCAATGCGCTTAATCATGCGATTGAAACCGGGGCTGATGCTTTCGTTGCACTGCCGAAGAAACGCTGGAAGGGCTTAGATCAACACCCGGAACTACTGAGCCAATTTGGCTTACATACCGTGCCGCACGGTGCGTACATTGATCAGTTCGAGCTGGATTTCTTACGCTTTAAAGTACCGCCGAATGAAGATGACCGCCTGATTTCTCAGCAGCTTTTACTGATGAAAGTCGCAGATGAAGCGATCCGGGATGCCAAGCTTGAAGTAGGGCAGAAAGTTGCCGTTCTGGTTGCAATGGAAACCGAGCTTGAAATGCACCAGTTCCGTGGCCGCGTTAACTTACATACCCAACTTGCCGACAGTCTGAGCAACATGGGTGTAGCGTTGAGTGATAGCGAATACCAGGCACTTGAAGCCATTGCAATGGACAGTGTGCTTGATGCTGCCAAGCTGAACCAGTACACCAGCTTCATCGGTAATATCATGGCATCTCGCATTGCCTCGCTGTGGGACTTCAACGGTCCGGCCTTTACGATTTCTGCCGCTGAACAATCGGTCGCACGTTGTATCGATGTCGCACAGAATATGATGGCGCAGGAATCACTGGATGCGGTGGTTATTGCCGCCGTCGATCTGAGCGGCAGTGCTGAACAGGTTATTCTGAAAAACAGCATCACACCCGTTGCTGCTAACTCGCAAGATAGTGGCTGGAACGTGGGTGAAGGTGCCGGTGCCATTGTTCTGGTCGACAAAGAAACGCAGCGGAGCCAAAACACAAGCAATAGTGCAAGCTATGGCGAAATCAGTGCACTAGGCTTTAGTGCAACCAGTAAAAGTCGTTTAGTCACTGATCGCTTACTGTCGCAGACTGGTATTGCTGCCAATAACGTTAGTTTATTGGAGCTAAACCAGGCACCAGAAAGCACAGACACTGTGCAGTTCCCGCTGGCTCGTGCTTCGCAAACTCAGGCGAATCAACGTTTAGGACACTGTTATGCCGCATCAGGTATGGCGAGCATGCTTCATGGCTTGTTAAGCCTTAATCAGACAGCATCTGACTTTGATAGCAAAGCCGCCATTGTCGCCAACGTCAGTGAAAATCAGTGTTCACAACTGTTGCTAACGCAGTCCGCCACAGAGAGATCGTCGCTTCAAGTACGTCTTGAGAGTGAACTGCCGGCAGATTCAAAGCGTCAGCTGATCAAGCAAGTTACCCTCGGTGGCCGTGATATCTATCAACATATCGTGGCAACGGATCTGCCTGAACTTCAGCAGATCCAGCAGAAAGTCGCTAACGCGAAGCCGCGTGTACAGACACAGGCTAAAACAATCGCGCAAGCCGCTGCAACTCCATCAGTATCCCCGATTCTGGCAACATCAGACCAGACGCCGATTACAGGTATTCAACGCAATATGACAAAGGTCCTATCCGCTAAAAACCAGCATGATTTAACTTCATTCCAGAGCCCTTCATTTGCTGAAAATCAGCTGCTGGCACAACAGGTACATCAAGCCTTTCTGCAAAACCGAGAGCAAGGGCTGAAGATGGCTGATGCCCTGCTAAAGGCGCAGCTTAACGAAGTCACCGCGCAAATGGGCGCGGCAACCGGTCAGGTCATTCATCACCAGCCAGCAGTCGCGACACCATCACAGAATGTAATGGCAACGCCGATCGCTAAACCTGTACGTAAGCCTTGTATCTGGGATTACGACGACCTAGTGGAATACGCTGAAGGCGATATCGCCAATGTGTTTGGTCCGGATTACGCGATTATCGATAACTACTCTCGTCGTGTAAGGCTGCCAACCACAGACTACTTGCTGGTATCGCGCGTCACCAAGCTTGATGCCACCATGCTTGAGTACAAACCAAGTACCATGACCACAGAATACGATATTCCTGTCGATGCACCGTACCTGGTAGACGGTCAGATCCCGTGGGCCGTTGCTGTAGAATCAGGCCAGTGCGACCTGATGCTGATCAGCTATCTGGGTATCGACTTTGAAAACAAAGGCGAGCGTGTTTACCGTCTGCTTGATTGTACCCTCACCTTCCTGGGCGACCTGCCTCGTGGTGGCGATACATTGCGCTACGATATTTCGATCAACAACTTTGCCCGCAACGGCGATACCTTACTGTTCTTCTTCTCTTACGAATGCTTCGTCGGCGATAAGATGATCCTGAAAATGGACAACGGTTGTGCTGGCTTCTTTACTGACGAAGAGCTTGCCGACGGTAAAGGTGTCATCCGCACCGAAGACGAAATTAAAGCCAGAAACCTGGCGGTTAAGCAGCGCTTTAACCCCCTTCTGCACTGCCAGAAGACCCAGTTCGATTACCAGACACTGCATAATCTGCTTAGCGCCAATATTGCGGGTTGCTTCGGTGACAGTCATGTTTCAGATCGTGCACAGCCTTCACTGTGTTTCAGCTCAGAAAAATTCATGATGATCGAGCAAGTCAGTCATGTAGATCCGCAAGGTGGTACATGGGGGCTTGGTCTGATTGAAGGTCACAAGCAACTAGAAGCGGATCACTGGTACTTCCCTTGCCACTTCAAAGATGACTCAGTAATGGCTGGCTCATTGATGGCGGAAGGCTGTGGCCAGTTGCTTCAGTTCTACATGATGTACCTGGGTATGCATACACAAGTACAGAATGGCCGTTTCCAGCCGCTTGAAAATGCACCACAGCAAGTACGTTGCCGCGGTCAGGTTCTGCCACAATCTGCTGTACTGATCTACCGTATGGAAGTAACTGAAATTGGTCTGAGCCCGCGTCCTTACGCGAAAGCAAATATCGATATCTTGCTTAATGGCAAAGTCGTGGTTGATTTCCAGAACCTGGGTGTAATGATCAAAGAAGAAACAGAATGTACCCGCTACATTGAAGCCACCGAGGCTGATGTACAGCAAACGACTTTTGCGCCTGTTCAAACAGCAGTTGTTCAAGACGCTGTTACTCAAGAAATTCGTCAAAAGCCAGCCGTTCAGCAACAAGCTTCTGCCAATGCGCCGCTGATGGCACAAATTGCAGATTTGAACACAGCACCGAACAAAGGTGTTATTCCGCTTCAGCACGTTGAAGCACCAATGACACCTGATTACCCGAACCGCACGCCAGACACGGTACCGTTCACGCCGTACCACATGTTTGAGTTTGCAACCGGTGACATCGAAAAATGTTTCGGCCCTGACTTCTCAATCTATCGCGGCATGATCCCGCCACGTACCCCGTGTGGTGATCTGCAGCTGACTACCCGTGTCATTGAAGTGAACGGTACCCGTGGTGATTTCAAAACACCATCGTCATGTATTGCTGAATACGAAGTCCCTGAAAATGCCTGGTACTTTGACGAAAACAGCCATCAGGCACTGATGCCTTACTCGGTATTAATGGAGATCTCACTGCAGCCAAACGGCTTCATTTCTGGCTACATGGGCACGACCTTGGGCTTCCCGGGACAAGAGCTGTTTTTCCGTAACCTGGATGGCAGCGGCAAAATGCTGCGCAATGTCGACTTACGCGGCAAAACTATCGTTAACGACTCTCGCCTGCTTTCAACGGTCATGATGGGTACCAACATCGTGCAAAGCTTCAGCTTTGAGCTAAGTACTGACGGTATACCTTTCTATGAAGGTAAAGCGGTATTTGGTTACTTCAAAGGCGCAGCACTGAAAGATCAACTGGGGCTGGATAACGGTAAAGTGACGCAACCATGGCACATCGAAAACAACCGTACGCCAGATGTGAGCATCAACCTGCTGGATAAAGAAAGCCGTTACTTCAACGCGCCGCTTTCAGCTGCTGGCGAAGTACAACCACACTACCAGCTAGCCGGCGGTCGCCTGAACTTCATCGACAAAGTGGATATCACCAGCGATGGCGGTAAAGCTAGCTTAGGTTACTTGTATGCCGAGCGTACTATCGACCCGAGTGACTGGTTCTTCCAGTTCCACTTCCATCAAGATCCGGTTATGCCGGGATCATTAGGTGTTGAAGCGATTATCGAGCTGATGCAAACCTACGCCCTGAACAAAGATTTGGGTGCCGGATTCCGTTCACCGAAATTTGGCCAGATCCAGTCAGAAGTGAAATGGAAATATCGCGGTCAGATCAACCCGCTTAACAAGCAAATGTCACTGGATGTCCATATCACCGCGATTAAAGATGAAGACGGTAAGAAGATCATCATTGGTGACGCCAACCTAAGTAAAGACGGCCTGCGTATTTACGAAGTGAAAGACATCGCTATCTGTATTGAAGAAGCTTGAGTTAGGAATAAACAATATGACAATGCAAACAACCATAAATAACGAAAAGCTATCACCGTGGCCGTGGCAGGTTGGAGAAAATGCTATTCACTTCGACACAGGCTCAATCGCGAAGATATTGAAAGATCTTAGCCGGGGCTGCTATCTGGTTAATCACCCGGAACAAGGTCTGGGGATCAGTCAGCAGGCCGAACTGGTTTCTGGCGAAAGCGCCAGTGCTGCTAACACCCATCCGGTCAGCGCTTTTGCGCCGGCCCTTGGCACCCAAAGCTTAGGTGACAGTGACTTCCGCCGTGTTCATGGCGTGAAATACGCTTACTATGCCGGTGCGATGGCCAATGGGATATCTTCAGAAGAACTGGTTATTGCGCTGGGCCAGGCGGGGATCCTCTGTTCATTTGGTGCTGCAGGCCTGATCCCGTCACGGGTGGAACAAGCAATTAACCGTATTCAGGCTGCACTGCCGAACGGCCCTTATGCCTTTAACCTGATCCACAGCCCGAGCGAGCCCGCACTGGAGCGTGGCAGTGTTGAGCTGTTCCTGAAACATAAAGTACGTACTGTTGAAGCATCTGCCTTCTTAGGTCTTACCCCGCAAATCGTGCAATACCGTGCCGCAGGTCTGAGCCGTGATGCAAAAGGTGAAATCCAAATTGCCAACAAGGTGATTGCGAAAGTCAGCCGTACCGAAGTTGCCCGTAAATTTATGGAACCGGCTCCGGCGAAGCTCCTTCAGGCTCTGGTCAATGAAGGCCGTATTACTGCTGAACAAATGGAACTGGCTCAGCTCGTACCAATGGCTGACGATATAACCGCTGAAGCCGATTCAGGCGGTCATACCGATAACCGCCCGCTGGTAACGCTTCTGCCGACGATCCTGGCTCTGAAAGAAGAAATCCAGGCTCAATACCAGTTTAAAACTCCGCTACGCGTGGGTTCGGGTGGCGGTATCGGTACCCCTGATGCGGCACTGGCAGCGTTTAACATGGGGGCTGCTTATATCGTCACAGGCTCTATCAACCAGGCTTGTATCGAAGCGGGCGCGAGTGAGCACACGCGTAAACTGCTTGCGACAACAGAAATGGCCGATGTCGCCATGGCACCGGCTGCCGATATGTTCGAAATGGGCGTGAAGCTGCAGGTGGTTAAACGCGGCACCTTATTCCCGATGCGTGCCAACAAGCTGTATGACATCTACACCCGTTACGATTCTATCGAAGCGATCCCTGCCGATGAGCGCCATAAGCTGGAAACTCAGGTTTTCCGCTCGACCCTTGATGAGATCTGGGCCGGTACGGTGGCTCACTTTAACGAGCGCGATCCAAAGCAAATCGCTCGTGCCGAAGGCAATCCAAAACGTAAGATGGCATTGATCTTCCGCTGGTATCTTGGCCTTTCAAGCCGCTGGTCAAACACCGGTGAAGCAGGCCGCGAGATGGATTATCAAATCTGGGCCGGCCCTGCACTGGGCGCATTCAACGCCTGGGCAAAAGGCAGTTACCTTGATAACTATCAGGATCGTCGTGCCGTCGATCTCGCCAAGCACCTGATGCACGGTGCCGCCTATCTTGCACGGATCAACCTGCTGGCTTCACAAGGCATCAGACTGCCGGCCGAACTTGCACGCTGGAAGCCGACAGAGAAAATGGCTTAAGAGTAAGATTCCAGAAGCGAGTTTCTGGATGCGAGTATAAAAAAAGCGGCCTTCAAATGAAGGCCGCTTCGTCATTCACGGCATAGGTTTATCCACGATTAATTAATCGCGATTGACAGGAAGTAGCCGACAACTGTAGCCGTCGTTACCCCGATAAAGCCTGGAATAATAAAGCTGTGATTCAAAATATACTTACCGATTCTGGTTGTGCCCGAGCGGTCGAAGGTAATTGCCGCCAGATCACTTGGGTAGAACGGGAAGAAGAAATAGGCGTAGCACGCCGGCAATACACCGATGATAACTTCAGCGGGTATCCCGAGAGAAAAGCCCAGTGGCAGCATGATGGTCAGTACTGCAGCCTGGCTCTTCAAGAAAATAGAGACCACGAACATCGCGATGGCAAATGTCCACGGGTGAAGGTTAACGATATCGCGTACCATCTCTATTAAGTAAGGCTTGTGATAGCTAATAATCGTGTCACTCATCCAGGCAATACCAAAGATGATAATAACGGCAGTCATACCCGCAATAAACACGTGACTGGTGACAATTTTCTTGGGCTGGACTTTCGTAATTAACAAAATGATTGCGCCAACCGACAGCATTAAGAACTGTATGGCGACAGACATTTTAACGCCGTCAGGAAGCAAGCCGAGATCTTTACCAAACATCGCGACAAAAATAACCGAGACAATACCCAGAACGAAGACAGTTAATCCGGTTTTCGCCTTTTTATCTTCGGTTGAACCCTCTTCCGTTTCCGCATCGTTATCGATTAGCTCCTTTCGGAACTCCTCGTCTTGACAGCGCTCTTTGAACTCGGGATCTTTGTCGAGATCTTTGCCTCGACGAAGGCTCCAGGTACAGGCAACGAGCAAACCGGCCAAAGTGGCAGGAATCGTCACCGTAAGTACATCGAGCAAGCCTATATCAAGATTATTATCAACGGCAGTGGCCATAACCACTGCTGCGGCCGCAGCAATTGGACTGGCTGTAATCCCCATCTGTGATGCAACCGATGCCATCGCCATCGGGCGTTCCGGGCGGATCCCTTTTTTGTAGGCTACATCGTAAATAACAGGAAGAAGAGGATAAACAGAGTGGCCTGTACCAACAAGAACCGTTAATGCATAAGTGCTAAGCGGACCAAGAAAAACAATTTTATTAGGGTGCTTACGCAGCATTTTTTCTGCGTATTTGACCAAAAGCTTTAAACCGCCCGTCGCTTCCAAGGTGGCAGAAGCTGAGACTACGGCTAAGATAATCAACATCACACCGATGGGGGGCGTGCCAGGTGCAACACCAAAAACGAACGCTAAGACCGAGACTCCCAATCCACCGAGAAGCCCAAAAGCTATGCCGCCGTGTCGGATTCCGATAAATATGACAGCGAGCAGCAGCATCATATGAATATAAAACATTTTTTCATCCTTAAAATCATAATTACAAAAATAACAGCCAGTACAGACACTATTCCTCTATTAGGCGTAGGGGCATTAAAATTATGCCTGCAGTCTAACAACACTTATTGATGGGATTATTGAGAGCCCCATTAATGTAACTATCTTTGGCTTTTGTAACTTTTGTACACGGCAGCTTGATCAGGCGTACCGTACATTAAGTGGTCTGAACGTCATTATTTCTGATTCAGCACACATTACTTCCGGCAGCGAGCCCGCTATACTGCCTCTTCACGAGCGCTGCTATTCTGAGGCCTGTCATGAAACTTAAGAGCTATCTGGCCTTAATCACCGTTGCTACCACCTCTGCTATTGTTATCGTTGTAACCACCGCTATCTTTTTTTTACTGCAAAACTCGTATCAGAAAGGCATTGCGGCAAGGGGGTTGGAGCTGGCGCGCGTGATCGCCCACGACCCGATGGTTATCCGTGCTGTTGATGCCAAAAATAAGCAACAAAATTACGACCTGCAAAACTATATGGAAGATATCCGGGCCCGTACCGATGCCTCCTTTATTGTGGTCGTCGATAAAAATGCCATGCGTTTAAGCCACCCGACTCTCGATAAACTCGGCAAGCATTTTATCGGTGATGACATTTATCCGGCGCTGGAGAGCGGTAACGAATACAGTAGTGTCGCATCAGGATCGCTGGGCAAAGCTATCCGTAACTTTTCCCCTATTTATTTAGACGGGAAAGTCATCGGCGCAATCTGTATTGGTTATTTATCCGAGAAAACATTCGATATTTTATTACAGCAATATGGTCACATCGGTCTGCTTATCGGCATCGTCTATCTGCTTGGTATCGGTACCACAGTCTCGTTCGTGTTCAAGATGAAACGCACCTTCCTCGACTATGAGCCGGAGTTTATCGTGAACAAGTTCCGCGAACATGAAATGGTACTTGACAGTATTCGTGACGCCATTATTGCGGTCGATAGTCACATGAATATAGCCACGATTAATAACAGTGCAATCAAGATGCTTTCTATGGGAATACTCGACCGCTACGACTATGTGAATCACCCACTGTCACGCTATTCAACACAGTTAAGTCATCTGGTTCTCACTAATCAGGGGGTATTCCACCAAGGAGAACTCAGTATTGGCAAGTTGAAATACAAAGCCAACGTCTATCCAATCAACACCGCTAAAGGTCTGCTGGGGCATGCTATCGTCTTATACCCCGATCTTGCTCACAGCGAGCTTGAACACGAAGTCACCTACCTGAAAAATTACGCGGAGTTGCTTCGCAGCAAAACACACGAGTATTCCAATAAGCTCAATGTACTTTCAGGCATGCTGCAAATCGGTAAGTACGATGAAGCGGTTGATTTTATCCAACAAGAAACTGACCGCTATCAATCCATTATCCGTAACATCGTGCTGTCAGTAGCAGACAGTGCCGTCGCCGGTTTATTGCTGGCAAAATTCAATAAGGCATCAGAGATTGGCGTAAAGTACACTATTGATGTAGATACCAACCTATCAAGTTATGAGAAGAATATCTCGGAAAAACTCGTTACTATGCTGGGTAACCTGATCGATAATGCCCTGCTCGCAGCATGGCAAAACCGGGATAAAGCCGATCCCGAAGTACATGTGTACCTCAGCGATCGCAGTCATCACATCATTTTAGAGATTCAAGACAGCGGTGCAGGCATACCCGAAGATATTTCAGAACACATTTTAGAGTTCGGAGTAAGCTCAAAGCATAACGACGAGCAAAGCGGCATCGGCTTGTACTTGGTCAAACAACTGGTTAATTACTTTCACGGAAGTGTTGATTGGGAACGGACAGAGCAACACACTACGCTGTTCAGCATTTACTTAGACAAAAATGAAATCGCTAATTATGACTAAAACCACTGTAATGCTGCTTGAGGATGATCTTCGGGCAAGCTATACCCTCGAATCGACTATCAATCAACACCCTGACTTTACGGTAGTGGCCGTCAGTGAAACCTGCTCAGAAGCCTTGTCACAATTCGAGGCATACAAACCGGCATTAATCTTTGTCGATATAACATTGCCTGATGGCAGTGGCATTGATGTTATTCGCCATCTACGTGAACAACACGCAGATTGTGATTTCATTATGACAACGGCTGAACGAGAAACGGCCACGGTCGAAAAAGCCGTTCAGTTGGGTGTGATCGACTATTTAGTCAAACCAATTCGTATGTCTCGTGTTAAGCAGGCGTTGAACGATTACAGACAATACAAACAGCAACTCTCTCGTGCTGCTACCGTTGATCAGGGAGAGATCGATCAAATCTTACGTAAAGCGCCTGCAAAACAATTACGCCAGACACCGAAAGGCATTGATGTCACCACCCTCGCGTCATTGAAAGCAATTTTGCATACAGAGAAATTACATAACTTCTCTGCCGATGAAATTGGTGAACGCATGAACGTCAGCCGTATTACGGCAAGACGCTATCTAGAGTTTATAGAGTCGGAAGGGACAATCCGCCTCGTGTTAAACTACAATACCGGCGGTAGACCCCGCCGCTTGTACCAGATGGTTGATTAACCGCGAAGACCCCTGATGAAGAAATGCGTTGCCGCGATAGGGAGATGTAAAAAGTGAAATCACTTTCAGTAAGCGCCACAGGAAAAGCGTAAACACGTCGACAGTTAGCTGATAAATGTGTTCATGCCAAGATTCTCTGCTTGTTGATTGTGGCCATACCATCAAATGCGGCCTTTTTCGGCCGCTTCGCTACATGCTTATCTGTTGGATCCGATTATAATCCCTTTATATATTGACCATTCGTTGTTGGATAAACAACTTGCTCAAGTTCTGATTTTGAACCAGACTTTCCGTCTAAGAGGTTCTGAAAAAGCCTTATAACACTTGCTTTATCTTTCCCGATATACGTTTCAGTTGTTATATCCCTTAAATCAATAAAGAAACTCGTAAACATCTCCGGCAAATCTGTGAGAATCTCAGTGTTTAGGAAGTTATTATCGCTATAGATGCAATTGTGATCACCCTTTTGCTTATCGATGACAAAAGAAGCTTCTTTCAAATTAATAATTGATGCGGATTTTTTACACTTTTTAAGGCATTTTGCATCAAAATGCTTCTTTTTACATCCTGTCGTCTGATGGAAAAAGCACTGCCTGCTGGTCATCAGTAAAATCGGGTGATAGATACTGTAGTGCAGCGTGAAGTTAGCTGGGCTCACAATCTGTTTTATTTGCTTTTTATTTATTTCATTGGAGATAAATGAACCACAACAGTTAAACTCTTCCTTCATGCATAAAAGACTGAAAGAGTTTGTAATGTTAAGGTATGGCCCGGCTATCCAGTTAATTCCATTTTGATAGGCTTTGTAAGCGATTCCGGTATTGTTCGTTACAATGAGCTTTGGTTTTACCTGTTCAAGAAATTCTATCGCCGCGGTATAGTTTTCTCCGATTAAAATCGAAGGGAACCAAGGAATTAGACTCTCATTGTTTGAAAAAAGTTCTACAAGCTGAGAATATTCACCGCGAATAGATTCAGGAAGCTGGTAATAGATATTCGCTGACGTGGCATTACAAAGCTCGACATCTTTTTTAGCAGAAATGAGTACCGAAAGAGTCGGCTTGGCCTTTAACTGATCCGGTTTCGGCAATGCTGGTTTCTTTAAGACCGGCATTTCAACCGGGGCCACACGTTCTTTTGATCCATTGAGAAGAAATGCAATTCTGTCTTTTATTTTCGTCAGCTCTTTAAATGGAACAAAAAGATCACTCTGAAGATTTTCAATATCTAATGCAACAACACAATATTCAGCATCGCTTAAGGTCTTAAGCCTCTTTTCTATACTGTTATAATCTATAGTGTATTTATCAGCGTCGATCAGTTTGCTTTCAGATTCCACATCAAATGAATAGTCTGGTGTCTTCACCGATATTTTCAGATGACTATTAACCTTTCCAGAAACACCAATTGTCAATGGAATTTTATCGATATTTAAATCTTTTATTTTTTCCGCAACCGTGGTGATGATCTCGGTTTTGTCGTCATAAAGTTTTTGTTTTACTTCTTGAACACTTTCATCTGTCGAACAACCATAGACTTCAGAGAAATGCTTCACTGAATGATCACGAGGGTTATCAATAAACATGTTTTTATTAATATCCCCTTTTAAATACGAGTTTGAAAAGTCCCGGTTGAACACTTTATATAGTTCAGTGTTATCACTAAGTAACTCATTATTATCACAGAAGCTTTGGATCTGTTTTCTCCAGTTATCCACGACTGTATAGACATAGTGAGATTTTTTAATTCTTCCTTCTACTTTCAAGGAGTAAACACCAGCGTCAGCAAGTTCTTTTAGATCAGAAAAAGCCGAGTTATCTTTAAGGTTAAGCGGATAGTCTTTACCTACCGATGTCGTTAAATACTTATCCCTACACGGCTGGCTACAACGACCACGATTGCCTGAATTACCGTTACGGACAGAGCTTATGTAGCAAAGCCCAGAAAAGCCGATGCAATAGGAACCATGAACGAATACTTCCATTAAGACATTGTTTTCATGTCCAACTTGAGCTAAGTGTTTTATTTCATTAATATTTAACTCTCTTGATAAATTCACTCGGCTTGCAGTCAGCTTATTTAAAAAGAAAATTTGTCCTTCATTATGAGTGTTAGCCTGTGTTGATGCATGTACATCCAGATCTTTGAAATGTTTTTTTAACAGATAAAAAAGACCTAAATCCTGAACGATTACACCATCTATCTTTGTATTTACCAGCTTATTAAGTAATCGTATAATCGCTGGGATTTCACTTTCTAATATAATGATGTTTAATGTTAGGAAAATTTTACAGTTATTTTTATGGGCCAGTCTCACGATGCCATTTAAATTATCAAATGTTATATTTGTTGCTCGATTTCTGGCGTTAAAATTATCCAGACCACAGTATATCGCATCAGCTCCTGCTACAATTGCGGCTTTTATAGACTCAATATCGCCACCAGGTGCCAATAATTCAAATTTGTTTTTCATTGCGATATAACCCACTTGTCGCTTTCACTCTATTTCAGTGGGACGTATTTTACCCGTATCTATTCTTCATTGTCTATAAAAGGCCAAATAGCGGCTGCGTTTGCCGTAAACAGCCAGCGTTTCTGCGGCCTGAAAAAAGGGTTAACCATCGGCTAACCCTTTCTTTGAACTGTTAGATCCTAAGTGTGTTGATTACATGGTTAAACTGGCGACTTAACCGGCTCACCTTCAACGACGTCACCAGCTTGTGGCCTCTCATGAGCGTTATATTTCTTCTCCCAAAAGTCAGCATTTTTAATCCCTAACTTAACAGGATTAAAGGTAAACTCAGTCACACCGGCTTTTTGCTGTGCTTCATAATCTTTCAGCGTTATCAGTGCCGGTTTTGACATGAAGAAGATAATAACGATACCGACGATGTTCAACCATGCCATCAGGCCAACACCAACATCACCCATCGCCCACGCCAGATTTGCGGTTTTAACGGTGCCGTAGAAAACAGCCACCATCAGTACAATTTTCAGGATAAACATTATGCCCGGCACTTTAAACGTACGGCGGATATAAGCAATGTTGGTTTCCGCAATGTAGTAATACGCCAGAATAGTAGTGAAGGCAAAGAAGAACAGTGCAAATGCAATGAACGGCTTGCCGATACCCGGCATCGTGCTTTCAATCGCCATCTGGGTAAATAGCGGACCATTGGCACTGATTTCTGAAGCAAGGTTTTGCACCAGGAAGACACCTTCCGTACCGCCATGAACATTGTAAGCGCCAGTGATAATAATCATGAACGCAGTTGCCGAACACACCAACAGTGTATCAATGTAGATTGAGAACGACTGTACCAGACCTTGCTGAGCAGGATGTTGTACATCTGCCGCTGCTGCTGCGTGAGGACCCGTACCCTGACCCGCTTCGTTAGAGTAAATGCCACGTTTAACCCCCCAACCTATGGCAGCTCCCATACCAGCCATAGGCGTAAAGGCATCACCCACAATCAGGGCAAAAACAGTCGGAACCTGACTGATGTTCAGCAGGATAATAACGAAAGCAACAATGATATAAGCCAGCGCCATGAAAGGAACAACAATCTGGGTGAAGTTCGCAATACGCTTAACACCACCGAAAATGATAAAGCCCAGAATAATTGAAATCATCGTCCCGGTCGCGATCTTGGCAAAACTAAACGTGCCAACGGCTGTTTCGATCATTTCACCGGTGCCGAATGCAGCTTCTATCGCATTACCAATACTGTTTGACTGTACACCAGGCAAAAGTACACCACAGGCGAAGATCGTTGCTATGGCAAAAATCCATGCATACCACTTCTGGCCCATCGCTTTTTCGATGTAATAAGCCGGACCACCACGAAACTGACCGTCTTCATCTTCTTCTTTGTAGATCTGCGCAAGCGCGGATTCTGTGTACGCTGTCGCAGCCCCCAGGAAAGCAACAACCCACATCCAGAACACTGCACCAGGACCACCAAAACCGATAGCCGCTGCAACACCTGCAATATTACCTGTACCTACACGTCCCGATAAAGAAACTGCTAAAGCTTGAAAAGAGGAAATACCTTTATCGGAACTCTTACCTGAGAGTAAAAGCCTCCACATCTCGCTAAAATGCCTGATCTGAACAAAACGAGTAGTCACGGAGTAAAACAAACCCGCGCCTAAACAAAGATATATCAGCACCGGGCTCCATATTATTCCATTTAAAAAATCAACAAACGACTGCATTAAAATCTCCCTGTCTTGAATACATTATTGGTTAATGTCAGGCAGCATAATAGTCGGAATGTAATCGATTTGTTAATCACTTTGTCTTTTTAACTTCTGAGGACGTGACCGCGGGCACGGTATGGCAACATACCGATAACAACTAATGATTAAAACTTAACCAGGGTGGTACATCGCTATTCATACTACCTGGATATTACCGATACTTATCACCGACGATAAAAAGAGTCATCTGCAGATTTAACATTCAAAGACTGGACAAGTTAACTAACTGTTTTGTATAGCTCTCTTGCGGCTGGCTGAACAATGTTGCAGTATCTCCCTGCTCTACAACCTGGCCGTCTTTGAGTACTAAGGTGTAATGGCACAGCGATTTAACGACATTTAGATCATGACTGATAAACAGGTAACTCAAGCCGTGCTTTTGTTGTAATGATTTGAGTAAATCGAGCACCTGAAACTGAACCGTGCGATCCAATGATGATGTCGGTTCATCAAGCAAAATAAAGTCCGGTTTAAGCACCAGGGCCCTTGCAATCGCAATACGCTGCCGTTGTCCGCCGGAAAACTCATTCGGGTAACGATGACGCGTTTCCGTATCCAATCCCACCTCTTCCATTGCCAGACAAATAGCCTGATCTTCTTGCTCCGGGGTCATGGGTTCGTGAACTTTCAGCCCCTCTCCGATGATCTGTGCTGCAGACATCCGAGGGTTAAGCGCTGAAAATGGGTCCTGGAAAACTACCTGCATACGCCGACGCAATGGCAGCATCTTTTTTCGATCAAAGGTGGAGATATCCTTGCCGTCAAAAACAATACTGCCCTCACTGTTCAGTAATCGTAATATTGCCATTCCGGTGGTCGATTTACCTGAACCACTTTCGCCAACCAGACCGACACTATGGCCCTTACGAAGCTGAAAAGTGATATCGGTAACAGCCTTGATGTGCCCTTTTAACCGTTTTAGAATTCCGCCTTTAACCGGAAACCAGACTCGCAGATCGTTTGCCTCAAACAAAACAGGTGAATCTGGCTCAACCGGAATCGGTTCACCTTTCGGATCGGATTCAATAAGCAGACGGGTATAGGGATGGCTCGGCGTCGATAAAATAATCTCTTTTGTGTTTGTCTCTACCACGCTGCCGAGCTGCATGACTGAGACACGATCAGCAATGCTGCGAACAATGCTCAAATCGTGAGTGATAAACAGCATCGCCATACCGAGCTCCTGTTGCAGATCTTTCAGCAAGGCTAGAATTTGCGCCTGCACCGACACATCGAGTGCGGTTGTCGGTTCATCCGCAATCAGCAATTCAGGCTCATTGATCAGTGCCATGGCGATCATGACCCGCTGACGTTCCCCTCCTGACAGTTCATGCGGGAATGCGTTAATGCGGCTTTCGGGATTGCGAATCCCGACTTTCTTCAACCAGTTCAGCGCAATTTCTTCTGCCTGACGCTGGCGCGTTCCGCGGTGAATCGACAGCGTTTCACATAGCTGCCGCCCAATTCTATGAAGCGGATTCAGTGACATCATCGGTTCTTGAAAGATCATGCCGATACGGTTTCCCCGCAGCCCCCGCATCTGCCGCTCACTGCACGTCAGCATATCAATATTGTCATATTTTATACTGCCGCTAAGGTAGCGGGTGGTCGATTTAGGCAACAGGCGCAGGATCGCATTGGCTGTCACCGACTTACCGGAACCACTTTCTCCCACCAAGGCCAGGGTTTCACCACGGTAAATCGTCAGGTTTACCTCATCAATGACCTGGGTAACCTGTTGCCCACCCTTAAATCCTACCGCTAAGTTTTCAATGGATAACAATGCGTCTGTCATAGCACCTCTCTGGTATTATTTTTGATGATGCGGATCAAAGGCATCACGAACCGCTTCACCAACAAAGACGAGCAAGCTTAGCATTATCGACAGCACCACAAAGGCTGAGAGCCCTAGCCAGGGTGCCTGCAAATTGGTTTTGCCCTGAGCCAGTAATTCACCCAGTGAGGGTGAACCGGCAGGAAGGCCAAACCCAAGGAAATCGAGCGATGTTAATGTGGTAACCGAGCCACTGAGAATAAAAGGCATCATTGTCAGTGACGCGACCATGGCGTTTGGCAACATATGGCGCAACATGATCCGGCTATCACTCACCCCCAACGCCTGCGCCGCCCGTACGTAATCAAGATTACGGCACCGAAGAAACTCAGCCCGCACCACCCCCACCAGCGTCATCCAGCTGAACAACACCATAATGCTGAGCAACCACCAGAAGTTAGGTTCAACAAAACTCGACAGAATAATCAGTAAAAATAAGGTTGGCATCCCCGACCAGACTTCGATAAACCGCTGGCCAAACAGATCAAGCCAGCCGCCGTAATAGCCCTGACAAGCGCCCACAACGACACCAATCAAGGTGGAAATAATGGTCAAAGCAAACCCGAACAGGACCGATACCCTGAAACCGTAAATAATGCGGGCCAGCACATCTCGTCCCTTATCATCGGTTCCCAGCCAATTTACCCGGTCTGGAGCCGAAGGCGCCGGTCCCGACAAGTTGTAGTTGATGGTGTCATAATGAAACGGGATCAATGGCCAAATCATGTATCCGTCCGCTTCAATCAGCTCGACCACATAGGGATCCGTAAAGTCCGCTTCTGCTTCAAACTCGCCGCCAAAATCGGTCTCGGCGTACTGCTGAACGATTGGGAAATACCAGTCTGATTTAAAATTAATCACCAGCGGCTTGTCATTGGCAACCACCTCAGCAAACAGGCAGATCACAAACAGAACAGAGAAAATCCACAGCGACCAGTAACCCCGCTTATGGGCCCGAAACCGTGACCATCTTTCCCTTGTTATCGGGTTCATCGCTAGCGCCCCTCAAAATCAATGCGTGGATCGACTAGGGTATAAGTGAGATCTGAAATAATATTCAGCAGCAAGCCTAACAACGTCATGATATAGAGGGAGCTGAAAACTACCGGATAATCACGCTGAATGGTTGATTCAAACCCAAGCAGACCTATCCCCTCTAACGAGAACATTACCTCGATCAACATCGCGCCGGTGAAGAAAATACTGATAAATGCGCTGGGAAAACCGGCGATGATGATCAGCATCGCATTGCGGAATGCATGGCGATACAGAATGCTGCGTTCGTCCAGCCCCTTGGCACGGGCAGTGACGATATATTGCTTATTAATTTCATCCAGAAAGGAGTTTTTGGTCAGCATGGTCAGGGTCGCGAAGCCACCGACTACCATCGCCAGAATGGGTAATGTCATGTGCCAGAAATAGTCCGCTATCTGCTGATACCATGTCATCTGGGCAAAATCTGGTGATACCAGTCCCCGCAGCGGGAACCAGCTGAAATAATTGCCACTGGAAAAGACAATGATGAGTAAAATTGCAAACAGAAACCCCGGTATGGCATACCCGACAATAATGAGCGCGCTACTCCAGACATCGAAACGCGAGCCGTGCTTTATCGCTTTGGCTATCCCGAGCGGAATCGAGATAAAGTAGATGATCAGCGTGCTCCACAAGCCAAGGGAAACAGAGACCGGCAAGCGTTCTACGATCAGGTCAATCACGTTTCCGCCCTTAAATAAGCTTTCGCCGAAATCGAAGGTGGCGTAGTTTTTCAACATGTCGAGGTAGCGCTCCAGCAGAGGTTTATCAAATCCAAACTGCTTCCTGATCGCCTCAACGACTTCCGGATCCAGACCCCGCGATCCGCGATAACCGGAGCTCGCATCACCGGGCTCTGTAAGCTGAACTTCCTTACCACCGCCGGCAAAGCGTTCCATTATGCCGGACGAGTGTCCTTCAAGCCGTGCTACGGCCTGCTCGACCGGCCCGCCAGGCGCGACCTGAATAACAAAGAAGTTAATCGTGATGATCGCCCACAACGTAGGAATAACCAGTAACAGACGACGAAAAATATATGCTGTCATATTCACAATCTTAAGGGCTATATACCCTTCATGCTTGAAATTACAGGCTGTATTTCCAACGCATGATGGGTATCAATAATGATAACTAACGCCTTTTTTCTGGCAGCTTCAGGGCTTTTTCCTGATCAATCCACCAGGTATCCTGCCCGAGTTGATACTTGGGCCTGATCGCTGGACGAGAGAACTTATCCCAGCTTGCAACCCTGAACTTACTGATATGCCACTGAGGAATGACAAAGAAGTTCCATTGCAGCACCCGATCCAAGGCCCGCCCATACGCCAGCAACGCATCCGGATTTTGCTGGTTGTCGGCAATTTTTTCGGTCAGGTAATCAATCGCCGGATCCCGCACACCGGCAGTGTTATAAGTACTGTCGATAAATTTGCTATTCCAGGCAATTAACAGGTTTGGGCTGGGGTATGGATTGGCACCATATCCGGCGGAGACCATATCAAAGTCACGATCGCGCACCCGCTTAATATATTGTGTGGTATCCACCGTGCGGATTTTCATTTCGATCCCCATCTGCTGCATATTTTTCTGTAGCGGGATCGCCAGACGTTCCGTACTCGGGCTATAAATCAGCAGCTCAAATGTAAACGGCTCGCCGGTCTTCACATTGGCCATCACCTTATCTTTAAGCTCCCAGCCAGCCTCTTTCAGCAGCGGCAACGCTTTGCGGATCTGGGCCCGAATACGGCCGGAACCATCGGTCATCGGCGGCTGATAATCACGGGTAAAAACACGCGGCGGTATTATGTCCTTAATCGGTTCCAGCACAGCCAGTTCAGCTTCTGACGGTAACCCGTGGGCTTCATAATCGGTATTCTGGAAAAAACTTCGCGTACGCTGGTACTGATCATAGAACAAGGTTTTATTCATCCATTTGAAATCCAGGGCGTAGTTCAACGCCTCGCGCACCCTTGAATCACTAAAAACTGGACTCTCGGTATTAAAAACAAAAGCCTGCATCGCCTGAGGGATCTGATGGGGGATCTCTTCTTTACGAATATACCCTTTGTCGAAATTTGGCCCTTCATACATGGTCGCCCAGAACTTCGCTACGTTTTCCTCACGAACGTCATACTCGCCGGCTTTAAACGCTTCCAGTGTGACCGTTTCATCACGGTAATAGTCATAGCGAATGGTATCGAAGTTATTCCGGCCAACGTTAACGGGTAAGTTCTCGGCCCAGTAGTCCTTCACCCGCGCATACGTCACACTTTGTCCTGGTTTGTAATCAGCCACTTTATAGCTGCTGCTACCCAGCGGCGGTTCACTCAGCGGCTCCCCCAGATCTTTATCTTTCCAGTAATGAGCGGGTAACACGGTCAGGTTCTGTACCAGAGAAAGCAACACTTCGCGGTTCGGCTTTGCCATCTCGACCCGAGCAGTACCGGCGGATACTGCTGTCACCGATTTCACATCTTTATAGTAAACCTTGTATTGTGGCACCCCTTGCGCCATGAACTTACTGAAGGAAAACGCTACATCTTCTGCGGTAATTGGATGCCCATCGTGAAAACGGGCCTTGGGATGAATATCAATTTCCATCCAGGAGTAGTCATCTGAATAACGGACCTTTTGTGCAATGAGCGGATAATAGCTGTCTATTTCATCAGCCGCCGCAACAAACAGCGTGTCATACATTGCTTCTGCACGTGCTGCGGAAACACCGCGGGTCGCGTAACGGTTAAAACTATCGTAGGTACCAACCTGGGCGTAAGTGACCATCCCCCCTTTCGGTGCGTCCGGGTTTACATAGTCAAAATGGGAGAAATCACTGGGGTATTTTGCCTCACCAAATCCGACAAGGTGTGTAGATTCAATCACTTCAGAAGCAGCAAGCTGAACGCTTGTTAACATAAAACAAAATACAAATGCCCAATTCCGTCGCATAATCATCTCCCACTCCTTTCCCCGTAACCCTGAATATCAAATTCTTTTTACTTTTCATTATTCTACGATAGGACAGTAATCACGATTCGACAAACGCCAAACAATAAAGGCCTCTCTCCTTATCACAATGGATGCCCGTGAAATTTCATCGACAGAATTTGCTGATATTTTGCTCTCTTTGGTTGTCTTGAGTAAAAAATTCGGTAAAAACAGCACATATTTTGATTTTTCATTAGAGCAGAAATATGCTCAATTGATTGAGTATGCTAATATTTTTCGCTTTGTTATCCGCAGGGATAATGTCGTAACGGACCAACAGACATGCTGCAAAATTCTTCATTAGCCAAACTCATCAACACTTTTTTAGTGATCGGGCTATATTTGGGAGGGATATCTTCTTCATTCGCTTCCCTGCAGGATGAATACCTTGTCGAAACGTGGACCAGCCGAAACGGCCTGCCGCACAACAGCATTAATGCGATAAGCCAAACACAAGATGGCTATCTGTGGTTTGCAACCTGGGAAGGTATTGCCCGCTTTAATGGCCGAGAATTTAAACTCTTTACCAGAGGCGCTGAAAGCGCGCTGATCGATTCAGGTGTTCAAGCCCTTTACGCTGATCCTGATGGCGGGTTGCTTGCTGGTGATGCCCGAGGGGGCCTGATTTACAGAACACCTTACAACTGGCACCCCCTCCCCCAGGTCAAAAGCCTTGTCAACGCCGTTATCCGCCAACCTGACGGCGGTATCTGGCTCGGTTTACGAGGAGAAGGCCTTATTTTTCGTGCTCACGACCACGCTGCAGACCAGGTCGTTTTACCTGGACTGACAGTATACAACCTTTCTTTGCGTCAAAATGGTGATTTGCTGGCATCAACGAGCCTAGGTTTGTACCTCATTTCGTCCGGCAATATTGACAATATCAGCCAGTCAAATGGGCTAAAGAACCTCTCTGTTTATTCTGCCGTAGAAGATAAACAGGGACGAATTATCTTTGGTGGCGAAAACGGTGTCTGGCGCTATGAAAAAGGTCGACTTTCTCGTCTTCATGACAATTTAAATAATATTTTTGTTTCCAACATCCTTATTGATAAGCAGGATAATTACTGGTTTGGCACGTTTAACCAGGGTATTTATCGTTTTTACGCGAACAACGTCTCTTCACTCACTGAGTTCAATGGGGTTGCCCATGACCAGATTTTATCCCTCTATCAGGATCGTGAAAATTCAATCTGGGTGGGTACCCACACCGGACTTCTCCGCTTACGTCAGGCATCTTTTAGTAACTGGGGGACAACCAGAGGACTGGCAGGCGATTATATCCGAACCGTTCTCGCTTTGGATTCCGGCGAAATCATCGCGGGAAGCAGCAAAGGATTGAGTGTTATTCACAACAAACAACTCCGTAATTATTCCCCTCCAACATCAGGCGGTTTGACACCTGAAACGCTCTCGGTAATGAGCTTAGGTCCCCGGCAAAAAGGTGGTGTATGGGTCGGTTCCTATAATCACGGCCTGTTCAGCTTCGATAACCAAACGCTAAGGCATGTTGATCTTCAAGGGTTACCATCCAATGTTGTTCGTGCCATTGCGGAAGACAGTCAGGGACAGCTGTGGATCGGTACAATGGCCGGGCTGATCCGGTATTCCAGTGATGGCACAACACACCAACTTTTTACGACGAATGATGGTCTTCCGAGTAATTTCATTATGGCACTGACATTGGATGAACAGGGGCAAGTCTGGGTTGGAACCGGGGGTGGTGTCGCTGTCATTAATCAAAACCAGATCAGAACCCTAAATCTTCAACCACTTGAAAAAGCTGAGTTCGTATTCGGCTTTTATGCCCAAAAAAAGTACATGTGGATGGCCACCGACAGGGGGCTTATCCGTTACCGCTTTTCCGACCAAAAACTAAGCATTATCGGACAGAAAAATGGTCTTCCGATTGATAAGCTATTTCAGGTTATCCCTGATCGAAATGGCTCTCTTTGGCTCACCTCTAATCGTGGTCTCTGGCGGGTATCGACAGATGAAGCCAATGCCATTGCCGATGGTACGGAATTTCGGATCAATTTCGATCATTATAATGAACTCGACGGAATGGCAACAGCCCAGCTGAATGGTGGTTCGAACCCGACCGCAGCCATCGATGCTTCAGGTCAGTTATGGTTTGCGACCGCGAAAGGCATCGCATCCACTCACCCGCTGCGTTTCAAACAACTCGTGTCCCCAAAATTCCCGACGATCATAGAACGAGTACGCGGTGATCAAACATGGCTGAACTTAGCAAATGAGCAGCCCACTGTTTTACCCGCAGGAAGCCAGCGAATGACATTTGATTTTGTCGGGCTGGGTTATATCTCTTCTCAGCACATACGTTACCGTACGAAGTTAGAAGGGCTAGAATCAGAATGGATTGAACGAGGTACGCAAGGCTTTGCCGAATATACAAACCTTGCCCCCGGGCATTATCGCTTTGTGGTTAATGCCTATTACCCTTACCACCCGAATGAAATAAACCAGGCCAGCTTTTCATTTCGTATTCTTCCCCACTGGTGGCAAAGAAAGAGCATCCAGCTTGGAATCGCGTTGTTGGTCTTCTTTACTTTTGCCCAGTCCTTCAGGTGGCGGACACGCCGTCTCAGACAATCTGAATTAAAACTAAAATATGAGGTTGAGCAAAAAACCCAAGCACTTCAGGTTCAAGCATCGGCTTTTGAAAAACAGGCAAGGGAAGATCAATTAACCGGTTTGTATAATCGTCGTGCTTTTGATGAGTGGATAGACCAGATTGCTTCATCACCTTTGCAAAATAAGCCGCTATCAGTCGTGATGTTAGATATCGACCACTTTAAGAAAATCAATGATACCTATACTCACCTGGCCGGTGATCAGGTTTTACGAACCGTTGGTAAGAGGCTTGCGCAGTTCAGTCAAAATGACTGTTTTATTGCCCGTTGGGGAGGAGAAGAGTTCGTAATGGGTATTATTGGTTGGCAGCCACATCACGTGTACTCTTTATGTGAAAAAATCAACTTATTAGTTAAAGAGCAAGACTACAGTCGAATTGCAGAGGATTTATCGGTCACTATAAGTATCGGAGTCGTAAATTCTGATACTTCATACGATTTTGCTCAGCTGCTTCGCTGTGCCGATAAGGCATTATTTGAGGTTAAAAAAGCAGGTCGCGATGGGATTTTTGTTCATGAGTCTAATAAGCAGGCCCTAGTGACTTCTTAATGAATGCCTTGAGCTTATCTTCTATTCTAACGCCAGGAAAACAGCAGCAACCAAATACTTGCTAGTAACAGGCGTTACCGCTACCATTCAGCACAATTCTGGTAATGAGCAAAATACAGCGCCACTATTATAATGTCATTTAGTGGATACTGTGCTTCATTCCCCTAATTTATAAAAGCCTGCGTTGTGGTTAAATTCATCAATTAGAATATAGTCTTTTAGATTTGAAAATATTTCCCTTGAATTCTCGATGGATTCATTAAAATCCGAATTCACAAATAAAAACTTCGCTTAACTATGATTAAGGGTGTATTCAATGTTTTCCTTGGAAAGACTGATATTACACATCATCAGGGTTGCTCCAATCATAGGTACAAAAAAGTAGAGCTCTAAGTATCTATGGCTATCCCAGTCTGCTATTGCTACAACATCGCCTTTTTTAACACCTATTGTAGTAAGTGAAGATGACAATCTTGTTACTCGTTCTTTTAATTCGTCATAGCTATATCTGGAAGCGATTTTATATACTACAAAGCTTTCCTTGTTTTTCTTCATACTATCAAAAAATAAGCTCTGAAGGTTCAATTGAAAATTCATGCTTAACATTCCTTATTAAATCAGTGGAATTATCTGATTTAAATTATGGAATTCGCAAATCAAATTTTAAAAGTGCTTATCTAATAATTAAATACCCTTTAATCTTAAGATGAGGTTTAATGCAGCTGGCTTTTATAATAAGGAAGATAAGATTTTGACTAAAATAACAAACAAAGGCAGGTTACTAATATTAGTAGCACTAATATTGGTGGGGTTAAACCTCAGACCTTCAATGGCCTCTATAGGCCCTGTGCTTAGCTCCATTCGTTCTGACATTCCATTGTCGTTCACCATGGTGTCTTTACTGACCATGTTACCGGTCTTTACCATGGGTCTAGCAATGTTTGTCGGGATCAGGCTTGGGAAAAAAGTAGGGGAACATCGTTTAATTGCATACTCTTTGCTGCTTATCTCTGTTGCTACGTCGTACCGCTACTACGCTCAAAATCCAGCTGACTTACTGATTACCGCAACTGTTGCCGGTATCGGGATCGCATTGATACAAGCTTTGATTCCAAAAATCATCAAAACCCACTTCTCCAACTCTATTGAACTGTTTATGGGCGTTTATGTTACGGCCATCATGGGCGGTGCAGCTCTATCAGCTTCTGCGTCACCCTATATCGTAGAGTTCAGCAGCAATTGGCGATTCGGGCTTTCTATTTGGGGTGGATTAGCGATTGTTGCTTTCATTTCTTGGTTTGGAGTCAGAGCCTACACAGAAGATCAAGTTGGCCAGGATGTAGATACAAAGAATCAGGAGGCTATTCATAAAACGCCAAGGGCATGGCTGCTAGGCATATTTTTCGGACTAGGCACTTCTGCCTATACCTGTGTTCTTGCTTGGCTACCTCCATACTATTTTGACCTTGGTTGGGAAAACAAAGAATCAGGCCTGATCCTCGCCTTTTTAACATCTATTGAAGTTGTTGCTGGCCTATTGATTCCTGCCATCGCGAGCAGAAACATAGACCGACGCGGTATATTAATCTTTTTGCTCGTTTGCATTATCGTCGGGTTCTGCGGGTTAATCACTCTGCCAAAATCTTTGGCCCTAGTATGGGCGACACTCCTAGGTTTGGGCATTGGTGGCCTTTTCCCTATGAGCCTCATTGTAACCATGGATCATGTCGACAATCCGTCTCAGGCAGGCAAACTAACCTCATTCGTACAAGGTATTGGCTATATGATAGCCGCCATGTCACCTCTAGTGGCTGGTTACATAAAAGACAGCTCATCAAGTTTTGCTAATGCATGGGCGATTCTAGCTTCTGTCGCCGCGCTGATGATCTTTATGGCAATCAGATTCAAACCCGCGGAATACGAAATTCACTTTAAAAACGTGGACACTTGCTCCTGATTGATCTCTTTACAGGCAATCATGATTTGCTCTCGTAGCCAGATATTTGCAAGGGTATCCGAAGAAGAAGGACTCCAAATAATATCTAGGCTAAAACCTGGCAAGCCCTTCGGGGCTTGCCTTGCATGCAAGGTAGTGTGTTGCTGCGATAGTTTTTTATAAACTTTCTCTGGCAGCATCATCATCATTTTCGAGCCCGTCAGCATTTTTATGCCCGAATAGTAACCGTTAGCTTTAACCGCAATGGTTCTCTGAAGGTCTTGCTTGTTTAGCCAAGTGTCGATCATGCAGTTGCTGTTAAGCCAAGGAGAAGGGAAAATCTGTTTTCTCTCTGAGAACTCTTCCAGCGACAATACCGAACTGCCGCTTTCCTTTTCCTTTCCATCAAAAACAGCCACCAGTTTATCATTGAGAACTGTCTGGTGTTGGAGGCTATGCGGGTAATAACCCTGACTAAGGACAACTCCAACATCAATCTTTTGATCTGCTATTGATTCAAACGGCACTTTATCTTCTGGCCGAATGACTTCAATACTTATTTTAAGGTCTTCGTCATTGATTTTTTTTAACAGCATTGGAATTACGAGTATTTCGAAATACTCTGGAGAAAAAATAGTAAATACCGTATTGGTTTCGTGTGGTGAAAATGATTGATTTTCGGCGCCACAGGTAGAAATCTTATCTAAAATCTCACCTATACTCTCTATTAAAAGAGTGGCTTTATAGGTCGGCTTCATTCCAACTCTTGAACTAACAAAGAGCTGGTCATCAAAAGCCGTCCTTAAACGATTCAGGCTATAACTGATAGTTGACTGGCTTAGTGACAAGACCTCTGAAACCTCAGTAACACTTTGATAAGTGTACATATTGTAGAATACCTCAAGTGCCTGAAAGTCTAGCTTTCTTAGCTTCTGTCGAAGAGCTGTTTTTTTTGCCATAGTCATACATTTACGTCCTGAAAAAACCTGATAAACCCATAACGTAATCAATACAACTCAAGAGTTCATTCACCAAGAAAATTGAAAGAATATTTAATTACATTATGCGCAGCTAGAAACTTTTACTTTGAAACTATTTTCAAATAAACAATTTTTGCGAGCGCTAGTTTATTACACAAATCCACATCCAAACCTGAATGATTCCCTCATATTTCAACTAAAACTTAATTGGTCTGCGTGAAATAACTGATTTAATTTCAATCATATGCTGCATCTGCTCTCTTTAAGCCGCACTCAAGTTAAACCACTTTTAACAACAGATCGGCTTCGAATGGTTTGCTCTTTTTTAAACGACCCAAATTCAGGCTGACTGCTTAATGAGCACCACCACAAACAAGATTATCGCAATCTTTTGAATGGACAAGACGCAACACAGCACACTTTATCGATTCCAACGACATCTGGTAGGAGACTGATGGAACAAATCTGCAGACATATGGTTCTTGGTGGTGGGGTTGTGTACTGGTGACCTTATTCAGGGCCAGTCAGATTTCTAGGGAGGTGAAGTTGCTGGTGGGCCTCTATTGGCTGGTCCAATCTGATAAAAACCAATCCTTCCGCCAATAAATTGCTCAGTGCATTCATATCTGAGTGGAGCATTGCCACTCTCAGTTGTTCCTCTACACCTACGATTTCAGTTTCGAAATCGCGTTCCATACTGCTAACTTCCCAATATCGTATGACAAACAACATTGAAACCACTTAAAAGAATGCCGATAAAACACATTCATCGGCACCCTTTTTGTTTTTCACAACCTGTTAGCTAGTCAGTAGGTTCAACAAGCGTTGTTGACTAAATCAGTGAACTCTTTTGCTATCAGTGATCAGATCATCTATCACAGATGTTTCAGGTGTCAGCAGTGGGCAAGTTAAAGAACAAAATCACAAACTGGAAGCAGTACAACAAGGCACTGGAGCAACTCGGTTCAATTACATTCTGGGTTGATGACTCTGCTATCGACTCTTGGATATGCACCGAACATCACGGAAGCGTGGTCGTGGGTTTCAGTATACGGATACTGCTATTGAAACAGCTTTAATGATTAAAGGGATTTATTCTCTTCCACTGCGCGCTCTGCAAGGTTTTATCAATTCCATTTTAAAGCTTATGAATGTGCCTCTTAGCTCGCCTGATTACACCTGTATCAGTAAACGAGCTAAGACTGTCGAGGTGCAACCAAACACTTGCTAGAAACAGGCGTTACCGCTACCATTCAGCACAATTCTGGTAATGAGCAAAATACAGCGCCACTATTATAATGTCATTTAGTGGATACTGTGCTTCATTCCCCTAATTTATAAAAGCCTGCCCACAACGCAGGCTTTTTCTATTAACACCTTACTTCAGTGACCCAACTCGTTTGATGTTAAGCGTTTAGGTCCCTTCAAGGTATACAGGAACTCGTCATGTCTAAATTTTTCTTCAAAGGTCGTATCGAGAAGAAGCCAAAACACTCAAGCTATGGCTTCAACACTAACCGTGCTGCTAAGCCTGGTTCTGAAGACTTTCCATTATCTCTGATCGTTGCTAGTGAAGAACGAAAAGCTGAAGTTGAAGCGATTCTGGAAGAGAACAGCATTTTTGCTAACATCGAAGTCAATGCTGATGTGGAAGAAAATATCGTCGATCTGGAAGCGCTTCTGAATAAGCCTAAAACGACGACGTTTGATAAAACACCAAACCGCAACGATCCTTGCTCTTGTGGTAGCGGTAAAAAATTCAAGAAGTGTTGCGGTAAATAAAACCGCCCGTTACTTATTGCAAAGACCACCAGAGTACCTCGTTATACAGTAAACCCCTTATGACGAGGTACTCGCAGATTTTCACACTAATCATCTACATTTTTTTCAAATACAATAAAACAAACCGGTAACATTGATTAAATTTCGTCTCTCTTTTATTCACCTTCATTATCTCTGCTGGCTCTCTCTTTCAGCATTATCTCCTTGCCCACTACCTTGTAAGTAAATAACACAAAAAAGCATAAAAATAGAAACATGTCGAAAAATGTAGTTATATTACCTCACGTTATTGCCGCATATCTTTCACAGTACTCTAAACCAAGCCGTTTACGGCCGAAGATTGGTCATATTCCACCCACCCCATTGGCTTCTATTGTGAAAATAACTGTTTCCATTCGTCACCCAATCCAAACACGCCCCCTCATCACACAAACCTCTATTTATATGTTTTATATAAAGTTATTGAAAACGGCAAAATTTAACATCTGTGTTAACACAACAATTACAACATCTTTTTAAATCTTCGGCCTCTGAAGAGGAATAGCCTTATAGAAATTGCGCTTTAGAATGTCTTCCCCACAGAAAACAGCTTGTCAGTAAACAACTTCAGTTTCTGACGATGTAACTAAAACGACAATAACGATAGCAAGGCCGCTTAACCCAACAAGTTCATTGCACTTGATGGTGATCTGGAAGCAGGCCTCAACACACGGAGTGGGTATACCAATGACGTCCCTATTTGTATCTGTAACGCCGATTATCATCCTCATTTGGATGATGACGAAAAAAAACGGCGTGCCATCACATATTGCTTTACCGATCACCGCTCTGATGGTCGGTGTATTACAACTGTTTTATTTCAATACTGATATCACCTTAATTAACGCCAATATCGTAGCCGGCATCCTCTCTGCTATCACCCCAATTTCAATCGTTGCCGGTGCTATTTTACTTAACCGTATGACTTACCTTTCTGGTGCCGAAGATGTTATTCGCCGCTGGCTGGAAGGGATCAGCCGCAACCAGGTTTCCCAGCTGATGATTATCGGTTGGGCATTTGCATTCATGCTTGAAGGTGCTTCCGGTTTTGGTACTCCTGCCGCCATTGCAGCCCCGATTCTGGTTGGCTTAGGCTTTAATCCACTCAAAGTTGCAATGCTGGCGTTAGTGATGAACTCGGTGCCGGTTTCATTCGGCGCTGTTGGTACACCAACCTGGTTCGGTTTTTCTAACCTCGGGCTGGATAACGCAACACTGCTCGAAACGGGTAGAATTACCGCTTTAATTCACTTTGTCGCAGCATTTATTATTCCTCCTATGGCCTTACGCTTTATTGTCAGCTGGGGAGATATCCGCCGTAACTACTTATTCGTATTACTTAGTACTCTCTCATGTACTGTGCCTTATTTCCTTTTAGCGCAAGTGAATTATGAGTTCCCAGCCCTTGTCGGCGGTGCTATTGGACTGACATTATCAGTGGTATTTGCCCGCCTTAACCTTGGCCTGACTAAGAAAGACCCAGTCGCCATAAGACAAACCGCAGTTGCTGGCGAAGCAGCACTGCTGGCTGATAATCAAGCCTTTAACATGGCGGTGAGTAATACCCAGGATAAGCCATCAACAGCTTCTGCTTCTGCTGACGAAAAGGTGACTGGATTTGAAATATTCAAAGCGATGACCCCAACCATTTTGCTTATCGCTATTTTGATTATCACCCGCATTAAGCAATTTGGTATTAAGGCGATGCTTACCGATGGTACTGAAATGTTCAGTGTCTCGCTGGGGCCGCTTGGCGAGTTCAGTATCAGCCAGGCACTGATCCTTAAGCTAAGCCATATTTTGGGTACTGATGTTACTTGGGCTTATAAAACCCTTTATGTTCCGGCGCTGATCCCGTTCTTGCTGGTTGTACTGATCTCAATCCCGCTGTTTAAATTACGGGGCAATCTTGTAAAGCAGATGTTTGCCGAAACTGGAAGCCGCATAAAAATGCCATTCATTGCGCTGGTTGGTGCATTGATCATGGTGAAATTAATGATGACCGGCGGTGAAAACTCGCCAATTATGACCACTGGACAAGCCTTCTCTGATTTAATGGGCACCAGCTGGCAGTATGTCGCGGCCTATCTGGGTGCATTAGGCGCCTTCTTCTCTGGTTCTGCAACGGTATCAAACTTGACCTTTGGAGCAATCCAGCAGACCATTGCTATCAATGTTGGCTTACCACAAACGACAATCCTTGCCCTTCAGTCTGTCGGTGGCGCGATGGGTAATATGGTGTGTATCAATAATATCATTGCGGTTTCAACCATCCTGGGCATTGCCAACAAAGAAGGCTTCATTATCAAGCGTACCGTTGTTCCTATGATTATGTACGGTATTGTGGCGGCAATCATGAGTACTCTGGTTTGATTGATGCGTATAAATAAAACAGAATTTTGAGTTGACCTGTAAAGGAACGCCTTCAAATTAACGTTGTAATCATAAAAAAAGCGAGATGATGGTTAAAACATCATCTCGCTTTTTAATGCGCCATTGTTAATGAATTTGCGAAAAATTGTAAATTATTCAGTGGTCGGACTTTACATTCCAGATAACCGTTAGTACTGTAAGATACGTTCAATATTTTATCCCAATAAGTCATTTATAATGCTTAGTGAGGTGTTTATGGAAGAA
Source organism: Photobacterium sp. (assembly GCF_033720175.1). Taxonomy (GTDB): domain Bacteria; phylum Pseudomonadota; class Gammaproteobacteria; order Enterobacterales; family Vibrionaceae; genus Photobacterium. The sequence continues at coordinate 173,205 of NZ_JAWWDA010000001.1, forward strand.
CAAAGCTCATTAACCAACCGGCAAGTACTGCTGAATGAAATCAATGAAAATTACTTTGATTTACAAAGGATCAGGGATGCTCACCCTGAATTGGCAGAACTTGATCCGCCAAAACATTTAGCCCATTTAGAAAGTGAAATTATTTCACGGATCCACAACTTGAGCTGCGAACTCAAGGCACTGAATTTGTTTCTACATAGTTCAACATTTTGAGCTAGACCACTCCCATGTCGACTTACCTGATCAGCCTCCCACTCAGTTAACTTAGCGTTTGGGAGGACTATATCCCACCGTTATTCAGCATCAGATCTCTGCTGAACCATATTGAAAACATGGTCGTTAACGACTCATCAGAACTTATCTTTATGGCCTTGATAGCACTGATACAGGTGCTCGATAAAGAGTTTTACCTTCGCCGGTTGATGGCGGGTGTACGGGTAAACCGCATAAATCCCCAAGCACTTTGCCACCTGATGTTGCAGTACCTCTACCAGCGTTCCCGCCTGTAAATCTTCTGCCACCAGCACTTTCGGCACATACACCAGCCCCTGGCCGAATAGCGCCGCTTTTCTTAAGGCTGAGGCATTGTTGGTACTGAAGTTGCCTTTGACTTTCACGGTGCAAGGCCCTGATTTTCCTTTGAACAACCACTCAGTTGCCCCTGTCTCCTGATAACTATAAGCAAGACAATTGTGATCGACCAAATCCGCTGAATTCGCTGGCGCTTTATGCCTGGCAAAATATTCCGGTGCGCCACAAATCACCCAATGCGCATCTGTCAGTCGCCTTGCTATAAAGCTCGAATCCGGCAATGCCCCTGTTCGAATAGCAAGATCAAAACCTTCTTCGACGATATCAACAAACCGATTATCCAGCTCCATATCAATATGAATATCCGGGTATTTGGCACTGAATTCAGCAATTGCCTGAGGCAGAATTAACTCGCCGGAAATGGTTGGCACCGTTAAACGAATCGCCCCTGAAAGTCTTTCACCAAGCCCACCCATCGCATCCTCTGCGTTCTGAACAGAGTGATGCACTTCTCGGGCATGGCCAAAAAACACCTCTCCCGCTTCGGTTAACGTCAGCTTGCGGGTGGTGCGGTAGATAAGCTGCACGCCGAGATCTTCTTCCAGTCGCGTGATGCGTTTGCTTACAACCGACTTGGTAAGCCCAACCTGGTCGGCGGCTTTACTGAAAGAGCCCTGCTCTATCAGATGGTAAAAAACCAGAAAGTCATCAGTACTTCGCATTTTACTCTCGCTGAATTGAACAGATCATTAATGATTTGGTATTAGTACACTTTTTGCAACAAACTTATGTATTGATGGCAGTATATCAACCAAAGAAATGTTATTAAAATATTAAATTGAGTGAAGTGATCCATAATACCTATAACATCAGATGTATTACTTCAAAACCGGCAACCCTAACAGTAATGATGATGAAAATAAGCCATAACAATAAAAGCGTTTATTCAGCATATTCCTGTCGCTGCTTACTCTCAGCACAGGCATCATCATGGAGCACTGAGCAATGGAACATCCCTACACCATGCTGATTGAACAGCTTAAAAAAAATATCAATACAAAACGCATCATTACCGATCCAACGCTGACACTGGCTTACGGAACAGACGCCAGTTTCTACCGCCTTGTCCCTAAAGTCATTCTTCAGCTGGACTCTTTAGATGAAGTCGTCACTTCAGTGAAAACCTGTTACGACTTACACATTCCTGTTACGTTTCGCGCTGCTGGTACCAGCCTTTCCGGGCAGGCTCTGTCAGATTCAGTACTGATCACCCTGACCGATAAATGGCGTAATCACAAAATTCTTAATAATGCCGAACAGATCTGGCTGCAGCCTGGCATTATTGGAGCCGAAGCCAATAAATTACTGACCCCATATGGCCGTAAAATTGGCCCGGATCCCGCCTCTATCAATACCTGTAAAATTGGTGGTATTGCCGCCAACAACGCCTCAGGGATGTGTTGCGGCACCGCCCAAAACAGTTATAAAACCCTGGCAGGCATGACCGTCGTACTGGCTGACGGCACGGTGCTTGATACCCTAAATCCGGATAGCGTCAGCCTGTTTAAACAAACCCATCGCGAAATGCTCTTTGATCTGACAACACTGGCTCAGGCGTGCAGAGACAACACCGAGCTTGCGGACAAGATCCGCCATAAATACCGCCTGAAAAATACCACCGGCTACAGCCTTAACTCCCTGACTGACTTCACTGATCCCATCGACATTCTGCAACACCTCTTTATTGGTTCTGAAGGCACGTTAGGCTTTATTGCTGATATTACCTATAACACCGTCGTTGACCATGCCCATAAGGCATCAGGTCTCTTTGTGTTTGGTGATATTGAAAGAACGTGCCTGGCGGTAAGTGAACTGGGTAAGACCAGTGCCGCTGCGGTAGAGCTGATGGATAGCCGCTCGCTGGCCTCCGTTGCCAATGAAGCTGGTATGCCTGACTTCATTGCCCGGCTCGGGAAAGAAGGCAATAGCGAAGCCGCCGCACTATTGATTGAAATTCACGCCGATAATGCTGCCGGCTTACTCGAACAAAGTAACGCTATTTCAGCCATCATCGACAGCTTCACCCCCATCCATCAGGTCTCATTCAGTACTGATACCAAAGTCTGCGCGCAACTCTGGGCTATCCGTAAAGGCTTATTCCCTGCCGTCGGCGCTGTTCGCGAAACAGGCACAACCGTCATTATTGAAGATGTCGCCTTCCCTATCGAGCAACTGGCCCCTGCCGTTCGCGAATTACAACAGCTCTTTACCCGGTATCATTACCACGAGGCCATTATCTTCGGCCATGCCCTGGCGGGTAACCTCCACTTTGTTTTTACCCAGGCTTTCGATACCGAAGAAGAGATCAATCGATACAGTGCTTTCATGGACGCTGTTGCCCAGTTGGTCGCAGTCGATTACCAGGGCTCATTAAAAGCTGAGCACGGTACCGGACGAAATATGGCTCCGTACGTCGAGCTTGAATGGGGCAAGGACGGCTTTGCCCTGATGCAACAAATCAAACAGATTTTCGACCGCACCGGCATTCTGAACCCGGGGGTGATCCTCAATGACGATCACCATGCCCATGTTAAAAATCTCAAGGCAATGCCGGCGGCTGATACCCTGATCGATAAATGTATTGAATGTGGTTTCTGTGAACCGGTCTGTCCGTCACGCAAGCTGTCACTGACCCCGCGCCAGCGTAATACGGTATATCGCGAAATCAGCCGCCTGCGCCGTACTGATGAAGATCCGGCACGTCTTGCCGAGATGGAAAAAACCTTCCGCTATCAGGGTATCGATACCTGCGCGGCAACAGGGCTGTGTGCAGACCGGTGTCCGGTTGGGATTAATACTGGCGATCTGATGCGCAAATTACGTGAAGAACACTCTCCGCTGGCTAAATCTATCGCTCGCTGGACAGCAGATAATTTTTCGACAATCACCACTGCAACAAAGCTGGGGCTAGGTGCCGCTGATGGCATGCATTCACTGCTTGGCAGCAATAATATGAAAAAGCTGAGTAAGGCGGCTTATAAACTGAGCGGTCAAAAGCTTCCGCTCTGGACAGAGCACATGCCGCGCCCGGCAGGTAAAATGAAAGCGCCGCAAATATTCAATATTGCCCGGGAAAAAATCGTCTACTTCCCCAGTTGTGCATCCCGTAATATGGGCACCGAGCAAAGGGCAATGGATTCCCGACCGCTGGCAGAAGTGACAATTTCTTTACTTGAGAAAGCCGGTTTTGAAGTGGTGATGCCCGGCGAGCTTGATAACCAATGCTGTGGTATGCCCTATAAGAGCAAAGGCTTTGTCGATGCGGCAAACAGCAAGGCTAAGCAACTGGAAGAGACCCTGTGGCAGGCTTCTGAGCAAGGCAAGCTACCCATCTTGATGGATACCAGCCCCTGCGCAAGCTTAAGCAAAGATGTGATGCGTAACGATATCACTATCTATGAACCCTTTCAGTTTATCGCCGATTTTGTGATGCCACGGATTAATATTGAGGCGCAAGATGAACCGGTAATGCTGCACATTACCTGTACCTCGCGCCGCAAAGGGCTGGCCGATGTAATGCAGAAAGTGACAGAGACGTGCGCCAAACAGGTGATCATTCCGGAAGATATTCAGTGCTGCGGTTTTGCCGGTGATAAAGGCTTTACCACACCAGAGCTTAACGCCTCGGCTCTTTCCCCGCTTAAAGAGCAGGTTCCAGCCAACTGCAAAGAAGGCTACTCCAACAGCCGTACGTGTGAAATTGGCCTTTCTGAACACAGTGGTATTGAATACCGCTCAATACTGTATTTGGTTGATAAAGTAAGCCGTCCACAGGCTTAATTATTACAGATCAAGACAAACAGGCTAATCACGATAAACCCACCGGCATTTCAGTACGGTGGGTTTGTTGCTTATTAATACAACGTTATAATCTTCACAATCACTTATCCCTGTGGGTACAGGGAACACAGACAATCAATCCCCTTAAGTTCTTCCTGAAGCGGTTCATCCCTGTGGGTACAGGGAACACCAGCAAGCATTAGCTAACGGAGATAAGTATTACGGTTCATCCCTGTGGGTACAGGGAACACCTTGAGTGGGTCGGATTGGCACGATAGCCACTCGGTTCATCCCTGTGGGTACAGGGAACACTGATGCGTGTTCATTGTTTGATTACTATGTTTCGGTTCATCCCTGTGGATACAGGGAACACCTACATTCGAACGATCACAACGGGCCATCACTCGGTTCATCCCTGTGGATACAGGGAACACGTCAGGATATAAATCAAGACAGACCGCCCTTGCGGTTCATCCCTGTGGATACAGGGAACACTTATGGATAAACCAGAGTTACGTGTTAGTGAACGGTTCATCCCTGTGGATACAGGGAACACCATTAAGATAAATACCATTGGACCAAGGACGACGGTTCATCCCTGTGGATACAGGGAACACGAAGGTGATACAACTATTAGTGCTGCTAATGCCGGTTCATCCCTGTGGATACAGGGAACACCAGATTTTTAATATCATCGTTATTCAATGTTTCGGTTCATCCCTGTGGATACAGGGAACACTTAACGGAAGTTGTCACACCGCGGAATGTAAACGGTTCATCCCTGTGGATACAGGGAACACGTCTACATCAATGATTTGCTCTGGCGACTTCTCGGTTCATCCCTGTGGATACAGGGAACACAGCGAATCAAGAACATTACCGCGCAAGACATTCGGTTCATCCCTGTGGATACAGGGAACACAAGCGTTTGGTTTGTTAAAGGCAATTACAATACGGTTCATCCCTGTGGATACAGGGAACACCGTTCACCTGCTTCAAACTGGGTCACTTTCTCCGGTTCATCCCTGTGGATACAGGGAACACTCCACAGGTGTACCGCCACACGACGATGACACCGGTTCATCCCTGTGGATACAGGGAACACTACTGAATATTCACCCGCAAAGTAGACAAACGCGGTTCATCCCTGTGGATACAGGGAACACAAGCGCTGTGCTAGCTCAGCAGAAATATTCAGCGGTTCATCCCTGTGGATACAGGGAACACTCTAAAATCAGCAATACCACAAAGGAAACCCACGGTTCATCCCTGTGGATACAGGGAACACGCAGACGATCGGTTATGGGCGCACACGTTACCCGGTTCATCCCTGTGGATACAGGGAACACGAATTTCATTGATTACCCTTAATTTTTAATTTCGGTTCATCCCTGTGGATACAGGGAACACCTGCGGCGGCGGCAACCCCATGGCCAGCTAACCGGTTCATCCCTGTGGATACAGGGAACACGCAGGGCAACAATGGGATTACCTGTATTTCCGCGGTTCATCCCTGTGGATACAGGGAACACTGTATCAATACCATCTGGACGGACCGTTTCGACGGTTCATCCCTGTGGATACAGGGAACACCATCTCAAGCACATGCATATAGTCACACAGTGCGGTTCATCCCTGTGGATACAGGGAACACAGTACCTAAGCTATCAATATTAATTGAAACACCGGTTCATCCCTGTGGATACAGGGAACACTTAACTAACATCGCTAAAAACAATAGCGACTGCGGTTCATCCCTGTGGATACAGGGAACACGTTGCCAGAGTCTAATGCCGTTATCATTGTTACGGTTCATCCCTGTGGATACAGGGAACACACACCTTCACTATCTGTTCTTTCGGCTTCTTGCGGTTCATCCCTGTGGATACAGGGAACACTTCCTGTTATTACCCCAAAATATAAAATCAGGCGGTTCATCCCTGTGGATACAGGGAACACTTTTACGCATAAGCATAACCTAAAGGTTGGTTCGGTTCATCCCTGTGGATACAGGGAACACTAGTTAATCCGGTATCCCCGACGTTAGCGTCCCGGTTCATCCCTGTGGATACAGGGAACACTCACATCAAACGAACATAGAACCTACATGGCGCGGTTCATCCCTGTGGATACAGGGAACACCCGACAAGTGTTAACCCATATTACAATGATACCGGTTCATCCCTGTGGATACAGGGAACACGCTTTTTTAAGACGGTTAAGCCACCATCCTTCTGGTTCATCCCTGTGGATACAGGGAACACCAATTCACAAGTTACAGAGCATTTACGAGTTTCGGTTCATCCCTGTGGATACAGGGAACACGATACCCCAAGCTAGTTCGCGTTCTACAATACCGGTTCATCCCTGTGGATACAGGGAACACGTCTTCAATTTCAGCCAACTCTTTAGCTTTACGCGGTTCATCCCTGTGGATACAGGGAACACGATGATGCTTCCGTCAACGTAAGTGTGGCCAACGGTTCATCCCTGTGGATACAGGGAACACTCTAAAATTATATAACTGATTTTAAATAGAAAAAAGACCCTCTGTTTTTCTACCAAATATTTCCTCTGTTTTTTAAAGAGCAAATCACCTATTTTTCACGCTCTTTTTCAGGTAAAAACGTCACCAATCTGAGGCCATCTAAATCAATAGGCTGGCGGCGGTTCTCACCATAGGTGATAAAATCAAACCCCGATTCAGTATTGGTTGCCCACGCCAGCACCACATTGCCGCCTTCCGCCAACACCTCGACCTGTTCCCAGATCATTTCGCGAATCGGCCGACTGACATTGCCGACATAGACGCCAGCCCTGATTTCAAGCAACCATACCGCCAACCGACCCCTTAACCTTGGCGGAACCGCTTCTGTTACAACCATGCACATTGCCATGCTTAGTGACTCCTGTGGCCTATATCACCAATGGAAGACGGCTCTGGTATCGCGGGTGGTTGCGCGTCTTCATAAGGTTTGGGTGGTTCAACTTCACCTGCCGCGAGTATGTCTTCAATCAGGGGGATCAGCCGCTTCAAAGTCTTGTCTGTTCGAAATAACTCCCGACAAGCAAGGCGCACGTCTCTGTCTGGTCGTAACGGTGACTTGGCTGCCACTTTAAAGGCCAGGGGAACCACAGTTTCAAACTTGATCACATCAGCGATGTCATAAACAAAGCTTAACGGCTTGCCGGTATGCAAATAACCAATTGCAGGCGCATAACCTGCGGCCAGAATTGCGGCTTCGGTGATGCCATAAAGACAGGACGTTGCTGCACTGATGCATTGATTTGCCACATCGCTACCTTGCCAGTTTTCCCGATCATAGTTTCGACCATTCCACTTCACGCCATGTTGCTTTGCGAAGGTGGTATACAGTTTCCGAACCCGTGCGCCCTCAATGCCCCGGAGTTGATCCACACTGCGTCTTTTCGGAGCCTCTTCACCAAAACGCAGCTCAAACATTTTGCGTACCACTTTTAAACGAAGCTGCTCATCAAGTGCCAGTTTCGCCTGATATAACAGTTTGTCGGATCGTGCGCCGCCAGGTTGGCCGGAGGCATAAAACCTGACACCGCCTTCCCCTACCCAGGTGATCAAGGTTCCGACTTCAGATGCCAGTTTGATGGCGGCGTGGGAGATCCTTGTGCCGGGTTCGAGCATCAAGCAAGCCACAGAGCCCACTGGAATATGCATGCGCTCGCCATTAACTTCATCTATGACGACAAATGCCCCGTCGCGTACATCAATACGCCCCTTTCCAATAAAGATCATGGAATTTCGATCTTTCAACGGAATGGGTTTGAGCGGAATAAAAGCCATTTTGCCCCCAGAAAAAATGGCGGTTCAAACCCGCCGAATTAACATCATGCCGCACCCGAATGCTTTTGAACGGCCTATGCCCTTGTGCAAAGAATTAATCAATTTTTCTGGCTCTACCACGGTGAGAATTCCTTCATAATCAACCGCGGTAAAACTGATCATACGATCGTTCTTCTTCTGGATCGTCTTCTGCTGAACTGAAGCCAACACTGTCGGGGCGACATCAAACCGAATGCCGAGATTCTCTGTACGCCTTGTATTGCATAGCCAGTCAATGGCCGCCTGATCCATTGCAGATTTCACAATAATTGGATCGGTTTGTCCCTCTGCGGCTAATTGCTTTTTGGTATGCATCATCACATCATGCCGTTTACTCCGCCTGGTGCGCTCAGGGTTGGCAATATCAACAGTTGGATTGGCGCGTAATCGAAATGCCAGCCTCTGACCTTCATGTAAATGAGGCTGAAATGGCTTGGTTTCCACTTGCAATATGTCTGAACAACTCGCGGGCTTGCAGGCAGATAACACCATATATTCCGGCGTGCCTTTTAACGATTCAAAACCACGGCTTTGTTCTTCCCTGAATAGGAAATTACGCTCGTCATGTTCGCCAAATAACTGCCAGAGCAACTGATGGCTGGCATAGCTGCCATTTCTCAATACATGCTGTAGCTGTTTTCTCGCAGTACCATTTTCACGGTATCTCACGCGGGATAAATACATTAGTTGTCCTCCTGCGATAACACGACCTGATGCTCTAAGCGGTTAGCAAATTGCCAGCGTTCCCGATGAACAGGCTCATCCCAGCGGGTATGGGATTGCACTTTTTGGGCATCTTCTGATGACAGCTTCAGTAAGCTGCTATCCCCTTGCCAGAAGTAGGTCATGGTATCGGGAACATTCAACCACATTACATCCTCGCTGATGGTCTCTAAAAGTGGTGGGAATTTAGTCTCTAATGCACTTTTCAGATCGCTGCGCTCGACAATAACCGGCACTAAAGGCGCGGCTAAAGGACAACTCTTACGCCCCATCGATAAAACGAATTTCGGTTTGATCAAATGCTGCTGCAATGTCTGCAGATCCAATTCAGACCCGTCATTGAGCCAAATAGCAACAACCCACATGCCATCACTTCGGTAGTCTCGCGTAGAAAGCACCGTATTAAGTTTTAAAGCGTCTGACAGCTCATCTTTACGGGTTCGCAGTACACGCTTTTTATCTTGCGAGGGTACTTGAGTGGTGTGATAGTCACGCAGCAAAGTACCACTGGTGTACTGCTTCACACCTATCATCACCGCTTGGCGTAGTTGCTCCAAACGTTGGTGATCCGCTCTGCGGATCCCCAGCCCTGCGCCTAACAATCCCAAAATGGCAGAACGGGAAGGATAGCAGGCGGAAGGCCGATCTCCGCCCACCGCAGCTTCCCCCCAGCTGGCTAAGGGGCCGTACAATCTAAATACGAGGAAGTCCATGATGTTCCCCTTGCTTAGTCAGCCACAAAGGCGATGAAATCTTCAAAACGTCCTTCACCGGTGATGGCATTAAGATGTTGCCTTGCATCGGCACAGGCCCCGTAGACCTTATCGAAGTTTTTCACTTGCTTTTCCAGTGCGGTGATCGCCTCATAGGCCTGATCGTCGCCCCAAATTGGTTTCAAAAAAGCAACAGAGAGTGAACGCGGCTGCTGATCGCCTTTTTCAGCCAAGACATAAGACGCATACGCCCTTGATGCAAACGAGTTCTGCTTCCCTTTCGGGGACACTTTCACCGCCGCTTCGGTTAATGCGGCAATGGCTGTATTCGCCAATTCCAAATCGCCGCCTAAATTACTCACCAGCAACTCTTTATCGATACAAATGTAGCTATAGAAAAGTGCCGCCGCATAGCCGGACTCACCAATATGAGACGCGCCCATATCATCGGCACCATTGTTAAGATCATCGACTGCGGTAAAGTAATCATCTTCAACCGCTACGCTATGGACACTGATCGCATGCGCTACCTGACAGGCCGCTTCGACGTTAAATTCTGGGCTTGACGCTAACATGCGGCCGAATAAGGCAATATCGACACCTGTTGTGTCTTTACGCAGCAAGTTAAGTTCGTCTTGAACGGGTTCGCGCTGTTCTTGAATAAGTAACTCAACCAGTGCCATAACCGCTTTCTTTTCTGCCGGGCTGAGATGCGCGAGCTGTTCTATTTCGAGTGAGTCTTTCTTTAATTTGCCAAATTCCGCAGCGATCATGCCGCCCCACTTGGCTGCTTTTTTATCATCTATGCCACCTTGCACAAGGCGGTCAAAGACTTCGATTCCGTAACGCTTGGTGCGCGTTCCCATCTGATCGGCTAACGCTTCTTGAAAAAGATCGGATACACGCCAATTGCGTTTTAAGCTTTGAGAGCTGACACGTAAACGCTCACTGCCCCCCATACGGGCGGTTTTAGGACGGCCTAAGTCATCACGGTTCAGGTTGGATGGCGCATACGAGGTTAGCAGGTGTAACTGGATAAATTTACTCATCATTTTTTTCTCCAATTAAGCTTTTTTATTTGATTTATTCGGCACGTAGTAATCCATCGCCCATTTCACCGCAATGCGCTTGTCGGCTTTTCTCGGTTGCCGGCTATGATGTTCATCGAACCATGCAAGAATGTCTTTTGATAAACTGACCGGTTCGGCAACGCCTTTGATCTGTTTAATAATGCGCAGCAGGCGGGTAAAAAATTCATCGACACTTTTGGCATTTTGCAGCTGCTGGAACCGCAATTCACTCACGACGGGCTTATCCGTCGCGGGAGCGATTTCCCCCAGAGATGATGCAAAGGATTTCGCCGTTTTATCTTTGACATTGGCCAATGCGCAGGCAATAGTTGCCCAGGCGATAATGGTGTGATCTTTTCTTTCCCGAATGGATTCCGGTAACGCCAGCCATAAACTGCGAAACCCTTCGGTGAGCATGGCCGCATCGGGCGACCCGCAACGTTTCAGTTCGGCTTTGTATTTAGTTGGCCATGGCGTTAACTTTTCGGCCTGCAGTTGTTTTGGCGACAGATGCAGTTTTTTCCACCACTGTTCAATCACTTCATCACGGCGACTTTTTCTCTCTTGCGTTGTCATTACACGGTCTCCCTATCGCGAGATAAATATTCTTTTTCGAAGGCTTTCACTGTTTTCCCTGTATACAACCAGCCGCTTAATTCCCGGCGCTTTTTGGCGATGCGCTTCATGTTTTTGCTTTCACCGTTTTCTAAGCCGGATAAGACCAGTTCATCAAACAACTCAAGAGCGGTCTGCCTCAGGCAGGAAAGCCATCTTTTGGCATCTTTGGCTGGAACAATGAATTCGGTGCTGGTGCTATGACTGATTGAAGCCTGGATCAGTTGATAAAAAGCTGTTTCAGTCTGCTGGAAAAACATCTGATCGATATAGCTCATATCCCCTTTGGCATCAGCTGGTTTTTCAAACCAGGCGGCTTTAACCTGGGTTCGACAGTGCCATACCATTTCAAGGGCAATATTTTGGATTTGCTTCACATGGGTCAGCTGTTGATCTCTTAATGCCTTAGGGCAATGAAACAACGGTAATTCAGCCGAATACCAGCCTCGGGCTTTCATGTTGTCCATGTCGTAGCCAAATGCCCATAGCCTTGGGGTGAAACCTTCTTCACCAGCAAGATAATCAAACCGATCTTGGGTATAGGCCTGAACAACCATAGCGGGGTGGCTGCCATTCTCTTGATCCATTAATGTCAGTGGCTGCCATTGCTTATAGCTTATTCCGCCGGGCTGACCTTTAGTTGAGAGGTTATCTTCATTTGGCTTTTTGGGATTAGTGCGGTAATGCGTTAAGGGATGCCACCAGCTACCGCTGTAGTTATAGCCATAGTTTTGGGTCAGGTACTCACTCACAGAAACTGAGCTTAGCTCTCCGGTTAATGCGCATATTTCTGGCTGTTCATCGACTAGCAAACGGATACGGCGTGGCATAGCCCAATACTGGTGCAACGGATGAACGTCGGATGCATAGACCTCTGTTCCATTATTTTTACTTTGCTTCGTTGCGCCTAGCCAGGGGAACAGCCGCTCGGAATGAAAATCGGGATCGTCATATTCCCACTCCTCTCGGCTTAATGTATTCAGCCAAAATTTTTGCCATAAAGACGCTTCTTTATTATTTGGCATCAGCAGGGTGGTTAATGGCCCACCACCACGAATTCCCGTTCGGTGCCCTTGCCCACCGGATGGCGCATTAACCTGCAAGGTAAACAGTGCCATTGCAGCCATAGGCAACGATAAATGCTCACACCCACCCCGTTTTATAAAGTGATCGGTATTGAGTTTCAGGGTATTTCCACCCGGCGCTTCAATGAGCAGGCCAGAAACCGGCGACGGCTTTTTCACATCCTGGAGCGATTCAAAATCCTGCATAAACAGCGGACCATCGCCGCAAAGATTACACGCATGCTGAATCTGGTTGAACGCATGCTGCAATTCGTCTTTCTCTGGTGGCTCAGAATACAACTCTTCCCAGTCATCAAGCGTTTGTGGGGCAAAGGCGGTTTGCAATACGCTGATCACAAACTGATAGGCGGCCCCGGTAAAATCGGCGCGAGGAAAAGCAAAGTCGACAATATCAGGGTCAATAATATCAGCCAGCACAATGCGTTGTTGATCGCCATTTCGATACCTGACGGTAAGGAATGGATCGTTGAGTAAGTTCATAAATCCTTTACCTTTATGTGATTAGCTTTGAAATCCTTTCGTAGCAGAATAGCGATAACTTTCATCATCTTCTGCGAGCCAAAGTTGCTTATAGCGACTTTGCGGATGGCGGGCTTTAAATTGCTGCTCGTCGTCTTCACTGAGCTGGTGTAACTTGTCGGCAAATTTTATTTTGGCTAATTTGAGGGTACTGAGCTGAATGGCAAATTGGTTATCTTGCACCAACGGTACTAGCTGCTGGTTTTCATCACGGCTCAGCACAACAACTTCTACGGTTTCGTATTCGCTGTATCGGGTACTTATTTCCACTTCATCATCCAGCCACTGTTTAGCACTGCCTGTGCAGTAGCCTTTTCCCCAGTTAATGGTCTGCTGGTTGGCCTGAGTATGTTTATGCCGTCCTTCACTTTTTGCGATGGCATCTGCCCCAAACAATGCATCAGGAATGTGGTTATTCGCCCCATTGCCATATACCGCTTCAATCAAATCCCTTGCTTGCTCCGGCATCCGGATCGCCCCAAGTTGTTTTAAGATTCTCATTCCGAGCCACAATTTTGCTGGTGAGCGATATACCGCCTCGGTATTGGGGAAATCCTGTTTCAGCCAATTGATACCGGGCTCGGCTGACCATTCTGGCGCATAAATGGTCAATTCAGGTTTCGCCCGCCCATCTTTAATGCCTTGTTCCACCACACCCTGCTGATTTCGGGTATGACGGTGCAAACGTCCCGCGCGCTGGATCAGATCATCAATCGGGCAGATATCCGTGAGCATCACATCGGCATCTGCATCGAGACTTTCCTGAAATACCTGGGTACTAATAACAATGAAACCGTTACGATCTTGATGGGTTGAGCGTTTACCCAAATGTTTGAGAACGCGATCCTCAATCCGTTTTCTGTCTGCTAATACAAAACGGCTATGGAATAACAGGCAACGTTCGTGATCGCCCACATGGTCAGAAATAGCCTGATAAGCGGCCCTTGCATCATCAACAGAGTTGCGCACCCAGACCACGCTACGGCCCGCTTTTGCTTCATCGAGCACTTTTGTTACGCAATCGTCAAAGGTGTGAACAAATGAAACGCCCACTTCTCGACTCACCTCTTTACGGGAAGTCAGCGGCGTTGCAGAAGCACCATTAATATTGACTTGGGTTGCCAATGGGAATGACTGATCATTGAGTGAGCTTTCTTCCACTTGCAGGGCTTGCTGCCAGGTGTTGACCAATGCTTGCCTCTGAACGTTCGACAAGGTGGCCGTCAGTAAAATTACGCTTCCCCCTTGCCTGACATGCAATGCCATCAAATCTTTTAGCAGTACCAGCATAAATTCATCGGCGGCATGCACTTCGTCAAAGATCAAAATCTTGCGATGCAACCCCACCATACGCAATGCCTGATGCTTTTGCGGTAACACTGCTAACAGTGCTTGATCTAATGTGCCGACACCCACGGGGGCTAATAAGGCTTTTTTACGTGAATCAGCCAGCCACTGATTACAGGTTGCAGAGGTTGATGCGTCGCCTTTGCTATAGTCAGAATCGGAATTTTCGGTCATAACAGACTGGCGAAATCCATCATTCATTTCTCGCGCACTGTGGGCTAAAACAAGGCTCGGCGGTCTCTGTTCATCCTGATACATAGAATGATAATGGTCGGCAATACGTTGATACATGGCATTGGATGTCGCCATAGAAGGCAGCCCAAAATAAAAGCCGTCTGCCTGGCCATTAGCCATTAAACGGTGAGTCAGTGCTAAGGCGGCTTCAGTTTTCCCCGAACCTGTCACATCTTCTAAAATGAACAGTTGCGGGCCTTGCCCTAAATCAACCGACTCTGACCATCGTTGGAGCGGCGTGGAGTCGAAACCAAACTGATCTTTAATCGAATGAAAAGGACGTGGCATATACGATTTGAATAAGTCGGTTTGTGCAATGGCTTTCTTCGCCTGTTTCTTTGCTTGCAGCCAGTACTCTGATAGCGGCATCACATCTGAACGATAGGTGAATAATTTCGAGTTTGAACCGAGCCAGTCGGCAATCACTGCGATACCAGCCAAATGCCAACTGATCTGTTTCAAGTTCTGTTGTCGTTGTTTATCTGTAAACCAATGCGCAGGCCAGCAGGGTTGAAATAAGGCTGCAGCGTCAGAAACAAAATCCCATGCATCAAGCGTATTCTGGTTATGGCAATATTTTTGTAATGCCAGAATTTCATTACTGCCGATATTTACGGGCTTGCCATGATGCCCCAGTGATACGCCGATGATAATTTTTAAGGTCCGCGCAAAATTCTTCTGAGATACTTCAACGCCGTTAGTATTTAAAACAGACTGAAAGGCTTCTTGCTGTTCAAAACAGTGCCAAAAATAGTGCCCTAACTTATCGTGGCGGCCACTGCCGCTGTTATAATCAAGTGTTGTTTTTAATGCTTCACACTGATGGGATTCAAATGTTTTGAGCGATTGAAAAGCGCCAGAGAACTTACCCAAATCATGCAATGCCAGCGTAAATGTGATTAGGTGACGCAGCTGCACTGGATTAACAGACAAAAACTCAGCCAGCTCTTTACACCAGTGACTATTTTCATCAAATAGTTCCCAGCCAATCGCTGCAACATCTAAGCTGTGATATGGCAACAAATGGAAAATGTCACTGTCATCTGATTTGTCTGCTTTACCCCAATAACAAAAATAATTTTTCACTGTGATTATGCCATAGTCAACCATTCTCATATTATGCCTTCATCACGGCCTTATAGGCTGAGCCTGTGATCACCTTTTTGTTTATTATCAGAATCACTCCTACCTGATTTTTTATAAAAACACGTATCCCCCCTCAAGATGAAGAATTCAGCGAGAATTCATTGGCTTTTAGGCAAGACAGTCATCTGAATGAATAGTGGTTCTATTTAGAGAATGGCTAACACAGAATAAAAGCCAATGAACCTCGCCCTTCGTGAGACTCTCTGAACCTCGCATCTTGATGGGGTTTGGGTATATAATCCCGCTTCAATTTTTTATCGAAGAAGTACAGTAATGAGCAAAGGCTACTCTTGTGTGGGGCTGTTTAACCCTAAAACTCCTGAAAACGTCGGTTCGGTAATGCGAGCTGCGGGCTGCTACGGTGTCAACACTGTATTCTATACCGGGACACGCTATGATATGGCCAAGCAGTTCTGTACCGATACAAAAGATGTTCACCGCAGCATTCCGCTAATTGGTGTCGAAGAACTTAAAGACATCATCCCGATGGGTTGTACCCCTGTTGCCGTTGATCTTATTGAAGGGGCTAAACCTCTTCCTGAGTACAAACACCCAGAGCGTGCGTTTTACATCTTCGGCCCTGAAGACGGCACGCTGAAAAAAGAAATTACTGCATTTTGTCGCGACACCATTTACGTCCCCACCAAAGGTTGCATGAACCTTGCGGCCGCCGTAAACGTGATTCTGTATGATCGCATGGCAAAAATCGAAAATGGTGTAGAGTTCTCAAATCACTAGAAACAATCACTGACAAATAGAAGATAGCCACAACAGTCAGTCGTGCGCACCTTATAACGCTGTGTTCGGTTACTGGCACACAAAATTACGGGCGTGGATTCTTTTGAGGTTGTTCAAAACACTAGCAGAGATCATGCACGCTTTTTAGTAGAGCGTGCATGAAAAAAACAATATTTTTCAATGGCTAGACTCGTTAAACAGATCAGCGCTGCCTCAATGTTGTTTTTTCATTAAGGATCTCTGCAAAGTGTTTGATAAAATGATGTGCGATCTCTTTCCCTTCCCGATAATCAACTTCCAGGTCATCCTTGTCACTCAGCAATGCCCTGCTGCGCAAGCTTTTTTCTGGTGCAATTTGAATGACCATCAATCCTTCTGGAGGGTGAGTCAGAAAGTCATTTAACTTACGATGTGACTGATAATAGTTCGTTAGCATTTCGACCACCTCATTATTTTTACCCTTGCTGGTAATAGCAATAAAACGGTCGAAGTTATCGGCAGTAAACCATTTCCAACTACCATTATCGCTCTTCATTAGATCGTCGTCCTGAGTTTGATTCATTGGAGCTTTATTATTACTCCTATTTCCCTTCCATAAGTCAAAACGCTGAGTAAGATCATCGTGAATCGCTTTAATTTTATCTAACGACTGGTTCAGGCTAAGTTTTTCAATATATTGCGGCAATCTCGATTCAATTTTTCCCCGCCAGTCATCTAATACACCTACCCCGTTATTTCCACTTTCAACCGGTTCGGTTCGCACAACAATAACCAGATCGGCACCGCGTTTCCATGCTTCCTTCACGGGAATCGCTGCACTCACCCCGCCGTCGACCCATTCCAGGTCGTTAAAATTGACTTTTTGATTGTACAAAACAGGAATTGCGCAGCTTGCCCGAAGAACCTCTTTCCAGTTTTTCTGATACAACGGCAGATAAATATCTTGCAGAGTATCTTTACGAGTTGCGCAGGCAAAGGCCTGACGATACCGTAAAATTTTCCGGGCAGTCGTGATATCTAGTGGCATCGGCCCCTTTGCTGAGACGGCATCTAACGCCCAATCTAAGTTAAGCGGTTTTTGTTGGCTCAGGTATTTATAGAGACTGAAGAATTGATCATCGGTGGTGTAATTAACAATAAAATTATAACCAAATCTACACTGACGGCTGATGAAAGATGATAGATTGAGCGCACCGGCAGAGGTACCGATATATAGCTCAAAGGGGTCAAAACCAGCCTCAAGAAAAGTATCGAATACACCAGCGGTGAATATGCCCCTCTGCCCGCCACCTTGAACCACTAGCGCTAACTTTTTTTTCTGAGCCTGATCGATTTGAGACAAGAATTGCATTGCAACTTGTCGCTCAATCATACCTGTATTTAACAGTAAGTGACTCGCCATAGTTTACTCGCATTAAAAATTTAGGTTGTATCTCAAATCGGCGTACTAAATGATGATTTTATTAACATTTCGGACTAAGCCTGTAATTCATTGTATACCCAAACCACTTTACCTAATATAAAATTTAAATCTCATTCTTACATCCTATATTACATTCCAACAAAGTTGGACTAACATATAAATGCAATGATGCGATGATGCGATGATGAAATTTGACGGAGAATATTATGAACATAGTACCTCGCAATCCATGGCGTGACCTTTTTCATATGTTTGACGATATTGACAGTGCATTCCCTATGCTGAAGCAAACACTGAGTGCAGAAACAATGACACCAAGAGTCGATATTGTTGAAAATGAAGATAACTTTGAAATATCAGCAGAACTACCAGGTGTAAATAAAGAAGATGTATCTTTACAGATAGAGAACGGTTCACTGATAATTAAAGCGAGCACGCAACAAGAAGTCGAAGAAAAGGAGGGCGGTAAAATAATTCGTCAGGAGCGCCATACCGGTAAATTCATGCGCAGTTTTTATGTGGGTCAAGATACCAAGCAAGAAGATATTCACGCTGAGTTTCACAATGGTTTGCTGAAAATTCAAGTCCCAAAACTTGAATCGAGCAAACCTAAACCAATTCAAATAGAAGTGAAATAAACATTAATATCATGAAGATAAAGAAAAAGGCTGATGCTGTTTTCAGCCTTTTTTCACATTTAAGGAGTACTTTTTTTTACCTTTGTAATATTGCGCCTCACATTTTACCCACCGACCTCTCTCTCTTGTGTCAGGCATAATCGACTCTCGGCGTCCCCCGCCATTGCCGACACCAATTAAGATTCGGTGAATTTTGACGCATCTGCAATGCATTTCATTTTATCTGTTCTATAATCCAATATATCAACAGTAATAGTGTGGTCAGTCATCCGACTTGTTACTAAAACATTAACCAGAAAGGAATAACTAAGGCTTCAGATAGCTGAGTCAGGGGTAGCCTGACTGTATTTATCAACAAAAATAATACTGGAAGTATGATTCTTTAATTATGGCAGTAATCTTATTAATGAGAACTGTCTTAATAATTAATGTTCATATTGGTATTTCACGAGATAACGACAGGGAATTAACTTCAATGAAAAAGAAAGTATTAGTAACGGGTGCAAAGGGCGGAATTGGGTCTTCAATTACAAATGTTCTTCTTGATGCAGGTTATCGTGTTATTGCCGGTTACTCTCCAGGTAATAAAGAATATGCTATTGAATGGTTTAAAAAAAATAACTATTCAGACAATCAGGTACGCTTACTCCCCCTTGATATTACCAACACTCAATCTTGCCGAGAATCTCTTGAGTCTTTGCTTCAGGATGAAGGTCATATTGATGTTCTGGTGAATAACGCAGGGATAACGCGCGATTCAACCTTTACACGTATGTCCGTAGAGCAGTGGCATGAGGTGATTAATACTAATCTCAATAGTCTGTTTAATGTCACCCAACCTCTTTTTTCTTCCATGTGTGAGCGCGGAAATGCCCGCATCATCAATATCTCATCGGTCAATGGCTTAAAAGGTCAGTTCGGTCAGACAAACTATTCAGCGGCTAAAGCTGGCATGATCGGCTTTACTAAAGCCCTTGCTGCAGAAGGCGCACGTTTTGGGGTAACTGTTAACGTGATTGCACCTGGTTATACTGGTACACCGATGGTAGAAGAAATTCAGCCCGCCGCACTGGAACGTATCAAAGCACAAATACCGCTGAAACGCCTGGCGACACCAGATGAAGTCGCAGGTGCAGTTGCCTACCTTGCAAGCGACGCCGCCACCTATATCACCGGAGAAACATTGTCGATAAACGGTGGTTTATACATGCAATAAGCCTTCGTCTTTTTGACCAATTTGGCCGTATGAGCGGGCTAATAATCCCCAATGAGGAGTCACAATATGTACCCGGAAATGTTTGAAACATATATCGAAAAAACTGAAAAAGCATTTGCCCCATATGTGAAGTTCAATCAACTCATCACTAAAAATATTGCAGATATTGTAGAACTTCAATTAACCGCAATGGAAAAATATAGAGATATTGGCTTATCTCAGCTAAAGGCGACTGGTGAAGTCAAGGATGTTCAGTCTTTAGCCGCTTGCAATAACCAACAGTTAGAAAACCTGACTAAACTCTCTCAGCAAATGAATGATGACAGCCATAAGCTGACAGCCATGACACAGAAATTCATAAAGGACGTCGATCACTTAATTGCTGAAAACGCAAAAGCATCGCTTTAGCGGCTCTTCTGACTATCAACCAAGTTACATTCTACTTAAGTAACCTTAAGATGCTCGTTTCAACGAGGCTCTTAGGGTTATTTTATTGCTTCCCCATCATAAATGATTGAACAGCAAAAACTCTGTCAGATCACTTCCGACCTAAAATGAGCTATTGTCAATAGTATCCATTCCATTCTCCTTGGTATGTGTAAGGTTACCTCACTAATACGTGCTTTAAATGTCGTGACATGTTCCCTTCAGGAGGTCATCTTTAGTGGTTTATTCTATCTCAGAATTCTTAATGGCCATGTTCATCTTGCTGTTCGCGTCGGCCATTACTAAACCGCTGGCTAAGCTGACCAGGATTCCCTACTCCGTGTTGCTAGTGCTGGCCGGGCTTTTTCTCCATGAAACGCAGGATTTACTCGCCCTGCCACTGGAGGCGCTGGCAACAAAAGAGATTGCACACGACATTATCCTTTTTGTACTCTTGCCCACCCTCGTATTCGAAACAGCCTACAATCTGGATATCAGTAAATTAGCCGCAAACAGGCTGGCCATTTTTGTGCTGGCTCTACCTGGAGTACTCATTTCCACGTTAGTGGTTGCAGCATTTATTAGCGGATTTACCACCCTTGACTGGCACGTAGCCTTGCTGCTCGGGGCAATCTTAAGTGCCACTGATCCCAGCGCAGTCATTACTGCCTTTCGCCAGCTCGGGGCACCCAAAGATTTGATCATGCTGATTGAGGGCGAAAGCCTGTTCAACGATGCCACCGCCATTACTCTGACTAAAATACTGGTGGTGAGTTTTGCTTTCGCAGAAGGATTCTGGCCGACCCTATGGAACGGTAGCGGTCTTTTCCTATTGACACTCGGCGGCGGTATTATTTGTGGCTGGCTACTTGCCCTATTCTTGCTTCAGCTGTTAAAGAAGATGCCGGATGATCCCTTTTTGGAAATCAGCCTCAGCCTGCTTTTAGCTTTCGGTAGCTATCTCTTCGCTGAAGAAATTCTGAATGCCAGTGGCATAGTAGCAACAACCACCGCCGGCATTACCCTAGCAAGCAAGGCACCGCTCCCCATTTCGCGTAAATCCCAGCAGTATCTCAATCACTTTTGGTCTTACCTCTCTTTTATTACAACGGCCAGCATTTTCCTGATTGTGGGGCTCTGGATGGATTTAGCCCTGATTTGGGAAAATGCCGCCATATCGCTGATTGTACTTGTTGCGCTGTGGCTGTCACGCGCATTTATCGCCTACGGCCTGATCCCCAAAATCGGTCACCTGCAGCGCCAGGCTAAAGCAATCCCCATTGAGTTCCGCCACCTTATATTTGTCGGCGGACTGCGTGGGGCTGTGACCATGGCCCTGGCTATGGGACTGGTGACTCTGTTCGGAAATGAAACCATATTGTCTGTCGCTATCAACGTGGTCTTTTTCACCACACTGCTCCAAGGACTACTTATTGGCCCGCTTACTTCTCATTTAGGCCTAAAAGAACGAGACATTAATGACAGTATTGCCTGTGCGGAACTCACCCTGTCAACACTTCATCATAGCCGGAAAGCATTGCAGCCCTTGCTCAATTCGGCATTCGCCAAAACAGGCGCTCCGCAAGAACTTTCCCTCAAGCTGCTCCCTATGATTGACGCTCAGGAGAAACAGTTGCAGCACTGGTTTAGCGTTGAAGTGGGCCCGATCGGCTTATGGAATCGTCTCATGCTACGTTGCGCGAGTATTGAGATAGGTTACTTATATCGGCTATTTGACCAAGGATTGATTAGAGGTGTTATCTTTGAAGAGCTGAAAAACTCGCTTGATGAACAAATGGAAGCGATCCGCCACCAATACCAAAGGCCGAAATTCTCTCTACTGCCTAAAGAGTTATCTGGCTGGCTTCATCGCGTAAAAACACATATTAAAAGCTCCTCGCAAAAATTTATAGAGCAAGAATACGAGATGGCCTGGGCTAGATTTCTCAGCTGCAATAATGTACTCGACGAGTTAAAGGTATGGACCGAAGATGAAGAAATTCCAGCAGCCGTCGCCGAAAGTGTCGCGAAGATATGGCAAGGCTGGCTAGATAGCAGCGAAACAAAAATCGAAACCATTGAGCGCCAACAACCTCTTATTTCCGCGCGGGTTCAGCGGCGATTGATAAGAAACTATTTGCGAACAGCACAATCTGAGCATTTACAGCAATACATCCAGCAGTACCTCATATCTGAAGCTGATGCAGAGCAGATCAAAGAATTATTAAGAACAATGGAAACCTAGCGACGATAAGAGCGAACATCTTCAGTCCCTTTATTTATTGTTTGCTCCGGGATTGCTTTTCTCCTGGCAATAAACTTTACATTTGACTGTCAAGTTTACGCTGCAAGCGCTCCACCTCATCCAGCAAATCCAATGCGACGGCTATACCCGGCAGGTTCAACCCTAAATCACGTTCCATTCTCTGGGCACTGCGGGCGCGCCTCAGGCAAGTCGTTTCAAACCGCCAGTGTATTGGCCGATCACCTTGAGGATCGAGTATTCCTTCCTCAACCAAAGCAATCACCCACTCGGGGTGCGTGCCACAGGCTCGGCATAACTCGACCAGAGTCAGTGTCGGCTCATGTTCTGCTATTATGGTAATGGTCAGCTGGTTTGGAGTACGTCGCTCAGTCATTGGCTAGACTCCCAGTTTACTGCGTGGATTAAAGGGCATCATGTCTTTCATCTTTCGGAACAACGCCTTAGACTGCTCATCGTCCACCTTGGGTAACACTATATTCAGCTTGACCAGCATATCGCCGGCAGGATTTCCGGGCAGGCCACGCCCACTAAGCCGTAATGTCTGTCCGGATGCGGAGTTGGCCGGAATGGTAACCTCAAGCGGGCCGGTTGGGGTCGGCAGCTTTACTTTAGCACCCAATGCCGCCTCCCATGGGGCAATGGGGAGCTGCAGGCAGAGGTTTTTTTGCTCCATTTTGTAGAATGGATGGGGCCGGAAAGTGACTTCAAGATATAGATCCCCGTTGGCTCCACCCGATTGTCCCGGTAACCCCTTACCTTTCAGGCGTATTTGTTGCCCCTCCCGGATCCCTTTAGGAATGCGCAAGCTAATTGTTTGAACCTGTTGCCCGCCAGATGAGGGATCTTGCAGCGTCAGTGTTCGTGTCGTGCCATGGAAACTATCTTCAATATCGATCTGAATTCTGGCATGCTGATCTTCCCCTTTGGTCGTGAAGCGATGATGCCCGCGGAACGCCTGGTGAGAGTTGGCAGATGCCTGTCGAAACGGATTGCCGAACAGGGATTCAAAAAAGTCGGAAAACGCAGCCCCATTTCCCTGGGTAAAATTGTCACCCGAAAAATGAAAGTTCCGCTCCCAGTTAGGCGGCGATGTAAATTCCTGCCCGGAGCGCCAACTGTCCCCAAGCTGATCATAGGCCGCACGCTTTTTAGGATCTTTTAGCGCTTCATAAGCTTCACGAACCTGCATGAATTTTTTATCGGCATCCGCTTCTTTACAGACATCCGGATGGTATTTGCGCGCCAATTTTTTATAAGCACGCTTAATATCCGCCTGAGATGCGTTGCGGGGAACATCAAGGGTCGCGTAATAATCACGATATTCCATAGCACCTTTCTTCAGTGATGAACGTCAGACTTTTTAAGCCGATATTTACCCCAATCAGTCGACACTGATTTTGATTCGTGTCGGTTTTAGCTCTTCACGCTTAGGTATATGCAGATAAAGCACACCATCGTTGAAACTGGCAGAAATATTTGCACTGTCAAACTCTTTGCTCAATGTAAACTCACGTGAGTAGCCGTTATAATGTACTTCATTCATAATTGGGGTATAGTTTACCTCAGGCTCAAGGTTGATTTCACCTTTGATGGATAGCTTATTCTCAAGCGCCTCGATAAAAAGTCCGTCACGTGTCACTCCGGGCATATCTGCATACAGACTAATACCATCCGGATCTTCGCTGATATCGACGCGAGGGCTGATATAATGCCGATTCTTCTGCTCTGAAGTGTATTGTTCGTTACTCATAGCAACCTCCGTTCTGTCATTTGATTTCTATTTTTTTCGGTAACAACGCATCTTCGTTTCGGCGAAAGCTAACGGTCAATATTCCATCACGGTAATTGGCATCGGCCTGATCCGGATCGGCATAGTCAGGAAGGCTAATTGAACGGTGAAATTCTCCGGAAAAGCGTTCATTGGCGTAATACTTGCCTGTTTCAGATTTCGGTATTGGACGTTGACCAGAAATAGTCAGCAAACCATGGCGGGCGTTCAATTCGATACTTGCCAGATCAAGTCCGGGCACAAACAGGTAGACAATAACCTTGTCGTTGGTATGCCCGAGGTTTGCCGGTGGATAACTCCGATGACCGGTTGCGCGAATACTGGTAAATGGCCAATCCCGGAAATTGCTTGTCAGCTCTTCCTGCATACGGTGCAATGGCTCATAAAAGCTGTCATCAATATCAATAAGCGAACGGGACATAATTTTCTCCTCTGTTTTTTCGTCTAACCGCTATAACGAATGGCTTATTTAGTTCCCTCTGCCGCACTTCTGCCTTTATTACATAATTTTGCTCTTACCTGATATGCTACGCTAGCAGAAAAAGCTATGCGCATCAAAAACCTGGAACGGTATGATAACCATTATAGTCAACCTGTGAAGAAACACGGCAAAAAGAATACTATCGTGGCGGGCCCTATTTAATGAATAGAATGGTAACAATGGCGATGACGATATTATGAGGTTATCCCAACCCCCTATTCCGGGTAACGCGCAACCAAACCAACCAGGGTGTGGAGTTCAGCTTAAATTCAATGGCTTTCAGTCAAGGCCACTGTTCTACAGCATGATGCCCTCTCATAAATCTATCTCTTTGATTATGTGTTGGGTAAAACCTTGTGTATCATCATCAACATTTTAAATCAGAAGGACCAATAGTGATGAAAGCCATCTTTGCTGTTTTTTTATTCACGATGAGTTGCTTAAGCTATGCCCAGACATTCACTTTTACGGCAATTCCTGATGAAAATGAAAACCGGTTACGTGAACGGTTTGATAAAGTCGCCACTTATTTAACTGAACAGACAGGGGTTGAAGTAAAATATATACCCGTCAAATCTTACGCTGCAGCAGTCACTGCATTTCGCAATAACCAGGTTCAGCTTGCCTGGTTTGGCGGGCTTTCTGGTGTCCGTGCTCGCCAGCTAGTCCCGGGGGCAGAAGCCATTGCACAAGGCTATGAAGATCAGTTTTTCAAAAGCTACTTCATCGCCCATGCTTCTACCAGGCTACAACAGTCCGATACTTTTCCTGCCGAGATCGAAAATAAAACCTTCACCTTCGGCTCTAAAGGTTCAACATCAGGCCGCCTGATGCCTGAATTTTACCTACGTGATTTTTTCGACAAATCACCAAAGCAAATATTTAAACGTGTCGGTTTTTCTGGCGATCACAGCCGCACCATCGCGCAGGTACAATCCGGCGCCTACCTGATTGGTGCCGTTAACTATAAAGTATGGGAAAACGAGCTAAAAGCAGGAAAGATAGATAACAGCAAAGTTTCGGTTATTTGGGAAACACCAGCCTACCCTGATTATCAGTGGACAATACGTGGCGATGTCGATGCTCAATTCGGTAAGAACGTAAAGCAAAAGCTGACTCGGGCATTGCTTGAGATGAAAGATCCTGCGCTATTAGCCAGCTTCCCGCGTCAGAGCTTCGTGCCAGCCAGCAACAAAGATTTTGAGCCGGTTGAAGATGTTGCGCGTTCGATCGGCCTGATTGATTAATGGTGTTATTAGAACTTAATGATGCAGAACTAGGCTATGACAATAGCCCAGTTCTGCATCATATCTCCCTGACAATTGAAGCCGGAGAAAAAGTCGCATTGATCGGGCCAAGTGGCGCCGGAAAATCGACCTTACTCAACAGGCTCCACGCGCTTATTCATGATCAGACCGCGTTCTGCCCGCAAAGCCACGGCTTAGTCGGGCCGCTGAGCCTGTATAACAATATTTATATGGCCCGGCTGGAACAATTCAGTGCCTTCGGCAACTTATGGAACCTAATCAGGCCACAGCGGTGGAATGACGTTGCCGCAATCGCCAGCAAGCTGGGCCTGCTTGATAAAATGAAGACATCGGTAGATAAGCTTTCTGGCGGACAACGACAACGGGTTGCGATTGGGCGTGCCCTGTACCGCAATAAGCCTGTTTTTATGGGAGATGAGCCTGTTTCAAGCCTCGATCCGCTACAGGCACAACGTCTTCTTATGCATATCTGCGAGTCACACCGCACGCTTATCGTTGCCATTCACGACAGACAGCTGGCACTGAGCTGTTTTGATCGTATCATTGGCCTTAAACATGGCAAGATTGCTTTCGACAAACCCACCAGCCAGCTCGATATCATCGCGCTAAATCAGCTTTACCAGCCATGATGCAAAGCTCTGGTCATGCTCGGGGAAAGCTGAGTTTTATTTTTATCCTTATCGCGCTGGCGTTGACCCTGACGGCCGACCTGGAGATTTCGACACTCGACCCGTGGACCGAAATGGGAAGAATGTTCACAGGTCTGGTAACACCGGACTTCTTCGCGACCGAATACCTGTTCGACGCCCTGCTCTTTACCCTGAGCATTGCTTTGCTGGGGATCACTTTCGGGGCGTTCTTTGGCTTTTTTCTTGCCTTGGTGTTTACGCACCGACCGGTACGAATACTCTGTGCGTTCTTTCGATCGATCCACGAGTTGTTCTGGGCGTTGATCTTTCTGCAGATTTTTGGGTTAACCCCTCTGACTGCCTTATGCGCCATTTCCATTCCCTACACATGTACTTTTGCCAAGGTTTATGCCGAAATATTTGAGCAGGCAGACAACACACCGGCACTGACGGTTTCTCGCACAGCCGATGTACTCAGTGTCTTTATTTATACCAAGCTGGCTCTGGTCCGGGATCAGCTGTTCAGCTATACCCGTTATCGTTTTGAATGTGCTCTGCGCTCCAGCACCATACTTGGATTTGTTGGCCTGCCGACGCTCGGATTCCACTTAGAAAGCGCTTTTAGCCAGGGTAACTACTCCCAGGCCGGTGCTTTACTGTTGTTATTCTACCTGTTGATCGTCTCAATCAATGTCTGGCTCAAAATAAGATTCTTACCGGCCTATATTGCTGCCGCGTGGCTCTATCTCCCTGAGTTCGGACACATTAACTGGGATAACGTTGCCCGCTTCTTCGGCTCGGATATTTGGCCGGGTCCCTTGCGGCACGCAACAGAAATCGACCTTCAGGTCGCAACGGAAACACTGCATTGGTACTGGTCGTTATTAACCGGTGACTTCTATGAAGGGTTGATCAATACGCTGATCCTCTCTCATCTGGCGCTCGTCGCCACCGGGGTGATCACCCTCATCGCATTTCCGCTGGCGGTCAAACTCTTTGTCGGGTTCGCCGGGCGAATGGTTGGTCAGGGAATACTGGTGGTATTGCGTTCAACCCCCGAGATGATCCTGGCGTTTATTTTCCTGCTGCTATTGGGGCCTTCAATGCTGCCCGCAGTGTTAGCGCTCGCTATCCACAATGGCGGGTTAATTGCCTTCTTAATTGCCGAATTAGCCAATACCTTACAACTGCGTCCCGATGCGCCGCTACAACATCATGGAGTTCACAGAGGAAAGGTAAATCGTGGGCAGGCAATTTCCCTTTATCTGTATGAAGTCTTACCCAGAATATACAGTAGCTTCCTTGCCTTTATCTTCTATCGCTGGGAAGTCATCATGCGTGAAACCGCCATACTAGGGGTACTCGGTGTCACGACGCTGGGCTTTTATATCGACTCCGCATTTGAAGATATGCGCTTTGACCGTGCTATCTCTTATATTGTTATTTCCGCCTTGCTCTGCATCGGCATTGATACTTTGTCACGTCATATTCGCCAGCAACTGAATATCCGGGTTTGAGTTAAAGCTAATCGCTTCAGCCCTGACTGCACTCCCCCAGAAAACGCATAATGCCATATTGCTGTAGCCACGCTAGCTGTTCAGGCTGTTTTACCAGAAAGCGACCGCTGTAGTTTATACCGTTGGCAAACACGCCATGGATATTATTGGTTACCCGTGGCACTAACAGCATCCATTTTTTAGTCAGTATCAGATTATAGGGTTTGCATTCCTGGTCCACGTTCAGGCTCTGTATGTCTGATAAACCGAGTTCTTTCAAACCGGCGAGGTAACACAAATACAGGTGTTCACTGTTCAGTGAGTCAAAGCGGTATAAACGGTGCCTAAATGGAAGAGAGTCGCTGAGAATAGCACCTTCCAAAGGAATAGGTGTTTTCACCAACTGCATATGTCGATGTGTCTGACTTGCCCCCGCCAGGGTGCCACCATTATAAAATCCCAGTACTTGGTCATGATCAAATCCCATTATCCAGGCGACAAAATCCTGTAATTCCAGCGGGGCCGCTTGCGAAATAAATTCACGAGAACAGATAAGCAAATGCGGGTTCAGCACCGGATATTTATTGAGCAGGCAGACATGCCCCTTGCCGGCATCGGCAACATACATTTCTTCTTCATAGGGAAGAAAGGGATTGTCCTGTTTATTGGCTGAAGTAAACTTCTTGGCCGCATTGTTTGTAACGACATGGCCTAAAAACTCGATACCGTTTTCAACAATGGTTGTCGCCTCCGTTGCAATTGGCAGCAGGCTTCCATTTTCCAAAGCTCGCTCGACGACCTGTTCAGCTTTAGTCCAGAACATGATTTTTCCTTGTGGTGACATCTCCAACCTACTTTATCAATACGATAATGGATATACCTCCCCCCTGTCACTGGTTCCATCACCTAACTGACGTTTTCATTGATAGAATCATAGTAGAGAAATGTGGCTGTATTATTTACTTTACACTTTTGGTGCAATGTCCCGCGACTTAAACACCCTGTTTTGTGGCAGCCAATAATGAAAGTTTGTATGATTCGCTGCAAGTTAAGAGGTGCTGTTTTCCACCGAATTCCTGTTCGTACTCCAATGGAAAACGGTATCACTTAAAGGTAAGCCTTTATTTTTCGGTCATTTAAAGCTTTACCACTAATGGGGTGTACTTAGTTCGGTCAAACTGAGTGCCCCTGTTACTCCCATCTGTTTAACAATATCCCCACCCGTTCATGCGCGATTACCGTAGTGGAAATAGCAAAACAGGCGCTCACCTTTCGATAAACGCCTGCTATCAATTATAAGACTATTTTGCCTTACTTAAACATTGCTCACTGGGGACTAGATAAGCTGCGCTGCCAATAAAAAACAACCGAACATAAAACTCAGCCCTAAGGCAAACTGCCCACCTCCAGCCTGATAGCACTCTGCGACAGTATCCTGTTCAACAAGTGTCAGCCTTTCAGGGCTACGTACTTTAATCGTCATCGCCATTGGAACAAAAATAGCCAGGAACACTAAGATAAAACCGGCATAACCCAGCACTGACAAGAATTGATCAGCAGCCCATAATGCGCCAGCCAGCGGCAGAATGAAGGTCAGAACGTAAGTTACCACCCGATTTTGCTTAAATGTATCGGCATTTTGATCAAACAGCGCCATCGCCACACCCAAAAATGATGTTAATAGCGCCAACCCGGTAAAGCCCGACAAAATAACCTGAATGCTGGTAAAGCGTTCGCCTAATGCCGCGATCAGTTCAGAGACATTCGAGAATTTCACTAACTGCTCAGGCGTTAGGTTGCCCACAACAGCGTAAAGCCACAACAGGTAGCAGGCAAGCGGGATAACAGAGCCGGCAACAACCATATTACGCAGCTGTTTGTGTGTCGCATCACCGTTGTATGTCACAAGAGATGGGATCACGACCATAAAGCCAAAACTGGTAAACAATACTGAGCTGGTTTTAATCAGGTCGACTTTGCTATTATTGGTCGCTTCAAAAAGGTGGTCGAATGACATGCTCGGCATCAGCGACATCAGGGTAAGTGCAAGCACTACCACCATGGTCGCAAAGAGTACACGGTTCAGCTTATCAACAACGGCAGTACCTGCAGCCACGACTGCGCCAGCAATAAGTGTAAAGATGATCTGGCTTTGTAGCATGCTCAGTTCAAGGCCTAACCCTGCGGTCATTTTCTTAACCAAATCACCCGCACCGATGATGTAGGCCATGAGCAAGCAGACCAGTAGCGCATAAAGCAGTCCATTGGTCACCACCTGGCCGCCTTTGCCCAGGGTTTTTCTGGCGATGGTATTCATACCCAACCCGCCGCCTGACTTGATACTGACTTCAAGTAACAGCAAGGCCGCATAAGTCGTGCCGAGCCAGATCACCAGCATCAGCAATGTACCCCATAACAAGCCGAACTGCGCCAGCACCATAGGGATCGCGAGCATACCGGCACCCAGTGCCGTGCCTGCGACAATTAACGCACTGCCCATTAACTTCATATTCACAACGTTTACCTCTAAATTCTTTTGATTCTTTGTCTGGAGAGATCGTCGTTATCTGCATACGCAATATGCTTATTTAAACTGAGATCAATCAGCTTGATGCGATAAAACAGACAGACAATTACCCGAGACGGCGTAAAGCGCGACGATTAATAGCTAAACGTGCTAAAGCTTGAAAAAGTAAAGAAGCCAAAAAATTGGCTAGAGGCAGTAAAAGCAGAATTGAGATGAGCGTGTGATCTATTCTGTGTCGAAGTCTGCAGCGACGTTGGGGTCAGCAACGGCACGAGAGGATTATGGTTCATTTATCGTACTCCAAAAACGATGTTGTCCATGTTTCTTCAGATGACAATCCCTCTGTCACCTTTACTGTTCCGGTCTGAACAGTATATTCGGTCATTAGGGCAAAGTAATAAGTTACGTGTTAAAGCGCAAGCTTTATTTTTGCAAGCTTTAACGGTGATCTTTGAGAGAATACGCTATTCAAAATGGTCAATGAACGCTTTCAACCCTGCCGCATCGACTATTCGAACTTCTGCACCGTCTTTATCAACTAACCCTTTATCCACTAATTCTTTTACCGCCCGTCGATACACCCGGCTTGTGGTGCCAAAGCGCTCCGCCTCCATCCCAGCTTTATCAAAACGTCCTAATACTACATTTGTTTGAGAACGATGCCATAAGTCATAGGCTATATTGTAAGTAATAGGGTGCAATAAACGATTAGTATAGATATCAAGGGAATCCTGATAATCACTGGCTAACGCACAAGAAAAGAACAAGTTAAATTCAGGCCGTTCTGTTAGTAACTGTGTTAATGCATGTATACAGATGACCTCAACTTCCATGTCATCTTCGGCGATAACACTCCACTGACACACTGTCCCAGTAAAAAATTCCATCTCACCATAAATATGGTAATCGCAGTCAACCTCTCCTAACTGAAAACGTCGGCCATTCACCGCAGCGATATTCATTGATACTCGACCGACCGATACAAGGTATATATTCTCAACAGCTTGCCCCTGCCGCAGAATGTCTTCACCTTCCTGAAAATACTGACTATGACTTTGGCATTGATAAAAAGCTGCTCTAAATTCTTCATACAGATGACAAAGATGATTAGCAAAGCGTCCAGTATGATGAGGTTTTAATTGCATATTGATGGGCTGGCCAATTTATTATGGTTGCATAAGCGTAATGAATGCAGGGTAATGTGACAACAATTTATACATGGATCTTTGCTGGTCACACATTGGCTGACCAGCAAATCAGGTTCATAATAATTTCCCTCAGGATTCCTTGCTTACTCCACTGCTATGAACTACTGAACTAAATCTGTAATGACAAAGCATGCAACGCCGCTTTAATGCCCGCGCGCTCACCTTTCAGCATAACTTCATCAGCACTTATATACTGATTAACACCGTCTTTAACATCTTGTTGATAAAGTACAACGTTATTCAAAACGGCTGCGACCTGTAGGCCGCGAAGCTTACCGACAGTAAACAGTGCTGATGTTTCCATATCTGCGCCAAGTACACCTTTTTCGCTCCAGTACTGGCAGATCTTATCTTCATCATCAGTATAAAAACTATCGTGTGAGCGAACCATTCCAGAATGAGCCGGATAAGCTTGCTGCACGATTGAAGCCTCCAGGCCTGCGACCAAGCGATGGCTGGCATAAGCTGGAAACTGAGCATCGACATAAGCTTTAGAGCCACCTTCGTCACGAACGGCCGCTTCAGCTATAATCAGATCGCCTAACCCTATATCTGCTTGTAAAGCACCAGCAGAACCCACTCGTACAATGAACTTAGCACCGCAATTATTCAGCTCTTCTAAAGCAATAATGGCAGAAGGTGCACCAATGCCTGTACTGCAAACCGTAACCATTTGGTTGTGATAAAAGCCATTGATTACACGGTACTCACGGTTATCAGCAATAAGCTCTGCATTATCAAGAAATGCGGCAATGCGATTAACACGATCTGGCTCACCACAAACAATAACATGCTTTGCGATTTGCCCTGCCGTAGTATTTATATGCGGTTGCTTACTCATACAGCGCTCACTTTGTCTTCTTTCATTCCATTCGTTTTTCTTTGATTTTTCTTTGCCTGGTTCATCCAGTGACGAGTACCATTGGCTGCAATGAAGAGCAAAATAGCGTATTCGATTGACAGGGCGTACACACCTTGAGCGGCATAAATACAAACACTGATAACGTTAATCACAACCCATAAGATCCAGTTTTCAACATACTTCCTGGTCATCAAAATTTGAGCAACAACCGACAGTATCGTCATTACTGAGTCCCAGAATGGGAAAGCATCAGGAGATAACTCCGGACGAGAAATATCGGCACCCAATAGATTCATAATATCAACAGTGACATTTGCCAACGCAAAGAAAATAGGATCAATATAGACAGTCATTACAGCAATTGCCAATACAGTGACAGCGGCGGTAAATGCCATTTTTTGCTTGCTTAACCAACGAATTTCGAGCATATCTCCGGTTTCAGAAGTTGGTCTCGTCCACGCGTACCACCCATAGACATTGGCACAGAAGAAAAACAGCTGTAACAGTAAAATCCCATAAAGCTGGATCTGATAAAAAATAATGGCAAAAAGAACGACATTAATCAGGCCAAACAAGTAATTTATGGTTTTCTCTTGGCTGGCATTCCAGATACAGAGTAGCCCAAAGATTGTCCCTATCGCTTCAATCCACGACATGGCGTAACCGCCACCAATGGGGATATTTACTAAAGTATTGTTGATATCAAACCAGGTCAATATGTCCATTTTCGTTCCTTTTTGAACTTATTCATAATGGTGCTATTGTAATGAATTGACCGATTTAGTAATGAGGACTTTTGTCCTGTCAGGGTTGGCCTGGTTCATAGTTTGACAACATAAAGAGCATTAATTTTGATAAAAAAATCATTTTTGCTGTTCACCCGCGGTATCTATATTCAGTTACCATAGGGTATTGAATAAATAGCAACTAACACCCACGATAGGTTCATTCTCCACGTTCATTCTTGTCTTCGCCTCAACATCGGCTTTTAAACCCGTTTTTTATGAATGAAATACCAAGCTCTTTAGCATGTTGTATGGATGCCTTGCCAATTTCAATTTGGATCTAAATCACGTAAACTGCGCGCCTAGATTATGAACCATAACCATATCCTGTTAGGTGAAACACACAATGATACGTCTGAACGAAGTTAAGTTGCCGTTAGATCATGATGAAGATGCATTGCGCAATTTTGTTTTAAATAAACTGTCGATTACGGCAGAGCAGCTTGTCGACATTCATATATTTAAACGTGGTTATGATGCTCGTAAACGTAATGTGATCACCTTAATTTACACCCTGGATGTAACCCTGACCGATGTGGATGAAGATGCACTCTTAAGTCACTTTGAGCGTGATCAGCAAGTTAAGCCGTCGCCAGATACAACGTATAAGTATGTGGCACAAGCACCTGCTGATTTGCAGGAGCGTCCAATCGTCATTGGTATGGGTCCGTGTGGTCTGTTTACTGGCTTGATTCTTGCGCAAATGGGTTTCAAACCCATTATTTTAGAGCGCGGAAAATCGGTACATGAACGCTCAAAAGATACCTTCCGTTTTTGGCGCAAAGGTGAACTGAATACTGAGTCAAACGTACAGTTTGGTGAAGGTGGTGCGGGGACATTCTCTGACGGTAAACTATACAGCCAAGTGAAAGATCCAAATTTCCTGGGCCTAAAAGTAAAGCAAGAGTTCGTGGCTGCTGGTGCACCGGCTGAAATTATCTATGTGAGCAAACCACACATCGGTACGTTCAAGCTGGTGACTATGGTTGAGCGCATGCGCAGTAAAATCCTGGAGCTTGGCGGTGAAATTCGTTTTGAAACACGCGTTGATGAAATCAATATCGAAGATAACCAGGTCACAGGTGTAACGCTTAGCAGTGGCGATGTCATTGATTCCAAGCATGTAACGTTAGCAATTGGCCACAGTGCCCGCGATACTGTACAGATGTTGCATGATAAAGGCGTGTATCTCGAAGCACAGTCTTTTTCTGTCGGCTTCCGTATTGAGCATAAACAAGAACTGATTGACCAAGCGCGTTTCGGCACGAATGCAGGCCACCCGATTTTAGGCGCAGCCGACTACAAACTGGTACACCATTGTAAGAATGGTCGTTCAGTATACAGTTTCTGTATGTGTCCTGGCGGTGTAGTCGTTGCCGCGACCTCTGAAACCGAAGCCGTTGTCACTAACGGCATGAGCCAATATTCGCGTAGTGAGCGCAATGCCAATAGTGCGATTGTGGTTGGGATTGCACCCAGTGATTTTAATAATGATCCGCTGCAAGGTATCGCATTACAGCGTAAGTTAGAGCGTAATGCTTATATCTTAGGTGGCAGCACTTACCAAGCACCTGCGCAACGTGTTGGTGATTTCTTATCGGGTGCAGAAGCTAAGCCGTATGGTGACGTTGAGCCGTCATACAAGCCAGAAGTAACAATGACTGACTTAAGTACCAGCTTGCCTGATTTTGCCATTGAAGCAATACGCGAAGCTTTGCCTGCATTCAATAAGAAAATCCGTGGATTTGCCCAAGCTGACGCAATGCTGACAGGGGTAGAAACTCGCACCTCTTCACCAGTGCAAATAAAACGTGGCAAAGATTTTCAGAGTATCAGCACTAAAGGCCTCTACCCTGGTGGTGAAGGTGCTGGTTATGCCGGTGGTATTTTATCTGCCGGCATTGATGGTATTAAAGTCGCCGAAGCGGTGGCGCTGGATATGCTTAAGGCGAATTCATAATACTCAACACTTTGATATAACTCCGCGAAATA
This sequence comes from Photobacterium sp., assembly GCF_033720175.1. Classification (GTDB taxonomy): domain Bacteria; phylum Pseudomonadota; class Gammaproteobacteria; order Enterobacterales; family Vibrionaceae; genus Photobacterium. The sequence goes on from NZ_JAWWDA010000001.1 coordinate 208,631, forward strand.
AGGCAGAGCCTATCCCGGCTCTGCCAATAGCACAGTACCAGCTGTCACCCCCTTACGGACAATCAGCTGCTGATCATTGTATGATCGGGTTTCAATAAGACGCGGTACCACGCGATCGCCATCGACGACTTTGACATACTCGAGCTGACCAATGCGATAAGTGCTCGCCTGCGGGATGATCAGCGCCTGATGCTCACCTGTTTTGATCTTCACCCTGGCAAACAATCCGGGATAAAGTGGCTGATCTTGGTTTTCGAGTGCCAGTTTTACCACTACACTGCGCGATCCGGCATCTGATGCCGGGGTAATTTCACTAATGATACCGGCGAGCAAAATATTTTGCTCCGGTAAACTTACCGGCCACTGCTGACCCAGCTTCAGTAAGTAACGCTTGCTGGCTGCAATATCGCTTTCCATCATCAGCGTCAGCGGATTATATAAACTCAGCATTGCCACGCCGGGCGAGGCAATATCCCCTTTATTGACCAGCTTCTGAGTGATCACACCATCAAAGGGGGCTGCAATAATGCTGTAGCCATAGGTTGTCTGTGCCTCTTCTAATGACGCTTGGGTTTTCCTGAAATTGGCTTGTGCCGATTGCAAAGCACTTAATGCATCATCCAGTTTCGATTGTGCGACTAACTTTTTCGCGATCAGTGTTTTTGTTCGTATGTAATCTTTGCGGGCCACATTCAGCTGTGCCTGCATGCTGGCCAGGGCTTGCTCGGTCTGGCGAACACGCGCATCAAGATCCAGATTATCGAGGCGGATCAGAACATCGCCCGCTTTGACCTCATCACCCACATCGACCAAAACCTCGGCAACCTGAGCGGTCAAACGTGCCGACAAGGTTGCCCGCTGATCGGCAACAATAGTGCCGGTATAAGATTGCCAGACAGGAAGAGTCTTGCTCATCACGGTCACCGTGGCTCTGTCGGCCAGCGGCTCGCCCGGTAAATCCTGATTTGTTGTACCCAATTTTGCCACAAAGCCACCGGACATCGCGAAAAACAGAATCGCTAGGCCGATAAACGCGGCTATCGTTAACACCGGCTTTTTCATGATTGCAGCTCCTTTTGTTGTTCAGCTCGGATGTCTTGCTGTGGCAGACCGTGCCCCGGTCGATTGGCATAAGCCAAATGATAAACCACGGGGATCACCAATAACGTAAATAACGTCGATGCCGTAATACCAAAAATGATGGCCCAGGCCAGACCGTTAAAGATCGGGTCGAGGGTAATAACAACGTTCCCGAGCAATGTTGTTCCTGCCGTAAGCAGGATCGGCCGCATTCTGACGGCTCCGGCCTTTAACAACGCCTGTTTTAATCGCTCGCCTTCCTGCAAGGATTGATGAATAAACTGGATCAAGACCAGCGAGTTACGCACGACAATCCCCGCCAGGGCGATCATCCCGATCATTGCTGTTGCCGTGAACAGCGCCGGATTAGGAATACCGTTGATCTCTGTGGTGCCCAGCATATTCAGTAACCAGAACCCCGGCATAATGCCGATAACGGTTAATGGAATCGCCAGCATAATGATGCCGGATACCGCGGGTAACCCCGTCTGCAGTACCATCACGATGAAGACACCCAACAAGGCCGCGCCATAAGCAATACCCAGATCGCGGAAAACATCCAGGGTGATTTTCCACTCCCCTTCGCCATTCCATTTCACTGAGACATCTGAGGGTAACGTCCAGTTATCTCCACCGCCATTATTGAGATACGTACGCGCACTTAACGGATTAATTTCTCCGCCCCCGGGCGGATTTGGGTCGGTATTGGTCAGATCGACGGCCACATCAGCAACAACTTCCGCTGGTACCCGTCCGAGAGCTTCGGCATATACATACACAACCGGCTGTAAGTTTTTACGATAAATCGGCTGCGGTGCTGGACTCTTTGCAAAATATCCCAACTCAGATAACTGGACAATTGGTTGCCCGGCATCGACCAGACGCCCTTGCTCGATCCGCTTGGTAATACCGGCCATACCTCGCACATACAGGTTTTCCAATTCACTGAGATTGTCACGCTTGTTACGTGGTAACCGAATTTCGATCGGTAGCGGATTAATCTCATGGGGGTGCTGAAGATAACTGACAACGCGCCCTTGATTTGCTGCCGCAAGCGTCAGATTAATATCCTGTACAGAAACACCGGACAGGGCCGCTTTTTCCTGATCAATAATAAATTGCCAACTTGCCAGATCTCCCTGAATGGAAGTATCGACCTCCGAAACAAACGGCTCACGTTTCAGCCGTGCTGCGACCTTTTGTCCGGCGGCTTGTAATTCAGCGTAAGACGTTTGAGGCTGGCCATAAACCTCGGCGACAAGTGTTGCTATCACCGGCGGGCCGGGAGGTGTCTCCACCAGCTGAATATCAGCCCGATGCCTGATCGCTATGGCTTCCAAATCATGGCGTAAACGAGTGACGATTTCATGTGATTGCTGCCGCCGTTGATTTTTTTCAGCCAGCACAATACGAAGCTCGCCCTGGCTGGACTGATTGCGCATAAAGTAATGGCGCACCATGCCATTGAAATCCATCGGCGATGCAATCCCTGCAAAACCAGAAACAGAAACCACCTCAGGCACACTTTGCAGATAATCAGAAAAATCAGTCAGGGCATTGGAAGTTTGATCTACACTACTTTGCTCCGGCATATTCAATACCAGCTGAAACTCATTTTTATTGTCATAAGGCAACAATTTCAGCGGCACGACTCGCAGTGCCGGAAGCATTGCGGCGGCAACGAAGGCAAGCGCAACGCCACCCAGAAAAATGACACTGTTACGCTTACGGCTTAGCAGCGGCGTGAGTATTTTTTCATACAGCCGGTATAACAGTGTGTTTTCTACCTGATACTGCCCGCTCTGCTGCGCGCCCTTGAGGATCTTTTTGGCCAGCCAGGGGGTAATTAAAAAGGCCACAACGGTGCTGAATACCACACTCACGGGAACATTAAAGGCCAGCGGTGCCATATACGGGCCCATCATTCCCGTAATGAAAAACATCGGGGTAAAGACTATCACTATCGCGACCGTCGACATCAGCAATGCACTGCGAATTTCAGCCATCGCCAGCACAATGGCATCCGTTTTACTCAGCCCTTTGCGTTTCAGAAAACGTTCAATATTATCGATACTGGCAATCGGATCATCGACAATCAAACCTAACGCCAGGATCAGGGCAAACAGCGTGACCCGGTTGATGGTGTAACCAAAAGCCAAATCCATCGCCAGCGCAGCGCCGTAGCTGATAGGAATTGCGATTCCCACCACCAGTGCAGAACGCCAGTTTAAAAAGACCCCGACAAACACCACCACCGTCAGGATCGAAATACCTAAACTGGAAACCAGGTTGCCGACTTTTTCGTTCGCGGTATCACCGTAGTTGCGAATAACGGACAGTTTGACATGATCCGGAAATTGCGTACTGGCCATGTTTTCAAGTTCGGCCGTCACATCGTCCGCAACCCATACTGCATTGCTGCCTTTTTGCTTCGCGACCGCAATGAATACTGCGGGGTAAGGTTCCGGCGCTTGCTGGCCGAATTGGTTTGCAGCCGGTCCCCAGCTAAACCAGGTCTGGTTGTCGGCTTCATCCGCGCCATCCGTCACTTTTGCAATATCTCGCAAATAAACCGGCATGCCATTGACCACATTGACAACCGCATTAACAACATCTTGGCTATCAAGGAAAAACTGGCCACTTTCAAGCTGATAGACTTGCCCTTGCTGATGAATATTGCCCATCTGCTGATGCTGATTGGTCAATGCAAATGCTTGTTTTATATCATCAACCGTTGTCATTCGGCTCGCCATTGCGGTCGAATCTAAGGCTATCTGAATCGTACGCGGCTGACCGCCAATCACAGACACTTTGTTAGTGTTATCTAACGCCTGCACTTGATTGACAGCCTGCTCGGCAATGCGTCGTAGTTCAGCATTACCGGTCAGTTCTGGTTTGGTACTGTAAAGGGCGGTAACAACAATGGGAACGTCATCAATTTCCACCGGTTTGATAGCCCAGTGACTCACTGCCGACGGCACCAGATCCTGATTGGAATAGATCTTGTTGTACAACTTCACCAAGGCTTCTTCGCGATTCTCTCCGACATAAAAACGTACAATCACCTGCGCAGCCCCTTTAAGCGAGACCGAGTAGACATCTTCAACGCCATCTATCTGAATCAATAACTTCTCAAGTGGCTGAGTGATCTGGTTTTCAACTTGCGAAGGTGACAGCCCGGGAGCCTGAATCAGTACATCGGCCATCGGCACGTTGATCTGCGGATCTTCTTCACGAGGCGTCAGAAACAGGGCAGCCGTACCCGCGATAAGTGCCAGTAAAATCAGAATAGGCGGGAAGAAACTGTTAAGAAAGGTACGGATCAGGCTTTTATTGACGTTCACTGTCATGACGATTCCTTATTCTAATAGTCTTTTATTAGCCGGTATCTCTTAAACATGTTGTGCTTAATATTAACTCTCGTTTTTTGAATCTTGCTCTGACTACGAACGTCCTGCTCGCAGTCAGAATAAAAGCCGTTTTTCGCCAGATTAATTCCCGATGGTTTCATTTGCCAACGTTTCATGCGCATCAGGCTTCACATTGGTCAGCTTACATCCCAGCCAGATACCAATCAACATACTTATCGTGAATAAGACGATGGTGTAATCACCTCCCGATAGCGACGTCACCGCCGGACCGGGACAAATACCGGCAATGCCCCAACCTAAGCCAAATAACACTGCTCCGGTGATCAGTTTGTTATCTATCTGATTATTTTTACTCAGGTGAAAGTCAGTTTCACAAACCGGTTTATCCAGTTTTCTGATCACCAGAAAATAGAACGGCATAAACACTAATAGCGCACCGCCCATCACAAAAGCCAGGCTGGGATCCCAGCTTCCTGCAACATCCAGGAAACCAATCACTTTATTTGGATCAACCATTCCTGAAATCATCATGCCCAGGCCAAACAGTAAGCCTGCAATTAAAGATACAAATCGCGAAAACATTGTTACCTCTTATACCAATGAACTAAATACCGCAATTACACATGGAGACGAATAAAAACAGTCGCTACCGCCGTCGCCATAAAAATACACGTCGCTACAATCGAGCGCTTAGACAGACGCCCCATGCCGCAAATACCATGCCCACTGGTACAACCGTTACCTAGCTTAGTACCCACACCAACCAGAAGACCGGCCACAATTACCCATAACGTTGAAGTCACAGGTAACGATTCAGGCAATGTAAACCCCAGCCAGGGTGCAATCAGGCCGGCAACCAACATTCCGCTCACAAAGAGCAAACGCCACGAAAACTCACTTTTAGTTGATTTTAACAACCCAGCCAAAATACCGCTGATACCAGCAATGCGCCCGTTGACCACCAATAATAGCGATGCAGACAGGCCCAACAACATCCCCCCAGCCAGTGCTAACCACGGGATTTCAAACATCATTTATTTTTCTCCAGATTGTGTTTATGAACACCGCAAATATCCTGCAGTGTCTCAAGTAACAGCCGTGCTTTTTGATCTGCCAGTGAATAAAACATCTTTTGTGATTCCTTACGGAAAGTCACCAGCTGATGGGCTTTCAGGATAGCTAAGTGCTGAGAAAGCGCTGATTGTCCAAGATTCGAATTTTGCTGCAACTCCGTCAGCGCCACTTCACCTTGGGTTAGCTGACACAACACCATTAACCGCTCAGGATGGGCGAGTAATTTCAACCATTCGGTCACTTCATCAGCATGGCAACGCATTTTATTCACATCAATCATGTCTGCCTCTACGGTGTTTCATAGAAAGAACTAAATTAGAGATTACTAAATAATAGGATTAAGTCAAGCCTAAATTAGCTAAAAATAAATTAGACTCAGCTAAAGTATAGGGTTATAGTTTTTATTAATTACAGCGACTGAAGGAGACACGTTATGTCACTAGAGAACGCCGTCCGGGTTTTTGCCGGGATCATGATCTTTATTTCCGTTGCATTGACACTATGGGTGCACCCGTATTTTTACTGGTTTACTTTGTTTATCGGAGCCAATCTGATCCAGAGTGCATTTACTGGTATTTGTCCTGCAGCCACTCTATTAAGTAAATTTGGCTTTAAGTAAACGACTTATCGTCAGCTACAACAAAATCATAAAGGAACAATACATGACCAAGATCCTGATTGTCGGCGGTGTTGCCGGTGGGGCTTCTGCTGCGGCTCGTGCTCGTCGATTGAGCGAAGAAGCTGAAATCATCATGTTTGAACGTGGCGAGTTCGTATCGTTCGCTAACTGTGGATTACCTTATCATATTGGTGGCGACATTCAGAATCGCAATAAGCTACTCCTGCAAACGCCAGATAGCTTCCTGGCTCGCTTTAACGTTGATGTTCGTGTGATGAACGAAGTGATCAGTATTAACCGCTCTGAAAAAACGGTTACGGTTCGCAACACGCTAGACAACAGCGAATATGTCGAAGCTTACGACTTTCTGCTGCTAAGTCCTGGGGCGGCACCTATCGTTCCGCCAATTCCGGGGATTGATAATCCGCTGACCCACTCTCTGCGTAACATTCCAGATATGGATAAGATCATCAAGACGCTCGAGATGAACAAGCCCGAACACGCAACGGTTGTTGGTGGTGGTTTTATCGGGCTGGAAATGATGGAAGCCTTCCACCAGTTAGGGATCAAAACAACGCTGGTTGAAATGGCCGATCAGGTAATGACGCCTGTTGACAAAGAGATGGCAGGTTTTGCACATGCCGAAATACGTGAAAAAGGTATCGATCTCCGTCTTGGTGTCGCACTCGAATCCATTGAATATATACCGACGATATCGGTTGCCAGCAAAGATTCAGGGGAATCGACCGAACACCAGCACCTGGAAGGCGAGCTTAAGCTAACCCTGAATAACGGCGAATCCCTGATCACGGACATTTTGATTATGGCTATCGGCGTTCGCCCGGAAACGACACTGGCTCGTGAAGCAGGCTTACAGATTGGTAACCTTGGCGGCATCTATACCAACGCAAGTATGCAAACCAGTGATTCTTCTATTTACGCGGTAGGTGATGCCGTAGAAGAAGCCGATTTCGTTACTGGCAACCCTACTCTAGTCCCACTAGCAGGGCCAGCAAACCGCCAAGGCCGCATGGCTGCCGATAACATGCTGGGACGCGGCGAAACATATCAAGGTACGCAAGGCACCGCGATTTGTAAGATCTTCGATTTAGCGGTTGCATCGACCGGTAAAAATGAAAAATCGCTTAAGCGTGAAGGCATCAACTTTGAGAAGGTTTATGTCCATACCGCGAGCCACGCGAGCTACTACCCTGGCGCTGAAATCGTATCGTTCAAAATGCTGTTCGATCCAGAAACAGGGAAAATCCTTGGTGCTCAGGCGGTCGGTAAAGATGGCGTTGATAAGCGTATTGATATCATGGCCGTTGCCCAACGTGCAGGTATGACCGTTGAGCAACTTCAACACCTTGAACTGACTTACGCGCCACCTTATGGCAGTGCTAAAGATGTGATCAACCAGGCTGCATTTGTCGCTAGCAACATTATAAAAGGCGATGCAACCCCGATCCACTTTGATGAGATTGATGAATTATCTGATAACCAATTGCTATTAGATGTACGCAATCCTGCTGAACTTGAAAACGTCGGTTACATCAAAGGTTCAATTAACATTCCGGTCGATAGCCTGCGTCACCGTATGCATGAGTTACCGAAAGACAAAGAGATCATTGTCATTTGCCAGGTGGGATTACGGGGGCACGTAGCTTATCGCCAACTCGTTAACAATGGCTTTAAAGCGCGCAACTTAATTGGTGGTTATCGTACGTACAAGTTTGCTCAAGCATAACAGCTAACACCTCGTAATGTTGACATGTGACGACTGAAGAAGCCTTGATTATAAGATTCTTCAGTTTTCACACTAAAGATCTGATAATAGCTTATTCTCTGTCGCTACAGGATCCCCTGGCCATATCAAATAACGCCCTCTTTCATATTATGATAATAATATTTATCAATCTTGTGTATTCACTATAACTCCACCTAACCTTTTTTAACTACAAGATCACAAACCGCCCCAAGCAATCAACCTAATTTTTACTTTTTTGACATTGGTCAAACGAAAAGTTCCTTCATTTCCTATTATGATTATGAAAATAATATTAATGAGCCATCAGGAGCTTAATATGAGACCTTCTATTATTGCCATGAGTACTGCAATTGCTTTATCAGCAGTTCCCATAAGTTTTGCTCATGCAAAAAACACTACACTAGAAAGCACTAAGACAACGTCAGAAATTACTATTGATGGCCAAATAGACACTGTTTGGAACGATGCTAAATCAACTGAAATTAAGTTAAATAAACTGCCCTACAAGCCAAGTAACGGTTATGAAGGTATCAAAAAAACAACCGTGGAAATAAAGTCACTCTATGATGATGAATTTGTTTATTTCTTAATACAATATGATGATCCAACTAAAAGTATTGACCGCTTCCCTTGGATCAAGCAGGACGACGGTAGCTGGAAGCAAATGGTCAATAAAGACAGTACTGGCCATGATAATACCTATTACGAAGATAAATTCGCTGTATTTTGGGATATCAACACAGACGATTTTGCAGAAAAAGGCTGTAACTCAGCGTGTCACCGTTCTAAAGACGGTAAAATTGCCGGAAGAGAAGACAAAAATCCGGCTCGTAAATTTACCAATGAAGGCCAATACATTGATATGTGGCACTGGAAAGGCGTCCGTACCGGTGCACATAATCAGTTGGATGACCAATACATAGACAGCAATACCGATCCTAAAGCGAACAAAGGATGGGGGCGTAAAGGGGATGATAAGACCGGTGGCGGTTATGTCAATAATATTAAAGATGGTCAACCTGCATTCGTTGCACCAGAATTAACAGCGGATACGCTTCTTATTCACGAAGCCGAAAAACAACCATTTACTGCCGACTACAATGCGTCAGACCGTATTCCGGGCTTAACCGGCGCGCCATTCACGGGCTCTCGTGGTGATATAGACGTTGGTGCAGTATGGAAAGATGGCGTTTGGACGTTGGAAATGAAACGTAAGCTTGTTACGACTGGTAGTAATGCGGACACTCAAGATGTTCAGTTTAACGATATGAGTAAAGCTTATCCATTTGGTGTCGCGGTATTTGACAACTCTCAAATCAACCACATCTTCCATCGTGGAGTAATAAATTTAGAATTCAAATAGCTTGAGCACAATTTGAAACGTTAATATTTAGGCCAACGCTATGTTGGCCTGATTAACACTTGCTAAATGACAGAATAAAGATAAGAACGAGAATTACTATGGCTAAATTACTCCGTTTTTCCAATTTCATTATTTTATGCCTATTCGTTCTCTGTTTATCTTCTGTTTCTTACGCGCAAGAAAACATAATGAGTAACAAGTCTATAAATCACGAAGAAACCGATCAAATATTCAGCTCACAGATCAACAATGACGACGAAATGGCTCTGCTGCTCAAAGAAAATAAGCGTTGTATTCGCTGTCATAAAAAACAACGTTTACTGAAAGACATTGAACCAATTAAAAGTGTCGGTGCCCACACAAGTCGAAAATTTTATAACAACTGCACGGCTTGCCACGGAAACAAGGGGGCGCATCCAAAAGATAACGCCAGCATTATTAGCTTCGCGGAGCATTCGAATATAAGCGCCCTATCCCAGAACGAGCAATGCCTCGCTTGTCACTTACCAAAAGATCTCCGACAAGCGGAATGGACGCATGATGTGCACTATAAACAGATCAACTGCGCGTCTTGTCATAGTCTCCACACTGATGAAGACCCAATAATAGCCATTGAGAAAAAAATCAGAATACAACTGTGCGTTGATTGTCACGCAGAAGGCCAAGCACTAGAAGGAGATCAATAATGGATCACTCTAGACGCAAACTGATGTTCGGCTTAGGTGCTGGCGCGATGATTGCAACAACAGGCGTTGCAGGCACCACTGTTATTCAAACAATTGAAATTAATGGCAAACGATATGCCATGATTCACGATGAATCACTCTGTATTGGCTGTGAAGCTTGCGTTACTGCCTGTAAAGAAACAAATAATGTGCCTGATGACGTGGCTCGACTGGAAATTATTAGAAGTGGCCCTGTCGGTGACTTTCCCGATATTCGTTATCGCTTCTTTAGAAAATCTTGTCAGCATTGCGAAAACCCGCCTTGTGTCAACGTCTGCCCGACCGGCGCTTCATATATTGATAAGAAAACAGGAATTGTCGACGTCAATCCAGATCGCTGTGTCGGCTGTCAATACTGTATTGCGGCTTGTCCTTATAAAGTTCGCTATATTAACCCTGTAACAAAATCTGCAGATAAGTGCGACTTCTGCAGAAAATCAAAACTGGCAAATGGTGAACTTCCGAGTTGCGTTCAGGTTTGCCCACAACAAGCGCTCATTTTTGGTGATCTCAATGATCCGCAAAGTGACATTAACATCGCGCTGAAAAATAAAGCCGTCTACCGCTACAAAAAGTATTTAGGGACCAAGCCTAAAATGTTCCGTGTTCCAGATAAATTCAACGAGGTCCAGTCATGATGGAATCATTGAATAACGCCTTCCACTTCGACACGCTAGTATGGCACTGGCCTATCGCAATCTACCTCTTTGTTCTTGGGGTTTCATCGGGTGCGATGTGCTTGGGGTTAACTATCAAACATTTTGAACCGGATAAATCAGCACTTTCAAAAAACCCTTTGGTAATCAGTGCGGTTATTTTAGCTGCATCAATGGTGATCTTAGGTTTGCTCATTTTGATTGTCGACTTAAGCAAGCCGCTCGATTTTTGGAAAGTCATTGTTTATCAATTCTCTAATCCACATTCGGTCATGGGGCGCGGGGTTACGCTCTTTATACTCTACCAAATGGCCGTGTTTGCGTGGATCATGGTGATCTTTAAAGCGGAAATTCTTCGCTTTATCAGTAAGTTTTTCCCTCGTATCGCCAGCAACAAGGCGGTGCTCTCAATATTTGTTCAACTAGAGAAACAAGACAAATACCTTGATATTGCATTAGTCATCTTATCAATACTGTTGGGCGTCTATACCGGTTTCCTGCTTTCTGCACTGGTTTCTTACCCTATGTTAAATCAGCCAATACTGCCTTTACTGTTCTTGGCATCAGGTATTTCATCCGGTATTGCGGCATCTGTTGTGATGGCTTATACCCTCTTTTCTGCCAATACAGAAACATTTGGTATCGCCTTGATCCATCGTATTGAGAAGCCCGTGGTGATTGCAGAAGTCGTCTTATTAATAATGTTGATCATTGGGATGAGCTTCGGGGTGCAAGCTGAACAAGACGCCATAAATCTTGCGGTATTTGGCAGTTTCTGGGCATATGTTTTTTGGATAGGCGTTATTGGTATCGGTATCGTATTACCACTATCACTCAACGTTATATGCTCTGATAATATCCAACAGACAAAAGCATTCATGGTGATCTTACCGCTATTTACGCTTATGGGTGTTATGTCGCTTCGGATGTTTATCTTATACGCTGGACAGATGGTGGTCGCTTAACCGCCCAATGAATTAAAATAATACAATGCATTAGGGAACATGTTTATGAATATCATTAAATATATGCTGTTTGCCCTGCTCGCTTTCAGTTGCTCAATAAGTTGGTCTGAAGAATTACCTAATTCTGATGGAGAAAACTTAGCGAATTTCCACTTGCTGGATGAGACTTGTGCAGGTCAGTGCCACGAGGGGGAAGAACCATCAGAGGACCTAGAGTTTGAATATCAGAGCTGTGTAGAGTGCCACGATACATTGGCTAACCTTGAGGGTCGCCAGCATAATATCAAACATCAGGATAGTGAGCAGATGGAATGTGTCGAATGCCATTTGCCCCACGAAGAGTTTGATCCGAAAGATATTTGTACCGACTGCCATGAAGAGGAAGATGAGGAGCTAAAGGGCTTCTATTCAATGCGATTAGAAAGCTATCTAAACCTCTATTCAGACTCAGCTAAGTTTGACCATCGGCCTCTCAGCAAGACCGAGAACCACAGCGAATAAGTTAACAAAGATGATAAAAGGAAAAATGATACTGTGATTTTTGATTCTAGCCTCAGGTATAATATTGTTAACGGGCTTTGTCTTTGACGACGTTAAACAGCAAGCGACTCGATGATATAGCGCTTGCACTTTAGCGTTCAATTGGAAGGTGTGTTTAAAGCAATGTGCCCTATTACAACCAAGGTTGATGGCGTGATTTACCGCTCATTCACCCACAATAGCTACATTAAAATACGTGATTCAATATCAATTCCCATTCTGGTCAAGAAGTAGGTTTTTGCATCATCTTTAGAAACCAAACCACTTTTTGTTAACTGGCGAAGATGAAAGTTAAACTTAGTATGATCGTCAATACCAACCAAACGACACAAATCCATAAACTTGAGCCTTTGATGGATTTTCAATTGATAGATAACATTGCGTCGAATCGGGTTCGATAACGCACTAAATACTACATCGCTGTCTTTATCGATCGGGGGGGACTTTAATGTTTTTTCTGCATGTACTTTTTTCAATGTAACAGAGAGCGTCTGTAAGTTAAAAGGCTTCGTTAAAAATTCATCCGCCCCCTTTTTCATTGCATCTACCGCAGTGTCAATCGTCCCAAAAGCCGTCACGATCACGATGCCAATATTAGGGTCGGTTTGTTTTAGCACAGCGATAGCATCAATACCACTTAACCCGCCCATTACGAAATCCATTAATGCAATATCATAACGGTGTCGCATAGCACAGCTGATTGCTTGTTCAGCACTCTCACATGCAGTGACTTCAAAGCCATCAAGAGTTAAAGCTTCAGTGATAACTTCCCGTAAATCTAAATCATCTTCAGCCAGGAGTAATTTAGGGCTCATTAGCTCTCCATTGGTAATTCAATTTCCATACACAATCCACTTCTTGTATTATAAAAGCTTAGCTTACCTTGATTCTGTTCTAGAATTTTATGACAAAGTGTTAACCCAAGTCCTGTCCCCGTACTTTTATCCTTAGTAGTAAAGAATGGCAATAATACTTTATCCTTAATACTGTTATCAATTCCTGTTCCAAAGTCGGTAATAGATAACTTAATACGTAATCCTTTCTGCCTGGCACTGATACAAATCACTTTCTTATCAGTCGACGCATCGATGGCATTGTTGACAATATTGATCACGACTTCTTCGAGCTGTTCCTTGTCTGCATAAAAAAATAAATCTGGCGCGATATCTTGTGTGACCTGAAAATCATTTAATCGGTGAACCATCAACTCAAGAGAGTCCTGAATAAATTCAGCAACAGAAAGTCTTTGCTTAACAGGCATGCGTTTGTGCGAGAATTGGAGTAATTCTTGACTAATATGAGCCGCTTTTAATAGGCCTTTGCGAATGTGTTCTAACTGTCTTTGTGCGTTAACCTGATCGTATTCACTAATAGCCATCTGTTTTTCAAGTAAATCACATCGCATCAACGCGCTACTTAACGGCGTCTTTATCTCATGAGCAATACCAGATGCCAATTCACCAATATCTCTCAATTTGTCATTGTGCAGGATCTGATGCAGTGAATATTCAATCTGCTGCTGTCTTTCCGCATCAAACAATTCAAGTGTTTTTCTTAAGTAAATCAGCATTACCAGGGCTAACAATGTACGAGTCATAGGGCCAAATATTATGTGTTCGATATAAAACAGCCCCGCGAACAACCCATAAATAATAATAGAGATACCTAAGAACCCCACCGCGTCTGCTGCTTTCCGTTCTTCTTGCTTCAGCTTCTTGGAGTAATTGATCAGGGCTGCGCCGGCTAACATACCTGCGCCGGAACCAAATAGCCATCGTATTTGAAATGTAGTTTCTCTTACAAAGTCATGAAGTTCATGGGAGAAATAACGATAAACGACACCAATAAAAAATAACGCTGTGACAGCTTGAGTAATCAACGAAAGCTGGGGCCGAAAGCGCCACTTTGTCATCGCGAGCATTTGTAGCGCGAAATAACCCAAGGCAATAAATGAAATCCAAAGTTTTACTACTTTTAATATCTTTACTGTCTGGTGCATCATCAATTCTTCTTGATACACATGCAAATACAATTCAGACCACTCATGAAGTCCATGGATAAAACCAAAAATAGCTAATGTCGGCAGCGCAGAGGCAATAGAGAGGTGGCTAAATCGTAAATCACGAAAAAAAATAGTAAAGCCAATAGCAACAAAAATTAAGCCATAAAGCATATAGAGACTAAATACGAAAAGTTCTTGCATAAAAGTACTCTAATCTCTGGACAGAGTGGAGCAATATAGCATTTTAAAAAGATCTTTTATTTGAGCTTTGTCTCTGAACAGTAATTGCATCTATAAAAACAGAGCCTAAAGCAAATTGCTTTAGGTGTCTCCGTGTCTTGTGACTGGTTGAACTGTCATTCAATTATGCGTGACCGTTTCTAAAATGGTTTTATTAACATCAAACGATAAATTGGCCTTCTTCATCATTTTTGGGGTTAGCGCCATATTCATTTGTGCCTGGCTGGCTGTCTTGCACGAAGAAGTAAATCAGTACTAACGCACCAATCAAGGGGATCAGACCAATTAGCATCCACCAGCCTGTACGCCCGGTATCGTGAAGACGGCGCACACCTACGGCAATACTCGGGATCAGAACCGCTAACGAATAAATTGTGCCAAGAATACCCGCACCGTCTTCAGTGCCGGGAGTCGCCAGCAGAGTGTCGACAAAACCCAACGCGATGCTAATGAGTATATTAAACAGAAAGAAGTACCAATATTCTTGCCTGCGCGACCTCCCGCTAAATACCGCGTAATTCTTTAAAACATGCAAATACCAATTCATTCTTTCACCTTTTTATATCAGTATGATCAATGGTATACATGAACTCTAGTCTGTTCGGAAAAAAAAGTCGCCACTAATTACAAAAAATGCATTTTTCTTACCGGGTTTCCCGCCAACAAAAAAACGCTCCCATAAAATAATGGCGCATATCAAAGCATTTATTTGCAAGTCACATAAAGCCCTCAGTGAAACTTTACTCTGCATTCATAAAAGATAAGCCGCAGATATCTTTTAAAAACATCTGAATTCGACATTTGTCCGATGATTGAACTGCTATTCTTAACAATGAATAAATCAATTGCCAATTAAGGAGGAGCAATCATGTACCCATTCCTGTCAGGTCTCGCATTGTCAGTTGTCCTGAGTGCACCCTGGGCAAGCACTGAGTTGGCGAGAAATATCTACTCACCAGAAAGCGGGATCATCTGTGACAAGAGCGCCGGGTTTTGCGTTGATACCTTCGGTATCTCGATGGCATTTACTCAACAATACCTCGGTGATGAGGCCCAAGCGGCAATGATGAAAAAAATCAATCGAGTAGGTAGCAGAAACTTCGATGCCACCCGTTATATATTCAGTAATGGCGTATATTGCGATTCATTCCAGCGGGCCTGTTTTATCTCTCGTTTTACCGATGAAAAACACGTCACTTTTACCAACATACTTTTCAAGTAGTTGATGAGAAAAAAATACTAGAAATATTCCTTAATTGCCAAATAACGCTCGCGGATATGCTCAATTAGCAAACGAATTTTCTGTGGCGGCTGACGGGTAAACGGATACACGGCATAGACACCGAGTTTTTTGCCGACGAGATCAGGAAAGACGTCAATCAAATCACCCTGTAAAATATCGTGATACACGAGGCATCTTGGTACATAAGCAAGACCATAACCGCCAAGAGCCGCTTTTCTTAAGGCGGTGGCATTATCAGTCGAGAAATTGCCGGATACCTTCACAATGTAGGTACCATTAGCTTTTTTAAATTCCCATTCACTGGCACCTGTCGTCTGATAGGCGTATTGTAAACAATTATGACCCACCAATTCTTCCGGCACCACAGGTTGTCCAAAACGTCGGATATAAGCCGGAGCTGCACAAATTACCCATTGCGAATCAAGAATATGGCGTGCTATCAGGCTGGAGTCTTCCAGGTAACCGGTGCGAATAACCAGGTCATAGCCTTCTTCAACCAAGTCGACAAAACTATTTTCAAGCGACATATCTACGGTCATGCCCGGGTGCAGGGAACAAAACTCAGCCACAGCATCAGCCAGTAGTAGATCACCAGAAATTGTTGGTACCGACATTTTGACATGGCCAGTTACGCTTTCACCGTAGCCAGACACGGCATCAATCGCTTCAATCGTTGCCTGCTTCACATTTTTTGCACCCTGATAAAGCACTTTCCCTGCCTCGCTAAGCGTGAGTTTCCGGGTTGTCCGGAACAAGAGCTGCACCCCTAAATCTTCCTCCAACCGGGCGATACGCTTACTAACCACCGAATTTGTAAGTGAATTTAACTCGGCCACTTTACTGAAAGAGCCGCTCTCTACCACCTGGACAAAAAGAATTAAATCATCTGCTCTAGCCATCATTCATCAACTTTTGGAACTAATCTTTTTCATTATTTCCATATATTAAAAAAAATGAAAGGCGTAAGGTCACATTTCAGCAACATTTAACTTAAACTAGTAACAACGAATACTAGACCGATATTTCACGCCGAAAACGCTGTATGAATAAAAGGAAGTAATCGCATGAACGATACCCTACTTGCGTTAATCGCATTTTCCCCCATTTTGGTCGCCGCCATACTCCTGGTGGGATTAAACTGGCCCGCCAAGCGAGCCATGCCTGTGGCTTTTATACTCACGGCGGTCATCGCCCTTTTTGTATGGGATATGTCTCCAACGCGAGTCATCGCCTCATCAATTCAGGGGCTCTTCATTACCGTCGCCGTGTTATGGATAGTCTTCGGGGCCATATTCTTGCTTAACACGCTGAAACACACCGGGGCGATTGCCACGATCCGCAGCGGCTTTACCGATATTTCAACCGATCGCCGGGTACAAGCGATTATCATTGCATGGTGTTTTGGTTCATTTATCGAAGGTGCTTCTGGCTTCGGTACGCCTGCTGCTATTGCCGCTCCTCTTTTGGTTGCTATCGGTTTCCCGGCTCTGGCTGCAGTTGTAATGGGTATGATGATTCAATCGACCCCGGTTTCTTTCGGCGCGGTAGGTACACCTATTATTGTCGGTGTAAACAAAGGACTCGATACCCATAACATCACACAATCCCTGATCGAAAATGGTTCCAGCTGGGATGTTTACCTCCAACAAATCACCACCAATGTTGCCCTGATTCACGCAACCGTAGGAACACTAATTCCGGTACTCATGGCAATGATGCTGACCCGCTTTTTTGGTAAAAATAAGAGCTGGAAAGAAGGGCTGGAAATTCTGCCCTTTGCTCTTTTTGCCGGCCTGGCGTTCACCATTCCTTATGCATTGACCGGTGTATTTCTCGGGCCTGAATTCCCGTCCCTGATCGGTGGCCTGGTCGGTCTGGCTATCGTGGTAACGGCGGCCAAAAAAGAATTTCTGGTTCCCAAAAAGCACTGGGATTTCGAAAGCGAAGATAAGTGGCCACAAGAATGGCTTGGTTCTCTGAAAATGGATCTGACTGAGAGCGAAAAAAAGCCAATGAATATCGTACTGGCCTGGGCACCGTATGTTCTGTTAGCCGTTGTACTGGTTGCCAGCCGTGTCAATGCAGACTTTAAAGCCTTCTTGGTCGGCATCAGCTTATCATTCAAGAATATTCTGGGCGAAACCGGGATCAGCGCGGCTATTCAGCCGTTGTATTTACCTGGCGGTATTTTAGTATTTGTTGCCCTTCTCGCAGTACTTCTCCAATCACGTAAAGCCTCACCTTTGATCAAAGCCTTTCATGAATCGAGCAAGACCCTGGTCGGGGCGGGGTTTGTACTGATTTTTACCATCCCCATGGTGCGTATTTTCATTAACTCCGGGATCAATGCCGCGGATCTGGCCAGTATGCCGGTTACTACAGCAGACTTCGCCTCTGATCTGGTGGGTAGTTTCTTCCCTGCGATAAGCCCCACCATTGGTGCATTGGGTGCATTTATCGCCGGCTCCAATACTGTATCAAATATGATGTTCAGTCAGTTTCAGTTTGAAGTAGCACAAACCTTAAGCGTATCCAGTGCGGCAATGGTAGCACTACAGGCGGTAGGCGCAGCAGCCGGTAACATGATCGCCATTCACAATGTTGTTGCAGCATCAGCCACTGTCGGGTTGCTCGGGCGCGAAGGGGCGACATTACGTAAAACCGTGATCCCGACATTCTACTATCTTGTAATGACGGGACTGATTGGTTTAACCATTATTTACAGCTTTAATATCTCTGATGCATTGATGCTACCCAAGTAACCAGACAAAAAATAATTCAGAAAAAATGGTTACTGAGCGGCTCAAGCAATTGAAAAAATAGTCTTGAGCCGCGCTGTTGCAAAGATATCAGCAACAAAGATATCAGGAGAAATAGAATGCGTATCTACCCTGCAAAGCCGGAAAAAGTGTACTTTTACGCCACATGCCTGATCGACATGTTCGATCCACAAGCCGGTCTTGATGCCATCACCCTATTGGAACAACAAGGGATCGAGGTCATCTTTATTGAAAAACAAACCTGCTGCGGCCAGCCCGCCTATAGCTCAGGTTACGATCACGAAGCGAAGCAAGTGGCCATCAGCCAGATGGCCCTGTTTGAAGAAAACTGGCCCGTCATTGTCTTATCCGGTTCTTGCGGCGGCATGATGCATCACCACTATCGCCGCCTGTTTAAAGCTGACGATAACCAGGCTCAAGTCGATGCTTTTTGCGACCGCGTATTTGAACTGACAGAATTTCTGGTCAATGTCTGCCGGGTGAAGCTCAGCGATCACGGTAAAGCCACTTCCGTCGTTATGCATACATCCTGCGCGGCCCGTCGGGAAATGAATGTCCACGTTACCGCGACTCAACTACTCAATCAGCTCGACAACGTAGAGCTGCGAGAACAAGCCTACGAAAGTGAGTGCTGCGGGTTCGGCGGCACATTTGCCGTGCGCCATCCCAACATCAGCCAAGCGATGGTAGAAGACAAAACCCGACATCTCTCTGACACCCAGGCCAGCCAGCTAGTCAGTGCCGACTGGGGTTGCCTGCTGAATATCAACGGCGCGCTGGAATATCAGGGCAAACCGATGCGCGGGCGTCACCTTGCCAGTTTCTTGCTGGAACGGACGGGAGGAAAATAACATGGCAGCGCATAAACCAGAGTCGACACCACAATTATTCCATACGCAAGCCAAAGCAGCACTTGCCGATCAGCAATTGCGCCAGAACTTTCGTGGCGCGATGGATTACCTGCAAGATAAACGCAAGGCGGCCTTTTCCGATCCTGATGAAGAAAAGCATATTCGAGATCTCTCTGAAGCCATTCGCCAGCGGTGCCTGAGCAAACTGCCCGACTTACTGGAACAACTGGAAGCCAACTGTACCCGCAATGGCATTCAAGTGCACTGGGCACAAAATGACACTGAAGCCAACAGCATCATTGCTGCAATTGCCCGGAAGCACCACGCGAAAAGAATTATTAAAGGCAAATCCATGGTGAGCGAAGAAATAGAACTCAACCATGAAATGGCCAAGCTTGGCATCGAGTGTTTGGAAAGTGATATGGGTGAATATATTGTCCAGCTTGATGGCGACAAACCATCCCATATCATCATGCCGGCAATCCATAAAAACAAACAGGAAGTCTGCGACACCTTTGCAGAAAACCTTGATGACTTTACCCCGACCCTCGATGTCGACGAGCTGATCCAAACCGGTCGCCGTAAACTAAGAGAGAAATTTCGCGATGCCGATATCGGCTTATCCGGCGTTAACTTTGCTGTCGCCGAAACCGGTACCCTGTGTCTGGTGGAAAATGAAGGCAATGGCCGCATGTGTACCACTGTGCCTAACGTGCATATAGCCATTACCGGGATCGAAAAAGTAGTGGAATTTCTTACTGACGTTCCGCCGCTCTATAGCGCCCTGACCCGCTCGGCAACGGGACAGGCGATTACAACCTATTTCAATATGATCAGTTCGCCACGCAGAGAAAGTGAACTAGACGGCCCGGAAGAAGTCCACTTGGTGCTGCTCGACAACGGCCGTTCTCAAGCTTATCGCGATGAAGAAATGCGAAAAACCTTGCAGTGTATTCGCTGCGGTGCGTGCATGAACCATTGCCCGGTTTATACCCGTATTGGCGGTCACGCCTATGGTACTGTCTACCCCGGCCCGATTGGGAAGATCATTTCGCCACATATGCTGGGATTGGATAAAACCAAAGACTTAGTTACCGCTTCAAGCCTGTGTGGTGCCTGCGGTGAAGTGTGCCCGGTGCGTATTCCGATCCCTGAATTGCTGCAACGCTTACGTCACGAAGCCAAAAACCCGCCCAATCCGGGAACCGAAGCCATTATCGGACAGCAATCGGCGGCAAGCACTATCGAATCACTCGCCATGAAGGGCTTTGCCTTTGCCGCATCACATCCGTCGATTTATCACGTAGGCACCTGGTCGGCAACGAAGATGAAAGCCCTGATCCCGAAAAACTTAGGTGCCTGGACCCAATGCCGAACAGCACCTAAGCCTGCAGACAATACCTTGCACCAGTTAATCAAAGCACAGAAACGAGGTGGCAAATCATGAGCAACGCCAGAAATGCGATTTTATCCCGCCTGCGTGCTGCCGGGGCGCAACCGAAACCGCAAGAAACAATCGTCTATCAGTCATGGCACTCGGGAACAGACACCGTCAAGAAGCAGCGATTTATCGACTGCTTAACTGCCAGCCATGCTGAGATCATTTCCACCAATAACGGTCATCTGGTCGATGTGGTTGAAAATGTGATTGCCAGCAAATCACTTCAGCGTATCGCACTGGGAACTGGGGGGGAATTTCATCAGGATCTCCTTAAAGCCACCCAGCATGTCGATACCGTGATATTTGATCGTGATATCAGTGACTGGAAAAAAGATCTCTTTGATAATGTGGATGGGGGGATAACCCATAGCCTCGCAGGCATTGCCGATACCGGCGCACTGGTACTGTGGCCCGGATATGACGAGCCTCGTACTCTGTCATTAGTACCGCCATGCCATATTGCGTTAATTAAACAATCGACAATCGCAGATAATTTTACCTCACTGATGACAGAGCAGGCATGGCAAAATGGTATGCCGACCAATGCCGTACTGATTTCCGGCCCGTCAAAAACAGCGGATATTCAGCAGACCCTGGCCTACGGTGCCCATGGTCCAAGCCAACTGGTAGTGATTGTCATTGAGGATAGGTAGCAAAAAAAACATCATACAGATGTATGATGAATATCAGTACGAGTGGTGTGGATCGGCGTTTGTGTAAGGTACGTTATTGTCGGTTGTGTGAACAATCAACAAAGATCCCGCATTAGAATTTCGTATTCCTCTTTGGCTTCATCAATTAACTTGTTGAGTTCTTCGGCATCCTTACAAGAAAGATAAAGATGCCAAAGTTTATGCTTGCGCTTGCAGTGTTCAACACAATCTAATTCGGTTGTATTGCCATGATCTTCAAAGCATAAATCCTCGAACTCAGCATTTAGTTGTTTGTGCTTCTCCATAATCTCGACATCAATAAACCCGGTAGGGTTGACCGCAAGATGTACATGAAGATGCTCTTTTCCGGCTAAGGTATAAGATCGATATTTTGCGTACATGTCTCTCACCCTGATCACTATAGAATCACTTAAAGTATAGATGATAGATATCACTGTGAGATTTTTAGGGCGGTTAATATTTGATTCAGACAATCTAACTAGCCATCGTTTAAAACAACAAGTAAAAGTCTGTTATTTTACTGTTTGGCGATAGGGTATACATAGCAATGATCGGCCTGCCAGATAGATCTATATGTACCCATCGTTTAAAACGATCAGAGATTAAACTTGCAACAGCGTCTTACGACGACGTAGCATGGCTTTAGTCCGCGCTTCCAGGATTTCAAGGTCTACCGGCTTTACCAGATAATCGTCAGCCCCCATATCATAACCTTCGAGTATCTCTTCCCGAATATCACGTTCTGCAAGCATCAAAACCGGGGTATCTATGCCTTGCTGACGCAGTTTCTGACACAGACTAAAGCCGTCTGTGTACAGCAATATCACGTCAAGAATGATCAGATCATAATGGTTTTGGCTGGCAAGTGTAAAACCTTGCAAGCCATCGCACGCATGATCGAGGCTGTAGCCCTTGTTTTCAAAAAAGTTAAAAATCACTCCAGACAAATCTTGATAATTCTCAACTAAGAGTAGTTTCATCGCGTTGTTTTCCTGTTTTATATCGCATCATCACACGTACCAGTGTGAAAAAAATGTCAATGACATTTTTACGACATTTAAACCATTAACCTATTGCAAGTAATAGAAAGAAGCGGCATCTACGTGCTTCACGGTATTGGTTTTCCAGGACAAATTTTCCACTAGAAAATAATTTCATTATGAATACATTAAAAAAACGTTTAAACATGAAGCAACTGAGTATGGTTAGCTTTTCGTTCTTACTCGCCTGCTATTTTACGGCTGTAGTGAACTTACCGATATTAGCTGAGTTACATCATATTTTAAGTGCACTGCAAAGTGTGAAAATAGGTTTTATTCTCTCAATCCCGATCTTCTTTATTGCCGCCTTCAATTTTATTTTCAGCCTGTTTAGCTGGCCTTTAATTGCACGTCCGTTCTTTATGGTGTTAGTCATTGTTTCCAGCATCGTGAGTTATGCCATGTATAATTACGGGGTTCTCATCGACTATGGCATGATTGAAAATATTGCCGAAACCGATACCAGCGAGGCCAGTTCTTATCTAAGCAGCTATTCCGTTTTGTGGATATTATTGATGGGGGGAGGACCTGCGCTGCTGATCAGCAAAGTAAAATTCACCCCTATTGGCAGTAAGACAAAGTTGCTGGTTACGAAGAGTGTCTCAATGGGGTTGTCTCTGATTGTCATCGCGATTATCGCACTGCTGTATTATAAAGATTACAGCTCTGTCGGGCGCAATAATAGCTACCTAAATAAGATGATTATCCCGACCCATTTGATGTATAGCGCAACCAAGTACATCAATAAAACCTACTTCGCAGCTCCTATCGAGTACCGAAAAATCGGGCTAGATGCCAAGCAATCCCCAAAATCAGTGGCGGCAGAAAAGCCAACCTTAATGGTGTTTATATTGGGGGAAACGGCCCGTTCACAAAACCAGGAATTGAATGGCTACTCTCGCTCGACCAATCGGTACACTCGTGGCAAAAACATAATTTCCTTCCATGACGTCAGTTCATGCGGAACCGCAACAGCCGTTTCCGTACCCTGCATGTACTCCCAACTACCGAAACGTGATTACGATAAACGTCTAGCTAATCATCAAGATAACTTCTTAGATATCATGAAGCGAGCCGGTATTTCACTGCTCTGGAAAGATAATGACAGTGGTGACAAAGGCGTTGCGAAAAATATCACTTATCAAGAGATCAAGCGTAATATCAAAAGTAAATATTGTAATGGCAACACGTGCTACGATATGGCTCTTTTGGAAAATTTTGATTCGGATGTCCGCAGCTTAGAAGGCAACCGTATGCTGTCGCTGCATTTAATCGGCAGTCATGGTCCAACTTATTTCCAACGATATCCTGATGAGCATCGTATATTTACGCCAGATTGTCCGCGTAGTGATATTGAGAACTGTAATTTGGATGAGATCATTAACACTTACGACAATACAATTCTTTATTCTGATTATGTTATTTCACAAACTATCGAGAAACTGGAAAAATTAGAGTCCGAATTTAATACGGCGCTGTTTTATATCTCCGATCACGGCGAGTCAATGGGTGAAAACGGGCTGTTTCTCCATGGTACACCGTACAAGCTCGCACCTGACTTTCAGACCAAAGTGCCTATGATGGTGTGGATGTCGGAAGATTTTAAGCAAGCAAAAAATATCGATTCGAAATGCCTCAACCAGGTGGCACAACAAAGAAGCTATTCACAAGACAATGTGTTCCACTCAATGTTAGGAATTATGGATGTCGATACTAAGGTCTATCAGCCTGAACTTGATCTCTTCAGCAGCTGTCGCACTTAGCGCCATCCGTCGTCGCCGAGCCACACTATTTAGTCAATGCGGGGGGGAATCGGAAGGTTCCTGAATTTGGCTGAAAGATACGGCAGGTAAGGCGTCAGAGTGAACGCGCTAGCCATGCCAGACGCAATACTCGCAACGAACGCATTATGCGTCCTTCTGCTGGTTAATCTCTCTTAACCCTCACCACTTTCATCGTTTCAATCTCGAAACCGGCCACGATCTCGATTTCCGGATAGTATGTCATATTGACCCTCTGCCCCTTCAGGCTCCGATACTTTTTCTTACGGCGGAATTTAAAGGGAGCGTCACAACCTTCAATCATTAAGGTATGTAACACCCAGTCACCATCATCGCGCTGGGTGTGCGAGACAACCTTTACCCCTTCGGAGTGCACCAGGTTTTCATGTTCAATTAGCAATCGGTCAACAGGAGATTTCATTTCCGCTCCAGATAAAATTAATCATCAAAAAATTCATATAAAAGCAATGAACTAAGCAAAGAGAGAGCAATAATACGAACAATTGTATCACATTTAAGACTGACTTCTGAGGCCATCTCACTAATATTAAATTGTCCTTAGGTCTTACATACCGATATTATAAAGCCCGCTTTTTTGCGGGCTTTATTTTTAAACGCATAAAACAAAAATAGAGATCTCGTTAATTTCTGATTGGCCACTCATCAGAATGAGAGGAAAATACCAGCGATAGTCGCGCTCATTAAGTTAGACAGCGTTGCAGCAAAAATCGCTTTCATACCGAGGCGTGCAACATCAGGACGACGACTTGGTACAACGCCACCTAACCCTCCCATCAGCATTGCAATCGACGTCAGGTTGGCAAAACCACACAATGCAAAAGTGACAATCGCCTGCGAGTGCTCACTGAGTTGATCTTTCACGGCCATTAAATCAGCAAAAGCGACAAATTCATTAACCGCAATCTTTTTACCAATCAGGCTTGCCGCAACCGTTGCTTCTGACCAAGGAACGCCAATCAACCATGCAACGGGAGCAAACAGGTAACCGAACAGCAGTTCCAGACTCAGGTTATTGATACCGAGGAACTCTCCGATGTGACCTAATCCGCCATTAACTAACGCAATCAGACTGATAATTGCCAGTAAGCTTGCTCCTACCGCCATTGCGATTTGCAGACCGCTCAATGCGCCACGAGAAGCCGCATCAATAATGTTAACCGGCTCGTCATCATCTTCATCGGCGTACTGTGATTCTTCAGTAATTGTTTCAGTTTGTGGCACAAGGATCTTCGCCATCATCAAACCAGCAGGCGCCGACATAAAACTCGCCGCTATAAGGTAACTGATCTCAACCCCCAGACCGGCATAGCCAACCATCGTGCCACCAGCGACCGATGCCAGCCCCCCCACCATGACGGCAAATAACTCCGAACGGCTCATCTTGGCCAAAAAAGGGCGTACAACAAGTGGCGCTTCAACCGAGCCAACAAAAATATTTGCCGTCGCAGACATCGATTCAGTCCGGCTAGTACCCAGTAGGCGCTGAAGTGCACCACCGAGTCCATTAATGACCCAGCCCATTATTCCAAGGTAATAGAGAACAGAGATAAGTGCAGAGAAGAACACGATGGTTGGCAGTACATTGACGGCAAATATAAAGCCCAGCTTAAATTGTGCCAGTTCGCCGAACAGGAACTCAGTACCAACCCGACCGTAATCGATGATACCCGATACGGCATTCGACACACTGTTCAGCACTTCACGACCAATCGGTACATACAGAATAAAACCTGCAAACGATAACTGAATGGCAAAGGCACCACCGACAGTTCGCCAGTTAATGGCTCGACGGTTCTCTGAAAATAAGATGGCAATCGCGAAAAGCGTGATAATACCTAAGATGCTGACCAAATAGTTCACGGTCATTCCTCACTGTTAGTCTGTTAGTAAACGATTGCGGCGGCATTGTAGGGGGATTTAAAAGTGTGACAAGGATCAAGTTGTTATGCAGTCCAACATTCGGATTACATTTCTCGGTGATTTTGCTTCTATTTTCGCCAAAGCAAACGCAATCGGCATGATTGGTTCCTTTGGGGGATACTGTTGTTGCCATGTGTGACAATAACGGCCGTTTTTTGGCAGCCTGAATTCTGTCGAGGATCTAATCAGATGCTTTTTTCATCAATCTCCAGACAAGGAAATACCGGCCTATTGATAAAAAATGACCATGCTACAGGGGCAATCAGTATCTATTCCTTCTAAAACCACCATCGTTATAAAAGTCTGTCAAACATTCCTGGCGCACCAGACTGATGAACCTCCCCTTACAACAGTCCCCGGTCCCAGCATGCGGGCTCCCCTATATGCTTGCGGACAAACTCGATAAACACCCTGACTTTGTTCGGTAAGAACTTATGCCGGGGATAAATGGCGTAAAGTGGCATATGCTGGGTTAATTGCCAATCAGGCATCAGACGAATCAACTTACCGTCACGAAACTCATTTTGCAGTAAATAAGTGGCCAGATAACCGATGCCATTACCGGTTAGTGTCGCGTCTCGAATTGCATCAGCCGAATCGACCCGGTAATTACCTTTTACATTCATTTGCAGACTCTCATCGTCTTTCTGGAAGCTCCAGATGTTATCTTTGCGCTCACGACTGAAATAAATGATGCAGTTATGATCGGCCAGATCACTTGGGTGATATGGCACACCTTTTTTCGCTAGATAATCCGGGCTTGCTGCCAATACGAAATGACAATCCGTTAAATGCCGGGCAACAAAACCCTCAGGTGGCGAATCCATCATACCAATCCACAGATCCAGTTGTTCTGATATCAGATCGACACGGTGATCAAACAGGCTCATCTCTAAGTCCAGCTGCGGATATAGATCGTGAAAATCAGAAATGTGGGGCGCAATATGATTCGATGCAAATGACTGGGCAATACCAACACGTAACGCCCCTTGCAAGGCATCGGTATTTGACAATAGTTCGCTCTCGGCTTCGTTGATTTCCCCGACTATATTGGCGCAGTGGGCTGAGAATGTCCGCCCGGCCTCCGTTAGAGCGAATGAACGAGTGGTTCTTTGCACCAACTGAACACCTAGCCGCTGCTCCAGTTGCTGTATTTGTTTACTGACCTGGGTACGCGAAATATTCAGCAGCTGTGCCGCCTTGGTGAAGCTTTGCTGTTTGGTCAGTGCATTAAACACAACCATTTGCTGGGCTTTTTTTAGCATAAAGATCTCACTGCTGGGCTCTGGTGATTATCCCGATGGGGATTATTGTCAACATTTAAAGAAGACTATTCATTACTGTATTGATGCCGCTAGTCCTGAAAGTGCCATTAGTTTTTTCTGAAAACAAAAAGGCCTGTCACTGACAGGCCTCTGCTAACAATTATTCTAAGGTAGTTTACAGTTTGAAGAAAGACAGCTGCTCTTTCTGCTGCTCTGCCAACTGAGACAATTCATTGCTCGCAACTGCACTCTGACTGATACCAGCAACGTTTTGATTCACGATTTCAGACATGTTCGTCACATTACGGTTAATGTCTTGCGTTACCTGAGACTGTTGCTCAGCCGCTGTCGCGACCTGGGTGTTCATATCACTGATTTGAATCACCGACTCAGTAATACCCACTAACGCGTCATTGGCCTGACTCGCCAACATTTGGTTACGCTCCAGCATTTCAAGGCTCGACTGCATACTGTCGTTCGCATGTCCAGACTGTGACTGCAGCTCTTCAATAATAACCTGGATCTCTTGGGTCGATGTTTGAGTTCGTGCTGCCAGCGATCTGACTTCATCGGCAACCACGGCAAAGCCCCGGCCTTGCTCCCCGGCTCGTGCGGCTTCAATGGCAGCGTTCAGTGCCAGCAAATTCGTCTGTTCTGAAATACTGCGGATCACTTCAATCACTTCGCTGATTTTATCCGACTGATCTTTCAAGCGCGTCACTACCTCAGCAGCTTCAGACAATGTTTTTGTCATCTGCACACTGGCGGCACTGCTCTGCTCAAAGATATTCAGGCCTTCTTTGGCCAGTGCATCAGTTTGCTTCGCGGTTGCATCGGCACTAGTGGCATTATCACTCACGTTGTCCGCTGTACTTGATAACTCATTAACTGCCGAAGCAATCTGATCAATCTCATTCAATTCAAGCTGTGCATTTGCTTCCGACTGGGTCATGACTGCGGCAAGCTCTGTAGACGCCGCCGCAACATCTTCGCTAATACGAATGAGTGATTCGACGGTGGTATGAAGTTGCGTTACCGTCGTGTTAACGTCACCTCCTAACTGAGAGATCTCGTTATCACCATCTTGCTCTGCACGTACCGACAAGTTGCCAGCGGCCACATCACGCATAACACTTTGCAGTTTCAGTATCGGATTAACGATGAGTCCAGAGAGCCACCATGCCGCTAAGATAGAAATAACGAACACCGCTAATAATGCAATGGATGCCATTGTCATTAACGACTCATTGTTTTTCTCGCTTTGCTCTAAACTTTTACTCGCATACAGGTTAACTTTGCCAGAGAGTGTATTAATTGAACCGACCATTTTATTACCAACTTCAATATATTGGGCAATAAAAGTATCAAGCTCTTGTTGAGAGGCTGTACCTGAATCATAGCGTTCCACTAAAGAAATCATACGCTTAGAGTATAAAATATAAGCCTTTATCGCAGTGTCCGCGGCATTAACATCAGATTGGAATTCTGATACTTGCGATAATATTTTGAGTGAAGAAGTAACTTTTCGCTCAGTTTCTGACAATGTAGTTTGAAAGCTATTGCGGCGAGAACCTTCATAAATAGCATATACCGCACTAATTCGAAGAGGATAAATGTCATCATCGATTTTAGCTAAGGTATCTTTAAATAGCACCAGAGATTCGGTGTTATTACTAATGTTAGCTTGTTCTTCTTCCAGTTTAGACTTAGTCAACAATAAAGAAGAAATGAGTACGACAACCATCAGTAGAACAGGTAATAGCACCTGAACTCGTATCGATAAATTTTTTAACGAAAACTGCATTAAAACCTCAAAAATTAAACGCTGAAGTACCAATTCATCACGTTGATGATACTGATAATATATTGCGTATTATGTCGACAAAAACATCTAAAAGATAGACTTAGATCACAAAAATCATTGCAGGGCTTATTTTAAATAACACAGAATATCGCATTTCATCAATTGACTTGCCGCTAATTCATAACAGCATAATTAAGAAGCGAATTGATCCCGCTCCCTTCGCGACGATATTGCAATACTTGCCGGAATATCTTTGGCGAATAAAGAAATAAATTAAAAAATGAAATGAATATAAAAACAAAAAATATAAAAATATAAAAATAAATGAACGGGAAGATCGGTGAGTAAATAAATTAAATACAGACAATTGCTGCTTCTGTTGCTCAGCTAACAGAGATAACTAGTCGAATCTTGCGTACGCGCAGCCAGTGATTTGACGTCATCGGCAACCACGGCAAAGCCGCGGTCTTGCTCCCCGGCTCATGCAGCTTCTATGGCTGCGATGAGTGCCAGCAAGTTAGTTTGCTCAGAAATAGCGCGAATAACTTCGATGACCTTACTGATCTGCTCTGACTGATCTTTCAACCGTGTTACCACACCCGCAACTTCTGACATCGTTTGTGTCATCTGCACACTGCTCTGCTCAAAAACATTCAGGCCTTCTTTAGCCAGTTTATCCGTCTGCTTGGCCGTTGCATCGGCTCTTGTTGCATTACCGCTGTCATGTAGGGTTCAACGTTCTGAAACATAATTGTCATAAAACTAACCTAACCTTACCTTCGTTCATTCAAACCTATTGGCAATATCGCCAGCATGTAAAGGATTAGGAAAATGAAAACAAAGATTATCGGTGCGCTAGCTCTTGCAGGTTCAATGGCTTTCAATACAGCGGCAGTTGCAAACGAAACTATCTCTGTTGTCGGTTCAAGTTCAGTTACACCATTGATGGAAGTGTTTGGTGAAACTTATGGCAAGACAAACTCAAATGTTTTCGTTGAAGTTCAGGGTCCGGGCTCTTCTGCTGGTATTCGTGCTGCCAAAGACGGTTCAGCGGATCTCGGTATGAGTTCTCGTAACCTTAAAGACTCTGAGAAGTCAGACGATTTGAAAGAAGTGGTTGTGGCTCGTGACGGCATTGCCGTTGTTGTGCACAACAACAACCCGATTAACGATCTTTCCAAAGAAGACGTGACAAAAATTTATAAAGGCGAAATCACTAACTGGAAACAGGTGGGTGGCGAAAATAAGCCAATCGTCGTCGTGACACGTGATACAGCATCCGGTACCCGTGGCGCTTTCGAAGATATCATGTCACTCAAAAAGAAAATTAACGACATTAAAGTTTCCGCTATTTCTCAGCGCGCCCAGGTTGCAAGTGGTAACGGCCAGCTCAAAACAACCGTTGCTAATAACCCGTTTGCTATCGGTTACATCTCTCTGGGGACTGTTGATAACTCACTAAAAGCGGTGGCTATCGACGGCCATAAGCCATCAGTAGAAAACATTAAGTCTGGTGAGTATCAGGTTCAGCGACCTTTCCTTGTTCTGTATCAGGCAAGCAAAATCAACCCGACTACTAAGACCTTCATGGACTGGACTTTGTCTGACGAAGCTCAAAAGCTGGTTGCAGCTAAAGGTTACATCGCAATTAATTAAGTCACTTTAGTAACGCTCGGCTAAAGGCTGAGCGTTATTTTTTGCCACAACGATTTACATTTTCACAACTGCTCAACCAGCAGTTGTTCGTTCTGGAGCGATACGATGAACGAGTCGACGTTGTTGGTTTTTGGAGTTACATATGACCATCGCAAATAACATTGAGAAGACAGCGAAAGGCTCGTCACTGAAGTCAAAAAAAGTGATTGACTGGCGCGAACTGTTCTTCAAAAACCTTTTCATGCTAAGTGCCGCGCTTGGCATTTTGTCTTTAATAACCATTGGTTATTTTATTTTTAGAGAAGGTTTCGCAGCGTTCCAGCATGCTGGGTTTACAGGTATCGTTTTAGGGTCTGATTGGTTGCCACCGGCATTATTTGGTATTGCACCAATGATCGTCGCGTCTTTAGTTTCTACCGCTGGCGCGGTTATTCTGGGCGTACCTGTCGGGGTGTTAACCGCTATTTTTATTGCCGAGGTCGCCCCCAAGCGCTTAGCAAACCTTATTCGCCCAATGATCGAGTTACTCGCAGGTATTCCTTCGGTTGTTTACGGTTTCTTCGGTCTGGTTATCATTGTTCCGTTAGTTCAGAGCACCTTTGATATACCCGCCGGTAATACGGTTCTGGCAGGTATTATCGTTCTTGCGGTGATGATCCTCCCTACCGTTATTACGGTATCTGAAACGTCGATTCGTGCCGTTCCTCGTACCTATAAAGAAGGCTCTTTCGCGCTGGGCGCATCACACATGTTCACCATCTTTAAGCTCCTGCTTCCGGCTGCTCGCTCAGGTATTATGACTGGCGTGATTCTGGGCATTGCTCGTGCACTGGGTGAAACCATGGCCATCATCATGGTAATGGGTAACTCCCCAGCCATGCCTGAAGGACTGCTTGATTCTGCGCGCACCCTGACCGCGAATATTGCCATTGAAATGTCTTATGCAACAGGCATCCATGCAAGCGCGCTATACGCAACGGGCATTGTTCTGCTTGCCTTTATTATGATATTGAACGCCGCCCTCCTGTACTTAAACCGTGAGCGTGCGAGGTAATGACTATGTCTCTATCAACGCAATTAAAAGATAGAATCTCTCTGAGCGTAATTTGGTTATCAGCGGGTATCACTGTTGGCTTTCTGCTTTGGGTTGTCTGGTACATCTTAAGTAACGGTCTGGCTTATGTAGACTGGTCGTTTATCTCCAGTAACTACACCACAATTGGCAAAGAATCTGGCATCTGGCCTATGATTGTGTCGACACTTTATATGGTTGCCGCCTCCATTTCTGTGGCTGCACCCATTGGCATTATGACGGCTATCTATCTGACCGAATACGCTAAAGTAGGCAGTAAATTAGTCAAAGTCGTGCGTTTTTGTACAGAATCACTGGCGGGGATCCCGTCGATAATCTACGGCCTGTTCGGTATGACCTTCTTCGTTGTCGTACTGGGCTTTGGTTACTCTATTCTGTCGGGGGCTCTGACCCTGAGTATTTTGATCCTTCCGGTGATTATTCGTACGACAGAAGAAGCATTAATGTCTGTACCGCAAACTTACCGTGAAGGTTCTTACGGTTTAGGTGCCTCAAAAATCTACACCATCTGGAGACTTATTCTGCCAAGCGCTATGCCTGGTATCGTAACCTCCATCATCCTCAGCGTGGGTCGTGTTATTGGTGAATCCGCACCGGTATTCATGACTGCAGGTATGGTTGCCCGCGTTCCCGAGAGTGTTTTTGACTCGGGCCGTACGTTAACCGTCCACCTGTATAAGTTAACGCAAGAGCTTTACACCATTCATGAATGGCAACAAGCCTACGCAACGGCAACCGTTCTGATTGTGATTGTTCTTGTTATTAACATGATTACCAAATTGATTGCCAGCCGCTTCAACACGGCAACTTACTGATTTTTGAGGACAAAAAGATGAACAAATTTAACATTGAAAACCTTGACCTTTACTACGGTGAAAACCAGGCGCTTAAAAAGATCTGCCTGCCAATTCCAAATCGTCAGGTAACGGCACTCATCGGCCCGTCAGGCTGTGGTAAATCGACCTTATTACGTTGCCTGAACCGGATGAACGACCTGATTGAAGGCGTTAAGATCAACGGTTCACTGACCATGGATAGCGAAGATGTCTATGGCCACATCGATGTGGCTCAGCTGCGAATTAAAGTGGGGATGGTGTTCCAGAAACCTAACCCGTTCCCGATGAGCATCTATGAAAATGTTGCTTATGGCCTGCGCGCTCAAGGGGTAAAAGATAAAAAGACCCTTGATGATGTCGTCGAAAAATCACTTCGCGGTGCAGCATTATGGGATGAAGTAAAAGACCGTCTTAAATCTCATGCTTTCGGCCTGTCAGGCGGACAGCAACAACGTCTGTGTATCGCCCGTACGATTGCAATGAAGCCAGAAGTTATCCTGATGGATGAGCCGACCTCGGCACTGGACCCGATTGCGACCAAGAAAATTGAAGATTTGATGGAGTCACTGAAAAAAGACTTCACGATTGTTATCGTGACTCACTCAATGCAACAAGCACGACGTATCTCTGACCGTACTGCTTTCTTCCTGATGGGGGAGCTGGTTGAACATGATGAGACAAGCGCACTGTTTAGCAACCCACGCGACGATCGCACCCGCGGTTATGTAAATGGTGATTTTGGTTAAAGCGAATTACGAATAAGAAAAGCGATGGTACTATTGCCCCCTTCTTGCAAGGGGGCTTTTTTTGTTTATTACCAATCACTTATCAAACAAGGAAGTATGTAAAGCAATCAAAGTGGCGACAGAATGGCGACAGATGAAATTTATTCTCTCTCTTAACAGCTTGAATTATTAGACTATCGAATGTTCCCCTGCTGAACTTCCACCCTTCACATCAGCCTTACCATTCTGGGTTATTTCATCCACCACGGCATTGGCAATGGCCTCGGCCATCTTACCCGCCATCGCGAACTCACCATCGAGAACAAAGCCCTGGGCTTTCAACTCGGTTTCCAGTTTCTGTTTCAGTGACGCTTTGCTTAATGCCATCTTATTTCCCTGCGAATACGGTGGTTGATACGTCTACATGTGGTTTGCCCATAAACGGGCAGATACTTGCACCTGTGCATACTCCTTTACCACCATTCATCTTAATGGTGTCTGCATCCTCGGTGAGATTCTTAGCAGTAGTTGCCTTATTACCTTTAACGGTTTCCGTGTGGTCACCATCAATTTCAGCTAAACGGTTTTCCAGTACTTTGAGGCGTTGGTTAAGACATTCCAACTTGTCGTCTTTATCTGTCTTTCGTTCAAAGTTTCCGTCTTGATCTACCAACTGGTAAACACCTTGTCGCTGTTGATATCGGCTTTCACCTTCTTTGATACCTGGTAACTTGAACCCAAGCGGAAGAACACAACGAATAAAAGGTTTGTCCGGTTGGCCGAACATAAAACCTAACTCTACGATGCTACCAATCGCGGGCGGTTCTAAACGGCCAGCATGATCACCAAGACCTGGAACGGGAAGCGGTACCGCTTGAAGTGGTGGTTTGTTCTCGTACTCCATGCCCTTTTCATCAAGTAGCTGAACATCAACCGCATAGTGAGGATAAAAGCGATCGGATAAATCGCCCTCTTCTGGCAGCTCTGGCAGTGCAACCACCTTCCCCCATCTTGGTAAATGCCATCGGCCAGTGAGCTCTGGGAATAAGCGAAAGATGATGCGCTTAATTACATTTACATCCATGTTATCTTTGCCTCCGTGCCTTCGAACTCTACGCCTGTGAGGCGAATGCCGTTAACCACAACACCAGGCTTGAGTTTTGGGATTGCAGGGATTTTCACTGATTTGTTGGCGGTGTGGTTGGTCATTAGTTGGTTTGGGATGGTGATTGGCTTATCTGCCCAAAACGAGTCCTTCCAACTGCCAACATAGATTTGACCGTTACCTTGTTGCTGCCAAAACAGATCATCAATGCTGAATGCTTGGGCCAGTTCATCAATGACCCGATAGCCATTACCATCACTGTAGAAACAAGGAATAGCGGTTTTGCTATACGCCCTTTCTGGTACCACAAACTGCAGCCCTGTTTTATTGGTGACTTCACTTAGTAACTGTATCAATGTTGGGTGACGCATGATGATGTTGAGCGACTTGAACAAGATCGCGGCCAGTTCACGGCAAAAGATGGTTGACCATCCTTTTTCGGCAGGTTGGACGCGCTCAACAAAACCAAGGAAAACTCGATCAATTTTATCGCCCCAACCTAAATCCACAGCGACCAGAGTGTTTGGCTCTGGGTTTCCTTCCACGGTTAGAGTGCATCGCCCTGGTGTGTTCTCACTAAAAACGATGCGGTAGCTTTTTACTTTGGCTTTGTCCTTGCCGAGATAGACTCGGCAAAGGAATTTGTTGTTTGCTGTCATGGTTCACCATCAAGCCAAGGCTTCATCAATGTTCTTGAGCACTTTCATTACGCCAGTCAGTTCGACATCGGTACCAGGTGGCACGTCTTCGTTCTGGCCACTTTCCACTGGTGTGTTCACGCCCTGCACTTTTTGTTGTGCGGCGGGTTTATCCGGTTGGCGCTGCTCAACTCGCTCAGGTACCGATAAGTGCTCAACAAGTTCAAAAGACACGCTCCATTGTCTGAGTGTATCTTGCTCATCAGCACGAATTGCGCCTTGAAATTTCACCTGGCGAACTTTTAAGGTTTCGGCGGTTTTGTTGCTAATGCGGTAGATATGACGGGCACCTTCATCCAGAGCTTCGGCCATGCTGAATAGGTTGGTTAACAACTGTGACTTGCTAAAAGGGATAACGCCTTTGACAGTCAGAATTTTACCTTTGCTGCCTGTTTCCGCTTGGTCGGTAGCCGAGGTTTGGCCGGACATGTCCTGTCCGGCAAGTTGTTGTCTAACGCCAATCTTTGGCTGTTTAAGCTGTAGCTGTTCACCATCAAGAGTCAGCATTAACTATTCCCTTCATTGGTAAGAACTGAGCAGCTAACCGGCATGGTGTATTTCACACCATCTTTCATTATTTCTTGTTGGCAAATGGGTTTACGGGTTACTTCTGTCCAGCCCCACCCCAACAAAATCGATACAATGACCACTGTTAACGGGTCCATTTTGACTTTCATAACTTAACTTCCCTCGAAGTAACTAACTCAGTGATGGTTTATCTGGCCACACCACTTCATCAGGATTAGCCGTATTCTGTGGGATATCACGCAAGGCTTGTCGATACGTTGCAAAGTCGGCTATGATCCCCGGTGATAACGGGCTGTCCTGCCCTTGCGTCCAGTCGGTTTCAAATATTAAACGTTGGCGGGTTTCGCGAATGTCTTCCCATTTGATATTATTTAAAATTACAGCCTTATCTTCAGAGGAAATATCTAGATCGCGCCACTCATCACTGCCTGTATCAAAGTTCAGATACTGCTTACCGTCATATTTAAAACTAATAATCATTATGCACCCACCAAATAAACGCCTGTTGTGCCCACTTGCACGGTATTGTAAACAGGGTCAAATAGACCAACATTTGCCCCAAGTATTAAGTTATATGTCGTTGCAATCATTGACGCTTTGTAATAGGTAGGACTAAACACATAGTATTGAGAATTAGCATCGTTGACTGTTCCTTCAAACAGAATATTACTATGGTGAGAACCTGGTTTATCAACATACCCACCAGTGTAACCCTGTTTAAATAAGCTCTTGGCCTCCCCTGACGGGTTCAACCCACCGGATAGAATACGAATTTCGGCGGTGTAATGCATAAATGCACTTTCAACCGTTTGGTTAATTTCCTTAAAGTAGTAATGATTTTTGAAAAAAGAACCACTCATAATAATTCTTGCGTTCAGATTTAGTGTGCAGTCAAATAAATACATGACAACCTTTTTGTTAGTGAGGAATATATCTTCATCAACACTAACCACCATGTCATTAGCACCTCTTACAACAACAGTCGAACCGATTACCGTTGAGTCAAGTAACGCTTTCAATGTTTTAAAGGGCGATGATAACAACCCACTATTGGAGTCATCACCATTTACCGGATCTAAATACAAATGCTGATACATTTCTGCATTGACGGCGGTAGGAATGGCGGCATCAACACGCTGTACTGCATCATTAGCAGCCTGTTTGATATCCCCAATCGCAGTGGCATACTCTTCCGCCAATCTCCGGCTTTGTTCGGTTTGAGCTAGCGACTGATCAACGGCCTGCTGTAATAATTCTTCAATTTGCTGATTAACCATTGCTGTTCTCCAACTTTTCTAAACGGTCATTTAAAGTATTCTGTTTGTGGTATAAGTCGATAATGTGTTTTTGAGAGGCAAACAAATTCGACGCCATCGAAACAATCATCGAGTCGAAATAATTAATTTTCTCGGTGTAATTAAACTGCCATGTTTCAATCGGGATGGTGATATTGGTAATGGCCTGCGCACCGGAAAAATTCAGCAAGAAATTACGAGTTAAGTTATTCCCTTCTTCCCCGGTTAACGAGTTATTTTTCCGCTTGGGCTCTGTCCACATATGATTGGCTGCGAGTAATACCTCTTCCTCGGTAATTAATCCCAGCCAGTTAAATTCAAAATTCCCTACGGTGTTATCCAATATCAGCGAATACACCACTTCATTTAAATTCACGTAGCCTTTTCGGGTATACGGCATCCGTAACTTAATTTGGCTACTGGGTGGCAATACCTGATTGCGGTCAATCGGCTGAGTCGGGTCAATACCTGGAACATAAGCTAATACAAAATCCGTGATCACCAATGGTTCTTCGGCTTCTTTCTTTTGGGCAATCAACTGCTCACCAGCGATGGTTATTACTGCCATAGTTTTATCCTAATGATGCGCTGTAGGTTTCATGGGTATGGCTAAATTCTGCGACGCCAATATGCATTGTCGCTTTCATTGTTACGTCAAAGCTGTACCTTCGGCAGGTTCGCCCATACTGGCGAACAATGGCATCCATCAGGCCTGGTACATCATTGATATCGCCGTCGTTGACCTTGACGCTGACCACATCCCACGGGTAGTAACTGAGTCGCTCATCAATGGTGATATGCGGGTAACCCAGCTTGTCGAACATATCTTCCCATCCCACATCCGAGCCGCCCCCCGATGCAAATGAATAGGCAAAACTCACACGAATGCGGTAGATATGCTCCGGTTCTTCAGGTAATCGCTCGATATCACGTTGCCACGCTATAAGGTCAACAAATTCTATCGGGGCAACCATAGGATCAAGCTGCTGCAGCGGCCATTCCAGTACAGCCTTGATTCTGTCCCAATAACCAAGCAGGGCCTTGGCAAGCTTGAGGATTTCACCTTTCCCCATCCAGTGCTTGAGCTTAAATTCAGGCAGTTGCAACACTCACCTCCATATTGCTGATGCGCGGTACTTCCATGCCATTGGCAATGTCTGAGTTATCAAACTCAATCGACTCCAACTCTGTGAACTTGGCATGAAGTTCTTGCGTCAGCTTGGAAAAGCTAAAACGGGATGAAGGCTTGGTTTTCGTCGCCTTGTAATCGGTGTTCTGCCTAAAGGCCGAGCCGATAAATAAACCGATGTTGGTTTCAAGCTCTTGCTTCTCTGTACTGGACATCATGCGTCCTATCCAAGCTCGGCATGTGACGTTTATCTGATTACCAGGCATTGCAAATACCCCAAGGTCATCACCATGTCCGTGGTTACCATCTCTATTTACGTGATTATTCAGATCAGTCAGCATCTGCGATGATGGCTCACCAGAATCCAGCAAAATATACGCATTGGCAGAACCCGCCCCACGCGGCGCATTGTGCTCAAAGTAAACATTTTCACTGTTGATACCTGCACGAAGCATCAACAAAGCCCGGTATGCTGCATCAATATGCCACTTGGCTACACCACTGAACTGGTTTCGAATTCGAACCCTTAGCTGATCATCACTTTCCTTATCAGCACCCGCTTCAACCAACCAATCTGCTGAGTTAACCACTCGACTAATACCAGGCATGGCCGTTGCTAGAATGTGGTAATACCCTTCACCCAAGTTATAGGCCGCACCTTCATGTTCGGCTTCCACCTCGGCTACAACAGACAGTTCATTTTCAGGTAGCGTGGTGTCTTCTCTCAATACAACACGGTAAACCGTGCCATTAATTGGATCAGTCTGAACAAAGGTGCCTGCAGATATTACAATGGCCGGGCCTTGCGTCGCTGCTCGATTTATTACGACTTGCCCCACAGCTTTCGTGGCTGGCTTTCGCGTCACGTTAAACTGCCAAGCCCACAAGTCGAGCCACTTATCTTTCGCTGTTGCCACAAACATGTTGGGCAACACATACCCCACCAAAAAGGTGTTAATCAGCCAAACCGTAGGCTTAATCACCATTGCCTCAATCAAGCGCCAGAACGGCGAATATTTTGAGTCATTGGCAATCGTGCTTCCTTGCTTTTCCGCTTCCTCTTTCAGCACCGCTTTCCATTCACTTTCTTCAAGAGGGAGCCCGGCTTTTTTAGCTAACTCGGTAAAGTCAGGTTTAGGTATATCAGTCAATGGTCACCTCGGTGCTAACAGTGCCGAACTCTAATGTCTCAGCAAAAATGTAAAGAGTGCCTTCTTTCGCTTCTTCAATGCGTACCGTACCTGGTACCAAGCGAACATCTTCTTCCACTAACAGTTCTAATTGCGTCCGAGCATCCGCCTTTTTCGAAGGGCTACGCTCCGCAATCAGATAAACGGCCAAGTTGCTTTCAATAATGGCGTGTTTAATGTCTTGGGCGATTACGGCTCGGTCTTGAATCAACACCGGGTTGCGGCCTGCATCGAGCACCGCATCACCGCTTTCGATCAGCAAATCCTGATACATATAATCCGCCATCAGCCTGCCGCCATTTCTAATTCACTCGCCATGTCTTGCGGACTACCCATGTAGGTTGGATAAATCGCCACGCCACCGTAATTGGTTGAACTGGTTTGATAGCTGGCGATGTTCTTGGCCGCGCCACCTGGCTGAATTTGTGCGTAAGGTTTTGCGCTTTGGACTGACTTAGATTTCACTTGAATAGATTCATCATCACCGCCGAAACCTGGTAGCCAATCTGCGACACCTCTCACGGCTTCAAGAACGCTCCCAAAGCTATCGCTTATCCAACCGAATAGATTCGCGAATACCGCCTTCACCTCATCGACAATGGCAAACAAGCCACTAAAGCCGCTGGTATCTGAAAACCCACTCATTACCCACTGCCAACCACCACGAATCACTTCAAACAACATGCGAATTGGAGCTGAAAGCAGAGTTAGAGCCTGAAACCAAGTGGTGTCACCAAACGAGGCTTTCAGATCATCCCAGTAATAAATCAGTGCACCGACGGCGGCTATTGCGGCAATCACTGCGCCCACGACCAAAATGATTGGGTTAGCCGCTATCGAAATATTGGCGGCAAGCATGGCAACACGTAGCCCCGCCATTCCTTTGGTCAGTAAGAAGCTCACACCAGTGAACATCTTCATGGTGAGCATGTAAGTCGCCATTGCTTGCTTACCAACGCCCATCATCAAGGTAAATGCGCCCCCTGCGGCTGCCGCGCCTAAAATTGTCATGCCAGCGAAGCCAATGTATTTGGTTAGGTTCGGGAACATCTCTGTCCACTTGATTATTTCTATTCCACCATCGGCCAAGCTTGAAATTACAGGTAAGAGAGAAGGCAATAACGCCGCACCAAAGGCGGTTCGAACGGCAAACACGCCTTGTTTGAGTCGTTCCCATTGGTCGGTCATTGAACCTGCCATTTGTTCTGCAACATCCAGTCCATTCACTTTGCCAAGTTTATTAATTGAACTGGCAAGCCCATCAGTGTTTTGCATCAACAACTGGATCATGGCCGTTGCTTCTTGGGTACCGAAGGCTTTGCTCAACTCTGCCGATTCAACCACAGAAATCGTGTCACCATAACGGCCTTTGATTTGATTCAGGATGTCGACCATTGGCAGCATCTGCCCTTGGGCGTTTGTGAACTGCATGTTCAAGGCTTCTTGCGCTTTGGCAGTACCCGCTAAGAACGCGCGATATTTGGTACCCGCTTCACTGCCACTCATGGTGGATTGCAACGTACCCAGAATCGCCATTTGCTCAGTCATACCCACACCGACAGAGGTTGCCGCAGCACCTACCGAAGTAAATGCCGATGACATTCCATCACCCGTAGTCTTAAACATCTGAACCGCTTTCGCAGTTTGACCACCCAACACATTTACCCAATCCGCCTTGCCCATTTCGTTCGCTGAGTTTTGGAAAATGCCATACATGGTGCCGACGTAGTTGGTAATGGTTGATGTATCCGCTTTGGTCGCTGCTGCAAGCACACCCGATGCGCGGGTAAACTCTGAAAGCTCATTGCCTCCTAAGCCAGAAATAGCAGACTGAATATCATAAGAAGCAGCCACAAAATCAGTGGCCGATTTTCCATATTCAACCGAAAACTTCATTGCTGTTTGGGCAAGGGTTTTCAACTGGTCGTCGGCAACGCCAAGTGATTTCACTTCACCTAGCTTTCGGTCCATTTCAATCGCTGGCATTAAGGCTTGTTGTAATGCGAAACCAGCACCCACCATGCCTGCGGCACCAGCCATCATGGTATGAGTACCTTGACGATAGGTGTTGGTGACATCATTCAAATGACGTTGAATATTGCCCAGAGGTTTTGAAATCTGGTCAATCAATCCAATTTGAAATCTGAGTGCTTCTGGTAACATCAACAATTCTCTATGGGTTAGTTAGCTTATCCACCGAAAGCCTTAGCTACGCCGCTAGCGGTGACGGCTTGCATGTTTTCCCAATGTTTTTTCTCTAACCAAATCGCGTAAGCAAGGTTCTGATCTGTATCCGGTTCATTGGGTAACCACTTTCGCCGCCACGCATACATTTGTTGCCTGTCGCTGCTGTCAATGGCAGCGACAAGCCCATCTATTTTTTTACTGAGATAGAAAGCTTAGGTGTGTACTCTTTAAGAACTGCGCCATAAATCTGCGTGGCTGCACCTGCGTTCGCTTTGGTGATGTCGCGCAGTGCGTCTTTTGAACCTTCGCTGACACAGCTCATCAAGAAGTTGTGAGATGCACTACTTATATCGCCTTGCATAATGGTGTTTTGCGCTTCGTCGTATTCGGCTGGCGTTGGGTTGAATTCAAGTTCTACTTCGCCAATGGTTAAAACAATTGCTTTTGTCATGCTGCATCTCTCTGTTTAAGCATTTCAATCATTCTGCTAAAGCCCGTTTCAATCTGGCGCTCTACACGCTCAGCCAGGTCTTTAACTTCATCTTTGGTGGCGTAATACTGCGCCACATGAGTTTTGTAGTCCGAAAGCTCTTTGGACAATTTGAATAAGTAGCCAATCAGGGCACTGACTAACAAGCTAAGAAATGTTGCCAGAGCCACTAAAGCGTTTAGCCAACTTGGATCCATAGCTATTCCTTCTGTGGGATTTCCTTCAATCGCTTGCCTTGAAGTGACGAGACCACATCATCAACGGTTTCTTGAACAACATCATTGGTGGTTAAGCCTTTGAGGGTTTCCAATCCCCACACCACAGCGCGAGATGCAAAACGCTCAAGAATAATTTTCCAACCGATTTGAAAGAACAGGCCTTTCAATACTTCCCATAATGTCTTGCCGATAATTCCAGTTAAAAAGCTCATGTCTCATCTCCAACCATGAATTTGTAAGCATTTAGGTAATCCGCCTCGGTGGCTTTACCTGCGTGAGTGTTCCAATACTTTTTGGCGTACCGCGCTAACCCTTCGAGATCATCTGCTTCTGGCAGTGCTTCTGGGAATCGAATCAGGTTCAACCGAGCGGTAGCCACCGCGAACTGGGGCGAAATCACCATATAATCGGCATCGTTTTTACCAATGGGCTCTGCGCTAATTGGTGCAAACATAGATAAAGCATCCAACAGGTGAGGTCGCGTTTTACCTAGCCATTCAATCAACCACCCGAAAGTAGCCGGTTCCATTTGGGTAAATCCAAGAGCAGGGCCACGAACCTGTTTTGAATAGGTCAATTTTCCAGACTCATGAGCCACAATCATCAAAATTAGATTGATAGCGGCTTGCGTGTTCATCTTGCCGTGTCCACCTGTCGCCATATCTAAATGGTCAAGAACAGGCTTAATCACATGCTCTACAAAGAGCTTTCCTAGTTTCATCGCTTCATTCGCTCCATGTCGCTTTGGCACTGGGTGCAGTATTTACACCCTGGTACTTTTTGGCGGCGTTCTTCGGGTATTGGGTCGCCACATTCGCCGCATTTCTGTGCGCTTTCCCATTGTTCAGCTCGGTGAGCCCTTGCCCGTTGGTTGGCAATCGCCATTTCAGTGAATTGGGCTTCGAAACGGCAGCCTTGGTCGATAACATCAGTCATCAAGCCCCCTTATTGCACCAAGTCTTCGGTTTCATCTGGGCGCAGGTATGGCGTTCCGTTGATGTTCACAAAGTCCGGGCTTGTTACTTCAAAAGGCAGTTTATGCACCAGAGCACTGCCACCATTAGAATCAGCATCAAGCAAATCAGAGATTTTGATTCGGCAACCAAAGGCTTCAATCTTCAGCTCGTCTTTATCGATTTTGCCGTAGAACAGCGCATCGAATTCCGGCATACCACGCCACGAACCGGCTTGTTTTGCTGCCTTGCTCAATTGGTTAAATTGCGCGGTAGTCAGTTCCATTTCACCACTGGCTTCCACATCGCCATCAACCCAACCATCGGGAACACCAGAGGTTTTATTGACAGCAGAGTTATCCGTAATTGAAAGGGTGACTTTCTGAGCCTTCAGCTTGTAGTCGCCCATTGAAAAGTGCATGTTCTTGCCAGAAATACGCATGCTCATAAATTAGCCCTCCGCATCGGCTGGGTTAGAAAGATCAAGCGCAATGTTGACCACGATATGTTTCGGGCAGTTATGTGGCCGAACCATTAGCCCGATTATCACCTTGGTTTTGGTCACCCATTGAATGGTCACATCTTCATCGCGCGGTGGCATGATTTCACCAGGGAAGGTGATACCGCCAATTTCCGTGGTTTTCGACATAATCTTCATGTCTTTGCGGAAATATGAGCGGTTCAGCTCAATGCTAGGAGGTGTTGAGTTCAGGATTCGGTCACCAATGCGGCGAAGCCCTTTAACACGAACACGGCGATTTAGCTTGTGAACCGGGCGCACATATTCAAGGTATTGGTAGTCGCCGCCCTTGGTTTCTAGCGTGGTCGCATCAGACCAATACACACCTTCGAAATCGGCATACCACTGCGGCACCGAATGACGGGCATCGGCCAATACT
This sequence comes from Photobacterium sp., assembly GCF_033720175.1. Taxonomy (GTDB): domain Bacteria; phylum Pseudomonadota; class Gammaproteobacteria; order Enterobacterales; family Vibrionaceae; genus Photobacterium. The sequence continues at coordinate 252,856 of NZ_JAWWDA010000001.1, forward strand.
GTGATAGTGCTCATTTCGAGTGGTTTGCCTGCGCTATCGACTGGCATTTCGCCAAGCCCTAACGCACTGCCTGTTGCCACACGCATTGGCGTATCAGCTACCGTGACCGCCCGATCACAAAGTCGGCCACCAAGTACACCCACGTTGTTGCCATTAAGCAGGGGAACCGGTACGACCATGTTTGCCGCAACATCTTTCACCAGATTCAGCATCATGGTTTCGTAGTCGGCCCACGTTTGAGCCGCTTTGTCGATACCAGGGCAAGCAGCAAGGAAGAACACAAAACGTCCAAGCTTACTGGTTAGCTCTGTGGCTTTGGCTTGCATCACATCGAAGTTGGCCTTGTCTGTGGTGATGTCTACAATACAAATGCCTTCAAACGAGTCAGTTTGGTTGGCAATATCTACCGCTTCTTGCCAAGTAGCATCTGCAGCCAGACCAAAGATGGCACCCGTCCAGTTTTGTTTGCCATTGAGCTGCGCGGCTTTGACGTTCGCGCCTAGCGCATCATCGGCAACCACTTCATCTAGGTTGGTCATGTTATTGATGCGCGTTACCTTGCCTTGCAGTTCGGCTTTATCGGTGCGCCCGATATAGAGCAAATGGCGTTCAATTTCTGGAACCCCTCCTTGCCCTAAATTGAGGTTATTTACCTCTACCTTTCCGGTTGCCATTGATTATTCCTCGCTTATGTTCGCGTCTTGGCCTGCTCAATGATTTTTATGAGTTGGCGGGTTACTTCACGGTCGTTGCTGCCTAAAATCTGGCGCTCTGCTAAGGGAATATCCCAAGCGTTCTTTGACGGTTCGCCCTTCATGATTCGAATCATCAAACCAGCCTTACCTTTGTTGATGTTTTCCATGATCCATTTGAGGCTCGGCTTCTTTGTTCCCGTCCCTTTTTTCCTTTTTACTTCAAACCCAAGCTCTCTCAGCTTTCGTGCTTGTGACTTAGTGCAAGGCTCTTTTGGGTCAGGCGTTCCATATTTCTTTTGCATCTCGCGAGCAGTCACTTTTTGGGCTTGCCCAATGTGGTGCCTTGCTGCAATTTTGGCGGTAAGTTTATTGCTCCACGTTAGGTCTAACGTGTTGGAATTTCTTACATAGGGCTCTAACCCCTTCGCCATACGACGCATGACCTTGCCGCGCTTCTTACCTTTCCGACCTTCCAGCGCCCTGCCGTGAATGTCTTTTTGCTGCTGAATACGCTTGCGTGTATTGGCTTTTTCCCAACGGCCAAGGGTTTTTAATATCCAAAACCGTTTCTTTGGTGGCAGGGCCAACATGGCAAGCTTTTCTTGCATGTTGAGCCGGTCACGTTTGTTGACCTTAATTTGCGGTTTCATTAACCAGCTCCGCCTCTTCGGCAGTATCAATCGGTACCGCCTGCACCCGATAAGTTTCCCCGCGCCAGGTAATCATTCCTTCTGGGTCAGGGATCATTTCAATCGGTTCGATTAGCTCTAATTCAATCGACACATCTGCAGCTTCATGGCTGATCACATCCACGGATAAAGATGGATCGTCTAGCTCGTCTTCATTGCGGTCTATATCGTGGTCATGTAACCAACACGCCACCAAAGCGAACAAGTTGCGCGGGTCCAGTAACTGGTGAGGGAATTCTTCTACCGAAATCACCGCGTTGTATTTCCAGTGACAAGCGACATGACCACCGTTTCCCTTGTCTTCACCGTTTGGCACGATAGAACCGTTCTCTTGCCACGAATCGATTTTGTTATCGAGCACATTGCTTCTCAGGTGAGAAACTATGTATTCAGTGAGATGCTCTAACTTGGTCTTGGTATAGGGTTCAGTCACCATCAGATCACCCCAATTGATGCACGACCAAATCCTAAAAGTTGGCGAATATCGCGTGAACTTTGGGATAAGAAACGGTCTTGTTGGTCAATGTCATCGGTTGCCGCATTATTGGCTTCTTTTCGGCGGTCCTGGGTGGCAAACTCCATCAGCAAATCAGCATGAGCACGACCATAGACTGCTCGTTGATAAATCGCTGTTTGGGTTTCATCGAATGTTGGCGGATTGCCATCAGCATCAAGCAGGGTTAATAACTGGTTTTGAACCGCATTCGCTGCGATACGGATCGCCAATGCCATCGATGCATTATCAAACGTGGTCGGAATGCGACGAAGCTGACGGAATTCACCGGTAGACAGTTCAGGCCAGCCGTTACCTGCAATTAGCGTGGTTTCATCTGTTTTAAGTTTTCCACCAAGGCTCATCACGATTCCTTTTCGCTTTACGTATTAAATAGATGCGCCTCTAGCCACTGGTTCGACGGATTAAGCGGAGTAATGAGTTACTTGCTCATCCTCGCCAGCCGAGGCGCGGTGGCATAGGAGCCTATAAACGGTTTTCTTTAATCGCTCGAATTCGGGCGTGAGTTTTTTCAATCATTGAAGAGACCCCTACCTTCGGGTATTGCGCGTTAGCTTCACCTAGCAATGCAACGGCGCTTTCTAAGATTTGAAGATCACCCACAGCCGTTGGTCGCGGTTGCCCATCGCTATCACGCAGTAAATGCAGGCCTGCAAACTTGAACCACTTAGCGGTGAGCTTTTCATTGATGCGCCACTCTTCTCGCACTTTGAAAAACACCTGGCTAAAATAAGGCTCTACGCTATGGCCTTGTGCTGCCATGCGTTCGGACCAGGCCAACACTTCATCTGCACAGAAGGTCGCAAAATCACGCTTGAATCGCTCGGGTGTATCGAGTTCACGATCAATGGCTTTTTGACACCACTCAATGGCGGTTTCTAAATCTTCCACATCGAACAACCAGATCACCATTTGTGCAAATAGCGGGTTGTCGTATTGCTCGCCAGAGGCTAAATACTCTTCGATGTATGGTTTGAATTTAGGGATCAGCTGCTCACGTTTGTGCTTCACCTTGTCTTCAATGCGATTGAAGGTTTTCAGCACTTTCAGATCACTGTCGAGTTCATGCAAAAGCAGATGAAGGCTTTTGGGTTCTTCAGAAGACGAACTTACCAATGAGGGTCGGTTTTGCTGTTTGGCTAACATCGCTTGGCGTTGTTTGGCTAACGGACTTGCCATATTTATGCCTCCGCAGGAGCGGCAATGGTGACAGCTTCAATAGCAGCGAACTTATCAAAGTCACCTACGGCGTAACCTTCCATGCGCAAATAAGAGTTCTCGAATTGTTTTCGATCTTCCTCATTACGGGCCTTACGCCATTGGGTACCCTTCTGCGTCAGAATTTGCAGGTTCTTCAGGTTCGTGACCCAGATTTGATTGGCAGGGAAAAATGGCGGTGTATACGCGACTTTTCCGGCAATGGTTTTCGCGAGGCTCTGTGCAGCCTTATGCTCAGTGGGAACCGTGGCGGATTCCAATAAACGGTGCTGCTCAGAGGCAACCAAATCACGCCCCACAATCACCACCAAATCGGTACTGTTTTGGTAGGTTTCATGAATGGTGGTATTGATTAAATCGTTCACCAGTGAATCAAGGTTTTTATACGAATCAACGGTTGCGCCCGTAGGGTCTAACGTTGCAGCAGCTAAGACTTGAGCCGCCTTTTTTTCTTTTACAATTGTCAGCCAGCCTTTGTTTACATCTTCACCGTTCGGGTTTGCGGCTGGATCGGTTGTGTCTGCAATCGTTTTACCGTGGAAACCCACCCGCAACATGTCTAAGGCGAAGTTACGAGAAATCGCGGTATTCATTAACTTAACGAACTGGCCTGATGTACCGGCATTTGCCCATTGAGTTAGCATGGCCCACGTTACCGCAGCACAAGAATCCGTTTCGACCAGCTCATAAGTATTACCATCAATACCCAGCTTCTTGCGGAAGCGGCCATCTTTAACACGGCCCGTTAATAAAGCACCGGTGCCCACGTCGACCACCTGGCCTTTAATCTGGTCAACCGACTGCATTGAAATCATGCCAAGAAAGGCATCTGATTCCATAATGGCTTGGCGCAGGCGAGTTTCAATAGGCGAAGCAATAGCAAACTGTTTAGATGGATCACTCACACCTGCATCAGCCGCCACTGCTTGACAATATTTTTGTAGATATTCAGTTGAAATGGCATTGAGCATTAAAATGTCTCCACTTTCGTTTGATTACCCGCACCTTCACCAGCCGGCGCTTGATTCGGTACTTCCTGTTTTAATGCATTGAACTGAGTTTCCATCTCACCTTGTTTATTTAACAAAGTGTCCAGCTTTTCAGTTACCTGGCTAAATTGCTCAGCCGTGATTGCTCCGCCCTTTGACTCGGGCTCGTCTTCAGGTTTTGTTTCGGTTTCTGGTTTACCTTGAATGGAGAACTGTTCGACCTGACTGGCAAATTCTGTTTGCTTTTCTTCAAGCTCATTTTGCTTGGTTTCAATGTCGTTCAGCTTGCCCATCATTTGGTTAAACTGCTCGGTGTTCATTGGCTCTTCGTCCTTATTGCTATCAGAAGGGGTTGGGGCGATGTTGGGTAACTGCCCGCCAGAAGAGAAGAAATGAGCAATGGTTGAAAACGCACTAGCAATCAAGCTGTGATCTCTTTCCATCACATCACTTAAATCCAGCTCTTCTAGTTGGCTGTATTCGTGTTCACTGTCTGTTGAGAATTTAAGAAGTGTGGTTCCTGTTGATGCTGGCGAATCAGTCACGGCTAACCCCATCAAGTAGCAACGGCCAGAACCGCAATAATCAGGATTAGGCTCGATAGACATAAATAACTTTTGCCCATCAGCATTGGCATTCAGCAGGTATTTATTGGGTGAAAGTTTGACTAATAAACGGTACTTGCCCGCCTGTTTTTCCGCTTTAACTTCATCAACCGTGCCCCAGTTTTTTCCTTCAAACTTGTCCCATCGACTACGGGAATGCTCAGGCCAGATAAGCGCACCATATTCAGTCGTTGAATACTGATCTGCCATATCCAGAATCCACTGCTTAGTGATGGTGCGACCGTCAATGGTTGCTCCTTCTGTTGCAGCGATTTTCCAGCCTGATTTCTTACTCATAATTACCTGTCAGTGCTTCAAATGAATGTCGATTTACGGCAAGAATACGGGCTTGAAGTTGGCAAATCATGCAGTTCTGTTCGGGGTAATTCGGATACAGCGTCTATCCGAAAACAGCCGAATTTTTGTTAGTCATTTGCCTATTTCAGATGCGTATTATTGGCGGCATGGCATATACAAAAGAAATCAGAGACGCAGCCAAGAGCCTTTACATGCGCACTTGGACACCAAAAGAAATCGCTGCTGAATTGAAGCTAAATAGTGATCGCATCATCTACTATTGGGCGGATAAATATGGCTGGCGTGATTCCCTGCGTGAAAACACCGTTGAAGAGTCGATTGCTCGCCGGGTGGAAACCTTGTTAGAGCTTCCAGAAAAGACCGATCAGCAAATCAAAGAAATGACCAAGCTGATTGAACATCACGTGAAGTTGAAGAAACAACGTGTTGAATTAGAGCTACGAATTCAAAAGGCTTCTGGCGAACAGGAGGAAGAAGTACCGAAGAAACAGAAAAGCCGCAACTCATCCACCAAAGCTAATAACAAGAAATCCACTCTTACAAAATCAAAAGCGGGCAAAAATAACATTGATGAGATCACCGAGGATGATTTCAAACCATGGCATAAATCGCTGTTTAAATATCAACTGGCGATGCGTGATAATCTTCATCAGCGTATTCGTAATATCTTAAAATCTCGCCAGATTGGTGCTACGTATTACTTTGCCGGTGAAGCTTTAGAAGATGCGATTTTAACGGGTGATAACCAAATCTTTCTGTCGGCCTCTCGCGCCCAGGCGGAAGTATTCCGCAGTTACATAATTGCCATCGCAAAAGAGTTTTTAGATATTGAGTTAACGGGTAACCCAATCACTCTCTCCAATGGCGCTGAACTTCGATTCTTATCAACCAACAGCAAAACGGCTCAGAGTTACCACGGCCATGTTTATATTGATGAGTATTTTTGGATCCCCAAGTTTGATGAACTCAATAAACTCGCTTCGGCAATGGCGACCCATAAGAAATGGCGTAAAACCTATTTCTCTACGCCATCTAGCAAGGTACATGCAGCTTATCCGTTCTGGACTGGGGATTCCTGGAAGAAAGGCAGAGACAGCCGGGAAAGTATTGAATTCCCAACCTTTGAAGAGATGCAGAAAGGGATCCTCTGCCCTGACCGCCAATGGCGTTACATTGTCACCATTGAAGATGCGGCTAACGGCGGTTGCGGTTTATTCGATATTGAAGAACTCAAAGATGAATACAGCAAGTCAGATTTCGATAACTTGTTTATGTGCATCTTTGTCGATGACTCGCATTCGGTATTTAAGTTCTCCGACCTTGAAAAGTGCATGGTCGATATTAGCCGGTGGCGAGATTATAAACCCAAGACCGTTGCACCTTTTGGCCGTCGTGAAGTCTGGCTAGGTTACGACCCATCACGTACCCGAGATAATGCGTGTTTGGTTGTGATTGCTCCGCCAATCGTGGCACCTGAACAATTCCGAGTGTTAGAAAAGCATTATTGGCGCGGGCTCAACTTTCAATATCACGTAGCAAAAATTGAAGAAGTGTATAACCGCTATAACGTTTCTTACATTGGTGTAGATACCACTGGCATCGGTGGCGGTGTGTGGGATCTATTGCAAGCCAAATACCCACGAGAAGCGGTACCGATTCACTACAGCAACGAAAACAAAAACCGCTTAGTGTTAAAAATGATTGATGTCATTGAAAGTGGCCGACTCTCTTTTGATGCGGAGCACAAAGACATTGCCATGGCATTCATGGCGATTAAGCGAACCAGTACCAACAGTGGCAACATGATGACATTTAAGGCAGACCGAAGTGAAACGGTAGGCCATGCCGATGCCTTTTGGGCGATTTCTCACGCCATCATCAATGAACCTCTCGATCACCAACAAAAACGTAAATCAACCTGGCAGACCTGTGCATGAGTAATAATGAACAAGTAAACCCAACCGGTTCTGAGCAATCAACGAATGAAAGTCTGATGTTCAGTTTTGGACAGCCTGAAATCATGGACAGTGGTTTCACCAATTATGAATACAGCGAACTCTATTACAACGATTCAGACGACTACTGGGAACCGCCGCTAGATAGAACCGGCTTAAATAAATTAACCCGGGCCAATGCGTATCATGGTTCTATTTTAATGGCCCGACGCAATATGATTGCCGGGCGATTCGTAAAAGGCGGAATGCTTAAACAACAGGTTCAATCGGCTGTTCATGATTTCCTGGAGTTTGGCGATACTGCCATTCTAAAGATACGCGATCACTTTGGTCGTGTGGTTCGCCTGCACCCTCTCCCATCGATGTATTTACGCAAGAACAAGAAAGGCGATTACTGGCTGCTAGAGCGCGATGATAAAAAGCGACTCTATAAGCAAGAAGATGTCATTTTCATTAAGCAATACGACCCGGCTCAACAGGTTTACGGCTCGCCTGATTATTTGGGTTGTGTTCAATCGGCTTTGTTAAATAGCGATGCGACTACTTTTCGCCGTCGATACTACAAGAACGGCTTACATATGGGCTTTATCTTTTACGCCACTGACCCGAACTTGAGTAAAGATGATGAAGACGATTTAAAAGAGAAGATGGCTTCTAGCCGTGGTGTTGGTAATTTCCGGTCTATGTTCATCAACATTCCAAATGGTAAGGAAAAAGGCATTCAGTTGATCCCGGTTGGCGACATTGCCACCAAAGATGAATTTGAAAAGATAAAAAATGTATCCGCACAGGAAGTGCTAACCGGTCATCGCTTCCCTGTCGAACTGGCGGCCATCATTCCCAATGGCGGCACCCGAGGCGACCCAATTAAGTTCAACGAAGTTTATACCCAGAACGAAGTGATACCCGCTTGTGAAATGTTCATGGATGCGGTCAATAGTGATGTGGAGGTGCCGAAAAGCTTGCAGTTTGAGTTCACTTTAGCTAATGGCGAGAAGCAAGTAGCACTCAGTTGAATCTATTTTAGGTTAGGACTTTTGATCATCGATAGTCTATTGATTATTGCTTTTTATGTAACATGTTAAGGGACAGCCAAACAGCATATAATTTGAGACCAAATAAGGGACGATGGGCTACAGCGCCAACGTCCCGTGAGCTAATCTATAGGGCGAACAAGCTTGATTGCTTGTTAGTAGAAAAGTGTAATCATGCTACGTCTTAAGAGGTGCCTTTATTTAAACCAGCCTCCTCCTTTGCTTTTTTTCCATCCACTTTTTTGGCCTTTGCCACCTTTTGGTTCATCCTCTAGAATCCCATCAATGATGTGAAAGTCACCTTTCATTTCAATTTCTTTGAAATCAACTTCAAAGCTTTCAACAGCATTGCTAGCATCTAAATTCACTTCCAATTGACCCAATAATTTATTCCAACCATTTTCGGTGAATAATTCTTTACGTAAAACTATTGATTGATTAGACATGTACAATTCTCCATAAAAATACCATCGACCTCATTAATACAAAGCTTAAAAACTTCATGCCAAGCAAATCTTCAATATAAAACCAGCTTGGGATGAACCTTTCTGATGACGATTTAAGGCAGCTTGTATCTGTTTATCACAGCAGATACTTGTGTTCCTTTAATAACAATTCTAAATTTCATATGGATCCCAATATACTGATAAGGATATGGGCTGAAGTCAGGTGACTAGCCCACAGCTTAGAGTATCGTTGATTAACTTGTATCTTAGTTTTCAATATTCACCTTCAAACCAACATGATTTTTCATACCATTTCTTATGCTTACTACGACTTTTCTCGATGGAACTATCAATTAAAACATTTAACTCCGTTTTATCTATCATTATGTAGGAATCAACTAACAACTTTGCTTTTAAAACAGGGAATTTCCCCATTTTCACTAAAGCTGTTGAGCCGTCATAATATGTAATATCAAGCACGCCTTGGACAACTGTAAGTGCACCAAATTTAGCTTCTGTAGCACCTTCAAAAACAATACTAGTTCCTGCTGGCAAAAATTTAACTTCTGTTTCTAGTTCGTTATTTGAGCTCATACCATTCACCTTCGGTGTTATGAAATATATAAACCAACACACCCACAATATGAACCTAGTATCACGGTTAGGATGTAGTCAAATTTCAAGCATAAGAAATGTGACGAGCAATCACTCAATCTACAAAATGGGCTAAAACTGAGCTAGCGCTTTTAAGTTCCTTCTTCAGTTAATTGAAATTTCATTTTCAGACAAAAAACGCTACCAGCCCTTGTCCTGCCTGGCTTTAAACGTAAGTCATCAGATCATTGTCGCGATCAACCAGATCATTAAAACAGTGACAGAAAATACGCAAAACCTCTTAATTTCAACAACTTAATCAAACAAGATAGATCATTAAGTGATCTTTAAAACTGAAAAAATCTGTAATTAATTTCAATTTTTCAGTTTTATGTTTGTGGTTTCATCGCTAGTTTCTTCCATCAACCATACCTTGAAAGCCCTGTATTCATGGGGCTTAGCGCTAAATCACTCGCCAGGCACCACCGCCAGAATTGCAGAAAACAAAACTGAAAAAAATCACTTTTTTTAAACGTCGCAGGTGGGGAGGAGGAGTGCGATTTCCGTGGCGTGAATGTGTTTTACGTGGGCGCACTCATCTCTTTGTGTGTTGAGAAGACTTAGCAGACATCACTGTATAAAAACACAGTCATTTGATTTACAATTGATTGGTCAGTTCGTCAATCAAGTGGATGCGTTATGAGAGTATTTTGCCCAGAGTGCGGTGAGAAAGCCCGCATTCAAAAAACCAATCGAATATCGACCGGCTATGCGGATTTATACTGCAGTTGTAGTGACCCCGAATGTGGCCACTCTTTTGTTATGAATCTTAGCTTTTCCCATACTCTCAGCCCTTCGGCAAAGAACACGACCGAGCTGGTTGCTGCCTTAGTTAATTCGATGTCACCAGAGAAAGCGAAGGAACTACATAGTCAGTTAAATATGTTCTAAGCTTCATTCCGACTTGATCTCATTTGCCCTCAAAAAACATACAGACAACATATGCGCACGCAAAGCTTAATACATTTGATATGATTTTATATCAAATGTATTAAGCTCATATCTCTGTAATATCCCTGAATACATTAGCTTAAGCTGTCAGTTTCAATATCAATTATTAAGGTGCTAGATGGAAGACTGGAAGAAATACGAAAGATTCGTGGCATATCTGTGTTCGGAAGAGTTTTTGTCTGATGACGTTACAGTTATTCCTAATGCAAAATTAACTGGCTCTATCAGTAAATGTGAGCGGCAAGTAGATGTCTTAATTGATAGTCGATTTGAGGATGGTAAAGAACGGCGAATAATCGTTGACGCCAAGAGGTATAAGCGTGCGATCAATGTAAAGGATGTTGAGTCATTTGAAGGGATGATGAGGGACTGCTCCGCTTCAAAAGGTATTTTAGTTTGCCCGAATGGATATAGCGAGTCAGCTAAGCGCAGAGCACAAGGGCTTATTAGTATAAGGCTTGTGACACTTGAGGAGCTTGAGAAACTTGATCTTTCGCTATGGAGTGATTGTCTAAGCGAAAGCTGCAATTCAAGAAAAAATAGAGGATTAGTCTTATGGGACGCACCTTTTGGAATTGGCAGTTCCCAAATGCCTTTAAGCATATGTTGCGTTGCCAAATGCGATGAATGTGGAGATTTTCATGTTTGGTGCTGGAGTTGTGGGCAAAGGTTTTCCCTAACCAATGAAGATGAACATAAATGCAACTGTGACACCCCTTGGTTTTGGTTAACAGCTATCGAAGAAAATGATGACGAAAATTCTGGAGAGTCAGTGTATTTGCTACTTCCGCACTTAACAGATGTGTTGGTAGTCGATAGAAAACCACTTCAATGATATTTACACTACATAACATGAATCAATACGCTAAATACGACGTTAAGAAATAAAACGGAACATCAAATGCGTTCCGTTCCCTCTGAAGAATTGATGACGAAGAACAATTCAAGTATCTGTATCTACCTGGACGGCAAGCGACGAGGCATCAGTCAGCAGGGTTCTAACCATTTCCATTTGGGCTGCATCTAGCTGCCCTTTCTTCTCTTTCATTACCAATTCCACCAAATACACCCCTACTTCAGTACGGTCTTCGCCGTATGTACTTGCAGCGAGAGCTTCAACTATAAAATCAATGGCTTGCCAGCTGATTGAATGCGCCATTTACAGTACTCCTTGCGTAAAGCACTGTACGAATATACAGTAAAGTTATTCAATGTGCAGCAATAACGAGAAAAAAAGTGACGCAAGTAACTGATACAGATAAAGAGTTAGTCAAAATACCAAGGCTAGAGCTTTGCGATGACTGTCGGCATATCAGGCCGTGTATTCAATGCCTGGAATCCCCTTCACCTTGGATGAAAGCAGATTCTCCCGAGTGGACGATAGTTTGGTACTGTGTTCATTGCGTTCCAAAGAAGGATCGGCAGCCGTTTTTCCCCCAGGCGAAACCGAACGTTTAGTGTTTTCCCTGAATTGCTCTTTCAACACTTTAAGGGCTAAACCGTCAAAGCACATGGTGAACTCCTTATATCAGTGGTTACTAAGTCTAGTAGCTGATTGCCGATAGCCTGTTCTGGCATTTCTTCACTATTGTCGTAGGCTTTTATTATTAGCTTCCTTGCTGGTCATGTGTTCTATGCCTGATATGCGCCTATATAAATCAAAGAACACAGGTTTAGAAATGAACTTGCGCAAGCTCCTTTTTGCCAAAGGGTTTAGGTATAGAATTCATGATAAGCGACTACCTGGTACACCTGACCTCGTTTTTCCTAAGTACAAAGCAATAATTTTCCTTCATGGATGCTTTTGGCATAAACATGCCGGCTGTTCTCACGGGACTATACCCAAAACTAACTCTGCATTTTGGCAATCCAAATTTAAACGAAATAAGGAAAGGGACCACACCGCATTTAAACAGCTTATCGAAAATGGCTGGCGAGTTCTTACCGTCTGGGAGTGTGCGTTTAGATCCCCAAAACACTTCGATGCAGATGACCTGCTCAGCTTCATCGAATGTTGGCTTACAAGTGATGCTACATCATGCGAAGTGTCTGGCCTTGAACCATTGCCAGTACTAGAGCTAAGCATTCAGCTCCAAGTGACAAAGCTAAATTAACCAACACCTTGTCAATTTCTTCATGATACTCCCTTACTATTCCAACCAACCGGTTCGAATCTCGTAAGATTTTTCGTATTGCTCGAACATGGACATACTCCACGCGAGCTCCGCATCTCGATCACCATCATCACATCGTATTAATGGATCATGTAAAACGCTTTGCCAGTAAGCGCGCTTTTCTTTGAACTGGTGATAGTTATTGGCGTACTCGATACGTGCGGCCTGTTTGGCTTCGGCTACGATTTGTCGGTAAGTTTCATCATCCGATCTCGATTCCATTGACCAACCGCGAGCGCCAGCTGCCCAAAGCAAGAAATCCCACGCCTTTTCTTCTGCGTGTTCGCCATCAAAGGAAAAGCAAAAAATATTTTTAGTGGTGGCATAAACTTCACGGCTTTTTATTTGGTCCCGAACCGCTTTCTGTTGGTGTTCAAGCCGGATAATGCGACCCGTTAATTTGTGGATCACGTCTTGTGGCTTTTTGGCTTGTTTGGCTATCGCTTTCGCCTTTATGGTTTGGTCTATCTGCCTTTCAATACGTCTAATGCTTCGGTTTAGCGGTTTTCGCCACTGTTCCAACTGGTATCCACACTCTTTAATAATTGCCGCCATATTATCGGCCTCAAAACTGGCAACACATTCCCAAGCTGGGGCGCGGCTGCATTGAGCGATGTTATAACGGTTGCCCTTGATTAGCCCTTGGTCGGCATTTTCACCTTTGGCGGCATAACCAACGGCTTTGATGATGTAAGTTCCCGCTGCTTTTGGTTGCTGGATACGTTGCAAGTTAGCAAAACCATTACCCCATAACTTTTCTAGCCGTTTTGACCAGGCAGAAAACTGCGGTTTAGGCACTGACCAGTTTAATAAAACGTGTACGTGAGGATTAGGTTCACCGTCTTCATTAGCCGGGCATTCAGCCACCCAGATATAATGAAAATCTGATGGCTCTTGAGTTGGCCCCACGTCGCTGGCTTTGGTGTAACCGGCTATGGATTTTTCTTCTAATTTGCAATATTCCGCGCCGCTTTCAACATCAATTTCAACGGTATGATTTGCCACCCAACCACGGTGATACATTTTTTTTGCGCCATCCAAAAAACGGCTAACCTCTTTGCCTATCGTGGTTTCAGCCGTTTTAGTGAGGGTGAATTCTTTTTCTGGTTTGGCGCAAAGTGGTGAGTATGGCCCCGCAATAACACGATCGGCATTCATCAATACAGGCTGCGGGCAGATAGGGCCGACAATCATTCCTGAATCTTTCTCAAAAGTGGTCGGCACATCCAGCGCGGTGTATGGGCCAGCAATATGATCAACTGACTTTGCCATGTTGCGCTTGATATTGATTGGGGTATTTGTGCCATCGGTGCATTTTAGCTGTGGACGGCCCCGCAACATCGAACGCGGCCCGCGGGTTTTACTGGCTGGTAACGGTGGTTTAGGCAATGTGGAATATGGCGCAGCATCGCCGTCAACCATGCCTCCGAAGATTTTGTTTCGTTGTTCTTTTTTAAATGTCAGGGTTAAGAACGTAGTAAACCCACCACAGCACGTTGCAACATAGGCGCCCGACTCAAAAACCTTGCTTACCGCGCGTTTGGTCAGGTTTTCTGTAAATCTGTCGCCTTCCTGAGCATCCGGCGCGGCACTTGATGGCGTCTGCGTGTGATACTGAACTTTGAATCCACCGGACCAATCACGTTTCATCAATCTGATTGAATTTGGATTAATTTTTGGCTCTGCAACCTTGGATTTTCCTTTCGGTGCCAAAACCCGAGCTTTGTTTCCATTGTCTGAGAGCGCATACAACGTGTCGTGATTGTAAGCCGACTCGATACTATCCAGCACCACCGAACCACGCTGAGCCTTACGGAACATTGCCACACGGCGGGATAAATCAGACACTTTATGGCGTGTCGGACTTTTGCGCCCTTGGACAAGCCTATTGTTTTCGTCACTTCGTGCCGCCGCTTCGCGGAGGTGATCTGCGTTATAGTCAGGCAAAGAAGCGGCATGCGCTTTTTGTTTCTCGGCAAAAAAATTATTCTCGCGACTGACGCGGTTTAATTCCCAACGTTGTTCTGGATTTAAACGACTTGGGCGTGGCCCACAAAAATCGAATCCTAAAAAACCGCTATTATAAGCGGCTAAATTATTTTCTGTTTTGTCATGTGGCTGCACAGTGGCAGCCACATAAAAGAGATCATTATTCGATAGCATCTTCTTTCCTATCACCTCGAAAAATACAAATTAAAAAATATTTAAATTATTTTTAAATTCGTATTCGCGCTTATTCGGCTTATATCGTTCTTATTCGTTCGTATTGTTTAAATCCCCCGTAACGTGGGGGAACCCGGCCCATTTACGTAGCTGGCACACGTTCGCTAAGATGTTGTTTCCACATAACAACCCAGCAAAAAAGGAAAGCCAAATGACAGGCTATACAGATCAAAGAGCTAACGGCGACAGAGACAAATTTCATGAACCTAAACGCGAAGTTCCAGAACAACCGCCGCAAAAACAAAAGGAATAAAAACATGTCGAAACATAACACCCAATTTAAAATTCGTTACTCCAATCGAATGGAGCAAATGAACGCTTGTTTCTATAATCGATTAGATAATGCAATAAGCATTCTCCAAGTTTTCTTGGGAACAACTCTTGTTGCTACTACACAATTCAATTTTGAAGTTGGTGTGTTCATTCCTTTCATTGCAGCCATATCACATACAATTAAACCAGCAGTAAAATCAGTTCATTCACAATATCAACACAAGCAATATGTTGACCTTCTAACTGAAGAACCAACCAGTGAAGATGAACTGCTTACCAAATACAAAGCGCTTCAGAGTAAAGATAATGCTGTATTACAAATCTTTGACTCTGCCGCTCATATCAGAGCAGGAATTGAGCTCGGTAATGATGTTTCAAATATCACACTGACTCGATTCGAAGTCGTTATGTCTTGGCTTGCAGGTGAAAATTTAACTCGAACAAATAACCACTAATATCGCGCCCCTTTTGGGGCGTTGATTCTTTAAAGACTTACAAACTCCTGCGCATCAACAATCATGAAACCGCCTTTGTCTTGTCCCTTCACAAGAACGCCATTTAGCACATGTTTGCAATTCAATTGTTCGCACGCATGTTCAATCGCAATATCTGCAGATGGATATTCACCAAGTTGTAAATTCATCACCTCTTGGGTTTCTTCGTTACGAACAACGCCACCACCTGAATTTAAGAACACAGCTAGATAATTCATCATGCCGCCACCTCGTTAAGTGAATGGTTACGGTGAATGTCTGCGGTTTGCAGCCACCATGTTTCGATAGCTGAAGGAACGGTGATTTGTCGGTTGTGAGCAGCGACAAAAAACAGGCTTCGAATTGAACCCATTGCTTGGGCTTCTAATTCACTTCCATGGTCTGAGCTGTTAAATACACACATCCAGAACGCGAACCAACCGGCATAAATTTCATCGACAGCTAGCAAGACCGGATCATGGGCGACATGGATGGACTGAGCGCGAACGGTATCGAGTGCGAACCATTCACCTGTCATGTCTTCGATGTAATTAAAGATATTCACGAATATATCTTTCGATTCAGAACGCATCCCGACATCAGAAAGTGCCGCGTATAAGTCATCAGAAGTGACCATGATATGACCGAGGCTCATGCTGCCACCTCTGCTTTATCTTTAGCTTCAGCGATCAGTTCTAATAGTTTGTCTTCAAGTTCTAACAATCGAGTTAGTGGCGATGAATCATCATTATAATGTTCCGGATTCAGCGAAATTATCTCAGCATAAACATTGATGGTTTCTGAAATTTTATAGCTATTATTTACCGGATTAACAGATACATAGATATCATTAATATGTGCGAAAAATCTCACGTGAATATGAATCACATCTTTGTTCACCATCGCCAGCTGCATGATCCCTAACATCACATCATGGCAATCACGTTCTTGTATTAGTGAATTCGCAAGCGCTCTGCTGTATTTTGCGAGGGCTTCAGCTTGTTGTAGCAAATGACTTTTTACTGTTCCTTGTTCCATGGTGTTCTCCTAACCAAATAACAAATGTTCAGATAAATAGAGTTACTAACGGAATTCTTTAAACAACTGATGAGCGAGAGGCTTTAGCGCATCGGCCAGTGTGTTAATGGCGTTGTGTAATGCCTTTCTCTCTAGGGTGTTCAATTCGTGAAGCTTCATTTCAACGTGGCGTTGTTTTAACCCTGCAGAAAAACACAACGTGCGTTTTACCTTCTCTTCCAAGTTGTCATACGACAGGCCCAACTGGCTTTCGCAGTTAAACAGTGCATGACACTGGGCAATGGATTCCTCTGCCGGGCGAGGAAACTGATGTTCAATACGTTGTAGTGCTTGTCCCATGGTGGATTCCCCTATAACAAACCAGGCAAAGGCATAGAACCAATGGCATCAAACGCACACGAAAGAACCGGCACAGCTTGAAACTTGCCTTCTACTTCATTCATTAGCATGACGAGTTCGCGTACTGCACATTGAGCGCGTTTGACGACCTGCTCTTTCGTTGTGCGATTTACGCGATTGGTGGCATTGATTTGCAAAGCATGTGCGCTGAGTTCACCCGTTGCAGATGAAATCTGCAACATGCGGTCTGTCAGCGATGCTGGCTTTTGAGCTATTTCTGATTCTGGTAATGGAATGGCTGTTAAGTTGAGTTCTCGCAGCAGGCCATCAACTAAGCCGGTGTCCATTTTTCCGGTTGCTGGGTTGTAGGTTGCTTTGGTGAGTAACAGCAACTCTTCAACAAACAGCTTGTGTGTTTTGTTTGCATCCAGCTTGTTACACAGCATTTGACTGTTTAGCCCGAACTTAGCCGCCAACTGCTTAACGGTGTGATCGTTGCTAAAGGTGGAGCATGCGTTTGTGAACGCGGTGTGTTTAGGACATTCATTTGCAGACATTGTGAGCTTCCTATCCCTAAGGCATATTCAAATGACTTACTCAATTAACCCAATGATTTAATAAGCCTGCTGATCAGCTTCGTTTGCCAATGCAACCATGTTGATAAGTGGCTTTTCTTTTGGTTTAAGCTTATTGCGGATAGGAAGGCGGCCTTCATGAATCATCTTGTTCACCTGACCAACAGCTATACCTGTGAATTCAGAGAACTTTTGTACTGTGACAAAAGGCGAAAGTGGCGCGTTAAACACTATTGAAGTTGATTCCATGGTGGTATCCTATCGTGTTATTGAGTCATTCAATTGTGTTCTTTTTGCTGCTATACAATCCAGAACACCCTTACTGATGCATGAATGGTAGATCTACATATGAGTCCTAGTCAAGATAAAATTGAACCTCTTTCGTATGAAGGAGGCAAAAATGTGACCTCAAGATTGGTTGAGGCTCTACATTTGTCAGAATACAAAGAGCTCACTGATGTGCTTGGAGTAGGCAAAGGTACTATTTCAACTTGGCATCAGCGTGATCAAACTCCTTTTGAAATCGCTGTACGTGTACATTTGACTACTGGGGTATCTCTTCGTTGGTTGCTGCTTGGTGAAGGTGAGATGTATGAGAAGGGTGAACCTAGTTCTGAAAGTGGAAAAATTGAGCTACCCTACTTCGAGCTAAAGAACGGCGATTTAATCGACAAAGGCAAGATGTTCTTCGACGCTAAGTTTTTGGAAGGAATGCCAGAAGCAGAGAACCTGATGCTAGTTGAGTATGAAGGGCAGAAACTGTTTGTGGATACGAGTAATACGAAGGTGATCAGTGGGAAGTATCTTGTTTCTTTCTCTGGCTTAACCACGGTGAATGAACTACATCGCCTCCCGAACGGCAAGATGTTTATGAACTTCAATGGCAAGGATGTTGAAGTTGAAGATCAGCAGGTTGAGGTATTGGGAAAGGTTGTTTAGATAAGCGGCCAATTCCAAGACCGCTTATCTTTTATAAATTAATATTCAATTTATTGCAAACGTAGCCATTCATTTGTATCAAGACCAACACGTGATAATTGGCTAGCAAGGTTTGTACACAAAGACTGCGCTACGTTTGATTTTAATTCACCTAACCAACGTAGTTTTATCTTTATATCAACAATACCATTAAGATTATATTCAGCATTAAAGAAGTGTTTTTCATTTTCAAAAACAGAAATAATCTCACCTCGATTAGCATCAGGTTTGAATGTAAAATTATGTACTCCATTTTTCCCTGGTACCAAATATAATTTTATATATTCATCCTCATGTTTGACAACATGAGTAAATTTCCCATCAGTTTCATCAAAGACTGACTTCAAGAATACAAAATCTGTATTATCTTGCAATCTAACACTATCGCATAAAGGCTGAATGCAAACAAAAATCATATCATTAATTTCTAAAATCGTTCCTTGTTTTAACGATATTGGAGTAGATGTCTTATGTGAGCACACACTCCTTCTAACACCTTCAATAGACGATAGTTTCTCTAAATATAATTTAGCATCATCGCCTTTAAGTGAAAGGGATATAGCACTGTTTTTGAATTTACTTTTTGTTATTTGTAAGCCATTTAAGATAGTGTCGTAATCCTCATCACTCTGATTACTTATATTCATAACACTTAATAACTCATCGGCTGTCAATTCATGAGATTTATCTGAATACTCTAATAAATACTTTACTTGATCATTAGAATTCTTGAATTTTGGCCATTTTGACATCCTCTCTTCTTTGAACTCATCCTTTAAAAGAGAACTATTTTGTAATAATGATTTTATTTCTTCTGATACAAGATCTATAGCATAGTCTATCGACACATTGTTAGCATTACCTCTCGAAAGAGGTGATGACATGAGGCCCAAAACATGAGATATAAAAGCAAAATCAAGGTTTTTATTAAATTTATAAAGTAAACTATTTGTATGAAGTCTTAATTCCGCGATTGAGGCTAATGTCGCATTAGATAATAGACCCGCAGTTAGATCAACAAATTCATCAATAGTAATATTTGCTAGTTGAGAAGGGTCTACAGTCCCTTTACCAACACAAACAACACGCCAACTACAATTTTCATCTTGATCACAAATATCAACATGCTGATCCGTTACTTTAACAGTATGGGAACTGATACCATTAAGTTTAGTTTCAATCAAGCGAGCTATCGGATCAATAATATCGATTCGGTGCTTAGCTTGATCAACCCCCGTATAGATAACAACTAATCTTAACCTACCATTTAAAGCATAGTCATTGGCGACGAGTTTCTCGATAACACTTTTTGCCGTTGATCCATCTTTTAACGCTTCCATTTCCCAATCAAAAATACAAAGATCTGATTTATTAGCAGATAATATTATATCATCAACGACATCAGAAACAGGCTTTGTCGTATCTGGTTTTAAACCACTACAATGTAACCCAAAAGATGCGAAACTTTTTGACAATTCTTGATAATCAAGATAATGATCGGCCAAAGGGGTTTCTTCATTATTGTTATTATCAATATCTGCGACACCATATTCAGTCGCATCATCATCCTCAGGTATAAAATCCTCTTCAGATAATGTTTCTTGCGGACCAAAACCCAACATATCATCGACTGTAAGGACTGTGCTCAAATAATTAATTGCTGTTTCACGTGATGCTGAAAAAAATGGCATAATTATGATACCTTCGATTCGGATTTTGGTGCGATGATAAAAGTAGCGCCTTCCGTCGCTTTATAATGTGCAAGAGTTAAGTCTAAGTCTTCCTGGTCTAATGTTTGTTTTGTTATATACAACCCCATACCTCGACCTTGATATTTTCTGGAGAAACCAAATTCAAAAATCACATCCCTATCTTTTAAAGCAACACCTGGCCCAGAGTCAGTAATATAAAATCCACCATCAGAAAACCCAAATTTGATATATCTGCCAGTTTCAATTCTTGATGCCCAGTAAATAGCATTATCTACAATGTTGACAAATGCAGGCAGAATTGTAGATGTATAAGTTTCAATATAACTAGTCTTAAACCCGTCTTCTATTATCAATTCAATATCTTGCTCTTCAATTCTTTCTGAAAACAGCTCAAATATAAAGTCATAGATCGAAGCACCTGTAACTTTAACTTTTTTCCTATTTAATCGTCTAGAAAGTGGCGTGAAAAGTTTAAGATAGCCATCCAAATGTTCAAAGCTCACTCTTATACGGTTAAGAGCTATGGTTGCTTTCTTGCTTTTTATAACTAAAGGTTGTAGCTCTCTTATACCTGCTCTTACATTTCTAATATGGCTAGAAAATTCATGATGTATCACACCAATAGACATCCCAAGTTGCGCAAGCTCAGTGTTATTATCGACCTCTTCCTTGAGTATTTCTAGTTGTGTTTCTAAGGAAGCTAGCAATGCATTTGATGACATAACATTTTCATCAGTATTAATTTTAGTAGTGTTAAGCTGCGCGATAAGTTCATCAATTCCATCTACCGTATTTTTCGACACATCTTCTATAGACTCCTCAACTTTTATCTTAACTCCGGCCAAGTATTCAGGATCTCTCGAAGAAGCATCCAAAGAAATCAGACTTGACAATGAATTATTAAAGTTAGTCTTTGCTTCTTCTCTGCTCTTTGAAATGTCTTTTTTTATCCACCCTTGAATATCAGATAATGTTTCGCCAAGAACTGAAGTTCTTTTTTTTATTTGTCTATCATGATAATCAATTAATGACTCAACAGATTTAACCATTCTATCTTTTATTTGTTCGGAAGAATAATGTGTATTTTCAATACTCATCAAAACACTAGATAGTTCCTTTTTTACAGGTTTAATCACATTTTCCGATACTGATTTTTTATAAGTAAGGTATTGGTCCCAATCATCAGACAATGTTTTTGTTAAACCCACGCCAGAAGGTCGACTAATAATTAACTCATCATCAAGACGTGCAAATTCACTCCTGACATCCTTTTCGATTTTATAGATCAAATCATCCACATTATCAATATCATCGCTCGTGATTTTCCCGAGCCTCGATAACGTATTGCATTTAATCCTCTCTACCTCATTTTTCCAATAAAGCTCATGAGACTTCAAAAAGAATTTATCAAGATTTTTAGATAACTGTTCTCTTTTTTTCGAAACTGAAGAATTTCTTTTCTTCAAGTTTTCGTAATCTTTATTTAAACGATCTCGTTTTTGAATAAATAAATCTGAATAGTCACCACCGTCATTAAATACATCTTGAGCCAATTGGATAAACAAATTCTCAAGGATTTTTTTAAATTGACGATACGCTGTATTCTCAATAAATCCTTCTCGACCAGCTTTTTCTTGAAGAGTGTTATTTTTTTCCCTAGAAAGTTCAACATATCCCATCATTCTTCGATAAGAGAAAAATGATGAATACCTCTTAGTTCTTCGCTTTTCAATGTGCAAAAAGTCATAATCAACATCACCATATGGCAATATTCTTATACCATCACGATATACATATAGCCCACCAATCTTATCAGTCTTAGCCGTAATATCTTTCCATATATCATGAGGCAATTTAGTATCTTTTAAACTACCTTGTACATAGGCCAATTTAAAACTGAACTTACCACATAATGTTTTATTTCCTTTTCCATCTAACCATGGTAATACATATTCTTTCTCCTCTTCACCATAAATTGAAACTTTTCCAACAAACTGACCATATTCGTTAAATTCACCTTCAATGTGATGATCAGCCATTTGAAACTCATCTGGTGTAAAAAAGACATCCTCACCAATAAGTTCATCTCTAAAGTTATCTAATGTATGATATCTAAACTTTGCAATAATCGGAGGTCTTTCATTAGGATTCATTGTATTAGTAAACCCTAACAACCCCTTCTCTAACTTTGACGCACCTTCTTTTTTATTTTTACCGTAATCTTCAATATCATCAATCAAAGTTTCTTCGACAGAGGAAATTATGAAATGAGTGCCATGTCCATTATCAAATAAACTAGGTCCTTCCTTAATCATTTTAACTATGTCAGGGTTTATATTTGAAAAAGATAACAACTCATCTTCAATTTTCTTTAATCCAAGTATTATTTTTATTTCTTCTAACAACTCACTTGGTGAAATAATCCCTTGAAGTTTCTCATATTCTTTTGTTCGTTTAAATTGTTCTATCTTTGCTTGTGCAATTACTTTATAATTCTTTTTGGTGTCACTTAATAGCCTAGTAAAGACATCAGTAGTTAAATATTTACCACCTTCAATTGTCTCCATAGGTATTTCAATATCGTCTAGATCCAGACCTGGAAGCTCAAATAAAGACCAATTAACAAGTGCGATTGTTAGATCCGATAACTCAAATTTATATTCTTGCTTTTCACCCTCTTTTAAGTCTTTAATTAATGGAATCATTTCTCCATTTTCGTCTAATAGATAGTTCTTCTTCCTGGTTAATACAATAACTTGAGGTCCAATAGCAGCTATAGCTAACCTGCCTATACCTTTTTCCCCCATCACAACACGTTTCTTCTTATTAAAGTCCGTGCTGGGCATATCTATGCTTGAGTAATGCTCATATTTACTATCAGTACCAATAGTTAACCATCGACTCTCAAACTCATCACGACTCATGCCTAAGCCGTCATCTCTGAGGATCAGTAAATTTTGTTTTCTTATATAATCAACTTCAACATTTTCAGCATATGCATCGTGAGCATTTTTGAAAAGCTCGCTAAGAGCTGTTGGGATACCTGCTATTTGCTGCCTACCAAGCATATCCAACGTTCTGGCTCTTGTTTTTATCTTTGCCATTTTTGCCTTTAGTTCAGAAATTTGCGCAAAAAAAAGTGCCTAACATTGTAGGCACTTTTCTTATTTCAATCTACTGCATATTGCAGTAATGAGATGCTTCCCTAATTCTATGGGCACTGCATTTCCTATCTGTCTGGCTTGAGATGTTGCAGTGCCTTGGAAGATGTAGTCATCAGGGAATGTCTGGAACCTTGCCGCATGACGTAGCGTAATACCATGGTTGTGCCATAGATGCACAAAACGACCTTTTGATGGATTATAACACCCTGTCGTCATCGTCGGCCCTGGCAGGTGATAACGAACACGGCCATAAACATCTTTATGGCCTTTATGGCCATTGCTATGACATTTCAGCTGAGTGCCGATTTCATCACGACTTCCATTAGGTCCTATTTCCGCAAACCGTGCTGTGAGTTCAGGAGTATGGTTCATATGAAAAGCACATGGGTCATCTTCTATCGAAGCTACAGGTTTACCGAACTTCAATGAGTCAATTATTTGCCAAGCCTTATCATGTTCAATACTGTCTTTTTTCACAAACCGTTCAAATAATCGCTCTAATTCTTTTTCAGGCGGCCGTTCGAAAACATTAGAAGCAGTTAACCATTCTGACTTATTTGAACCCGGCTTGAAATGCGTTGGTTGAGGTGGCCATTGTAAGTCTGCTAGATCAACATCTTCTCGAACACCAAGAATGAAAACACGTAATCGATTCTGAGGTACACCATAATCTTTGGCATTAATGCGCTCTGGCCCGATAATCTTGTAGCCATTTTCTTTAGCCAAATCTAAAAAATTGTTCAGGTGCTTTTCGTGGCGCTTCCACAACATACCCGGAACATTCTCTACAAGAAAAACTTTTGGCTTGAGTGCATGCACAAAATCGAAGTATCGAATAAGCAGTTTATTACGAGGATCATCAACTGAACTATCCCCTAGCCGGTGTCCAGAAAATCCCTGGCAAGGTGGACCACCCAACAACAGGTCAAGCTCACCTTCTTTAATAGCGAGCTCTTCCATGAATTCAGGAATATCAATGGTGTTAATATCTTTAGAATAAACCTTTGTAGGCGCTTCTAAACGATCAACTAGGTTTTGCTGGTAGGTAATCGCAGCTTGTTCATCAAACTCTACAGCAGCCATAACCTTTACCCCAGCTTTATGAGCTGCCAGAGAAAAGCCACCTGCCCCTGCGAATAAATCAATTGCTTTCATGTACCAACAATACCAATAAAATAATTAAAAAAATCAGTCAGATTATACCTTTGAATGGCAAATGTACCACCTTGGAAAAATCAACTGCTGGATAAACGTTCAATCGTATGTCTGCAATATGCAGCAATAAACATTGCAAAGTTAAAATTGAGTCCTAGAATGACTGTATATAAAAACAGTATATACTATTATGGCCGTTAGAAAACAAACAGATAGTTCATGGCTTTGCGAATGCTACCCCCAAGGGCGGCAAGGCAAACGTCTACGCAAAAAGTTTTCGACCAAAGGTGAAGCCCTAGCTTTTGAGCGTTTCACCATGCGTGAAATTCAAGATAAGCCGTGGCTTGGAGAAAAACCCGATAATCGCCGGTTATCAGAGTTGGTTGATTTGTGGTTTGAGTATCACGGTAAAAACATTAAAGCCGGTAAGATGTGTTACCGCCGCTTGCAGGTGATCAGCGAATTAATGGGCAACCCTATAGCAGCCCAATGCAGTGGCCGTGATTTCA
This sequence comes from Photobacterium sp., assembly GCF_033720175.1. GTDB lineage: Bacteria > Pseudomonadota > Gammaproteobacteria > Enterobacterales > Vibrionaceae > Photobacterium. The sequence continues at coordinate 277,537 of NZ_JAWWDA010000001.1, forward strand.
CCCGCTATCGTGCAACCAGACGAAATATTGTTGTAAACGGTGCAAAGGAACTGTCGCCACAAACTCAGAACCTGGAGCTTACTTTGCTCAAGGCTGTGTTTAATGAGCTGCATCGCTTAAATGAGTGGAACCACCCCAACCCTTTCGAAAGCGTTAAAAAAATCAAGACACCGGAAAAGGAACTCGCTTTTTTAACACACGAACAAATCATCCACCTTCTCGACTTTGTGAGTCACACCAACAATGGTGAAGAGATAGTTAAAATCATCAAAGTCTGCCTTGCTACTGGGTCACGCATCATGGAAGCCGCGAACCTCAAAGGTTCTCAACTGACCAAACACAAAATCACGTTTACCAATACCAAGGGGAAGCGAAATCGCACTGTGCCTATTTCATCTGAGCTGTATGATGAGATTCACTGTCGCGGTAATGGCCCACTTTTCACTACCAATTATTTGCCTCTTTATAAACGCATCCGCCGGTGCTTCCCTGAACTTCCTAAAGGCCAAACGACACACGTATTACGTCATACCTTCGCAAGCCACTTCATGATGAACGGTGGCAATATTTTAGTGCTTCAGCGCATACTGGGTCATACCGATATAAAACAGACAATGGTGTATAGCCATTTCGCCCCCGATCACCTTCAAGATGCCGTCACTAAAAACCCTCTGAACTTCCTTTAAACACCTTTTAATCCGCCGCCAGAAAGTGGCGACAGAGTGGCGACATTCGTGAATAAAACCCACTAATACTGATGCATATTGCATTCATCAACCTTTCACAACTGGTTGATAAATATGAAAACCCTAGGTATGACGGGGCTTGCGGGAAGTGGGGATATATTAGCGATGGTACTATTGCCCCCTTCTTGCAAGGGGGCTTTTTTTACGGAAAACCATCAGTAAAACCAACTCATGTACGCAAAAATGACAACAATTTGGCGGCAACCCATCGGCTCCAATAAGTTCAACTACCTTGTCAGATCTCTTTTTATTCGCTGAAATTCACCACCATGGTCAGGGAATTGTAATGTCGACCTGACATCACCAAAGCTCATTGCTATGGTCATTTTTTCTTCATCAATATGAAACCAAACAAGCTGATTTTTATTAATATAAGCTTCACGACTTGAACTGTATTCAATCCCTCTTATTCCCGCCGATGTTTCAAAAAGCTCTTTTATTCCGCCACCAGACGTTTCGAAAAGATCCTTAATCCCGTTTTTTAAGCTGATTTTCACAATATTATGATTAATCATTACGCCACCTAAAGACTACCTGCCAAGCCAACACTTACTGCGACGATCACTCAGTTATCAAACTAATTATATTCAAGTGACCTCAAGATGCTCGTTTTAGCGAAGATTTATTGGCTATCAGGCAAAGTGCCGATTTAAACATATCGCAACTGTACGTTGAAAATCAGCGACACAGCCTATTTCGCCAGTCAACTCGCCCTTTGGGAATGATCCAGCCCGCCCGCGTTGAGAGACTGCAAACACAAAAGATACTAAAGATAATAATCCAAGCTATGGTTTTTTATGTGCCCAATTCTGAACACCAGATGATTGCGTTTGCTATGCTTGTAAAATCCCTGTTGGCAAGAGTAGCGTTTATAATGCGGGTATTGGTTTTATTATTTCTGTTACTGTCATCTTTTTGCATTGCACAAGAATCCTCGCCGCAAATTGTGAAACTAGAACAACTTGATCAGGAAATTGCAGCACTTTATACCGAATCTCAGACCATGTCGGGTTCCGCTCGGGATGTGGTTCGCCTACAGCTTCTCAATAAAAACAATGCGCTTAGGGAGGTTATTCAGGATTTAATTGATAACCGGACCGAAGAGACGCATGAGCTTCTTCTAAGACATGTCCACCAGCAGGTTAAATTCATCTCAGACGCATCGGTTTTTTTGCTCAATAAAATAAAAACAGATGAAAAGGAACTGGACAAGGAAACGAATGAAGGAAAACTTTTGGCGCAGAAGTCATTGGATGAAACCCGCCGTTTTTCCTCCCGCCTGTTCGAAGAACAATGGGAAAACTATCAATGGCTAAAACTACTTGGTGACCCAGCACCGAAAAAAGAACAAGCACTGATCAATGATATTGAACACCGGCTGGAGTTCATGTCTGCATCCCTGACCTTCGATAGCCAGCAAGAAGCCTTGCTCAGTAAGCAGCTTAAATCAGCGACTGAAGGAGAAAAAACCTCCGTCCAACTGGTGCACATTCTTGCACAGCGCAAAGTAGCCAGTGACATCGACACCTTGCAGTTTTTAGTCAAGCTCGGTGACAAGATGGCTCTGGATACGACAAAGTATAAGCAACAGCTTTTTGAAGCCACAGGTACCCTTACCAATGATCTGCTCAATCTCGACGTCATTTTTTCGATCATCTCTACCTGGGGGAATGAATTCGGACAGTGGATATTTGATAAAGCGCCACAGCTACTGTTCAATTCCCTGATCTTCGTATTCATCATTATCGTGTTCCGCGGGCTGAAAAAATTAACGCGGAAAATGGTGAAAAAAGCGGTTTCCTCACCAAACCTTAATTTATCGCAGCTGATGCAGGACTTCTTCACCTCCATATCCGGCAATGGCGTTTTTGTCATAGGCCTGCTCATTGCCATGTCGCAAATTGGCTTAAACTTGGCCCCAATCCTTACTGGTTTTGGTGTCGCCGGTGTGATCATCGGTTTTGCTTTACAAGATACCCTGTCCAACTTTGCCTCCGGCATGATGCTGCTGATCTACCGGCCATTCGATGTGGGTGACTTTGTGGAAGCTGGCGGCGTATCGGGCAAAGTGAGCCATATGAGCCTGGTAAACACCACCATAAAAACGTTTGATAACCAAATCATCATTGTTCCAAACAGCAAAATTTGGGGAGACATAATCAAAAACATGACACATGAACGCGTTCGGCGTGTCGATATGATCTTTGGTATTGGTTATAGCGACAATATTGAACTGGCAGAAAAAGTGTTGAGTGACATTGTTGATGCTCACCCTGCGGTATTAGGTCAGCCAGAAAAAACCATTAAACTGCACACGCTTAATACCTCCTCTGTTGATTTTATTGTTCGTCCTTGGGTAAAAACTGAAGATTACTGGGATGTATACTGGGATATTACTCGCGAGGTTAAAATCCGGTTCGACCAAGAAGGAATTTCTATCCCCTTCCCGCAACAGGATGTTCATCTTCACATGATCGAAAAAAAACCTAATACCAAGTTAATGTAAACGGTGTTTCAAACGACTTCAGATCATTTCAGACGATATCTACCGTGCAAAGCCACAGTAAAAATCACGTATTTCTAACACATATTATTTTACCTTTGTCATAATTGATTTTAATCCTTAAAGCTCAGTGACTTATTCATGCTGTGAATAAAGAGATAGCAAGCTTTCTTATTGTTATACAGTTTGGTATTAATGCTCTCCATTCTTTAATTGATCGTAAGACAGCTTCTGTTCAATAAAGAGTATATCCACATCTAAACCCTGGGAATCGACACTATGAAAAAGCGTTTACTTACCGTATTGGTATTACCTATGATCCTTGCTGCATGTGCAGGCAACAACGGCGAGATCAGTAAAATTGCAACCGAGGGGGATCTTGTTAACCACAATTGGGTGCTCACTCAAGTTGACAACAAAGCCATTGAGTTACCAGAGCCGTTTACAGCCCCCAATATTGGGCTCACCAATGACATGAGCGCAAATGGTTATTCTGGCTGCAACCGTTACTTTGGTCAGGCTGAATTGAGCGACGGTCAGTTACGCATTGAAAAAATGGGAATGACTATGATGGCCTGCCCTGCCCCGGCAATGGAGATGGAAAATACCCTGACCCAGACACTGACGGACTGGAGTGAGGCGAAAATTTCTGGTGATCAGTTAACACTAACAAGCGCCAGCCACATACTGACTTTCACACGTACTGAGCCTCAGTAATCATCGTTGCACGTAAAGGCGGGGGGATCTACCCTCGCCTCAAGTCTGTAACTTAAAGATATTTTTTGATTTTTCCACATCGAAAAAAAGAGTGCTTAGAGCACTCCCTCAATTTCTTTTCATGGCAATTTGTTAAACCGCTTTTGCATGCCACTCCTCACGAAGTGCTTTTGCGGCAGTAACCATATTACTCAGGGCGGCTTCGGTCTCCTCCCAATTACGGGTTTTCAGGCCACAGTCAGGATTAATCCATAACCTTTCAACCGGAATAAGGGCTTCTGCCTTCTCGACTAACTGAATAATCTGTTCTACTGGCGGAATATTAGGCGAGTGAATATCATAAACACCCGGGCCTATTTCATTCGGGTAATTAAATGCTTCAAATGCTGTTAATAACTCCATGTCTGAGCGAGATGTTTCAATGGTAATAACATCGGCATCCAGCGCGGCGACAGATTTGATGATGTGGTTGAACTCGCTGTAACACATATGCGTATGGATCTGCGTTTGCGGATCTGCACTTCCCGCCGCGATTTTAAAGGCATTAACAGCCCAATCGAGATACAACGGCCACTGGCTCTCTTTCAGGGGCAAGCCTTCACGAATAGCCGGCTCGTCGATCTGAATAATCTTGATGCCCGCCGCTTGCAGATCGGCCACTTCATCACGCAGCGCTAAGGCTATCTGGTTGGCAATCTCTTCCCGCGTCAAATCTTCTCGCGGAAATGTCCAGCCCAGGATGGTGACCGGGCCAGTCAGCATACCTTTGACAAGCTTGTCTGTCAGAGACTGTGCGTATGTCGCCCACTCTACTGTCATTGCTCTGGCCCGATAGATGTCTGACACGATAATCGCCGGTTTTACACAGCGAGAACCGTAGCTTTGTACCCAGCCGAAACGGGTTACCGCAAAACCCTCTAATAATTCGGCAAAATACTCTACCATGTCGTTACGCTCAGCTTCACCATGAACCAGTACATCAAGATCCAATGCTTCCTGACGGGCAATAGCATCGGCAATATGATCTTTCAGCACAGCGTTATAATCGGCTTTACTCAGCCTACCTGCTTTAAAATCACTTCGCTGAGAACGAATTTCAGCGGTTTGCGGAAATGAACCAATCGTTGTTGTGGGTAGCAGCGGTAAATTCAAGGCTCCGCGCTGCTTGCGTGCTCGTTCGGCATACGGCGCTTTACGGTCAGCCAATGCACCGGTAATTGCATCAGTGCGCCGGCGCACATCAGGGTTGTTGACCCGTGCGCTGTTTAATCGCGCTTTAATGGGAGCACTGTATTTATGACACTCCTCAATCGCAATGCTGTTACCATCCAAAGCCTGTGCAAGCAAGGTGACTTCACGACATTTTTGCTTCGCAAAAGAGAGCCATTGACGCACATCGGGTGACAGCTCTGTTTCAAGATCTACGTCAATGGGGCTATGAAGTAACGAACAGGAGCTTCCCAGCCACAGACGCTTGCCGAGCTGCGCTTTAACCGGTTGCAGTTTCTCAAGGAGCTGAGACAGATCAGCACGCCATACATTGCGACCATTGACGGCTCCTACTGACAGTACCCAGTGATCGGGCAGCGCCTCAACCACGTCGTCCAACTGTGCAGGCGCGGCAGATAAGTCTACATGAAGACCGTCGACATTCAGCTCAGTTATCTTGTCCAGATGGTGGGTAATGTTGTCAAAATAGGTGGTAAGCAATAACTTCACGTCGCCATTCAGTACCTGATAAGCCAGTTTGAAGGAATCTGCCCAGGCTGTTGGCAATTCAAGCGTCAACACGGGTTCATCAACCTGAACCCACTCTACACCCAGTGCGGCCAATTTGGTTAAGATCTGCTGATAAGCAGATAACAGACGCGGCAGTAACGTCAGGCGATCGAAACTTGCTTCTTTTTCTTTACCTAGCCAAAGGTAAGAAACGGGACCAAGCAAAACAGGTTTTACATTGTGGCCTGCTTTTTTCGCTTCAGCCACTTCTTCAAACAGTTGCTGCCAGCTGACAGTAAACTGATCGTCTTTAGTAAACTCAGGAACGATGTAATGGTAATTGGTGTTGAACCACTTTGTCATGTCCGATGCCGCACAAGCACACCCGGTGGGCGCTTTGCCGCGTGCAACCCGAAAGAGTGTATCAAGATCCGGAAAGCCGTTCTTGTGACGTTGGGGAATATGACCAAGTAACATGCTGGTGCTTAAAACATGGTCGTACCAGGCAAAATCCCCCACAGAAACGTAATCCAGCCCGGCACCGACCTGATCCCCCCAATGGCGGTGGCGCAATAAGCTACCCACGGCCTTAAGTTCTTTTTGATCAATCTCACCGCGCCAGTATTTTTCCTGTGAAAATTTCAGCTCTCGTTGTGAGCCTACACGCGGGTAACCCAGAATGTGGGTGATGGTTTTATGAACTGCTGAAACTGTCATTGTGATTCCCTGCTGTCTATTTAGCGGTATGGATGGCTAAACAATGGCGCATATAAACAAGATGAACAATTTCTAATTACTCACCTTGATTATGAGAAAAATTAATAATCATTTCATTAGATCAAAACCACAGGCAATAGACGTCTAGATGTTTACACATCCTTATTGAACAGGTACATTGAATTCATAGTGATCACAAGGATGTTGAAATTCGCTCATGATTGAAATTAAGCACCTCAGAACCCTTTCTGTTCTACGCGATACAGGTTCTCTCACCGCAACGGCTAACACCTTGTGTCTGACACAATCTGCTTTATCACACCAACTAAAAGATCTGGAACAACGGCTGGGCGGACAACTCTTTCTCCGTAAAACTCGCCCTGTAAAGTTTACCGCTGAAGGCGAAATTTTACTCCGACTGGCAGATGAGCTGATCCCCCGTATTGTTAAAGCAGAACACGATCTCTCAGGCCTCAAAGCCGATGCCAATGGCCGGTTGCATATGGCAATTGAATGCCACTCCTGCTTCCAGTGGCTGATGCCGGCATTAAAGGAATATCAGATCCACTGGCCTTCCGTGGCACTCGATTTCTCTTCCGGTTTCGGGTTTGAACCGATCCCGGCGTTGGCCTCTGGCGAGCTCGATGTTGTGATCACTTCAGATATTCAACCCCGGGCTGAAATTCACTACGAACCTTTATTCGATTTTGAAATGCGATTGGTGGTATCCCCTCAGTCGCCTTTAGCCGATAAAGACGTTATCGAACCTGGTGATATTGCCAATCAGACGATGCTCAGTTACCCGGTGCAAAAGAACCGTTTGGATGTTGTAAAGCACTTTCTCCAGCCCGCGAACGTCGAGCCAAAAGCCTGGAAGCAAGCAGATAATACGTTAATGCTGGTTCAGATGGTGTCTGCAGGCTTAGGCGTCGCGGCGCTGCCAAACTGGGCGATTCATGATTTTTCCCGCCAGGGACTCATTGTGAGTAAACCGCTTGGGGAGGGATTATGGCGCCGGCTATTTGCAGCCATCCGTTCATCGGAGCAGGATCGCCATTATTTACAGGCATTCTTCGCTACCGCAAGGCAACAGTGCCAAACGCATCTTGAAGGAATTAAAGCGGCGTAGAACCCCCCAAAGGACAAAAAGGCCAGCATTGTTATGCTGGCCTGTTACTTTTAAATCTGATTGGGTGTTTACTTAAATTGATTGGTAATTGGATCATAGCGATAACCGATCGTAGCCATTTTCTCGGTCAGCTCATCAGCATCTAATTCATAGCGACTGACCAGCTCATCCATGCTGGAACATTCCAGCCTGAGTCGTTCGTTGATAATACCGATGACAATTTTACTGTCCATATTCAGTAGATTTGAAATTTCCATACCGCCTTCCCCTTCACTCGCTTTTCTACCGATAAGCATAGTAGGGATCAAATCAACCGGCATAAAAAAGCCCTCTATCCCGAACTCGCAGGTTTAGATGATCAGAACAAGGTTAACTGCATTGAGCCGGAAACCACCAGCAATACCGACGCCACCAACAACTGCCAGCGATTTACGGTGCGGCTGAGTAGAATATGTGACGCCCACACCAGCAGGGCAAATACCAGCAGCAACAGCGCTGCAATGACATTCGTTGTCATTGCTTCAACGACTGCAGCATCAATATCGGTCAGCTGCCACAGCATAAACAGAATTAAGACCATTGCACTGCTCAAGCCCACAAACGGCAAAATACGATGAAAAGCTTGTAAGCGCGTTTTGGCTTGAGCCAACAGTAAGTGTGCCAATGATGATCCAAACAGTGCGATTGCCATAAAACTCATGCCAACCTGTGGCAATGACATTGATGGTAATAGCACGAGCCAGCACAGAGCTGCCAATCCGTTAGCAGCCATCAGAACCGGCATTGGACCTGTATCACGTGTTTTTCCCGTTTTCGCCTTGAAGCTGAAATACGCCAATGCCAGAAGAGGTAATACCGCCAGCGGTTGAGCCATAACGGCTAACAGCCAACCGACAAGGACAACTGGCAACGTTTTATGCACGCGTCCGCGCTGCCCGGGACAAATGTTACCTTTGGTCAACACCAGCGTAAGAATAAGCTGAGCACCTAATAATGCGGGAATTAAAAATGTTAAGTAGCCTGCTAACATGATCATTCTTGTGTGAAATTAAAGTGGCGGGATTATATACCCAAACCGCCTCAAGATGCAGAGTTCAGCGATAATTCATTAGATTTAGTCAAGACTGCTGTTCAGCCCATGACGCTGAAAAAATGGGCCACATTGCATTCATATCAACCCAAATAAAACAATGCTTACCGTAACGACGCCTATCGTTGCTACATTTCTTGGACCAAGGTCACAGTGACGTTACTCAATCTGTAGAATAATAAGCTCACTCAGAATAGAGATAATTTGCACTGTATTTTGATCTATCCCGAATCAGTAGCCAGATACCAGATGGGAAGAAAATGGACAAAATAAAGCAAACAATGCGCCAAAACCTAGAGCCGCTGCTTAAGTCGGTAAAACTGTATTTGCCTGATTTATGGAGTAAAAAACCGCATACATCCAGTTTTCAGAATACACGAAGTAGCTACCTCCGCACCCGGACATCATTGCTCTCTATCGTTTGGGGAGTGCTGTTCATGTTATGGATCCCCTTCGACGTTTACTTTTTACCTCTGGATCAGGGCCTGAAAATTACCATCGCTCGCATTCTCCTGGGCACTTTTCTCTTTTTTATCGCCAAAATAAATCACCAGCACAGCTCGTTAAAACAAGCCCAATGGTGCATAACTGCGCTGGTTGTCGGATTCAATCTGTTCTACGTTTACAGCTTAGTGGTGCTCGATTTTCCGTTAGCCTTCAGTGGATATGAATATGGCTACACACTGTTACCCATCATTTATATTGCAACCCTAACCATTCTTCCGCTCACCATTAAAGAAAGCCTCAGTCTGCTGACTATCACAATACTGACCCAAATTTTAGTTAACCTTCTGACCGAACGGCTGCTCTCAGCTGAAAATCTCGCCAACTACTGGCTGCAAGCAGTCTTGGCCTTGATGGTACTTTGGTCTCAGCTCTCTAAGCTCTACATGTTGATGCGGCTCTACCGCCAGGCGACGCTGGATCCGTTAACCGGTATTTATAACCGTCGCATGTTATTGCAACTGGCACAGAAATCACTGGTAAACTGCGAACTTAAAGGCAATTCCTTTTCAGTATTACTGTTCGATATCGATAAGTTTAAGCGTATCAACGATACTTGGGGCCATAGCGCCGGAGATAAAGTGCTGCGCGGGTTTACTGACTTCATGCAGACAAAAATACGTAAAACCGATCTGTTCGGGCGTTATGGCGGCGAAGAGTTTGTTTTATTTCTGCCGCGTTGCGATCAGGCAATGGCCCATAAAATATCCGAACGTATGCTCGACAGTATCCGCAAATTGGATTTTCCTGTTGGTCTCGATGACACCCACTTAAGTATCACAACCTGTATTGGTATTTCCACCTATTCGCCTGGCGACACGGTGTCATCTATGCTTGAGCGGGCCGATCGCGCTCTTTACGAGTGTAAGAAGTCTGGCCGCGACTGCTGTCGTTTCCACCCTGTCGGCCATCTCACCCTCAAAGATGAACGCCGCCAAGCTGTCGCTTAACGTTTTCGCTCATAATGTCACTCCTCCTGCCACGTATTAAGCGCTTTAAAGCTCTTTTTTCTGTTCACATGCCTGTTAATTAGCCAACCAACCACCAAATAGCGCGAACGAACACTCGTTCGACCATTTACGTGTAGTAGATCAAATAATTCCTCGCTGAGAAGTGGCATATTTATGCTATACGAAAGGGAATCAAACTGTTCCTGTGTGGGCTGGTTAACAAATAATAAGCGAAAACGAACATGACTAGTTGGTTTGAAACAGACGTCGTTATCATCGGTGGTGGTGCAACCGGAACAGGTATTATGCGTGACTGTGCGTTGCGCGGGATCAAATGTATCCTGATTGAAAGGGATGATCTTGCATCAGGCACCACCGGCCGCAACCATGGCCTGCTTCACTCAGGAGCGCGTTACGCCGTCACGGATGAAGAATCGGCCCGTGAGTGCATTCAGGAAAACCGCATCCTGAAAAAAATCGCCCGCCACTGTGTCGAAGACACCCAGGGATTATTTATATCGCTGCCCGATGATGATCTCGACTTCCAGAAAACCTTCTTATCAGCCTGTACCCGTGCCGATATCAACGTTGATCAACTGAGCCCGGAAGAAGCCCTGCGCTTAGAGCCCAACTGTAACCCTGATTTAATTGGTGCGGTGAAGGTTCCTGATGGCACTATCGACCCCTTTCGTTTAGCGGCATCCAATGTATTGGACGCGGTTGAACACGGTGCGCGCCTGTTTAACCACAGCACTGTCACCGGCTTGATCCGCGAAGGCCATGCCGTAAAAGGCGTGAACTGCCTTAACATGAAAACCGGTGAGCATTTTTCCGTACGGGCCAAACAAGTCATTAACGCTGCCGGGATCTGGGGCCAGCAAATCTGCGAATACGCTGATCTGAACATCAAGATGTTCCCGGCTAAAGGCTCGCTGTTAATTCTGGATTACCGCATCAACAACCTGGTCATTAACCGCTGCCGCAAACCATCCGATGCCGATATTCTTGTTCCTGGCGATACCATCTCACTGATCGGCACCACATCTGAACGTATTGATTACGATAAAATCGATGATCTGCATGTTACCAGTAAAGAAATTGACATTTTATTGGCAGAGGGCGCCAAGTTAGCACCGATTATGGCGAATACCCGCGTGCTTCGGGCTTATGCCGGTGTTCGCCCTCTGGTTGCGGTAGACGGTGATACCAGTGGTCGTAATATCAGCCGCGGTATTGTACTGCTTGACCATGCGGAACGTGACGGCATGGACGGCTTCATCACGATTACCGGCGGAAAATTAATGACCTACCGCATGATGGCGGAATGGGCAACCGATATGGTCGCAACAAAGCTGGGCAATACTCAGCCGTGCATTACTCATGAAAAACCGCTACCGGGTTCTGAACAGGCCCCCAAGGCGATGAAACACACTGCAAGTTTGGCAAAACCAATTTATCAATCGGCTTATTATCGCCATGGCGAACGTGCAGAAAAATTCCTGAAAAACGATAAAAAGAGCCAGGCGGTTATCTGCGAATGCGAAATGGTGACCAGTGGCGAGGTGGAATACGCCATCAAAGAACTGGATGTCCACAACCTGATCGATTTGCGCCGTCGTACTCGCGTCGGTATGGGACCATGTCAGGGGGAGCTGTGCTCTTATCGTGCTGCAGGCCTGTTCTCTGAATACGGCCAGACTTCGGGCACCGAAGCCAGCCACTTACTCAGCGATTTTCTTGAAGAGCGCTGGAAAGGCATCAAGCCGGTATTCTGGGGCGATGCGCTGCGTGAAGGCGAATTTACCTACTGGATTTACGAAGGCCTGTTTGGCGTCAGTGATATTCCGGAACAAAACGACATCCCTGCGCTAACCGAACCGAAGACACCGCGTATTCCGTCAGAGACTAACAACAGCAATATCGGAATTAAAAACAAGAACAATAGCGAAAACAGCGAGGTTGCATCATGAAATTTGATAGCTTGATTATTGGCGGCGGAGTTGCCGGGTTAAGTTGTGCGATCCGCTGTGCAGAAGCCGGACTCAAAACCGCAGTTATCGCGGCAGGCCAAAGTGCATTACACTTTTCTTCGGGCTCTATTGATGTATTAAGCCGACTGCCAAATGGCACACCTGTTTATCAGCCGTTTGCCCAATTCGATGCCCTGAAGGCCCAAAGCCCGAATCATCCTTATAGCAAATTAGGCGAAACTAAAGTGCGCGAAGCACTCACTTGGTATCAGGAGATGATCCAGGCCCGCGGCGTACTGCTGTCTTCTCAGCCCGACGATAGAAACCATCTTCGCCTGACCCCCATGGGCACATTCCGCTCAACCTGGCTATCTCAGCAAACGGTACATCAGTTTCCACTGACCGACACAGCCGGGCAATTGGCCCATATCGCCCTGGTGACCATTGACGGCTTTCGCGATTTCCAGCCGAAGATGGCGGCTGATAACCTGGCCAGGCTGTCACAGTTTAGCGAGGTAAAAATCACCACCGCGGCGGTCGAGTTGCCTGATTTTGACACTATGCAGCGTAATCCTTGCGAATTCCGCTCGATCGATATTTCGCGGGTATTGCGCGACGAAACGAAACTCCATGCTTTTGCCAAATCCTTAATTCAGTCGGTAGGCAAAGCTGATCTGGTGGTGCTTCCTGCCGTATTTGGTAATGGCGATGGTGCAGCAACTATCAAGCTACTAGAAGGATTAACCGGCTTTACGATTTGTGAACTGCCAACCATGCCACCGTCTTTACTCGGTATTCGCCTCGAGGAAGCAATGAAATCTCACTATAAAACGCTAGGAGGTCTTATTCTGCCCGGCGATGAGGTTCAGGGCGGTGATTTTGAAAACGGTAAATTGAAATGTATTTATACCCGTAATCATCGTGATATGCCCCTGATTGCAGAGCACTTTGTTATTGCGACGGGCAGCTTCTTCAGCCGCGGCCTGGCCGCTCAGCGCCTCAATGTAAAAGAACCTGTCTTTGGTCTCGACACTGCCGCCATTCCGGACCGCGACCATTGGTATCAGCCCCAGTTTTTTGCTCAGCAGGCACATCCATTCCTGAAAATGGGTGCCGACTGCAACTCACAATTTCAGGCATCCGTAAATAATCAGACAGTCGAGAACTTATTCTGCGCCGGCGCATTGCTCGCGCATTATGATCCCGTCTTTGAAGGGTGTGGCAGCGGGGTTGCAATCAGTACCGGCTACTGTATCGCCGAACAAATGATCGCAACCGCTACTTTAACGAACCCAACCGACTCTGACACTGAGCAACAACGCCGACAAGAACAACAAGAAAGGACTATCGCATGAGCCTTCTACAAAAAGACACCAGTTTTGACCAGTGCATCAAATGTACCGTTTGTACCGTTTACTGCCCGGTCGCAAAAGCAAATCCACAGTATCCGGGCCCAAAACAGTGCGGTCCTGATGGCGAACGCCTGCGCTTAAAAAGCCCTGATTTTTATGATGAAACCCTGAAGCTCTGCACCAACTGTAAACGTTGTGAAACCGCCTGCCCTTCAGGTGTTAAAATTGGTGACATCATTGCGGTTGCCCGTGACCAACACGCCAAAATACCATTAAACATCAAGACCATTCGTGATTTCGTCTTGAGCCATACCGATCTGATGGGTTCGGTAGCCACACCTTTTGCACCAGTGGTCAATGCCGTCACCAGTCTCAAGCCGGTGAAAAAAATCATGCATAAAACCATCGGGGTACATGATCACAAAAGTCTGCCTAAGTACTCCCATGGTACATTCCGCCGCTGGTACAAACAAAACTGCACCAGTCAGGCGCTGTACCCTCAGCAAGTGCATTATTTCCACGGCTGTTTTGTTAACTATAACCACCCGCAGCTAGGCAAAGACTTTGTCAAAGTGATGAACGCGATGAGTATCGGCGTACAGCTGTTAGATAAAGAAAAATGCTGCGGCGTGCCTTTGATTGCCAATGGTTTTTTCGATAAAGCCAAGAAAAATGCCAAACTGAACATTAAGCACTTTGAAACGGCGATTGAAAAATACGATTCCACCATCCTATCCACCTCATCAACGTGCTCTTTCACGTTACGCGAAGAATATCCGCATGTATTAAAAGTGGATAACACAAATGTGGCCGACAAAATCGAATATGTAACACGCTTTTTATTACGCCACTTCATGAATGGCAATACACCAAAAATGAAGCCCATAAATAAGAAAGTTGTCTATCACACCCCCTGCCATCTGGAGCGAACCGGCGGTAGCCTATATACCATTGAGTTGTTAAAGATGATCCCGGGGCTGGAAGTGCAGGTATTAGACAGCCAGTGTTGCGGCCTTGCCGGTACTTACGGTTTTAAAACCGAAAACTACGAGACTTCAATGGCTATCGGTAAAAATCTGTTTAACCAGATCCGTCAGTCGAGTGCCGATTTTGCCATTACCGATTGTGAAACGTGTAAATGGCAAATCGAAGAGAATACGGCATTAGAGACCATTCACCCTATCTCTCTGCTGGCCATGGCCCTCGCCTAAGCATCAAATCGCAAATAAATAAGGATACCCTCTCATTCATTGCGGCCAGTACTTGCAATGAATGAGACCGGTCTTAAGCTGCTGGCTGAATGCCATCTGACGCGGCTTTTTCTTTGTTATTTTCCAGGCGCTTTAATCGCAAACACAGTACGTAAATCAGGCAATACAAGATCGTTCCTCCCGCCAATACCGCCGACCATGCCCCGTATTGCCAACAGGCGATTAAATAGAAACCACCGAGGCTTCCACCGACATAGTAATGTACCAGGTACAAGGCCGTCGCCGTTGCCTTGGCGGTCTTCGCTTTCTGGCTTACCCAGGCGTACGCCAGTGAGTGGGTAAAAAAGGCACCCGAGCTGATCAGTAATAACCCGATAAGCATGGTATAGAGAGAATCATATACCGCCACCCACATACCCAGAGCGCTGACTGTGGTGCCTAAAATCATGCCGTTAACGGGGCTGTATACCTGGCTCCACCTGCCACTGAATTTTGCGGTTACCGTACCACTTAAATAACAAAGAAAAATCAGCGATGCCAAACTGATCGGTAATGAATAAGGCGGAGCAACTAACCTGAACCCCATGACCGTATATAAATTGACAAACAACGCGAAGTTAACACCGCCAATCAGCATTGCCAGCCATAGTACCGGCTGCTTCAAATGCCGTAACACGCCTTTATTGTGCGCTCGTAACTGGCCCTTCTGTGGCTGGAAGTATTGCTGCTCCGGTAATAAGACATAAACAAGCAGCGCACCGAGAAAACTGAACACCGCCATCCCGATCACTGCCGTTTGCCAGCCCCAGTTTTCAGTCACAATGCCACCAAACAGTCGTCCGGATATCCCCCCCAGCGAGTTCGCACTGATATAACTCCCGACGGCCAGCATTAGTGCCTGGGGTGTAAACTCTTCCGCCATATAAGCCACCGCGACAGCGGCAAATCCGGCCAGCGACACCCCCATTGCCGCCCGGGCTAAGGTCAGCGCCAGCAAACTCTCGGTAAGTAGCATTGTCAGCCCAACCAAAGGCAGCAAGAATAAACTCAGCATCATCACGCGCCGACGCCCGAAAACTTCTGAACTGACCGCCCAAGGCACGAGCGTTACCGCCAGGGCCAAGGTACCGGCGGCTAACAGCCAGTTAACCTGAGTAGCACTCACTGCAAATTTTGCGGCCATTAGCGGCAACATCGGTTGAAACAAATAGAGATTACAAAACACCAGGAAGGAACCCAAGGCAAGAGCAAAGCTGGCACGGCGGTATGCGGGTGTTTTTATTTCAATCATCTTTAAACTACTCAGCAAATAAGGACCAAAAGCACATAAAACAAAGTGCACACTAGTGACAACAAGGAAACGGTAGCAATTGAAGCGCAATAATGAAAATATATAAAAACTATCATGATGATAATTTAAGGTTATAGCTATGGATACTCGCCAATTAACCTATTTCGTCACCCTTGCTGAAACGGCAAACTTCACTCGGGCAGCAGAGCGATTACACATAGCTCAACCCGCCTTAAGTGTTGCAATTAAGAAATTTGAACAGCAACTGGGTTTACTTCTGTTCCATCGCACTGATCGCAAAGTTACGCTGACCCACGAAGGTGAGGTCTTACTCGTGCATGCCCGATGCATATTGCAGCAAATTAACGATGCAAATATTGCCATGGATGAATTGAAAGGATTGGAAAGAGGCGAGGTGCGGTTAGGGGTCCCCAGTATGCTGGGCTCATACTTTTTCCCGGAAATATTAATGGGATTTAAAAGTCAGTATCCCAACCTTAAATTAACCATCGTCGAAGCAGGCACCCAATCAATTCGTAAAATGTTACTGGACGGCGAGCTTGATTTAGGTGTAATCCATAACGTCGATGTGCCAGACAGGCTAGAAACTGAACACCTTATTACTTCGCAAATGGTTGCCGTCGTGGGTGAAGAGCATGAATTAGCCTCACAGTCGCTAATTCATTTCGAAGACTTCTTTAAAGAAGAGCTGGTCATGTTCAAGCCAGGCTATTTCCACCGCGAATTTATTGATCACATCTGCCACACCCATCACTTTACCCCTCAAATAGCCTTTGAAACTAACCTTCTGCCAATGATCCTCAATATTATCAGGCATAATTTCGCGGTCTCTGCTCTCTTAGAACTGGTGACTGAACATGAGACAGGGTTAATTCCCATCCCCTTCGCTGAGCCTGTCTATCTTAATATCGCCATGGCCTGGCGCAAAAATGGTTACCTGTCGCTCGCCGATCGCGCCTTCATGGCATTTGTGAAGAAACATTGCTGATTGATAATCATATTTACATTTAATTATGAAATGCTCTTCCCTTGATTAACATCCTTCTTATCTTATATGGCGTTAGCTGTCATTTGTTTGATTAACAACCAGAAGTAACGATTTCGTTAATTTTTTACAGTTGGCGCGGCAATACTTTTCATTAATGTAGCACTTAATTAACACGCCATAGAAAACCCTGCTTTAGATCATAAGTTAAGTTGATAGCTATCGTATGCTTATATTTTATTAGGTAAATTGCCTAGTCATAATATGTAAGAAAACATTTTGTAAGGTATGGATTTCTTGCATTTTCTGTTTTATTTGTACTTTAAAAGGATATTTTCATGTCGGAGTTATTAATTGGCCTTCTCGTTGCGGGAGGCGTAGGCCGCTACATCTTCAAAGGATACACGGCAACTGGAGTGCTATTAACTGGCGGTATTATCTTGCTCGCTATCACAGCAGTATTAGGTAAGGACGTACTGCCATCTGGCGTAACATCGACAGGAAACGCAGCGACTGACGTTTTCGAATACATTAAGTACCTGTTAATGTATCGTACCGGCGGCCTGGGCATGATGATCATGGTGCTTTGCGGCTTCGCAGCTTATATGACAAAAATTGGTGCCAACGACATGGTCGTGAAAATGGCATCTAAACCATTACGTTTTATTAAATCCCCTTATGTCTTGATGGTCGCGACTTATTTTGTTGCATGCCTGATGTCACTGGCTGTCGCATCTGCAACCGGATTGGGAGTACTTCTCATGGCGACGCTGTTCCCACTCATGGTCAACATGGGGATCAGTCGTGGTGCTGCGGCCGCCATCTGCGCATCACCTGCCGCGCTCATTCTTTCTCCTACTTCCGGTGATGTAATTATCGCAGCAGAAGCCTCTGGTATGGAACTGATTGATTTTGCGTTCAGAACAACACTACCGATCTCCGTACTCGCTATCATTGGTATGGCTGCAGCGCATTTTTTCTGGCAGCGTTACCTCGATGATAAAGAAGGTGTAATCCATGAAAAGCTTGACGTAAGTGAACTGACCGTTGATGCCCCTAAGTTCTTCTGCATCCTGCCATTCACGCCTATCATCGGCGTTTTATTATTCAGCGGAAAATTCCTGCCTGAACTGCATATTGTCACTATTTTGGTTATCTGTATGTTCCTGGCAGCCATTATCGAACTTATCCGCCACCGCAATTCAATAGTGGTGTTTGACGGTCTGGACGCGGCGTATAAAGGGATGGCTGAGGCGTTCTCTAGCGTGGTTATGCTATTAATTGCTGCCGGTGTTTTTGCACAAGGCCTAAAATCTGTTGGCTTCATCGACAATCTGCTACACCTTGCTGAAGCTGCAGGTGCGGGCGGTATTGTTCTCATGATTCTACTGGTTGCTATTACGGCGGTTGCAGCAATCACTACGGGTTCTGGTAATGCACCGTTCTATGCTTTCGTCGAATTGATCCCAAGCCTTGCTGCAAAGATGGGAATTAACCCAGCCTATCTGGTTATTCCAATGCTTCAGGCATCAAACCTTGGCCGTACTGTTTCTCCAGTCTCTGGCGTGGTGGTCGCGTGTTCAGGCATGGCGAAGCTCTCTCCGTTTGAAGTCGCGAAGCGCACTTCTGTTCCTGTGATTGTGGGTATTGTCATTGTTATTGTGGCAACCCAAATCATGGTGCCAATGACATAATCGGTATTATTTAAATAAGCCTTTGATTTAAACATACTTCTGTTTCAAAAAGTTCTAAGCCCGCTGATGCGGGCTTTTTTCTACATTCAACTTGCAGGCTACGCACAGAGCATTAGCCGATAACTGAAAGGTTTCCTTTTTACAGGCATATCACCACTGTACAGTTCCCCCTTGCCACTATTCGATTATAAAAAGTAATCATAACTTTGCCGCAGCGCCATCAAATATAGCTAAAAAAACGACAATGGCACCAATATTACGCATAACCGCCAGAAATAGGATAATAAAAACTCACCCCTATGATTAGATAATCTAACGTGTTGTGTTCGTTTTTTGCGACAAAGAGCTCGAGTTAAGCGGATTTATTAATGTTAATATCAACACGCACTTACAAACACTTACACTTTTTTTATTTACTTTCCTTCCATAAACAAAGAGAGCTAGTTATGTGGAATCGACTTAATAAATCAATGATGGTTTGCCAAATGATGTTTGGCTTATCGTTTTATGGCGTGATGGTAATTTTGACAAGGTTCTTCCTGGAAGACCTTGGGTATAGCGAAGCGGATACCATGATGGTGGTTGGTGCTTTCTCATCGATAGGGCCTCTTTTCGCTATTGCAGGCGGATTCATCGCCGATAAGTTCTTGGGGGCATACCGCTCTCTCACTATCAGCTATTGTGGCTTCGCAATCGGATATACCTTATTGGTGCTTGGTGCCTCTACAACAAATATCTCATTGAGCCTTGTTGGTATCGCGCTGGCCAGTTACTCTCGCGGCCTGATGTCTCCTTCCTATCCAAGCCTGTTTAAGCGTACGTTTTCTAATGAAGAAGACTTCGAGAATGGCTACCCGGTCAACTACTCCGTGAATAATATCGGCGCACTCTTTGGACAATACCTGTTCCCGATGTTCGTTCTGGTTGTTGGATTTAATGGCAGCTTCACCTTGTCGGCATCAATGGCATTCATCGCCTTCATCATTCTGTTTATTTCTCGCAAACCGTTGCTAACCGTCGGCGCTGATATTGATCAACAGCCTGTCAGCCCTAAAAACTGGGCCGCCTTTATCGGCATTTCTATTTCGATGATCGGACTCGTCTTTTTCATGTTCTCCAACATGGATATCGGCCAGAACATTGTCTATGCGATCGGCGCTGCTGCCATCGGATACTTTATTTCATTAATGCTTAAAGCCAAGAAGGCCGATGCACTTAAGATGGGCACCATTCTCATCATGACGGCTCTGACTACCGCCTTCTTCGTATACTACGGGCAGATGATGACGTCGATGACCATGGTAACAATTAACACTATGCGTGGTGATCTGTTCGGATTTATTCCTATTGCCCCAGAAGCTTCAATGGCCATGAATCCATTGTGGTGTATCTTGGGTGGGCCATTAATTGCGATGACATTTTCTTCGCTTGAGAAGCGCAATATCAACTTCTCAACAGCGACTAAAGTAGGCTTTTCATTCATCCTAACCGCTATTGCGTTCGGTATCCTTACCGCTGCCGTTATGAGCATTGGACCAGATGTGATAATTCGTCCTGAAGTATTCCTGGCCATTCACTTCTTCCAGGCACTTGCTGAAGTGATTGTCGGTAGTATGGTTGTCGCCTTCATTCTGTCCGTCGCTCCTAAGCACATTGAGAACTTCTCTGTGAGCCTGTTCTCGGTCGCGATTGCTCTTAGTGGCATTGTTGGTGCCGTATTCTCTACCTCAATCGCGCTAGAGAAAGGCCAGGAGATCACTCAAGAAATCGTGCAAACCGTATATGGCGGCTACTTCAGCACACTAACAATACTGGCTGTTGTGATGGTAGCCGTGGCATTACTGGCCTCTCGCGTTATCCGCGTAATGCTTAAGAGCAGCGAAGAATCACAAGACATGGTGCCTGCACAAGCTGAAGGGTAATCTACCGGCAGCAACCTCGTTGAATTTGAAGTAATAACATTAATTTGGCCTCCTTTTTGGAGGCCTTTTATTTTAAAGCAATAAAATTACCGGACACTATTTTTAATCAGGCGCAATATACCCAAACCACGTCAAGACAATGATTCAGGTAAATGCAACTCACCGCCCGTATGCTCTGCACGTTTCTTGGCGGCAAATCGGTGAGCCGCTATCTCTGCCTTTTCGAGGGTTCTCCATCGCTTTGGCCCAAACCATTTTGTCGTTTCAACAAGATCGTCGTCATACCATCTCACAACGAACGAGGTGTACCCAACAATGGATCCGTCAGGCTGATGATTATGCTGAACAACGGGTTTGACGGTTACCGAGTGGCTCAAACTGCGCATCCGGCGCAACTTACCCTCCTTTATCATTAACCATCGCGTTAATCCCCATATTTCAACCCCCACCTTGTTAACCCATTTGCTTGCAGCATCATAAGGTGATGAATAATTTGATGAAGAGAAGTAGCAAGTTTTGTAGCCTTCATTTTTGTCAACGCATGGCACGCGACCATAAAAAGCATGGACCGCGTTTTTATCTGGAATTACACCATACATAACTCCTCCTCCCCCATTTGAACACACTCACACACCACATCGAACATACCTTAAGAGTATATTGTCATTATACTCAAGATGGTTAATTGCACGTCATTAACGCCGCTACCCGTGCAATAAAATCCTACAGAATTGGTAATTTATGGTGGAGGAGGAAGAAGAATGAACTAAAGCGTTAACCATAATAGAAATCAACCCGCGATCGATTCAGATAACAGCCTTGCTTAAAAATCACTGAATTCTCGCTGAACTCTGCATTTTGAAGTAATTTGAGTATATAATCCCCGCCTCCAAAGACAGAGGTCAGCACATGCACACGAAAGTAACACCAATCAATAGCTATCCAAAGTACTGGGCGGAATGCTACGGAACAGCACCCTTCTTGCCGACGACCCGTGCAGAAATGGATGCTCTCGGCTGGGATAGCTGTGACATTATTATTGTTACTGGTGATGCTTATGTCGACCACCCGAGTTTTGGGATGGCCGTCATCGGGCGCTTACTGGAATCACAAGGGTTCCGCGTAGGAATAATTGCCCAGCCAAAATGGGATAACAAAGACGCTTTCATGGCGCTGGGACAGCCTAACCTGTTCTTTGGTATCACCGCCGGTAACATGGACTCAATGATCAACCGCTACACCGCAGACCGCAAACTTCGCCACGATGATGCATACACACCGAACAACGAAGGCGGCAAACGTCCTGACCGTGCGGTACTTGTCTATTCTCAGCGCTGTCGTGAAGCATATAAAGAAACGCCTATCGTATTGGGGGGGATTGAAGCCAGCCTTCGCCGCTTAAGCCATTACGACTACTGGTCAGATAAAGTGCGTCGCTCGGTAATTTTTGATGCCAAAGCAGATATTCTGCTGTTCGGCAATGCGGAGCGTGCTTTGGTAGAAGTCGCGCATCGCCTTGCAAATGGCGAAACACTTGAAGAAATGAAGCGTATCCCTGGCACCGCCGTCATGTTGAAAGAAGCGCCTGAAGGTTTACGTGAAATAGATTCATCTCGTATCGAAAAGCCCGGCAAAGCCATGCCGATGCTCAATCCGTATGCGACAGAATCCGTCTGTGAAACGAATAAAACAGAAGAGCAACCGGTGGCTCAACCCATCACCATCACGCCTTCTCGCCACGATCCTAAAAATAGTTTTGTTCGTCTGCCGTCATATGAAAAGCTGCGTAACGACCGTATCTTGTATGCGCATGCCAGCCGCGTGATGCACCTTGAAGCCAACCCATATTCCGCGCGCGCACTGATTCAAAAACATGGCGATCGTGAATTATGGGTCAATACCCCGCCGATCCCGCTGACGACCGAAGAGATGGACTACGTATTTGGCCTTCCTTATGCGCGAGTCCCACACCCTTCATACGGCAAAGCAAAGATTCCGGCTTATGACATGATCAAGACTTCGGTCAACATCATGCGCGGCTGTTTTGGTGGTTGTTCATTCTGTTCAATTACCGAACATGAAGGCCGTATTATTCAAAACCGCTCTCAAGAATCCATCATTGAAGAGCTAAAAGATATCCGCGATAAAGTACCGGGCTTCACGGGTACGATTTCAGATCTCGGTGGCCCAACGGCAAATATGTATCGCTTGGGTTGTTCAGATCCGCGCGCGGAAGCAAACTGCCGTCGCCCGTCTTGTATTTTCCCTGAGATCTGTAAAAAGCTCGATACCGATCATAGGCACACGATCGATCTTTATCGTAACGCCCGTAAGGTTGATGGGATCAAGAAGATACTGATTGCCTCTGGCGTACGTTATGACTTAGCGGTTGAATCGCCAGAATACGTGCGTGAGCTAGTAACGCATCATGTTGGCGGCTACCTGAAGATTGCCCCTGAGCATACCGAGAAAGGCACGCTTGATCTGATGATGAAGCCAGGCATGGGAACCTATGATCGCTTTAAAAACATGTTTGAGAAATACAGTAAGGATGCCGGTAAGAAACAATACCTGATCCCTTACTTCATTTCGGCACACCCGGGCTCGACCAATGAAGACATGTTGAATCTGGCGCTTTGGCTGAAGAAAAACGAATTTGAATGTGATCAGGTTCAGAACTTCTATCCATCACCGATGTGTAATGCTACGTCGATGTATCACTCTGAAACGAACCCGCTAAAGCGGGTTAAATACAAAAAACGTGAAGACTTGTTTGTCGCAAAAGGTGAACGTCAACGCCGCGTTCATAAGGCCCTTCTGCGCTATCATGATCCGGCTAACTGGCCAATTATTCGTGATGCCTTGATCGATATGGGGAAAAAGCACCTTATCGGTGACAAACCAAACTGTCTGGTGCCAGAGGAAGGCTGCGAAGCCGAAATAACACCGGCTCAACGCCGTGGCTCTGGCCGACATGGTGCTAAACGCTTTGCGACCAAGCACCCTAACCAGCCGGATATTCGAAAAGACGGCAAACGCCCTGCTGCTGGCAGTTCGGGTAGCAATACCCCTAATGGTCACAAGCCTAAATCAGGCGGCAAACCAGGCGCCAAGTCAGAGAACCGTAATGGTGCCGGTGAAAATGCAAACCGCGGTGGCAGTAATAATAAAGGGGGCAGTAATAACGGTAACCGCCCTAGCCGCCCAGGTAAGCCCGCATCGACCCGTCAAGGTCAAGGTGGACAACCTAACCGCAGCCGCGTGAAAGCACGCTAGCCGTTTAGTCGTAATAACTCTCAACAATGCCTCCTCGCTGGAGGCATTTTTATATCCGTAAGATCAAGCTACTTCAACGAAACAATTCAAAGGCCATTAGCAGCAGCACGGCTGCGCCGAAAGCAATAGCAAAACCTATGAATACTGTTTTCTGTACTTTCTCGTCTAAATACTTCGTCGCTAAAAAGCCGAATGCTAATAGCAGAAAAATAACCGCAATCTTTAGCATAATAGTTTCATCTCAAACATCCGATATATAGATTTTACCATGATCCAAAAATGACGCCTTGCATAAGGCGTCATATATTACATAACGGAACATTCAACCAATTTGCTTGAGGCAACTAGCCAAATTATTAGATTTCAAACATCTGATAATCTTTTAGTTCAGGAATCGCTTTATGCAGCTGTTGTTCCTCTTCGGCCAAGCCTTTAATGGAATCACACAGGTCATTTGCCTTGGTTGCAATTTCACCAGAACGCGATTGAATACGCTCTTCAATTCGCAGTTTTAATTCAGCAAATTTATTCTGCAGCTCAGTGAAACTAATCTCACCGTTTTTCATTTCGTCAGAGAGCGCAGCAAATAAACCCGACATTGATTCTACACTGACATGCTTCATCGCTTCTTCAAACTCGGCTTTCCAACTTAAATCCACATCTGCAAACATATCCGCCGGCATCACAAATTCGCCATCCTGATAAAACTTCTCCTGGGCTTTTTTACCGTATTCGTCAATCAAAGATTCAACCTTGGCAAACGACTCTTTTGAATCAAAACTCGATGACACTTCTTCCAGAACATCCGTCGCAATACCGACACCGTCATTAGCGATATCTGCCATTTTCGGCAGGTATTCCTGTACGCCATTGCTATAGGCTTCAACTGCTTGACGCTGCATGGCGTTAAGATCTAACTGCTTGCCATTGATGAAAATATTGTTATTTTCATCAATCATCATTTTAGGCTGACCACGTTGGTAAACAGATACCTGACCTTCATTAATATGAATATCGTTTTGGACGTCAACCGGACAACTTTGTGCAAAGACGGATGCAGAACTTAACAGTAATCCGCCAATCAGGATTTTTTTCATCAACATATCTCGTATATCCAGCCAAAAACAGACTATGACTCACTTTATATAAAAAACCTAATAATACCAAGTGGTCTCAAGATGCTCGTTTCAGCAAGACATCACTTGAATTATTTCACGTTTCAAGGCAACCTGCTTATCAGCCTATGCTTATTGATCTAATATCAGGATTCTTGTGGAAAAAGTCGCTATTTTTGTCGATGTTCAAAACATCTATTACACAGTGAAAGATACTTACCATTGTAATTTTGATTACAATGCTTTTTGGGCTGAAGCAACACAGGGCCGGGAAGTTGTTGCGGCCTATGCCTATGCCATTCATCGTGGTGATGAAAAGCAGCGACAATTCCAGAATATTCTGCGCGGTATCGGCTTTGACGTAAAGCTCAAGCCCTTCATCCAGCGCAGTGACGGCTCAGCGAAGGGGGACTGGGATGTCGGGATCACATTAGATGTCATTGAGCATGCGCCTGACGTTGACCGTATTATCCTGCTTTCCGGTGATGGCGACTTCGATCTGCTGGTGGAAAAAGTACAGTCAAAGTATGGCGTCAGTGTGGAAGTTTATGGTGTACCCGGGCTAACGGCAACCTCGCTGATTAACACTGCCCAGTATTTCCGTGAAATAGAAGGCACCCTGTTACTGGGGCGTTAGGTTGAGTACCCAGAAAGGCCCGGCATTTTGGTATCGCATCGGGCCTGCTGATTTGATTTAATCGGACTGAGTTGCGGATGACGTCAATTAAAAATTTATCCCTTCGCGATGATATTGTTTACAGGCTCACGTTGCTGAATCACCAGTAACTCACGAAGGCCTTCAAACATCATTTTCAATGGTACGATGACAAAATAAATAGAGGCAATCACAACCATTACCGGATCGGCATAAACCGCATAGGCGCTGAATTCCGAGATAGCTAACAGCTTTGCCACGGCAAAACCTACCAGCACCGCCCCGCTGATCACTGCATCCATCAGCCACTGTTTGACTTCTGCATCAACCAGCCTTGATTGTGCTTTTTTACCCAGCGACGACATGAACCAATAATTCGCAAAACAACCCACCACGTTGATAACACCGAAGATCAAAGCCAAACCGGTATTAATATCTCGACCGCCATGATGAATGGCCATTACAGCCGAACTGAACGACACGCAACACATCATAGTGATAACCAGACCTTTAAAGGCGATTACCATCGGCTCAACCCTGGCAAGTTTATCCGGATCACGATTCGCAACTGGCTTACGAATATAGGCCACCGCCGCCAGGGAGACCAGTGTCAAAACCAGGCTGACCAGGGAATAAGCACCATCAAACACAATAACCAATGACCCCATCCAGAGCCCAAGGCCTATCCCCATCAGAGAAAACAACAGCGATGATACGGTCGAACACTGAAGCAGCCTTCGTTCAAGCTGCACATTACACGTCATAATTACCTCTAGTAACCGACGACTTTTTCGTCTTTTTTATCGTTAGGTTTTTATTTCATTTGAGAACGATTCAATCGTACCGCGATAAATTTCAATGCTACAATCTCTCAGCGCTCAATTTTTCGTCGCTAAAGTCTCGCCTATCAATGATTGACTAAGATGCTGTACATTCATCATCAGGATTATGCTTGTGAAAACCAGTCAGGTTGAAATGTTTCTCCATACCAGTTACACCGGCTCTATTGCCGAAGCGGCACGCAAGCTAAACAAAAGCCGTACCACCGTCAGTGCAGCATTAAGTACGCTGGAAGATGATTTAGGCGTTAAGCTCTTAACCCGTACAGGCAACCGGGTCAAACTGACGGAAATAGGAGAAGCGGTTGCCAATGATTGTGAACGGCTAATCATGATTGCCAACGACATCCAGACCAAGTGCACTCAACATCTCAATGGTGTTGAGTCCGCCCTGCGTATTGCCCGTGACGATGCTCTGCCCGAATCGCTGTGGCGGTCATTACTGCAACAACTGAACACCCGCTTTCCCAACACCAGTTTTTCCGTCTACGTCGCACCGCCACCAGAACTTGAAGATATGGTGGCACAGAACGTTGTGGATGTTGCCTACGGCCTGCTGCCCCGTCACCACAAGATCCCTCGGGTTCTGCAACTCGACTTAGGGCAAATTCGAATGATGTCTGTTGCCCACAAAAATCATCCGCTCAGCCAGTTACGCAAAGTGAACAGTTCTGACTTAGAGCGTTATACCGAAATCGCCCTGGCATATATTGATGAAGAAGGTCTTAAGCCTGTTGATCCGAAATCCTCCAATTACATTGCCCTGACGTTCTATGAGCATTTGAGAAATGCCGTACTCGACGGTACCGGATGGTCTGATGTACCGGCACTGCTAATCAATGATCATTTGCGAGAGGGAACAATTAAAGTCATAAAGCACAATAAAGCGATGACCTGGCAACCCTATGGAGAAATGGTAGAAAGTGAATCGCGCCGTGGCGCAGTGATCCAATGGCTCTCAGATCAATTAGAAAACTATTTACTGGAGGTGACCGATTAGCCGAGGAGCACGGCGTTGTGGCGCGGGGGCATATCCTCTGTGGTCTGTTGTTACGTGGTCTGCAGGTCTTGTTTTTCGCCGGTTAAGCTGCGGGAGATTCTGTCACTTCCTTTGTATTAAAAAAGCCCCGGAGGTTCCAACCGGGGCTTTTTATTATCACAATGCAGAGCTGCTGATGATTCGCAGTAGCACCTGAACAGGGTGCTTCATTTTAATGTGCTCGAGGCGTTTCACCTGGCTGCGGCATGAATACCCTGTAGCCATACAGCGATCAGGGTTAAGCTGCTCGATATTTGGTTTCCAGCTTAAGTCATAAACCGCTTTCGACATTTCAACCTTATCTTTCTCATGACCAAAAGTACCGGCCATACCACAACAGCCGACCGACACCGGTTTTAAAGCAGAACCAAATCGGTTGAAGATAACCATCCACTCTTGTTCAGCATTGGGCATTTTGGTTTTTTCCGTGCAATGGGCAAACAGATACCATTCGTCACCTTCTCGCTGAGGGTAAGATGGAAGCTCCGCCAGTAATGGCGTTAACCACTCATGGGCTGTCATTACATGGAAGTCACCGCGAGTCTCTTCAAGTACTTCTGCGTATTCATCGCGATAGCACAGTACCAGTGCCGGATCGACCCCCACCAGCGGTATGTTCAGTGCCGCTAACTGATTCAGAAAATCTGCGGTATTACGGGCTGTTTTGGCAAACTGGCGTAAGAACCCTTTAATATGCTGCGCTTTACCATTTGGTTTAAACGGTACCAGCATGGGCTTTTTACCCAGTTTCTCGGCCAGAGACACAAAATCACGCACGACTTCAGCATCATAGAAACTGGTGAAAGGGTCCTGAACAATCAGAACGTAATTCTGGCGTTCCCGGTCAGACAGCGCCTGCAACCACTGCAGATCAAATCGCGTTGCATGGTGTCCATCCAGACTTTCCATCAACGTCGGCACCGACAATGTAGGCGTATCAACATAGCCGACCGTTTTTTCGGTCAGCGTCTTCAGCCATGGCGAACGTATTACGGCATTGAAGGTTGCAGGGGCTTTGCCCATTAGCGGTAAATAGCTTTCCACATAAGCGACCAGATAGTCCTTTGCCGGACGCTGATAGCGGCTGTAATAGATATTCATAAAGCGTGAACGGAAGCTGGGAACATCCACCTTAATCGGGCACTGGCTGGCGCACGCTTTACAGGCGAGACATCCGTTCATCGCTTCCATTACTTCGTGCGAATAGTCATAATCATTTTTACCCCGACCGTAGGTGTTTTTCAGGCGATCGATGATCTGTTTAACCGTCGGCGTCGACGTCAGCAGTTTGTGCTCAAGTTCATCGGCATTAATGCCCTGCTCTGCCAGCTGGCGGAGCCATTCACGTACCAATCCGGCACGTCCTTTCGGTGAGTGACGACGATCTGCCGTAATTTTCATCGACGGGCACATTGGCGAGCTGGTGTCATAGTTAAAGCACAAGCCATTGCCGTTACATTCCATCGCCAACTTAAAGCTGTCGCGAGTCGTTACGGGGATCTGGCGATCGTAAAAACCGCGCTTAACCCCATCGACCTTAACCAGCTCATCGTCGCTGTCGAGCGGTGTACAGATTTTTCCCGGATTCATCCGGTTATCCGGATCGAAAGCCCCCTTAATGCGACGAAGTTCCGTGAACAGCTCATCGCCAAAGAAAGCCGGGCCATATTCTGAGCGAAAACCTTTCCCGTGCTCCCCCCACATTAAACCGCCATACTTTGCGACCAGACCAACCACCTGATCAGAGATTTCTTTCATTATCCGTTCTTGCTGCGCATCGCACATATCCAGAGCCGGACGAACATGCAGCACGCCGGCATCAACATGGCCGAACATGCCATAATCAAGCTGTTTTTCATCTAACAACTGGCGAAACTCGGCAATATAATCGGCCAGATGTTCAGGCGGAACACAGGTATCTTCCGCAAAAGCGATGGGTTTTTTACTGCCTTGCACAGCACCTAGCAGGCCGACGGCCTTTTTCCGCATAGCGTAAATTTTCTGAATACTGGCCAGATCCTCACAGATCTGATAACCAATGATACCGTCAGCCTCTCGGGTAACTAGCGCATCCAGCCTTTCGCACAATGCTGCTACGTTCTGCTGGTTTTCATCCGGGTCATTACTGGCAAATTCCACCATATTAATGCCCAGCATCTCTTTGCCTGGTATATCCGTCAGCAGATCACTCACCGTATTCCAGACGATGTCTTGCTTGGCAAAATTTAATACCCGCGAATCAACGGTTTCTACCGACAATGCCTTTGCTTCAACCATCATAGGTGCACTACGCAGGGCTGAATCAAAGCTGTCATATTTGATATTAACCAATGCCCGCGATTTAGGGATTGGGGTGATATTCAACTTGGCTTCGGCGATAAACGCCAGTGAACCTTCCGAACCGCATAATAAACGCGCAATATCAAACATCTTCAGCTCATCATCAAAGACATTTTTCAGATCATAACCGGTCAGGAAACGGTTCAATGGCGGAAATTTGTCGACAATTTGCTGCCGTTTATCGCGGCACACTTTCGCTGCGGTTCGAATGGCGGTACCAGCCTGACTCTGACTCGAGGCGGCGTTATCCAGTCCGTCGTTGTCTAAAGGCTCGGTATCGAGTACTGAACCGTCAACCAATACTGCTTTCAATGCCAGAACGTGATCGGAAGTTTTACCGTACTTTAGGGAGCCCTGTCCCGAGGCATCGGTATTGATCATGCCACCGATGGTTGCACGGTTACTGGTTGAGAGATCTGGCGAGAAAAAGAACCCATAAGGCCGAAGCGCATCATTAAGCTGATCTTTAATCACACCCGTTTGTACTCTGACCCAGCCCTGCTGGGCATTCACTTCCAGAATCTGATTCATGTGACGGGAAAGATCAACCACCACCCCAGAGGTCAATGACTGACCATTGGTGCCCGTACCTCCACCTCGTGGCGAAAAGGTTACTTTCTTATAAGCTTCTTTCTGGCCAAGTTGACCGATAAGAGCTAAGTCATCAGCGGAACGAGGAAGAATAACGGCTTGTGGCAATAGTTGGTACACACTATTGTCGGTCGCTACAGCCAGGCGACTGGCATAACTTTTTTCAATATCACCAGTAAATCCGGCCGATTCTAACTCGTTGAGGTAAGACAGTACGACATCGTCGATACTGCTCTGATATGTCAGTGCGGGTAACATTGCTCTCCTTCTCCAGTATCGCTGCCGTATCCTACGACGACTGGCCTCATGCTATGAAATAAGTGGGTTGCAGCCACTTTACATCAGACCGTAACTGAAACAAAGCAGTTGGTTAGGTGATGATGGCAGATATGAGCGAGTTACAGGTGTGGGATAAGTGGAATGCTTAACTGGGTGATACGACCATAGCGTTTATGTCTTTTGCACTGACATTCAGTGTGAACAGCACAATTTGAGCACATTGGGAAATAAGCATACCGACAATCCGCAAGCTGAAATCAGGTCATTATCAGGCAGTCGTCCGAATAAAGGTCGCTAAGACTGAGTACAAGACATTCAGACATAATAGCCGTGCATCTACGTGGGCGTTGAAGCGAGAAGAAGAACTTCAGAGGTATATTCTTAATCTGGGGATGATACGGCATGGCATCGGCTCACCGTTGCTGATGCCGTAACCATTTATATTAATGAATACAACCAGTTCAAAAAACTCGTTTTTGCCCATTCTAATTTCACGAGATTTTAGTCTGATAGATCTCGTTTTGAGTTTTACTTATATTTTCTCATTCCAAGCTGAGAGAAGATGATGCGCACTATATCCAAAAAGCAATCATTTATAGCCGTTTACGAAAAACTCTTAAGGTACATGACTATTCAATTTAAAAAGTTCGTAACATGTTTGGAGGGAGAGCATGATTACGAACTTTAGGGAAGGAGCACCTGTTTACATGGCGCTTTTTACTCCGATAAATCAACACGGGAGAACGTTAGGTTAGGCTTTCCAAAAAAGTGTGCCATTTTTCTCCTTGGCCATAATATTTCGTATGAGGCAATCTGATAAACTGATCATTATCTTCGAGGAACAGTGTCGGATAACCTTGTACCTTTAATCGAGTCATCAATTGATGACTGTTATCGACCGCAGCGTGTTCCAAGCTTTCCTCCGTTTGCATTTTCTCATTCCATAATGCTTGATCTAATCCTAATTGAGTGGCTATCTCTTCTAACGTCGTTCGTTTATTTACCGATTTTCCGTCAACGTAATGCGCTTTTTGTATCGCCTTTAGCATTAGAAACGGGTCCATTCCTAAAGAATCTGCAACAAGAATTGCCCGAATAGGAAGGTAAGAATCCAAAACAAACTCATCAGTACTGGTTACGCGTTCAAGATAAACTTGTCCAAATCTCGCCCCAGTCAGCTCGCTGATCGCGGTGTCATTTTTCAAAATATGATCACGGAAAGTCGGTTCAACTACGCAGCTGGAAATCATTCCTCCCGGATGAAGTTTCAACGTTAAGTGATGACTTTTGGCGATAGCTTCGATAAGAGTGGTTGCGCCATAACACCACCCGCACATTGGGTCATAGAAGTAGTGAACAGTTACCATTTCATCTCTCCCATGTGAACTTTAGCGCCAATGATTAAATTCATTGACTCGGGATCTCCATATTTTTTAGACAATGTTCCAATCAGTTGCTCACTGTTTTCACTGCTGGTTTTTGCTTGGCTGAAGTCTTTAAGATACTGCTGAGAATAACGAATCGTTTCAACGTTTAAGGCCGTGCCTGATTTCATATGTCCCGGGATCACCAACTCGGGCTGTAAAGCTTGCATCTCATTAAGCTGCTCACTCCATGCCTTTTGGCTTTGATCGGTTTGGGCATCTGCCGTCCAAAGGTGCAAGTTGCCAAATACGGCTACGTTACCCAATACCGTTTTACTCGAAGGAACCCATAAATATGGGCGGTGTGCTAAAACGCCGCTTGTACCCCTAATTTCTATTTTGTGCCCTTCCAAAGTAAGAGAGGTCGCCGTTATCGCATGAGGGACGTAAGGCTTAATGGGAGCATTGTCACCCATGCGTGGCGCCCACACTTTAAGTTTTGTTAGCAACTTTTGCTCAATCACTGTTTTTACTGCGGGGGTAGTAACAATTTGTGCGTCTGGAAATAGCGAATGAAGTACTTCAGCACCAAAGTAGTAATCTGGGTCAGCTTGGCTAATAAAAATGGTTTTTAACTCTTTACCGGTATCCAGTACTTTCGCGGCAATGCGGAGGGCATCGGCTTTAGTAAACCCTGTATCGATCAACATGACTTCCTTTTCGCCTTCTATTAGCGTTGAGTTAACATGGAAGCTGTTTCCGTCGGCGTTATAAACATCAAACGTCAGTGGTGTTTGCTCTGTGGCAAAAGCACTGCCCGCAAAAAGGATAGAAGCCGCTAATAAAGTCATCTTTTTCATAATTATTTCCGTTTATTGGTTTATTTAACTAAAAGGGTTGTTGGTTTCAACGAACGTAATCATAAAAGATTGACTTAAGCTAAAAAACACACCAAATTGATCAATATTATTTCTTAATTCGTGCAAGTGAATGGATAGATTAATCGCTGCAAAAGTGTTTGTTGATGTCGCTCAATCGGGCAGTTTTACTGCGACGGCCGAGAGATTAGAGATGTCCCGGCCAATGGTCACTCGTTATATTGAAGCCATGGAAAAGTGGTTGAATAGCCGTTTATTGCACCGGACCACCCGTAGGGTAACGCTCACAAGTGCCGGAGATCGGTGTTTGAAAGAGGTTGAAGCATGGCTAGAACAGGCGGATCGTTTAATTGTATTGAGTGATTCCACTGAAGAGTTATCTGGCATGGTGCGGATAGCGACCAGTATGTCATTTGGTTTTTCACAACTTGTACCTGCGCTTCAAAGCTTTATGTCTATGCACCCTAAAGTACATATCGATATAGACTTACAAGATTCGGTCGCCGACCTGACTGAAAGACAAATTGATCTCGCTATCCGAATTGCTTCTAATCCAGAACCCTCTTTGATTGGTAAACCTATTACAGTGTGTGAGTCAGTACTGGTTGCTTCTCCTAGCTATTTAGCAAGTAGAGATGAAATCTTAAAGCCGACAGATCTCATGGGACATAAGTGCCTGGGCTATAAGAACTTTCAACGGCACATATGGCACCTAACCAATGGTGAACAACAAGAGTCAGTGGATGTGGATTGCAAGCTTACCGCCAATGAAGCCACGACGTTACTCCATGCCTGCCTTATGGGAGGCGGTGTTGCTGTTCAGCCAACCTACCTAGCGAACAAATACATTAAAGATGGCACATTGCGACCAGTTCTTGCTGAGTGGAAGCCCGCCGAGCTCACTATATATGCTCTCTACTCCTCCAGAAAGCACCTATCCCCTACCGTCAGAGCATTAATTGACTATTTTCAGGAACATTTTAGAGACAATCCTTGGTAAGACTTTAGCTCTTAGAGAGCAACTGGTGCAACTGGTAAAAAAGGAGTAAAACGCAAAATATAATCAGTAGCATTTGATCTGCTCCAGTATCGCTGCCGTATCCTACGACGACTGGCCTCATGCTATGAAATAAGTAGGTTGAAGCCACTTTACATCAGACCGTAACTGAAACAAAACAGTTGGTTAGGTGAGATTTTCCCAAAAAAGCACGTTACGGGCAAGGGATAGGCGGAATGCCTAACGGGGTGATTCGACTATGGCGTTTATTCATAATGCACTGACGTGCACTAATACAAGCTTCATTAGGTGACATTAGTCACTATTGTTATAACTATAAAGAGGTATTCTTCATGAGAATATAAAACACACCATAGGGTATATAAAGTTCGATGAACATGAAAAAAAGAACCTTTGTGCTAATAGCATTGATTGGTGCAGTTGTTGGTGCTGCCGCACTAGGTGGCTCTGCCTACATAATGAAAGCCACCTCAAGCACTGAGTTTTGTCTTTCTTGTCACACAATGCAAATCCCTCAGGAGGAGTACGAAAGTTCAATTCACTTTTCCAATGCTAAAGGTATCCGCGCTGAATGTGCTGACTGTCATATTCCATCAGAGCCTCTGGACTACATACTTACAAAAATCCGAGCAACAAAAGATATTTATCACGAATTTGTCACTGGTAAGATTGATTCTGAAGAAAAATATGAAAAGCAGCGCTTAGCGATGGCGGAAACAGTTTGGGGTCATATGCGTAAAAATGACTCAGCACCTTGCCGTTCTTGTCACGAATTCGAGGCAATGGACACTTATGAGCAGTCAGAGAATACTGTAAAAATGCACGAATACGGACAAGACAATAACTTAACTTGTATTGATTGCCACAAAGGCGTAGCGCACTTTGCTCCTGTTGCTGAACTAGATAGTGAGGCATTCGAAAATCTACTATCTCACACTGAAACCACGCCAGAAAATGCAAAAGAAGTGTACACCGTTGAAGGGGCTGAAATGGGGGAACTTGGTCACATCAACCCTGTTGTTCACCTAGAAGTGATCAGGGCCAATGACAACGAGCGTCAGGTAAAACTTTCTGGTTTCCAAATGAAAGGCGCTGAACAAGTGCTTTACATGGGAGAAGGCAAACGCTCCATTATCGCCACACTTTCAGACAAAGGCCAAGCGGCGCTTAAAGTAGGTAAATTCATTACTGATGAATACGGTAACGAATGGCGAAGCGCCGATCTAACTGCCACTATTGACGCACCAGTAACAGCAAGCGCAGACCCTATTTGGGAATATGCAGAGCAACTTGATAACGTCTACTGCTCGGCTTGTCACGCTAAGATCCCGGCTGGTCACTTTACTGTGAACGCTTGGGGCCCGGTTGCCAAAGGTATGGGTGACCGTACTGATATTTCTGAGCTAGATCTTGAAATCTTGACGAAGTACTTCCAGAACCATGCTAAAGACATGGGTGGTTCAGCTCACTAATAACGTTTAATAAGTCTAAAGGAATTAACAATGACGAATATTTCACGACGTGGTTTTATAAAAGGCACAGGGATAGCTGCCGGTGCTCTAGCCATAACTTCTATTATGCCAATGCAAGCAACAGCAAAAACAAAAGGTGAAGGTGTCTTAACTGCTTCTCGTATGGGCCCACTATACGCAATAGTGAAAGAGGGCAAACTTGTTTCAACTGAAGGGGCATTGCCAAAAACGGTTCCTAACAGCCTGCAACTTACCGGCCCAGATCAGGTTCATACAAAGGCACGTATCAAATACCCAATGGTACGTAAAAGCTACCTAGAGAACCCACAAAACCCTGCTCGCCGCCGCGGTGACGATGAATACGTTCGCGTGTCTTGGGATGATGCCTTAAAGCTAGTTCACGAACAACACATGCGCATCCGTGGTGAATATGGTGATGAATCTGTATTTGCTGGCGCTTATGGCTGGCGTTCATCAGGCGTATTACACAAAGGCCGAGAGCTATTACGCCGTTACATGTCAATGGCTGGTGGTTACACAAGTCACCTAGGTGACTACTCAACGGGTGCATCTCAGGTGATTATGCCGCACGTGATGGGTTCTATCGAAGTGTATGAACAGCAAACTACCCACCCTGTTGTACTTGAAAACTCTGATGTTGTTGTGCTTTGGGGAATGAATCCAATGAACACGCTGAAGATCGCTTGGACTTCAAATGAAAACTCAGGTATCGAGTTCTTCCATCAGCTGAAAAAAGCGGGCAAAACTATCATCTGTATCGACCCAATGCGCTCAGAAACTATTGAGTTCTTTGGCGATACTGCCCAGTGGATTGCACCGCACCCATTTACTGATACAGCAATGATGATGGGTATTGCTCACTCGCTAATATCTCAAAACAAGAACGATAAAGCGTTCCTAGATAAGTACACTGTTGGCTACGACAAGTTTGAAGAGTACCTACTTGGTAAGAGTGATGGTGTTGAGAAAACACCTGCATGGGCTGAATCGATCTGTGGCGTTCCAGCTAAACAAATGGAGCTACTAGCTGACATCTTTAGTAAAAACCGCACAATGCTAATGTCTGGTTGGTCTATGCAGCGTCAGCAATACGGTGAGCAGCGTCACTGGATGTTAGCAACACTGGCTGCAATGCTCGGTCAAATCGGCCTGCCGGGTGGTGGTTTTGGTTTATCTTACCACTATTCAAACGGTGGTAACCCAACTCGAGACGGCGGCGTTCTACCTGCTATGGGTGCAACTGTCGGTAAATCTGGCAAGTCTGGTGCTCGCTCTGCTTCTAAAGAAGCAGTTAATGCACTTCCTGTTGCACGTATTGTTGAAGCGATTGAAAACCCTGGCATGAAGTACATGCACAATGGTCATGAGCTAACCTTCCCTAACCTGAAGATGGTTTGGTGGACTGGCGGCGGTAACTTTACTCACCACCAAGACACGAACCGTCAGATTGAGGCGTGGCAAAAACTGGAGCTTTCTGTTGTCTCTGAAATCTACTGGACAGCTGCAGCAAAACACGCTGACGTGGTATTCCCTATCACGACCTCATTTGAGCGTAACGATATGACCATGACTGGTGACTACTCAAACGCGCACTTAGTGCCAATGCCTAAAGTGGTTGAGCCTCAGTTTGAAGCTCGTAGCGACTTTGAAGTGTTTGCACAAATGTCTGAACTTCTTATGCCGGGTAAAGGCCGTGCCATCTTCACAGAAGATAAAGAAGAAATGGACTGGCTGAAATACTTCTATGATGAAGCAGCAAAAGGGGCGAAACGTGCTCGTGTTCGTATGCCTAAGTTTGGTAAATTCTGGGAGCTCAATGAGCTTATCGAAATGAAACCTAACAAGAAGAATGCTAAGTTTGTCCGTCACGAGCAATTCCGCAAAGATCCTGTGATGAATCCTCTGGGAACACCAAGTGGTAAAATTGAAATCTACTCAAAAACTATCAAAGGCTATGGTCTAAAAGACTGTCCAGCACACCCAACTTGGATGGCTCCTGACGAGTGGATTGGTGGGGCGAAGAAGGATGAGTTAACGCTGATCACATCGCATTCAGCACATCGCCTACATAGCCAATTCAACTATGCGAAACTTCGTGAAGAGTATGCTGTGGCTAACCGTGAGCCAATAACCATCAGCATAGAAGATGCAAAAGCACGGGGCATAAAGAACGGCGATCTTGTTCGTGCATATAACGACCGTGGTCAAATCCTAGTCGGTGCAGTGGTCACAGATGGTATCAAACCGGGTACTGTATGTGTTCACGAAGGTGCATGGCCAGATTTAGACAAAGTAACAGGTCTATGTAAGAACGGTGGCCCCAACGTACTAACGCGTGATATTCCCACTTCTCGCTTATCAAACGGTTGTGCGGCTAACTCTTCTGTTGTTCGCATTGAGAAATACGAAGGCCCAGTACTTGAATTAACAGCGTTCGATCCACCAAAGAACGCTTAATTCTCGCTTTTCATTGACTTAAACTTAAGCCCAGCGTTGCTGGGCTTTAGACTGATGGCAGAGATCAGGCTATAAAACTAGGCCTTTGATCTAATAGAGGGAGCGAAATATGGATATCCCGGTGTGCTTCAAGTGTTCGAGGACGCGGTGCTAAGGGAAACGTCCTTTTGTTGCCGCTGTCTCTATGAATAAAGAAAGTCATCCAATAAGAATGCGTTTCTACGTAGTTAAAGGCTTAAAAAAAGAAGAACTTACTCTCTGGGCAAAAGCTCATCTATACCCTAAATCACTGGTTATATCTAATTGCCTTGCTTGTTTTCGTGGTATTGAAGATTCAGAAAGTTTTCACCATTCAATAGTGACCGGCGGGGGTGCTGATTGTGTAGAGTTGCCATATTTAAAATGGGTTAACACATTGATAATCAAGGTAAAAAATGCAATGCGCGGAACATATTATTCAATCAACAAAAAGCACCTGCCGCGCTATCTGTCAGAGTTCTGTTTTAAGTTTAATAGGCGGTTTAATTTAGAGAAGATGATTGAACAGTTAATATTTTCAAGTATTCAAACGGCACCGATGGCTCAACGTCTTCTCAAGTTAGCTGAGGCTCGATGGTAATCAAAAATTCCTTTGTACAGGCTGACCATCACGATAACGGCATGACCAAAATAGTCTTTTTGAATCGACCAACCTTATTTAATTTCACCTCGCATTTTTTACTCTCGTACATACTCCCGCCAGCGCATCAAAGTTGACTTGGAGCAGTATTCGAATCCGCAAACATTAAGCAGGTGAATATCTGTTTCTAATCCAACACTTTAAACGTGA
Source organism: Photobacterium sp. (assembly GCF_033720175.1). Classification (GTDB taxonomy): domain Bacteria; phylum Pseudomonadota; class Gammaproteobacteria; order Enterobacterales; family Vibrionaceae; genus Photobacterium. The sequence continues at coordinate 316,231 of NZ_JAWWDA010000001.1, forward strand.
GCCCGGCATGGGACGTTAATCGCTTTATCAGTTTTTTCCCCATCAATGAAGCCGGGGTCCAAAACCCACCTGGGTACTGTTCTTTTTCCAGATCAAACGCCAGACACTCTGCAGCCTGGGTTAATATTTTTGAGGTAGAGCCATAACCAGGATCCCGATCACCAGTGATCTCAACGGTTAATTGACGGCCAGAGTCCGTACGACCAAAAAACTGAAGTTGATAAGAACCGTCCAGTTGTTCTTGCGCAGACGGGCCTTGACCGGGTTTGGGTAACACAAATTTCTGCAACAACCAACGCGAAGGAGCCAGTAATATTCCCAACCATAGTCCGGCTAAACCCAGGACCATCATTTTTGCCCTGCGGCGCCCTTTTTTACCCTTGCCAGTCACTATAGCTTCATTGTAATAAAACGGCTGGCCGTAAGCATCATTCAGCAGTGAATTGGTTCTGAAGACGACACGGGTATTGATACCGGCCATAATAAACGGGGCAGACCAGGCATCTGCCTGCGAATCAAATTCTACGCTTCGTAAATCCTTTTGCCGTTCCTTCGGCCGCTTAAGTTCATCCACCAGCAGGTAAGGATTTTTAAACGGCTTTCTCAAATCAGGTTGCTGCTTCAATACCTTGGCAACATTGATCATACTGGCAATAGTGCCACCGGAAAGCATCCCCTTCATTTTTGTCACTCGCATATCAATATGACTGCAAGGCTCAGACCACCGCTGCAGTGCTTGATCCTGCAGAAAAAAAACGCCCAGGTCTGAGGGAATAGAATCGAAACCACAGCAATGAACAATACGGGCACCGCTGGCCTTCGCTTGTTCGCCGTAGCTGTCTATCATGCGCTTGATAAACTGAACTTCACCCGTCAGATCGCAGTAATCCGTTCCAGTTTCAGCGCAGGCTTTTACTAATAATTCACCATACAGATCGAAAGGACCTACCGTAGTAGCAACAACCCGGGTTTGCTGGCACAGGTTCTTGATACTTTGTTCATCGGCAGAATCAGCCAGGATAATAGGAATATTTTCTGCTGAACCGCCTAATTGGCGGCGTAATTTTCCCAGTTTTTTCAGATCACGGCCAGCAATAGCCCAGTTAACCTGACTATTTTTACCAAAACGATCCGACATATGATGAGCGGTGATCTGACCGACAAAACTGGTAGCGCCAAACAATACAATATCAAAAGCTCGGGTAAACATTAGAAATTCCTTTTCTACACATTAAAGGCCCGGTAATCATGAGTATAGAGGTCTGAACAACACTTTACAGCAGCTCAGAGAAAGCGCGTCGGTACTCAAGCTCCCAGGCATGAATCACCCCATCTGACGGTCACTGAGGCCGATGCTATTACCGTTACCTCGCCACAAAGAGAAATAGCAGATATGTTACTAATATGGCTACAATTTTAACCGACAGTACTTCACAGTCAAAGAAAATATATGACAGAGCCTAAAAAATAATGCTGCCCACTATAAAAAACCAATTAAAAATACTTGTCATTTTTTACATCAACCAGTGTTCTTTGATATAGGCCAGAAACGTGTGTAACACTGACACCAATTTTTTTTGCTAAAGAAACCAATTTTTCCGATTCCATCTTTTCATAACTTAAGGCAATATCATAGTATGGTTTTAATAGTGTCTGTTTTCCCAACAAAGTTTCTTTTACTATATTATTAATTCGAAGTAGTTCAACGGCTTCTGCCATATCAATGCCAAGAATATCAGGAAGTTTAGAAAACAAACCAACGATAAAAACCTTATCAACAAATGCGTTGTTTTTTTCCTTATTAATGGCAAGTAATTCACAGAATCGGCCTCTTATTGTTGCCTGAAGATACAACTCTTCTATATCCGCCTTTACAACAAAACTTTTCGTTGCCATCAATGCAACAAACTTGCGCATGTTATTTTCTCCCATAAAACAAATTGCTTGCTTTATGGAGTTAATCTTACTTTCTCTGCCATATAAAATAGAGTTTAAGGACATTATCAATTGACGCGCTAATTTTGTATCTTTTTCAAGAACATGAGTAAGCTTCTTATAACAAAACCCGTCTTTCATTACATGACTTGCGGCCTTTACTAATATACTGTCACTGAATTTATCTTTCTCTTCTCTCGGCATATCAGGTACTGAAAATATATTTCCTTTGAAAAAAGGTGCTTTATATAGTTTATTTAGAGCCGTATATGCCTCACAAGAAGGAACATTATCAAAAATATACCGTTTATTTTCCGGCAATGGCTTACTAAGCACGCCATCTAATTTATTGCTTTTATTATTATCAATATCGACTTTAACGGAGTTGACCAAATTTAAGAAATCACTATGTTCACTAAGTAGAACAGCCGCTCCCATTATTATCGTAAAACCTTTATTCTTGCACTTAACGATAAGGTGAAGTAATTCAGTATCCAATTGTTCATTCGGTGAAATTTCGATCACTAAAGACTTTACTGGTAAATAAAACCCCACTAAATGAGCCAATGTTTTCCGATCAAACATGACGATAACGGGTCTAGACTCAGATAAGTTACCTATCCCAATCTTACTCAGTAATTGCTGTAATTTTGTAGGGTCACAATTGTTATTAAATATATTCACAGGAATGCAGTAGTTAGAAGGTGCTGTTTCATTAATAAAACTGACCTGATAAGCCACTACCATTTTTCTACTGTTATATACAGCTTGCCTAATAAAAGCTTGTTGCATTCCTTTACTCAATCTATTGTATTTACTATCAAAATCAGGAAGTGATTAGTTGCTTCCTAAGTCAAAAAGACACCAATCATAACTGAAAATAATCGTTTTTCCAGTAACAGTTACTCGAACTGATAGTACTCATCCTTAATTCCTTTCAAATCTGCCCGAAAACTAGCCACTACCTTCTCACTATTGCAAGCTTCGATAAAACCAATTATGCATACAAGTGTATAATTGGTTTACTCAACACCCTGGGTGTAGGTTTTTATAGACGACAGTATCTAAATTTAAATACAAACATGATTCCTTATTATTAATAAGATTAGATCGTTGAATTAATTTATTGAGTACGACAGATATCGTGATTATTACAAAGATCCAGAACCTTTCATTGAAAAGGATAACATTTCCTTATTTTGTAGATGAAAATATTTTTCCAACATAATAAGTAAGATGGCGATTTTCATTCTATTGGATGATCAATACAGTTCTTGTTTGTCTACGTTCCCTGACTTATTATTAGTTAATATATCGCTGTTTAGATAAAAGGAAAGGCAATATGGCAAAAAATTTATTGTTCTTTCTATTGTGGCTTGCGCCATTTCTGACGATGGCGAAAGATGAACCTAAAGTCCTGCTTATAAATTCTTATCACTCCCAGTACCCATGGACTGCTGAACTTACGCGAGGCATTCAGGATGTGCTGACGACTTCCATCCCAGTTGAAAATCTTTACATCGAATATATGGATGAAAGGCGGTTTATCGACGACCTCACGTACACCACCAAATTGGTTAACCTCCTGCTATACAAATACCAACAATACGAACCCGACATTATCATGACAAGCGACGATCACGCTTACAATTTCATGATTGAATACGGAGAAAAGCTGTTTCCAGGTAAACCTATCGTGTTTTGCGGTGTTAATATTTTGGCACCTGAAACATTAAAAGGTAGAAACAATATCACTGGTATTGAAGAAGGAATGGAGATCGAGGGTAATCTTGATCTTATATTACAACTTCAGCCTGCTACCCGACGGATCGTCATGCTGGGCGATACCACAGGTTTGGGGTTACGCATGGTGGATCGAGCCCAACAGATCAAGTCGCAATGGCAAGATGATCCGCTAAAAAAACAAATCGCCCTGGAAATCTGGGATCAGTTCTCAATAGATGAACTCTACCAAAAAGCCGAGAATATGCGTTCTGATACCGTTTTTCTCATGCTTGCTATTCACAAAGACAGGTTAGGGAACTATTTTTCGTATGAACATTACCTGCCCATTTTAACACATCGTAGTAAGGTGCCAGTCTATGGTATGTGGGGAGCACTCATGATCGGCAATGGGGCTATAGGCGGCATGATGAATAACCCCTATACCCATGGACAGAATGCGGCCAAAATAGCCCTGAAGATTTTAAATGGCGTCCCTTTAAGTAACATCGAAATCCAGCAAAAAGCCAATTATTCGCCGATTTTTGACTATAACCAGTTAAAACGTTTTGATATCAAGCTGAACCGTTTACCGCCAGATAGTATCGTGATAGGCAAACCCGTCTCTTTGTATGAGCAACATACCTTCTTAATAAACAGCACCATCGCTTTCGTTATCTTCCTGTTTATCATTATTTCAGTATTGGTAGTCAACATACAGCGCCGCATTGCCGCTCAACAGAAACTTCGCCTGTTCAACCAAAAACTGGAATCCACCGTTCAGCTGCGGACAAAAGCGCTGGACGAGAGCAATAAGGAACTGAAAGCAGCATCTCAAATATTGCAATCACTTGCCTACACTGACGTTCTGACCGGCCTGCCCAATCGTCGGGCAGCGTCTAGCGAGGTCGCAGCCCATATTCAACGCTATAATGTCGATTATCAGCCCTTAACTGTGGCAATTTTAGACATTGATTTATTTAAGCAGATCAACGATAACTTTGGTCATCAGACCGGCGATGAAGTGCTATGTGCCGTGAGTAAGACGCTAAAAGAAACACTCAGACCCAACGACAGAGTTTATCGGTGGGGCGGAGAAGAGTTCCTAATTGTTTTACCCGGTACCAATATTGAATTTTCCTCTGCGGTTTGCCAAAGATTAAGAGAAAACATCAGCCAGATACGCGTCAGCAATGTTAGCACTATTACCGCCAGCATAGGTGTGGCCAATTTTATCAAAGGCGATTCCTTCGAGACGGTATTGCACAGAGCCGATAAGGCCTTATATACCGCAAAGAACAATGGCAGGAATCAAGTTGTTGTTGGATAGCGGTGGTGATTCCAGGCCGTGTTACCAGTCAGGAACCGCCGTCTCACTATACGGCTTTTTGAGCCAGTTTTTTTGTAAGCAAAGACATTCCTGCCACCAGCCAAATAGTCGCTAACAGCGATCCAACGGAATGCAGCGTAAGTACTATCAGGCTTATCGTTGAGCGCTCTGCAACTATATCAATGAAGAAAACAATGGCGATAGCCCCCAAACATGCAGCAACACTGATCATGATCCGACGGATAAGCGAAACAGTTAATGGTTGTTTCGGCAGCCATTCTGCACTGAGAAAAATCCCCAGTAATATAGCAAACAGATCAACATGAACCGGGTTGTGAGTGAAGCTGGCAATCAGACCGATGACGATGGTCACCAGCAACCAGAACCCTTTATTCTTAATACTCTGCGCGAGTGAAAAGGCTGTCGCATTTTTCCATTTCACAAAAAGTGTCAGCATAATGGCGCCTAGCAATAAACTGGCAACAATATCGCTGATAAAATGTGCCCCATACCAGACCCGTGCTACGGCTTGTCCTAAAACAAGGAAAACGAGGAATGGGATCATGAACACTCTGAGACGGTGCCATTGATCGCCTGCTGACATTCGACTTTTGCAGAAAAGCCCAACCATTCCCCATACCACCGTCGCCATTAATGTATGCCCGCTCGGGAAGCCGAAACCATAGACATTAATCTGCTGTAATTCCGGGATAATGTAGGAAGGCCGAGGTGAGCTGATCCCATGCTTTATCAGCGAAGCAACCAAGGTGACACTTATCAGCATCACAGCCAGTTGCAGCATGGCAACCGGACCAAAGAACCCAACAACCAAAGAAATCAGCATTAAAATAAATACCGCTTCACCTGGAAGATTCAGAACTGACATCGCGCCATCAAATAGCCACTGAGCCGCATCCGGCCAGGACTTAATCCATTGCTGAAAATGTCGAATAAGGAGCAACTCTGTACGGTGGAGTGTACTGACACGCTCACTTAAATCAGCATAGATCTCAATATTACTTTCCGGTGTTTGTTCAAGCCATTTGACCAATAGTTCAATGTCATTCGGATAGCGATACTCTTTTGCTGACACCTCTTTCGGGTTGATCAGATAGACACGCTTTACCTCTTTCCCGAAATGTTCTGAAAACCAAGAGGCAACAACCGGAAAACCCGTTTGATCCGTTTGTGAAGACACCAGTATCGGCGTATCCGACTGGCAGCTATAAATTGCAGCACGGCCACGGTACTGCAGTAACTTATCGACTGAGACAACTAAACCGGTTTCTTCTAATGCTTCGCGAGCAGCGGCTTGTTCCGGCGTATCACCAGAATCAATGTACCCTCCGGGCAGGGATAACTTCTGGGTGATAACTTCAGACAACATAACTATTTTATCGGCATGGCGGATGACACATACCGCGCCCACGATATCACCGGGAATCACGGTATTGTTTGATAACATGACTTCTGATGACGTGGCGTTTGATAAACTTGCATTACCCAATACAGGAAACACAAAACAGAGAGAAAATAGGGAAAACCATACCCTAAAAACAGACCTAGCTTTTATTGACACAAATTAGCCTTGAAAAAGAGCGAACCTGTTTCAATTCTAACAGCTCTTTATACCTAAACCACTGCAGATGAAATGTTCTGTGCAAATTCAGTGGCTTTTAATCAAGGCCGCCGTTTGAGCGCATAGTGATTCTATTTGTGATGCCATTCCTACACATTTCGCTTAAATAAGATTTTCAGAGGACGCGCTGAATAATGCATTTTGATGAGGTTTAGACATAGGCAAATCTTGGTCTATTTCCAGCTCAAGGGCTATGATTTAACTGTTGAACCTTCCCAGGTGAGATTATGAAGAACACAAGAAAGATCATAAAAATCCGCTACGGATTGAAAACAGGGTCAATGACCGCCTTCATCAACAGAGACAATATCTCAGAAATAGATCCCTTCGTTTTGTGGGACCACTTCGATGCCAAGGGCGCAGTACAGCCTGTAGGGTTGGATTATCACGGCCATTCCGGTGTCGATACCGTGAGCTACCCTGTTGCCGGCAACCTCAAACATATCGACTCATCAGGCTGCCAGACCACATTGCAGGGAGGAGATATCCATGTAATGACTACCGGTGGCGGGATCATTCATAAAGACATCATCACACCGCATAATGGCAATGCTGAAACTTTCCAGCTCTGGACCGCCCTTCCTGCCAATGAAGGGGAAATGGATGATGCTTCAAGTGCAAACTACACGACCAGCAGACTTCCCTTAGTGGAAGAGGCTGATTCAACCACCAAGGTCTTGGTAGGATCCTATAAAGGCGCACAAAGCCCCGTTTCTTATAGTATCCAAATAACCTATCTCGATATTATTATTACACCTTATGGTGTCTGGCATTACCAACCGGATAAGAGCCAAACTTCCGGGTTTATTTACCTTCGCTCTGGTATTGCTTACATCAATGGTAATCAACTTCACCCTTGTCAAATGGGTATATTGGAAACATCATCACGGCCTGTACAAATAAAAACCGGGAATACAAGTACACGATTATTTGTTGTGTTAGGTAAACCTCTGAACCAACCTTTAATTAGTTCAGGAGCCTCCGTGCATTCATCGAAAGAAAATCTTGTTATTGGCAAAAACAAAATAGAAGAACTTATGGGCGCAATTAAAAACTGTCGATAAACACAGGTCTGAAAAAACAGCCCTAATCTCTTTCCCTGTGCTACGTTACAGCACTATCAAGGAATCGTTGCGATGAGTTTATGGGCTGTTGATTAAATACATTGTAAAACGTTAAGCGCGATGTCCACACTTAAAGGTGCCGTTGGAATTAAACCACAACGCCTGTTTCTTTTTGCGGCCAATCAGAATGGGACCATCATCAAAGAAAAGAAAGTTTTTCCAATTGCGCTTAAAGACCCCCCACTTAGTCTCAATCACATTGTATTTTTCGTAGCAGAAAAATACCGTGGTATTGTCTTCCCAATTGATAAACTCGAGTAGCTCCGGGGGCAAGTCAATGTCATCACTATCCCAGGCATTCTGCCAGTCAATGGATTCTGACCAAATTTTGTCAACGTGGGCCCAGTCACCTTTCTCGAAGTGGTCGGCATCAGGACTTTGACTACTGATATGTTCACACCAGATTTGGGAAGAACGCGCTTGAGTGAAAGGTTTAATTTGTTCTAAATCATCTGCTGCAACCGGCATTGAAGCGTGGGTAAAAATCCACCTGCGAGAATACTGCTCTAACTCTACGTAGTTCATTCGTCGACCTAACAAAACATTGACGGAGCAATGTACCTTAGTCGTCGGTTTTGTTCCAGCGTTCGGTGAAAAAACAAAGAGCGTTCGAGAGGCGAACCCCTAGGCTATGCTCTAGAGCCTCGCCACTCGCCTCTGGTTATTTCATATCCCAGAAGTTACTTATCCAGCCACCGATGCGCTCATCATAATGGTTGCCACTAAAATTAAGAGGTTCAGGATGGGAGCCCCCTCCGGAATGAGAGTCGAGTAGCTGAGAGATATGATTAGCCATCGGATCATCGTGTTCTGTCAGACGTCTTCTTGTTGCTACTTCTTTGATGATTCTTAATCGATATGCCGAGTTCATTTTCTTCATTGCCAGCTCCTCTCTCAGTTAAACCTAAATAAAAATAGGAGTTAGTGTTTAAATCGTCAAATCACCGACACTAAAATGGCATCTGAATGAGGTAAAGCAGATTTTCACGAAGTCTAGAAGAAACAAAGCCTTACTTCGTAAATAAACAAAAAGTCAAATTCCGAACGAATAAATAAAATTCGTATCACACTGATTTATATATTTTATAATGATAAAAGCATATTATTTTAGTTTTTTTATCTACTCTCGACTATATGACAATTGTCTTTATTCATAGTGAGGTTTCAATATGCAGCACAGTAAATATTCATCGACATGCCTCCCACGCTATTGTCTGCTGAAAAAATAATATTTGTGTTAGTGTTGGTGTTATTAACGGCAGATTTCATTGCCTTTTGCACTAACCCACACACACTGCTACCGTTTACTTATCCCCTATAAACCATCATTCCCCGGAGGTACGGTGAAAAGTATAATTTTGTCTATATTTGTCTTTCTCAGCAGCTTTTCATCATTGCTGTATGCCGCTTTGCCTGCCCAATACCACCAGTGCAATAAGACACTGACTTATGATGTCTATTTTCATAACCATAAAATTGGCATACTCGAACGAAAGCTGAACTGGAATGAAGGCAACGTCGACATCTCTACCTACAGCAAAGTCGATGTTCTGGTGACAAAATCCACATTGAAACAACAATCAAAAGTAGAATGGTCACCAGAAACAAACATGTTTCTGACTCAGTCGTTTGACCGGACGATCTCGGGGATTATGGCAGGAAACATTTCCGCTAAATTCAGTGACAACGGTCGTCGTTCTTCCGTCTCGAATGACGGTAAAACCCTGACCTTTTTTGATAATAATATGCCACTACTCGATGGCGATGCTGTCGCTAGTCAAATGCGGTTCCACTTAATCAATGGGGATAAAGCCTTTGATTTCATGCTACAAGAGGCTGATGAAGTGAATCACTATTACTTTGCGGTGAAAGGACAAGAAACCATTAACACCAATTTTGGCCACATTAACACTATTCGTGTCGAGCAAATAAAGAAAAGCGATCGCAAAGTGGTGCTCTGGTTTGCACCCAGTGTTGACTTTCAGTTAGTCAGAGCGACTTATAAACGAAAAATCCTCGATCTGAAAGCGACGCTGGTGCGAAAAAAAACACAGTGTCCGCCAGCCAAACCACTTACAGCCACCACGACAATGTTGACCCCGTCAGGTTGAATGTGTAAATCACGATAACTTACCGCTTAACGCCTCTTCAAATAGTGGCTAAAAGAGAAGGTGTCTGGCTTGAACCATCAACTCACTTAAGTGCTTGCAAGTAGACTTGTTTTAAATGATGCCAATTGGGAGATACTTAAGACTTACAATAAAAGGGCTGCGCTCTTGGCGCAGCCCTTTTTGCCAACAGATCCCTTTACTCCAAAGTAATCCGCTTATGGGCAATCCCTGTATGACAATTGATACAGGTTTCACCACGGCTTTCCATCAGTTCATGATTCAGCCTTGCTCGCTGGGGCTGCTTGCTCAAATCGAAATTATCATCAACATGACAAAACCGGCAAGCTTCAGAGTCATTAGCTAACATATCTTCCCACACCATTTTCGCCAGTCTGGGTCGATGCTGCTCGAAGTTCTCCTTATTAATCGTACCCACCATCATATGATAGATATCTGCTGTCGCAGCAATTTTCACCTTCATCTTATCGATAAAACCATGGGGTACATGACAGTCTGCACAGGTCGCCAGTACTTCATCATCACTTCGATAATGCGGGGATGCCTTGTATTCCTGTACGATGGTATCCATGCTGAGGTGGCAGCTAAAACAGAATGTATTTTGATTGGACGCAACCATCACCCCCTGAAAGGCTCCCACTGCCAACAACGCTAGGAAGATACCAATTGGTATACCCAGCAGCAGCGGTTTTTTCAGCCATCGCCACAAGCGTTGCGTCCGAGTTAATTCATCTCCCATCGTTCCTCACTTAGGAGTCAGGTCAGCTTACGCTGACCTCCCCGGATAATTACTTGCTTTCACCTAAATAGCGGGCTTTAAAGGCTGCTTGGGCTTCTTTCCGTGCCTTTTTTACTGACTCCGGTTCTTTACCGCTGAACCAGGCATGTTCAGGTTTGTCGAGAATATCCTGCAACACCTGGCGAGCACGTTTCGCCCCTTCAGCATTACCGTTATGCTCAGCCTTCTCAACCGTTTCAATATACTGAGGAACCATCTCGATATAGAAGCGTTCAGCGACTTCGTACATACCATGCCACTGCACATAGTCAGGCGCCTGCATGGCCGCACCGTGACGAGCCCGACGACCTTCATGATGCCAGAGGTAGAACCAGGTCCACTCAATCTCTTCATCAAAGCCGGTTTCAGTCAGCATCCCTTCCTTCTTCAGCGTCGCCATCAATGTTTTGCCGGGACGGGCAAACTTATCATTGTAAAGCTCAACCAACGAATCAAACTGAATATAGAAATTGTCGATCATCGACTTGGTATGACACGATTGACACACGTTTTGCATATCAGCACGACGCGCTTCCCACGACTTGGTCTCTTTACCGGATGCCAGATCTTTCGCATCGATCTTTTCAGAAATCGCCGGACGCAATGTCCACGAAATGCGATCACCAACATCATGCGTCACTGGTAATTCACGGGTAGCTGACATATGACACGTTGCACACGTTGGCGCAGCATCATAATCTTCACCGACCACCCATTTAGACGAATCCAAATTCATCCGATCTACATGCGCAAAGAAGCTAATACCGTGCTTCGATTCTTCATAGATTTCTTTTTGCGGATGATCAGGACCAAGGTGACATTTACCACATGCTTCCGGGCGACGAGCCTGCACCATGTCGAACTCATGTCGCTGGTGACATGCAGTACAAGCCCCTACCGAGCCATCTGGATTTAAACGTCCAATTCCGGTATTTGGCCAGGTAGTCGGATCCAAATCACCATTTTCCAGCACTTTAACTTCTGAACCATGGCACTGCCAACAACCATTCACTGCGACGGGTGACTGACCATTCATGGTTAAAGCACCTTCTACCACTTCGGCAAGGAAATTATCCAGAGAACCAATGATTTGCCCAGCTTTAGCATGATGGCTCTTCGAGAACTCATCGACTTCCTGATTGTGGCATTGACTACAATCTTTGGGTGAAACAATCACTGAGATATCAACACCTTCATGCGTGATCAGATCTTTATCTCCGGGATCTGCTTTATGACACTCATAGCAACCAACATTGGCACCATAGTGCTTAGAACGCCCCCACTGGGCGTAAATGGAAGGGTTTTTTTCTTTATGACACGCAGCACACTCCTTACTTTCATCACTTAATTGTTTAAAGGGTTTCATAATCAATGCTTTGGGTTCAGCACTAACCGTCGTCGGCCACGATAATAGTACCGTGCAAATCATCGCCGCAAAGGCAAAACATAAGCATCGTACAGCCAATAATCCATTGTCCATAACGAACCTCACTCACACCACTCATTTTTATTACATTTTATTTCTAAATGTAACTTAACAATTACAAGATCAAGTGTAGATGACGGAGGTATTCCCATATGATTTTTATGGAAATTTGAGAGCAGTGTATGTTTTTCAACCACAATCCAAACCACTGCAAAATACAGGGGTCAGATGAATGGGTGGGCCGATTGATTTAAACTCTTGCAATGCACGTAATGCCGACTCCGCGTTTTCGCTTTAAACTAAAATGTGAAGTGCAGTGTATTAGTACAGTGTCTTTATGCTGTTTTTATAAGACGCTGTCTGAGGTACTCGTGAGCATCGTCTGAAACATCACTGCCCCAGGCTATCCGTTCTAAATTACTTGACGCAATCAATGTCGCTCCCGAACCAAAAAACGGATCAACCACCACATCACCCACTGAGCTGCTTTGTTGTATCAGCGTCTCAATCAAAGCGACCGGCTTCTCCGTCGGATATCCCCGATAGACTCGTTTGTGCTCTAACACATCGGGAATACCGAGATTGTTGAGTTTTCTTTTCCCTTTTTCAAAGAAGAGAATGAACTCATACCTTGCTCTATAGTGATAGCCCATCCCAATGGCGACTTTGTCCCAGACAATGGGCTTCCAGAACTTAAAGCCTGCTTGCTCTGCAATAGGCTTTATATAAAACATGGTTTCCTGATCACAGAATAAATAGAAATGGCTATTCTTTTTTAGAACCCTGTACACCTGTGCCAGAAACTCTTCAAATCTTTCGTTCGGAAAGATTGTAAACCACTGGTTACTCGATCCCTTGCTCTCTTTCAGGCGTGTCGTCGTACCGATAGCCCTATGTTTTTCCAGTGATTCGTAGGGGGGATCGGTGATGAATAAATCGACACTCCCATCCGGGAGTGTCGACAACCATTCAACCGCATCTTGTTTATATAACTGCATTTAAAACCTAAAATTGCTGACATAATGTGGAACAACCGAGCAAAGCTGGCTGTTCCACCCTGCCATCGATGATACGTGAACCACAATAAATTCGCCCGCCCTATCTTCAAAAATACCCTGACAACGATTTTAGAGCACAAGTCTGTTTTCCAACCAAAAACCGATGAGGAACCCAACCGCTTTCCAGTGAGCAGCGTTGAAAGTCATGCGAAATTCTCGCAGAAACGAGCATCTTGAGGCGAGTTGGGTATAGCTTACAGAAGTCATTCGGTTTGCTGTTGTTTTTTAGGCGTGACTATATTGGTTGTGGTTGGTGGAAAAGCCATTGTATTAATACTTAATTTCTTTATAGTGCTTCTTTTATTATTGGCCACTAGCACTTCACCACAGAACTTTGACGAGTTCAGTCACCACCTTCGTTATTCCGTAAAGAAAGGCACGAACTTATACGGAATCTCAGGAGCACGCGGTTAGAGCTGGATCCCCCTGATTCAACCATTAAGTATACTGACATGAAACCAAACTATCCCGCGCACTTGAAGCTACTGGCATTCACTGCGCTCATCAGCCTGTCTTTTCCCATCGGCAGCTACATTACGGCGGAACTTAACCCGCTGGTCGTAACATGGATGCGTTATTTACTAGCCAGTTTATTGTTTATTACTCTGCTGGTTTGTAAAGGCCAATTTCGATTGCCGGCCTTAAAAGACTTGGGGCGCTATACCCTGATCTGCCTGCCTTCGCTAACCTACTTTGTCGCAATGTTTATTGCCCTGGGAGATACAAGCGCGTTGGATACCAGTGCGCTGTACACCACGGTACCGCTGATGAGCGCAATTTTGGCAGCCATTATATTTAAACGCAGTACATCGCTTAGTATTTCATTTGCGCTCATAGGCGGAATGCTGGGGGCGGGATTAATTATCTTTCGCGGAGATCTATCTGCCGTGGCCTCGTTATCACTGACGTCATCGAATAAGATTTTCCTGTTTGGTTGTTTTGCAATGGCACTGAACCCCATCGCCGCAAAAACATTATATCGAGGCGAATCATTTCTTTCGATGACATGCTGGACGCTCATTTGTGCCACCGTTGTTTTGACACTCGGTACCAGCACAACATTGCTGGCAACGGATTGGAGTGCCATTTCCACTGATGTCTGGCTGGGCATTGCTTATCTGGCCGTCTTCGCCACGGCACTGAGCTTCTTTTTATTCCAGCAAGCATGTGTTGCTCTCACTCCAGTACAGGTTTCTGCTTATACCTACCTGATCCCGGTCATGGTACTGATGGTCAACCAGGCTAATGGTCATGCCGAATCGTGGTCACAAGTCAGTTATGGTGTGGTCACCGTTATTGTAGCGATGGCTGTAATGATCCGTTCTTCATCAGCCGTCAGCCTCAATAGCCCTGCGGCAGAAACACCAAACAAAAAACAGCGCTGCGCTTAATCAAGTTCATACCGAGAGGGATCGGGAACCCTCTCACTCTGTCACCTTCTTTTTTATCGCGCGATGGCTCAGATGTGTTACAAGCCAGCTGTACAGATTTCAGGCTGTAAATCAAACTAAGGTCGTCACTGCTTGGTTTACCTCACTTGTTCTGTGATAATCCGTCGCAAGTACACCTCATTCACTTTCTAACAAGACGGCAACCCATGAAACTATTAGTTCGAAACCTTGCACGCACAACAACTGAAGCTGAACTAAAGGCTATCTTTGAAGCTCACGGCACCGTTGGTTCATGTAACCTGGTATTAGACCAGGAAACGGGGAAATCTAAGGGCTTTGCTTTCGTTGAAATGCCTGAAGATGATGAAGCCAACGCTGCAATTGCCGCTCTTAACGGTACTAGCATCGCGAAAAGCAAAATTCGAGTAAAAGAAGCTGAGTATAAGTAACATACTCGCGAGTGACTTAAGGCCAGGGCATCATTGTATCTGGCCTGTTTTATCGGCAATCAACCACAGCTTTGGTCAAAGCAGAGATGATTATTCGTTGACATCCTGCACTAGATTGTCAATAAAATCACTGTAGTGCTCTTGCATCGGTAATTCTAGATCGACCTTCAGTCGCTTCCTTCTGGCCTTGACGGCCTCACCAGTTATCGGATTGATTGCCTCTTTTTCATAAGGCTCCCAATAGATACCCATGCCTCTTTTTTGCCAGCTTGGTATCTCATCGAAATTAATTCCTCTATTAAGAAGGAACTCAATCTTCTTAGCCGCTGGCATGTTAATAAAAGCGGCCGCTGATTCTTTAGGGGAAACTCCTTCCTTCCTGAGAGTCCAATAACAGTGCGCATTTAATGCGTTTCTATAGGCATCTGCATTTCTCCAACGGAAATAATCGATAACAAGTTGTCTATTCGGGAGCTGACTAATCCGACAATCAAAGGCCCCAATATCGCCTAATAACAGACTAAATTTTGCACTTGCCTCTCCTGCCAGGACGGAGTTCAGCTTCCGCTCTTTTCTCTCAAAAGTATTATCATTCACATCAAGAAGCAGTGATATCTCATCACTGTAAGTATATCCATAAAGTACTTTGAAACCGCATTGCATCAAGTGCTTTACCGTTTCAAGCATCAAGTCCCTGAATTTAAGATCATAGGGAGCATTGAAGTTATGCTTATCCTTGGTTAAAGAAGTAAAACTACGTCCATCCAGTCGAGCGATGATATGAATTTCAGGTAAGACACAATGATCATGTGCCGTTTCATAAATCCGCATTTTTTCATCTAACTCGTTGAACTTCATCTTTCCACTCTTCTCAGTCAATTAACCATCGTTCAGGGGTATACCGCTTTCGTAATTCAGACGACTTAATTATCAGAAGCGGTATATGCCCAAAAGTGAAGGTAACCAAAATGATTGAATTTATTTTATTATGCCCAATAGACTCCAAAATGCCGGATTCAGAGTGGGCTCGATCCCAAAGGGCGAGATTTATTGGATATATAAGGCAATTATCCGCCCTTTGGCAAATCCGGTTACCTGAAGTAGTGCCTGATCAGCTTGTAACTGTCTTTGAACCACAACTTCTTATTTTCAAACGCGACCTGATGACGGGTTAAAGAAAAATAACGATCTCCTTCGCGCCGGTTGATGGTCATGACCGTGATATCCTCTACCTTGATGGTGATATGATCACAAAATGTGATCGCCTGACGGATTAAGGCCAGTTTGCCTGCTCCCATCGGGAAGTACGGAAAAGCCCGGGCAAGCGTCGATAAGGTACTCAATTGGGGCAGAATAAGTTCAAACCTGCTGCCACATGCAGAAAGGTGAACGGGTTCGCCATTCACCTCCACATCCATTTCACCCTGTACGTCAAACCGCATCAGTTAGTCCAGGTTCCGGCCTCGAATACTAATGGTGCCATTGAACTTCCAAGTAGAATGCGGTGCTTTTTCACCAGCGCCACTGGGAACACTAATTTCTACATTATCAAAGTCATACGTTAATTCTGCATGACGTTCGGTGAGTTTGTCATAGAGGGCACCGGCGAGATCTGGCCAGTTTGTGGTGTCTTTCTCAATATCAGCCATAATGGTCTCCTTAAGTGGGTTTCAAGAATTAAGGATAGTATGCAATGGCGTAATGCGCGGCTTTTCCAATCAATCACCGTCATTTTTGGAATATGTCCAGGCTATGAACAGATTTGAGGCAATAGAATTGGCAGCGATGAGCGTATATATACCGAGTACCGCAAGATAATTGAAGTCGCTGAAATAGATAAGTGTCAGATGCAAAAAAGGCTTACCTTTCGGTAAGCCTTTGTTGTTTTAGATGGTGCCCCGGGCCGGACTTGAACCGGCACAGCGCGAACGCCGAGGGATTTTAAATCCCTTGTGTCTACCAATTCCACCACCAGGGCACGCAATTCTTGATTGCGATGGTTAGACACCATCTTTCAACACCGAGTTTGTTAAAAACAACAATCTCGACATTGCAATATTTGGAGCGACACACGAGGTTCGAACTCGTGACCTCAACCTTGGCAAGGTTGCGCTCTACCAGCTGAGCTAGTGTCGCATCTTATTCTCAAAGAGAATGGAGGCGCGTCCCGGAGTCGAACCGAGGTACACGGATTTGCAATCCGCTGCATAGCCACTCTGCCAACGCGCCATTACTTCGTAGAAGTTTCAACCGCTTAACAAGTCTCCCCGTTGCGGTATGGGGTGCATTCTACGGATTGCTCTGCATGAGTCAACTGCAAAATAGAGTAATTGTGTTTGTTTGCTGATTTTATGCACAAAACGGTAAAGAGATAGATGAAGCGACGATAAATCAAACAGGAGTTTGACGCTGAACTCATGCCACTTTACATAATCTCCTTCATTGCTTCGGGCGGGATAATCGCCCCGGTATATTGAATGACAATCGAAGCCAGATGATGGCCTAGCTCTGCCGATGAGGCTGCAGACTCACCATTTAAACGGCTGGCTAGATAACCCGCTGCAAAAGAGTCGCCAGCGGCAGAGGTATCAACGACGGGGTCGACTTTATTCGCCGCCACAAAATGGCGTTCAGGATGATCGCTTTGTAAGTCAGTAACAACCTCACAAGGTTCACTGCCACGCTTGATCACTACCTCATTACAGCCAAATTGCTGGCAGCGCTCCACTATTTTCGTCTCTCCCCAAATACGTCGGTCATCAACTTCCGTGATCAGCGCAATATCAACAAAAGGGTATATTTGGGCATACCAATACTGTGCTTGCTTTGCAGTCCATAACTGAGGCCGAAAGTTATTATCAAACAATACCTTACCACCATTGGCTTTGTGTTTTTCAAGCAAAGTGATTAATACCGTTTTCGCATCTTCGGCCAGAATTGCAAAGCTGATCCCACTGATATACAAGGCCTCAAACTGCTTGGCATCAATGGCTTGCTCTAACGGTGAAGGCGACGATGAATCAGAAAAATAAAACTTTGCTGCGCTGTCATTGCGCCAGTAATGAAAGTGACGCTCACCGTTCGGCTCAGTTTCGACCAGATACAACCCCGGTAATTTATCCGCAATTTTGCGCACCATTGCAGTATCAATATGTTCAGCTTGCCATGATAAAAGCATATCCTGGCTAATATGATCAATGCCTAGAGCTGTGGCATAGCTGACCGAGTGGTTGCGAGAAGCGCTTAATCTCGACAGGTACAATGCCGTATTTAAAGTGTCACCACCGAAGGTACGCTGCAGAGGCTGGCCACTCAATTCGATCATACACTCTCCGAAAAATGCAATTTTCACACTATCACCATCATTTATTGAGCTGTTATTAAAGAGTAATTGAAGCTGGCGAGCTTACTGCACAACAAAGAGCTGCATTTTTACGAGTTTTAGCGAATTATTCCGCCATATCAGGCTTGTTGATACTTGGCGTGTGATCTTAAATACGAGGGAGGCCCCTTGAAGGCTTACATGGTAAAACTTTATCCGGTGAGAGGGTTCTAACAATCGATTAACTGGCTGGCCGAACGGCATTGAAAAATAATGTGCAATGCTAAAAATTTAAGTTATAAATAGATTAATAGTCGGATTTTTTGCAGAGCCTGTGTGCCTATGGTCAAAACGGCAAGGGAATGTGATGAGTATGCAGCCGTAATTGCGGCACTGCCTGATGTGGTGTTTATTCTCACAGAATCAGGACGGTATGCTGATATCTTTGGCGGACAAGACTCAAATTTTTATCATGATGGTTCTGTACTTAAAGGTGTGAGCTTATTCGATGTTTTACCTCACGACAAAGCCGTTTGGTTTCTCCATCGGATACAAGAGACTCTATCTGAAAATAAATTGATGGTGTTTGAGTATACCCTCGCTGGTGATGATGTAGAGAATATCAATAATGAATCAGGGCCACCAGGAAGCCTTTGGTTTGAAGGTCGTGTAAACCCACTAAAATCTTTACACTACGGAGAAAGAGCCGTTGTCTGGGTGGCGAGAAATATAACCGAACGCCATGAGCTAGAAAAAGAATTAAAATATAAATCCGAGGTTGATGCCTTATCTGGCACATTCAATCGCAGGAAACTATTCGAACACCTGAGTGAGGCATTTTATACCTTTCAAAGGTATAAGGAAAACTTCTGTTTTTTACTTATCGATATCGATGACTTTAAGCGAATTAACGATACTCACGGACATCAATCTGGCGATGAAGCCTTACGTTTCATCGCAAACACTTGCCAATCAGAAATTAGGCATACTGATATTATGGGTCGGCTTGGTGGCGATGAGTTTGGGATCATCCACCGAAATGCATCCATAGCTTCATCTTCCGCCCTAGCTAAACGCCTAAATGGGGTCGTTGCACGTAGAACCAAGGAAAAACAATCAGGCTTAGATTTATCAATTAGTATTGGAATCGGTTATTTCAAAGAAAGTGACTATAGTGTTGATCAAATATACAAACGAGCAGATGTTGCACTCTACCAGTCAAAACGAAACGGAAAAAACTGTTATTCTGTTGAATAGAACAGTGCGATCAATTTAAATTATATCGGCAATTACACCTCCTCCACCCGCAGCACTTGCTAGACCGCCAAGCAGCGCACAGCATATTACAATCAACATAATCCCTTTATTTATCATTGTTTCACCTTTCTCATATAGGCGTTGGCTTGCGCCTGAGTCCCAGCCTGGTACCGAGAACAATTTCCAGTATAGAAAACAAGCTGGATGTTGCATGAGCAGCATATGAGAATGGTAAAAAAGTAGTGCTGAAATGTTTTATTTAAGCTGAAATCCCACCATCTCTTAATCTTGTCCCTGATGGCGACGAATCGATCGTACTGTTCCCCAGACAAATGCAAGCAATATCAGGATCGGCCCCAACCACAGTACATAAGTCTTGGGCCCGAATTTTGGCTGATATAGCACAAAATCACCGAATCGACTGGTCATAAAATCAATAACTTGTTGATCGGATTTTCCATCATTCACCATCTGATAGACTTTCAGGCGCAGATCTTTTGCCACTGGCGAGTTTGATTCAATCAGATTCTGGTTCTGACATTGCGGGCAGCGCAGGTTCTTTGCCAGAACCATCGCCCGTTTGTGCTTTTGAGGCGAACGAAACTGAAAAGTTTCCACCGATTCGACTAACCGAGTCTCTGCGGCAATAAAGGTTTGATCTGCCTGAGCATACGCGGGCTGCACAGTGCCGAGCAAAGAAAAGAGCACCAATAACGTTAAAACGCTTCCCGCCGATAAGGCTTTGATATGATTTTTAAGAAAAAGCGGTGCTATTTTAAGGTACGGATTATTCATAGGGTAATGCTCGTTAACTGCTCTATTTTTGGTGCAAATTGTTGTTGCCAGATGGTCGGGGTTAATGCCCCCGTATATCGGTGACGAATGACACCATTTTTATCAATCAAATACGTTTCAGGGGTGCCATAGACGCCTAAATCCAGTGCTAACGCCCCCTGGGGATCATAAATCACCTGCCGATAGGGATTGCCCGATTGCTTTAACTCATCCAATGCCGCCTGCCTGTCATCTCGATAGTTCAGTCCGACTATTGGAATGGCTTGTTGGCTAACCAATTGCTTCAGGTACTCATGTTCCAACTTACAAATACCACACCATGAGGCCCACACATTCAGTAGCTGAACGTCTCCGGTCAAGCTGGCTTGAGTAATCGTACTTTGCCCGTACTGCAGGCTTGGTAACGCAAATTCAGGCACTGGCTGGCCTTCCAAGGGCGAAGAAACCGACGCATTTTTGCTTTCCATACCCAGCACCAGTAAATACCCGGCAGCTAAGACCATAACAAGTGGTAGAAAGCGGATTATTTTCATTATCTTGAATCCTTTCTCTTCTTACTTCCAAATAACAATCGTCGATATTAATTGTTCTTTTTTCTCCGAAGGCTGGTAAACGTTAACGTTAATTCGGACTAATACGGCAAGCGTTCCACCTAACATCATTAATATCCCGCCCAGCCATAGCCAGCGAACAAAAGGTTTATATTGGATCCTGACCGCATAATCTGTGCGATTAAGCTTCTCCCCCAAGGTGATATAGATATCGCCATGCCAGAACCATCGAATGCCCGGCTCACTCATATTCATGGTACGCACGGTGTAATGGCGACGCTGAGGTTCAATCATGCCAAGGCTTGCGCCTTCTTGTACGACCTCTATATTGGCTTGTTCTGCGGTGTAGTTTGCTCCAATCAGTAACTCGGTATCGCGATAATGAAACTGATAATCACCCAGCGCCAGCTGATCACCGGGCCCCATCTTGTTAGTCACTTCTTCGGCGTAGTAACTCACCAGCGTCGCCCCGACCAAGGCGGTAGCAACCCCGACATGGGCGGTGACCATTGCCAGCTGACGGCAACATTTCCGATCAAATTTCCAGCTTTTGCGTGACTTCTGATCCATATATAAAGTCTGCACCGAGGTTAGCGTGATCCATAACGCCATAATGAAAGCGATACATACAACCAGATTAATTCCATCTTCAATCATGATTGACAGCGCAACGCCCAATACGACAGAAACCGCCATAGGCGCCAGAATACGGGTAATGAAGTTGTCTGAAGATGCACGATGCCAGCGAATTAACGGGGCTAAACCCATAAACGCAAAAAGCATGAAACTCAGCGGCATAAACAAGCTATTAAAATACGGTGCCCCGACAGAAATATTACCTAAGCCAAGCGCCTGAAAGACCATCGGATAAAACGTTCCGAGCAGGATGGTTAACGTCACCACGGCAAATAAACTATTACCCGCAAGAAATGCCGCCTCGCGAGACAAAAAGCCAAATCGAACAGGTTTGATATATTGCCCGGAACGAAGCGCAAACAGGCTCAGTGATGTCAGTAATATGACACCGAGAATAGCGAGCAAGGCTAAACCACGTGTCGGATCAACGGCAAACGCATGCACTGAGGTCAAGACCCCGGACCGGACAATGAAAGTGCCGAGTAAACTCAGTGAAAAAGTAAAAATCGACAGTAACAGTGTCCAACTGGTGAGGGCTTTGCGTTTCTCGGTAATGATCAGCGAGTGCAGTAATGCCGTACCCGTCAGCCACGGCATTAACGAAGCGTTCTCAACGGGATCCCAAAACCACCAGCCGCCCCAGCCTAATTCATAATATGCCCACCATGAACCTAACGCGATACCTCCGGTAAGGAAAACCCAAGCGCTGAGTGTCCATGGTCGGCTCCAGCGCGCCCAGGATGCCGGACTGACAGTATCGCTGGTCGTTGTAAGCGCCGATAAAGCAAACGCAAAGCTGACAGCAAAACCGACATATCCCAAGTACAGCATCGGCGGGTGGAAAATAAGCCCGACATCTTGCAACATCGGGTTTAAATCACGCCCTTCTGCAGGCATCGGAAATAAACGCAGAAAGGGATTAGAAGCAAGCAGGGTAAACAGGCTAAAGGCTGCTGCCAGCAATGCCAGAATCACCAGCACCCGGCCAATAAACTGTTCATTTTTGTTACGGCAAAAATAGGCAACTGCCGCCGCCCATCCGGTTAACGAAAATAACCAAAACAGAAATGACCCTTCATGGCCGCCCCATACAGCTGCCACTTTGAAAAATTGCGGTAACTGAGAATTCGAGTGGTGTGCAATATAAGCAACAGAAAAATCATCAACGGCGAAGCTGTACCCCAGCAACACAATTGCTGTCGTGACAGAGAAAAAAGCGCCATAACTTAACGGCCATGCATAGCGGATAATGTATGAGTCCTTTTTAGCTAAACCATATAGCGGAATCGTCCCACCCATTAACGCAAAAACAAACCCGAGTATTAATGCGTAATGTCCGACTTCAGGGATCATTCAATTTCCTTTTAATCATGAACTGCAATCATCATCCAGTAACGCTGGAGAACCGACCTTGAACTCGATCATAAAAGGCCGGAATTCCCCCCAAGGTTATCAGCACAAGACAGACGAAATCGCCACGGTTACCCGTGCCGATTTCATTATTATCTTACCTGTCAGGTCACTAGACGAGCGTCATTTGTCCTGCGTACAGAATAAAAGTACGCAACATCAGAACACCAATCAGGCTCAGGGACGTCACCAGCATAATAAAAGCTTTATTGTGCTTAACCCCTTGCGGACTAATTGCGTTCAGGCCAAGCGGCAATAACATGCCGGCACCAATAACACCATACCAGAACCAGGTCGCCCAGAACCCCCCGCCAATCGCTGCGATAGCCGCCGCTTCTTTCTGGCCGCCACCAAAGTACAGACCAGAGAAAAAGGCAAACAGGACAAACAATTCAAATATCACAACCGGACGTTCAAACTGGTGGATCCATTTTACACACGCGCTATGAGCTGATTCTTTGAACCCAATAATGCCGAGCAACAAACAGGCGGCAGCGCCTGACGACAAGCTTGAGAACAGGAACAGAATTGGCAATATCGGGTTATTCAGTAACGGGTAGGTTTTCAGTGCTGAAAGCAGGAAGCCGGTATAGGCTGCAAGCATCACTGCTAAAAAGCCCAGAAACAGCTCGATGCTATTTTCATATTTACTGATCAGACCAACAACTTTATCGGCAATGGGTAATCGGCCATTCAACAGCTTAAGCAGATCATCTTTGAAAATGATCGCTAACCAGGCAAACAGTACCGCCATGTACACCTGGAATAACAGAACCCCCATCGACATCACTGAGCTGGTGTTATAGAAAATCATGATCTTCCAGAATGACAATGGCTTTGTCAGGTGAAAAATCAAGATCGTTAAACCCGCGATGATGCCAAAAGGTGCAAGAATGGCTGTCGCCTTAATGATCCCATTAGCACTCGGGTGACCCTGAACGACTTTACGCTTTAGGTAAATTGCAATCATCACGGCCCCGGCAGACATACCGGCCAGGAACAGATAAATAGCGATGATCCAATCCCAAACTAATGAGTCAAAATAAAAGGCATCGGCAAATGTCATACTCATCCTTTTATCTCCCCTTTTCCATGAGGCACTTTATACAGCTTCGGCTGCGTACCTAATTCCACTTTCGAACGATAAACTGTTTTTTGACCCAACAACTTGGAAACACTGCTATTTGGATCATTCAAATCACCAAACGTCAGCGATTTTGTTGGGCAAGATTCAACACAGGCAGGTAGCTTACCTTCCTTAAGATTGGTCTTACGGCAAAAATCACATTTATCAGCGGCTTTTGTTTCAGGATTAAAGAAACGGACCTTATAAGGACACGCCGCCAGACAGTAACCACAACCGACACATTTAAATGGATCGACATCCACAATGCCTGTTGCGGGATCTTTAAAAGATGCCCCGGTAGGACAAACATGAACACATGGCGCATTGTCGCAGTGCTGACAGGAAATACGGGTAAACTGGTAATCCACATTAGGGTATTCCCCTTGTGGCTCACTGCGAACAATCTCTAAACGGGATACCCCTTCAGGCACCTTGTTAACTTCACGGCACGCATCGGTACAAGCAGTACAACCGATACATAATGTTTCATCATGTACCATGCCATAACGCTTAGTTCCGTCTTCCATGGTAGCTACCAGTGACTGACGTCCTAATAGCGACCCGCCTGCACTCACGCCCGTTGTAAAAATCACGGCGCCTGCACCAGCTAAAAAATTTCGTCTTGAACACGTCATACCATCACCTCCTACTTCTCTTTTTTCAGGTCTGAGTGACAGTCGACGCACATCTTAATTTTCGACTTTCGTTCAATACCTTTCATCGGATCGGCACTTGGATGCATGGTATGGCAAGACGCACACGATAAATCCAGCGCATGCACATCATGCGTCCAGTTAGCCTCGCTCAGATCTTTCGGTTCGTGGCAGTTAACACAGGTATTATTCTGCTGTTTGATCCACGCCGGATCAGCTGCAGGCTTCTCAGAACCTGCCACTGACTGTGCCAGGGCAAACTTGGTCACCTCAACCGCACCATCACGGTGGTTCTTGCCCACTTTACTGTGGCAATCAACACAAGTGACGTCTCGGTTCGTTTGCGCATGAACGGCGTCAGCATGTGCCCCTCTCAGTACGTCTTTTTCATCTTTGTGGCATTGTGTACAGGCGTAATCTCGATCCCTTATAAATTTGACAACATGTTGACCGGACCCTTGATTTATCACAACAGGATCAGCGACTGTGGCTTCCTGCGTGTCAGAGTCGGCGGCAACATTCATGGAAAAACCAAAAATACAGATCGCTACAAAGAATGTAAGCATCGTATTAATGGCCACTTTACAATTGCCCATTATTCACCTTTTCATCTTCCGTAATTGCAAAACTTATACGACAAATTGCAATCGGTGCTTATATTTAAATTTTGTATATAAAGAGCCTGCGAAGTCATTTCCCTCTAGAGCAATTCCATCCCGGCGGTTATCTATTCCAGGAGCGAAAACTAAAAAGTGAACTTTGATCACAGTTGAAATTAATTCTTATTTACTTGATTGATTAGCCACAACGCTCAACAGGCATATTAAATAATATTTAAAATAATGAAAAATTGAGACGGACTACAATTACCTCTAAAGTAGCATCAGAAATGAACATTTTATGATTAAGATCAAGAAAATCTCATCGCAAGCCATTGAATGTAAAGGTTATACCAGAAAACAAACATCCATATTATGCTGATTTGTAAATACCCCTTAAGGGGTATTTGTGCCATCAACACCCACAATAGCCCTTAAGGGGTAGGTGTGGTTATTGATTTTCGTCATTTTTGACATCACATTTTTGATTAATCCAAAGCAACAGAACATTAATAATTATGAATGCCAATTTATTTTTTGATACTATTTAGCCGAACTTCAATTCTTCTTGCTTAATTAGCCGCATTCACAACGCTTGGCTTATTTAATAATTAGAAAACTGGAGTGACAAATCGTGAGTAAGAAATGGACGCGAAATACTGTCGCAGTGGCAGCTATCTTGTCAGCGTTGTGCTTATCGACTAATGCGTTGGCGACTTCTGAACAGACCGCAACCGCGGAGCAGAAAGAAACAATGCGCTTTGAGCCTCGCAACGAACAATTTGCGAAGACCCATGGAGATCAATATAAAACCTGGGAAGCAACAAAAGAAAGCGAGCAGATTGAAGACGGGCTAGAGGAAGATCCCAATATGGTGGTTCTCTGGGCGGGCTATGGTTTTTCTAAAGACTACAATAAAGCTCGTGGCCACTTCTATGCAGTGACGGATGTACGTCAAACCCTGCGTACCGGCGGTCCGAAAGATGAAAAATCTGGCCCAATGGTTATGGCTTGCTGGAGCTGTAAGAGCCCGGATGTGGCTCGTGTAATTGACGAACGAGGTGAAGACGGTTACTTCGAAGGCAAATGGGCTCGCCTGGGCGCTGAAATCAACAATGCTATTGGTTGCTCAGACTGTCACAATAGCGGAAGCAAAGAGTTTGCTGAGGGTCAGCCGGCACTTCAGCTATCACGCCCTTATGCAGCGCGTGCGATGGAAACCATCGGTAAAAAGTTTGAAGATCAGTCTCGCTTCGATCAGCAAGCGCAAGTCTGCGGCCAATGCCACGTCGAGTACTACTTCACCGGGCCAAATAAATCCGTGAAGTTCCCATGGGACAAAGGTACCACCGTTGATGAAATGGAAGTTTATTATGATGAGCTTGGTTTCAAAGACTGGACTCATGCCGTTTCTAAAACACCGATGCTGAAAGCACAGCACCCGGGTTATGAAACATGGCGTGACGGCATTCATGGTAAAAACAATGTCACTTGTATTGATTGCCATATGCCTAAGGTACAAAACGAAGACGGTACCGTGTTTACCGATCACAAAGTCGGTAATCCTTTTGATCGCTTTGAAGACACCTGTGCCCAATGCCACACCCAAGACAAGAAAACCATGCAAGACATTGTCGCGGAACGCAAGGCAAGCGTAACAGAAATGAAGCTAAGAGCTGAGAAGCAAATTGTTGCCGCTCACTTTGAAGCAAAAGCAGCCTGGGATGCCGGTGCGACGGAAGAAGAGATGAAGCCAATCCAGATGGATATCCGTCATGCTCAGTGGCGCTGGGATTACGCTATCGCTTCTCATGGCGTTCACATGCATGCGCCTGAAGTTGCATTACGTATTCTTGGTACCGCACTTGATAAAGCGGCTGATGCCCGTACGAAAGTGGTTCGTCTGCTGGCAACCAAAGGCATTACGGCAGAAATTCAGCTTCCTGACATTTCAACCAAAGCTAAAGCACAACAAGCGCTTGGTATGGATATGGATAAGCTCAACGCTGAAAAGGAAGACTTCTTGAAAACCGTTGTTCCAGAGTGGAATAAGCAAGCAAATGAGCGTGAAGCGACTTATTAAGACTTGACGGATACCACAGAAATACAAAAGCCAGCATCACGCTGGCTTTTTTTGTTTCAAATAAATTAAGAAAAGTCTAATTCAATGGCCGTACACCCTTTGGCGCAGGCAATCCCCGGCTTATCGCTGGTCTCAGGCGGAACCAGATGTAATGGCTGGCCACATTCCGGACACAGCACGGTCTTACCCTGCATTACGCGCTTAATGACCGCACGCTGATCGCCAAAAGATTTCTTGGTCTGTTTGTTTAATTCGGAAAAATTGAGTTTCATAATTGTCGCTACGCAGTTTTACTTAAGACTGTTGCAAGCAGTATACAGAGATCCCGCTTTAAGTTGTTAGTGTTCGCCGTTATCGAACTAACTTCTTCGCCCGGTTAATCGATGAAATTAACGCGACCCGATCAAGATCAGAGCGCTCGCTGTCTAAGGCTTGTTGCCAGGTATCAATGGCTTTCTGATAACGGGCATTAAGGAAATAATCGGAAGCGAGCAGCATCAGTGCGGGTAAGTTATCCTTATCCAAGGTCAATGCTTGCTTAATAAGTGTCTGGATCTGTTCCGTTACCTGCTGGCCATTTTCATAATACAAAGCGGTCGCTTGCGCTGAGAAAATATTGGCTTGAGGTTGCTTTGCCAAACGGGCTGAATAACCGAACGCAACAGCAGCATTATCAAATTCGCTCACATACATATAGGCATTGCCCAATGCGTACCAGGCTTCGCTGTTTTGTTTATCTTCACGGATCTTATGTTGAATTTCTTCGATACGACGTTGATTGATCTCCTTTGCGCTCATACCGGCAAATTCATCGTCAGCCACTTTGGATACAAGCTCTGTTTGGTACTGCGAAGAGCCCAACTGCCAGTAAAAACCCGCCGAACCCGCGACCAGACAGAGGCTCATCACTACCGGAATGATTCTTCGCTTTTCTGCTGCGCGAAAATGCATCAGCCATATCATCGCAAGACCGGCGACAACGACTGTCGCGATACCTATCCCTAACTCAATCACGCATTCAACCGTTATATCATCGTGTAAATTGTTGGCTTTATTTTACCTCTTTTCAGCTCAATCTGTGAGTAACAAAATTCGTTAACTTAATCTGGATCAAGTGCCGATGCACAAGAAACAGAAAACAAAAAAAGCTCCCGAAGGAGCCTTCTTACAAACAAATATCCCCTAATACTTAATCACAGAAGTTTTTGACCCGTTCAGTCTCAAAACGTGATCATTCCGTAAAGTGAGGAACGAACTTATACGGAATCTAAGGCATACACGATCAGAGCTGGATCCCGGATATTAAGGAGATCAGTAATATCAAACTTACAGTTCGAAATCACCCAGTTCAGCGGTATCAACCTGACGCTCAAGGAAAGCAACCAAGTCATCGTGGCCACCGATGTACTGACCATCAATAATGATTTGAGGGACGGTACGAACCGTGACATTTACGGTCTGTTCAATGAATGCAATCATCTCTGTTTTTTCCAGATCCGTTCCCAGTACCAAAGTGGTGTACTCGGTACCGCGATCATCCAGAATAGCTTTCGCTTTTACGCAGAATGGACAATGAGGCTGAGTGATTACCAGGTTCTGGTATTGCGCTAACTGCTCAATGGTAATTTTCGACATGGTTTTCCAATAAGGCTGATTGATGTTATCGCAATAAGATAATGGAAATCGAAAGACGAGTAAAACCCTGCAAAACAGATCCGTAGGTTTTCACACTACGCTAGCCGATCTTAACCGGGATACGCTGGCGGCCAAAGGCTTTACCTCTGGCGGAAAAACGTCCGGCTAACTGATAACCGCAGTGCTGGCAGTGACCATCATCTGTCAGGGCATATTCACCAATCTGATACCAATCGCGGGATATGACTTTATGATGACACTGCGGGCAATACGTACTGTCGCCCGCTTCATCATAAATATTACCGACATAGGCATAATTAAGCCCGTTTTTCATCGCGATATCTCTCGCCCGCTGAACGGTTTCAGGCGGTGTTCTCGGTTTATCGAGCATTTTAAAATCCGGATGGAAGGCACTGAAGTGGATCGGAATATCCGGCCCTAGATTGTCGTACACCCAACGCGTCAACTCGTCTAACTCTGCCGAGCTGTCATTTTCACCAGGGATCAGCAGCGTGGTAATTTCAAACCACACCTCAGTCTCATGACGTAGATACAGCAAAGTATCGAGTACTGGAGCCAGATGCCCACTACAAATTTTATGGTAGAAACGTTCAGTAAAAGCCTTCAAGTCAATATTCGCGGCATCCATATGCTGGAAAAATTCCATTCTTGGATCATCACAGATATACCCGGCACTGACGGCAACACTGTGAATACCGAGCTCATGGCAAGCCTGTGCGGCATCCACCGCATATTCCATAAAGATCACCGGATCGTTATACGTAAACGCAATACTGTCACAACCATAACGTTTGGCAGATTGCGCAATCTGCTCAGGCATCGCCTGCTCGCCCAGGGTATCAATCTTACGCGATTTACTGATCCCCCAGTTCTGGCAGAACTTGCAGCTGAGGTTACAACCGGCAGTACCAAACGATAACACCGAGCTACCCGGATAAAAGTGATTTAACGGCTTCTTCTCAATAGGATCGATACAAAAACCGCTGGATCGACCATAGCTGGTCAGCACGATCTCACCCTCGTGTGCCTGCCTGACAAAACAGGCGCCACGTTTGCCTTCGCGCAATCGACAGCGGCGGGGACAAAGATCACACATGACCCTGCCATCATCTAGGCGATGCCAGTATTGGGTTTTAAAAAAGCTGGGGGCTAATTGCATCTCAACGACTCACAATATAAATTTACTACCTATACTAAATATAGTCCCGTTGAAAATAACCGTGTGATTTCTATGAATATTCGATACCCGGCAGTGGCAGGTAGCTTCTACGATAAATCCGCGCAACATCTTCAAAGTCAGTTAGATAACTGGCTCAAACCTCAACCTGCCTTACACTATTCGATACGTGCTCTTATCGTGCCTCATGCCGGTTATATATATTCCGGAGAAACGGCCGCCCAGGCATACCGCCACCTGAAGAGCCTGGCAGACAAGATCGAGAGAGTCATACTCGTCGGGCCAAGTCATCGCGTTTATTTTCAGGGCTGCGCGCTACCTTCTGCGCACTATTTCGCCACCCCGCTAGGCAATATCCCCATTGACACCCAAGCCATTGAACAGCTACAAAAAAAAGAAAATGTGGAAATGTCAGATCAGGCGCATGCCTTAGAACACTGTCTTGAAGTACAACTGCCTTTTTTGCAAACCTGCCTGCATCAGTTTACTTTATTGCCGTTGTTAACCGGTAATGTCTCGCCGGCCACGGTCGCCAATCTCATCGACGACTTGTGGCAGCAGGAAAATACCCTTCTGGTTGTCAGCAGCGATCTGAGCCATTTTCACCCTTATTCAGAAGCACAACACATCGATAAACACACATGCTCTTTAATCGAACATTTTCAATCGTCATTAACACCCGAGCAGGCTTGTGGCTCGACCGGGATAAATGCACTGCTATTACTTGCAAAGAAACGGGGCTACCAACTCACACGCATGGATCTAAAAAATTCCGGTGACACCGCCGGAGATAAGGAGAGAGTCGTAGGATATGTCAGTTATCTCATATCAGAAATTAAGTAAAGGGGAACTAACCCAACTGTTGGATATCGCTCGTGAAGCCATCCGAGGACATTTATCGAATGGTGAAATAAACGCTCCGCAGCTTGATTTATACAGTAAAAAATTATTAAAACCTGCCGCCTGTTTTGTCACCCTGGAAGTTAATGGTGAACTGCAAGGTTGTCTCGGTACAATAGCGGCCCATTCTCCTCTGGTACTGGAAGTACACAACAAAGCAAGAGCCAGTGCCTATCAGGACCGCAGGTTTATGCCACTGACAAAAGATCAACTCGACAAACTCACCATTGAAGTGTCAGTCCTTTCTGATCCGGAACGGCTGATGGTTAACTCAGAACAGGAATTACTCGATTATTTGGCTGACCATAAGGTCGGAGTGATCCTGACACAAAATCACAAACAAGCCCTGTTCTTACCCCAGGTATGGGAAAAGCTGCCCGAACCGAAAGATTTCATCCGTCAGCTGAAAGTAAAAGCCGGTTTAAAAGCGACCTACTGGTCACCCGATATGGTGGTCAGCACCTTCACGGTCAGCAGTATCAAAGGCAAATATTTCTAAGTGCCACGAGAATTAACGATTTTCATGGTCATCGGAAGACAAACACAAAAGGCGAAGCCGTACTTCGCCTTTCTGCTTGCGTTTAGCGGCAGATGTAATACCAGCCGTTATATGACTTTATTTTGGCACTAAACCATATGGCACAGAGTCAAACATATCAGGTTGCTTGGTGATCGTCGGGGCCACATGCGGCCCTTTCCAGTCAAGCAGCATAATTGCCAGTACATTGCGGTGTTCACCATCCCTTAACTCAACCCCGCCACTGACCGATGGCACCAGGCCATGCTCACGATTCAAGGCTTGTTGAATCACCTTTTGCACTTTCAGAACAACAGGATCATCACCTAACCCGGCCAGCAGGAAGTTAATCCCCACCTCGGCAATCACATCTTCTTTCGCCCGGGCGATAATCGCATCAATATTGTCGCGATAATAGTCATATACCCACTGGAAATCCTGCTCGTTAATTGGATGCTGGTAATACGCGGATGCGGCAAAAATAATATGGGTAAGCCCATAAATTTTATTGCCAAACTGCTGTTCTGACAGCTGGCTGTCATCACGGTCCGGATACGCTTTCCTGAATGCGGCAATAAACTCCTCAACCACATCCTGTTCGCCTAACTGACGCAACCAGTACACCTGATTAGCCAACTGAGCCGCCCAAGCTTTTATCATCGCCTCATCCGTTGCGTACTTGGCAAAATCATAACGACGGATCACCTGGTGTAATTTGTCATCTTCACGATGTTTCAGACCATATTCATCGGCACGCGCCATTGAACCAAGCAAGTCAACACCAAGGTACAGGTATTCAGGCATTTGCTGTGTTGCTTCATAACGCAACTTGCTGCGCTCATTTGTTTTATCCAGATAGCTTTCAATACGCTTATTGGAATAAACCTGGATCTGCTCCGGGGTATAAACTTCGGTCGCAAACATATTCAGCCGACTGGCAACCCGTGCCATATCAGACCATACCGCCGCTTCATATTTATCATCCAGCGTCTGACGATACATTCTCAGCCCGTAATGGCCGGACTTAAACGCCGGTAACGTAAATAGCTTCGCTTCATAGGTATCGCGGATCAGCTGAGCATCTTGCTTAAATCGGTATATGCTCTCCGTCTGAGTGACGATTGGTTGATCTATACTGGCAAGAGCCAATTCTTGAGTGGAAAATGCAGGTTCTGTACTGGAAATAGCTGGAGCCACCAGCAAAGAGATAAAAAGCGGCAGGCCTATCGTTAATAATTTCATACAACTCCCTGTCTATAGCACAGATTCTATTAAGCCTGCGACAATACCAACACCGTGTGCAAAAATACGCTAGCAGATAATATTATACTCAAGACACCGGATGTGATAACGAACAAACGGTTACTTAACCCGTAATATCAACTGGCATAATCTGGCGGAAGGTCAGATTAATTCTCGGTTGCATGGGTTTCTGAGTCTTGGGAACGGAATGGAGCCAGCAGGTTTGAGTCTCACCCGCCATGATCAATAGCGAACCGGAGTGCAGGACAAATTCAATCTTCTGCTTGGTCTCGATATGTTTTAAAACAAAACGACGCTGTTCACCGAAACTGACCGACGCAATAACGGGCTGATAACCGAGCTCCTTTTCATTATCCTGATGGAAGCCCATGTAATCTTGTCCGTGGCGATAGAGATTCGCCAGTACCGAATTAAACGACACCCCAGCCGCCTGCTCACAGGCCGCTTTGATTGCCAGTAAGGTAGGCGTCCACAGCTCCGGCTTCATAGTTAGGCCCGAATAGGTGTACTGAACATCGCCGCACCATGCCTGCAAACGAGGCTGCAAGACCTGACGGCCAAACATCCGAATCGATTGTTGTTGCCAGTTCAGTTCGTTCGATAGATGCTGAAAATACTCATCAGCCTGTTGCGCTGAAAAGAAATGTGGCGCCCAGTACAGCCGTCCCTGAGGAATGGTTATCCATTCCCCGGCTTTGCTTGCTGACTCGAAAAAATCGATATTGTCAGTGTCGCTCATCAATCGGCAGCCAGTCTTGGTGATCCGGCCCAATATAGTCGGCACTAGGCCTGATAATACGGTTATGCGCTCGCTGTTCGAACACATGTGCCGCCCAGCCTGTCACTCGACTCATCACGAAAATCGGGGTAAACAACTTGGTAGGGATCGCCATAAAGTGATACGCCGGGGCATGGAAGAAATCGACATTACAGAACAGGTCTTTTTCCCGTTTCATTACCTGCTCGATACGCTCGGACATCTCATACAGCACCGAATCATCCGCCTCTGCAGCCAGCTTCTTCGCCCAGCGTTTGATCAGTACATTACGAGGATCGAATTCGGTATACACCGCATGGCCAAAACCCATCACTTTTTCATTATTTACCAGCATCTGTAAAATACCGGCTTCAGCTTCATCCGGGGTCTGCCAGCGTTCGATCATCTCCATCGCCGCTTCGTTAGCTCCCCCATGCAAGGGTCCGCGCAACGTACCAATTGCTGCTGCAATACATGAATGAAGATCAGACAAGGTTGATGCGCAGACTCGCGCCGAAAAGGTTGAGGCATTAAACTCATGCTCGGCATACAGAACCAGTGAGCATTGCATGACCTGTATATGAAGATCAGAAGGCGTCTTTCCGGTCAGCATCTTTAAAAAATAGCCCCCGAGGCTATCCTGATCACAATAAGTTTCAATCCGCACACCATGATGGCTGTAGCGATACCAGTAACAGAGGATCGCAGGCAATAACGCCAGCAAGCGGTCGGCCTTATCCTGCTGCTCACTGAAGTCATGTTCCTGCTCCAGATTACCCAGCATCGAACAGCCGGTTCGCATCACATCCATCGGATGGGCATCTGCCGGGATCTGCTCTAATGTGTTTTTTAATGCCAGGGGTAAACCCCGCAATGAGATCAACCTGGTTTTGTAAGCAGCCAGCTCTGTCCGGGTTGGCAACTTGCCTTTTAATAACAGATAAGCCACTTCTTCAAATTCAGCGTGTTCGGCTAAATCCGTAATATCATAACCACGGTAAGTGAGACCTGTACCGGTTTTACCTACCGTACAAAGTGCAGTCGAACCCGCACTTTGCCCGCGTAACCCTTCACCACTCAACTCTTTGTGTTTACCAGGCATAACCCGCTCCTTATCTTTAAAGAAAAGAGAATTCCCTCTAAAGATAGGTCAGAATATACACTTACAACTAATTACATCGGAGTCAGATCAATATCTACCCATACCAGCCGATGATCAGAGCCCGCTTGCGCCCTTTCCCTACCCCGCTCATCGGTGATCAGATGACGTAGCGGACCTTTTTTATCCGGCCAGAATACACCGGATTGCTTCACACATAGGTTCTCTGAAGGCAGGACATAATCAAGCCGCAGCCCATCGAGGTGCGTCCATTCATTTTTCCGGCCGGTGCGAGCCTGACGAGGTTGAAGAAAATACCCACCTAAACTCTTAGGGGTTAGTTTACCCGCACTGGCGGAACGGTTGATCCGGCGATGATACAGCAAGTCACGAATGGACTTTTTGATCCCATCACCGTCGATCAGGTCAGCATTAAGATCGCCCATCACCACAAACTTATCCTTATCAGATAAACCACCTTGCTGGCCCTGATCATCGACCAGATAACCAGCATGGTTAATGATGTCGGTGATCAGGCGTAATTCATCATGATTTCGGCGCGCATTACGTCTTTCTTCACCATCAAACACCGGCGGTGTGGGGTGACAACAAAGCAGATTAATAACCTGCTGTTCAACCTCGATAGGTATCAATACATGATTTTTCGACGATAACCTCAGCACTCCGGCGGCTTGTTCACTGTAATAACCCTCAGGCATGCAATGGCCCGGCATATCTTGCCAAAGTAATTGTTGCCAGCTTCGGATCTGCCGCTGAA
This sequence comes from Photobacterium sp., assembly GCF_033720175.1. Classification (GTDB taxonomy): domain Bacteria; phylum Pseudomonadota; class Gammaproteobacteria; order Enterobacterales; family Vibrionaceae; genus Photobacterium. Next base: position 351,791 of record NZ_JAWWDA010000001.1, read on the forward strand.
GAATAGGGAAGCGTGACAGGATAACGAATCCGAAATGGCCATGGTGTTCACCAAAACCGAGACCGTCATCCGGTAACGTCAGCTTACCATCACCGTTCAAGTCAAATGGGCTTAATAAACCGGTATTACTTGCCGGTGCATAGTGATAGGGATATTCAATTGCAGACTGGTGATGCTGGGGTTCAGCCAGATAGAGGCGACAAAAATTTGCTAATGCACCGTCATCCCCTCCTTTTCCGGGATGATCGAATTCGCACAGCAGTAAGACATCGGGACGAACGTGCTGAATAATAGCCGCAAGTTTAGAAAAACGGCCATTATCCGCGGTAGAAGTCTGTGTGAGGATCTGACCTTCAACCGGTTCAGACATCGAAATATTAAACAACGCTATACGTACAGTTTGAGTTAGCAAGGAGCGCTCTTGTATCCATAAAGAGATAGTGAGTTGAATTGTAACGATTTATCTGTCAGCTGTAACGCACGATTTTCAACTGATTGACCAGCCGACCAAATGCGTTATTGCCAGCCGTATTTGCTCGGCATCATGCATTGCACGGTGTTTGACCGGCCCTTGTTCTTCCAGTGCCAGCTGGAAACGAGCACGCTCAATACCATTCTCCTGCATTAGCCAATGACCGACTTCGGTGAGCGTAAAAGAGGGGCGCATATGTGCTGAATGGTAAAGTCGACCAAGCCAGAATAAATCCCATTGGCTGTCGCAAAAAACATATTCGAATTTGCCGAGAACAATATTTAAGTGCTGACAAACATCAACGACCTGATTGCCATTAAGCTCAAGCTCTTTACGAGAAATTCGATGAATTTCTTGTTCCGCATACTTATCCCAATGCTGCCAAACATCGCTGGCGGTTAACGGGTTGATTAACAGACTGTGACCACTGCCGTCGGGTAAGGAATACCCCACTTCAATCGGATACGATTGATCCGATAATCCAGATGCTTCAAAATCCAGCGTTGCCCACATAGCACTCTCCCTGATGCCGTTGATAATTCATGAAAGACACCATCCTGTCGGTCTTTCATCTCTTACTGATAAATCTCGATTTAACCTCTCAGTCCTTTTCACCCCGTTTATTATTCGTACCTTTACTCTCTTCTATTAGGGTCATTCACTGCAGCAGTCCCCACGAAAAATCAGTAAACCACACAATAATTCTAGACGGTATATACCACTAACGAGTAACAATTGACCGCCTCGACGGATAGTACGCCAGGCAACGAGAGTGACACCATGACGTTTAGGCTGATTTGCTTTAAGATCACCGGATACTTTTTATTCCCGAGAAAAACATGACGCCAATAATCGGTTTTGCCGGTTACAGTGGTTCAGGAAAAACCACCTTACTGGAAAAATTAATCCCCGTATTAAAGCAGCATGGCCTGCGTATCGGTCTGGTTAAACACAGCCACCATAACATCGATCCTGATGTACCAGGGAAAGACAGCTATCGCCTGCGTCATGCGGGTTGCGCTCAAACGCTACTCGCAACGAAGGCCCGCCATATGCTCTACTTCGAGTATCCAGAGCCAGAACATGATGAGCCGGAGCTAACGCAATGCCTGGACCAACTCGATCATACCCGGTTGGATTTAGTGCTGGTAGAAGGTTTTCGCGACAACGCTTTTCCTAAGATTGAAATTCATCGCCCGGCTTATGGGAAACCGCTGCTCTACCCTAATGACCCTCATATTATTGCGTTTGCCACAGACAGCCAACCGACGAAGAACATTCCGTTACCGGTGCTGGATATAAACCAGCCACAACAGATTGCCGAATTTATCGTGCAATGGCGGCGGCAATATATATAAACCCTTTTTCCGTCGGTGAGCAGTCAAAAATGCCAGATCGCCGAACGAGTGTGATCTACGCCTTGCTACTCATCCCTAAAAAAAACAGCTAGGGATGATGATTTATTAACCACCTCACGACATTCTTTATGCATAGCACACACAATACAGAGTCGTTACCAATGCTAACTTTCACTCAAATCCACAACTTCACTCAACAAAATGATGAACCAGAGGCTGAACAGCCAACAGCGTTATCAGAAAAAGAAGTGCAACGACAAGCACTGTTAAAACAGGCGCAGCAAGACGGTGGCATTAAGGTTATCGAACAATAATGGTGCATAAGAGAAAACAGCGGGAGAGGTAATTGCGTCGATTTCTCCTCTTTAATTGTTTTCCAGACTCTGATTTTCCGTTGCTGATTTGTGATATAGAACAACTATATATGCAAATTAGCATCTGGAAATTTTCGCTGAAACGAGCGCTTGAAGTTGGTTGGGTATATAATCAGAAATCTTCAATCAATTAGGTTTTATGATGCACGCTATCAGCAAAACAATATTCCCTGTCATCATGCTTATCAGCTTTGAATTGCAAGCAATCACCTTTGATGACCTATCAGTCATCCCCTCTTCAGATATTCAGGTAATAGACTGCCGCTCCAGCAACTACTATAACGGCTGGCCGGAAGCTGACGCTAAACGTGGCGGGCACTTCCCTGGTGCAATCAATATCGATGCAGGCTGGCTGAAAAGTATTGAACCAGCACAATTCAAGCAACTGCTGAACGAGAAAAAGGTCATGGTTGATAAACCGACCTATCTATATTGTGACAACACGGCAAGCGCACTTGTGAATTCAGCCCTAAAAGATCAAGGTCTAACCGCGGTTAATATCATCGACCAGCCAATTAGCCTGTACTCTGGTCAACTTGATGCCCTGCCTCGCTTCCAGCAACTGGTCACGCCTAAGTGGGTAAAGCAGGTCGTGGAAGGCCAGCAGCCTCATTATGCTCCCAAGAAAGGGTATAAATTAGTCGAGGTTGCCTGGGGGCCACCAACCAAACACCTTGCCTCTCACATTCCAACCGCACGGTATCTCAATACTAATGAGATTGAATCAGAGCCATGGTGGAACCGGGTCAGCGACGAGAAGTTAGCCAAGGTTATTCGAGAACTGGGCATCCGCTACGACACCACAGTAATCCTGTATGGCCGTAATAACATGGCTGCCGCCCGCGCTGCCAACATCATGATGTATGCCGGTGTTGAAGATGTGCGTTTGCTTAACGGGGGTTGGAAGGCTTGGGTTAATGCCGGATACGCCACCGAACCGATGTTAAAAAGCGATAACACTCCCGTCGATTTTGGTCGGGAAATTCCTGCAAATCCAGATCTGATCATTGATGTAGCAGAAGCTAAGGCGATGCTGAATAAGGCACCTGCGACACAATCATTAGTCAGTATCCGAACCTGGGACGAATATATCGGCAAGACCAGTGGTTATAAGTATATCGAACCCAAAGGACGAATTACCGGTTCTAAATGGGGCCACGCCGGTAGCGATGCCAATCATCTTGAAGATTTTCGCAACCCTGATGACACCATGAAAAGTGCTAAAGACATCGAAAATCTCTGGCAGCAATGGAATATCAACCCGTCCCAGCAAGTCTCTTTCTATTGCGGCACCGGTTGGCGTGCCTCTGAAACGTTCTTCTACGCCTATGTCATGGGGTGGAAAAATATCAGCGTCTTTGATGGCGGCTGGTTCGAGTGGAGTGGCGATAAAGCCAACCCGACTTCGACGGGCGATATTTCAGATAAAAAATAGTCCGCAAAAATGGCAGTCAGAATTAGGCTTATAACCCTCTTCTGACTGCCATTATGTCATTTTATTTTCGGTGATTTTTAAGAGAATGCCTTATGGCACACCATGGCCTTTCGAAGCCGCCCATACCCGGAACCACTGTTCGCGTGTCAGCTCAATCCTGAGTGATTCAACTGCCGCCTGCACTCGCTCTATCTTACCGGAGCCGATAATTGGCAACGGATTCGATGGCAGACGCTTCACCCATGCGTAAATCACCTGATCGAGACTCACCGCACCGACTTCCTGGCGAATGGCTTCTAACTCGTTACGTACACGAACTTGTTGCTCTGACTGGCCAGAGAAAATTTCGCCACCCGCCAGGCAAGACCAAGCCATCGGCTTGGTACGTTTCATTTGCAGCTGATCTAACGTACCGTCATGAACGACGTCAAAGTTCAGGGGATTAATTTCAACCTGATTAGTCACCAGCGGTGCATCCAGGCGAGATTGCAGCAAATCAAACTGAGCGGGCGAGAAATTCGACACGCCGAAATGGTTCACCTTGCCTTGCTGTTTGAGTTCAGCAAAAGCTTCTGCAACTTCGTCAGCATCCATTAATGCGTCAGGCCGGTGGATCAGCAAGACATCGATATTCTCAACATGCAGACGAGTTAATGAGTTGTTCACAGACTCAATAATGTGCTGCTTGCTGGTGTCGTAATGGTTGATTTTGCGATTAGGGAATTGCGTTGTGCATAAATTAATATCGCACTTTGTCACGATCTCTATTTGCTCGCGAATACTCGGATCCAGCACGATGGCTTCACCAAATAACTGTTCACACGAATAACCACCATAAATATCAGCATGATCGACCGTGGTTATTCCGAGCTCAATATGCAACTTCAAAAATGACAGACGCTCCTGCGCTGTCATACCCCAATCGGCCAAACGCCAATAGCCTTGGACAAGCTCAGAAAATTGTGGGCCTTGCGGGGTTAATTCTACTTTTGCAACCATGATCTTTTTCCTCCCGAAAATTCTGTTTCCATCCTAGGCTTGTTTCGCCAGAGCCGCAATGCTACAAAGGGGAAACCTCGAACTGGAGTACGAATTATGGCATTTGCCGAACGCCTCAAGATATTAATTGGTGAAGAGAGCATCAGCGGCTTTGCCCGCCGGGTCGAGCTCAGTGAAGCTCTGATCCGCAAATACCTCAAAGGCAGCGAGCCCGGCCTGAGTAAAGCCAACCAAATTGCGATGAAAGCAAACTGCTCGCTGGAATGGTTAGCAACGGGATGCGGCTATTTATACCGCCATGCTGAAGTTGTTGATAAAGAAGCCCTAAAAGCTGCATATCAAGCGATCAGTGAGCAGTCTTTATCAGAACTGCAACTCGGAGAGCTTGTTCGCATGGTTTCGGGCTATCAATTTCTACGCAAAACTAAAAAATCAGACGGCTATCTGGATCTCAATGGCATGTTGACATTTTTAGCTGTCGCCAAAATGGATGAACAATAGCATCAGGGCAATCATTTGATGGCCATCACCTTAAAAACTGATTAGCTTACGCCCTGTTGACTGGTCTGCTTTACTGATCTCTTTGGGAGAAGATGATTTCTTCTGACCGCCTTTATTTCCATTACTGCTTTTGTTACCTTTCTTATTAGCCGTACTTTTATTGCTTTTTTTAGCATTCTTTTGTTGTGGCTTGTTCGGCGCTGATGTCTTTGATTTAGGCTTTTCGGCTTCTTCTATAGGCTCCTGAACGGGCTGATCACAAAGCACCACATAGTATTCTTCATTAAACTCGACCAAATCACCGTCATACATTTTACGGCGTTTACGCTGCTCAAGTTCACCGTTAACCACCACATACCCTTCTGCGATTGCAAATTTGGCTTCACCGCCACCACTCACCGCATTAGCAATTTTCAACACTTTATATAGCTCGATAGGTTGAGAAGAGACCTCAATACCAATCGCTTCAACTTCAATTTCTTCCTGAGACATTTGCCTGACTCTAATAGTTACCAATTAATAACGTGAATTCTACCGCACAAAGCAGGTTTAAGGTTAGCAATCTTAAGGCAAGCAGTAGCAACGGAAGTAATTCAAGGTGTTGTTGAAAATCAAACTGGGCCGGAATAACATTACACACAAAAAAGTTCGTGCTAATGGTCAGTTTAAGGTATAAAGACGCGATGAAAATACCGAAACGAATCCAGCCACTGGTTGATGACGGCTTAGTGGATGAAGTCATCCGCCAGCTGATGAGTGGCAAAGAAGCCAGCGTCTATGTAGTACGCTGCGGCAATGATGTTCGCTGCGCGAAGGTCTACAAGGAAGCGGATAAGCGCAGCTTTAAACAAGCCGTGCAATACCGCGAGGGCCGCAAGGTACGAAATAGCCGCCGCGCCCGGGCGATGGAGAAAGGCTCCAAGTTCGGCCGTGAGCAGCAAGAACAGGTCTGGCAAAATGCCGAAGTCGATGCGCTCTATACGTTAGCCGCTGCTGGTGTACGCGTTCCCCAGCCTTATGGCTGCTTTGACGGCGTATTGCTAATGGAGCTGGTCACTGATGATGAAGGCTTGGTTGCCCCACGCCTGAACGATGTATCAATGTCCGCCGAACAAGCACGTGAAGATCACGCTGTTGTCATGGAATATGTTAAGCGCATGCTTTGCGCCGGGCTGATACATGGTGATCTGTCAGAATTTAATGTCTTGGTGGATGAATACGGCCCCGTCATTATCGACCTTCCTCAAGCTGTTGATGCCGCAGCAAATAACAATGCTCAATGGATGCTGGCGCGAGATGTCAACAATATGACCAGCTACTACGCTCAGTACGCCCCCGAACTGCTAGACAGCCAGTACGCCAAAGAAATCTGGGCCCTGTTTGAGGCCGGTGAATTGCACCCTGATATTGAGCTAACGGGTCACTTTGAAGAAAGTACAGAAGTGGCTGATATCGATTCCGTACTGGAAGAGATTAAAGCGGTTTTTGCCGAAGAACAAGATCGCCGGGAACGGCTACGCGAAGCAGAAGAGCTGGAGTAGTCCAGCTCTGTTTTCTCGGATTGAGCAATTATCTGGATTTTCTGTTAGTGATAATAAGCTTTAGCCGCGAAAAATAATTACCACAGAGAGACTAAACTAAACGACAAGATCCTGCCGTTCGCAAAGCTATTTGCTTACATCAGTACTCGGTCGATAGCCATATTTGGCAGTCTTTCTGAAAAAAGCGACACGAATGGTCATTAAATGACCCTAAACCTATGTTCTGTTCGCAGTAATAAGTGATATACTCCGGCACCGAACTGTGAACCTCATTTTCTATAGAGTAAGACAATGACAGATTTATCTAAATACAGAAACATTGGTATTTTCGCGCACGTTGATGCGGGTAAAACCACTACTACTGAGCGTATCCTGAAACTTACTGGTCAAATCCACAAGACTGGTGAAGTTCATGATGGTGAATCAACAACTGACTTCATGGAACAGGAAGCTGAGCGCGGAATAACTATCCAGTCAGCAGCAGTAAGCTGTTTCTGGAAAGATCACCGCTTTAACGTTATCGATACTCCTGGACACGTTGACTTTACAGTTGAAGTATACCGTTCACTGAAAGTACTTGATGGCGGTATCGGTGTATTCTGTGGTTCTGGTGGTGTTGAGCCTCAGTCAGAAACTAACTGGCGTTACGCGAACGACTCAGAAGTAGCACGTGTCATTTTCGTAAACAAACTGGACCGTATGGGTGCAGATTTCTTCAGCGTTGTTGACCAGATTAAAAAAGTTCTGGGTGCTACGCCTCTAGTTATGACGCTGCCAATCGGCCGTGAAGATGACTTCGTTGGTGTTGTTGACGTACTAAACCGTCAAGCTTACGTTTGGGATGACACAGGTCTTCCTGAAAACTACGAGATCAAAGAAGTCCCTGCGGACATGGTTGATGACGTAGAAGCTTACCGTGAAGAGATGATCGAAACTGCTGTTGAGCAGGACGACGACCTAATGGAAGCTTACATGGAAGGCGAAGAGCCTTCTATCGAAGACATCAAGCGCTGTATCCGTAAAGGTACTCGTGATTGTACGTTCTTCCCTACTTTCTGTGGTTCTGCATTCAAAAACAAAGGTATGCAGCTAGTACTTGACGCAGTTGTTGATTACTTGCCGTCTCCAACAGAAGTTGATCCACAGCCGCTGACAGATCCAGAAACTGGTGAGCCAACTGGTGAAGTTGCTACCGTATCTGTTGATGAGCCACTAAAAGCGCTTGCGTTCAAAATCATGGACGACCGCTTCGGTGCCCTTACTTTCATCCGTATCTACTCAGGTAAGTTGAACAAAGGCGATACAATTCTTAACAGTGCTACTGGTAAGACTGAGCGTATCGGCCGTATGGTTGAAATGCAGGCGGATCAGCGCAACGAACTTTCTAGCGCTCAAGCTGGTGATATCATCGCTGTTGTTGGTATGAAGAACGTTCAGACTGGTCACACTCTGTGTGATGTTAAGCACGAATGTACGCTTGAAGCGATGATCTTCCCGACTCCGGTAATCTCAATTGCTGTTGCGCCTAAAGATAAAGGCGGCTCTGAGAAAATGGGTATCGCAATCGGTAAAATGGTTGCAGAAGATCCATCTTTCCAGGTTGAAACTGACGAAGAAACTGGTGAAACCATCCTTAAAGGTATGGGTGAACTTCACCTGGATATCAAAGTTGATATCCTTAAGCGTACTTACGGCGTTGACCTTATTGTTGGTGCACCTCAGGTTGCTTACCGTGAGACTATCACTCAAGCAGTTGAAGATAGCTACACGCACAAGAAACAGTCTGGTGGTTCTGGCCAATTCGGTAAGATTGATTACTTCATGCGCCCTGGCGAAGTAGGTTCTGGCTTTACGTTCAAATCATCTGTTGTTGGTGGTAACGTACCTAAAGAATTCTGGCCTGCAATCGAGAAAGGCTTTAAGGGCATGATGAATACCGGTGTTCTAGCTGGCTTCCCTGTTCTTGACGTTGAAATTGAACTAGTTGACGGTGGTTTCCACGCAGTCGATTCATCTGCAGTAGCATTTGAAATCGCAGCGAAAGGCGCATTCCGTCAGTCTATGCCTAAAGCGGGTGCTCAGCTTCTTGAGCCAATCATGCACGTAGACGTGTTCACTCCAGAAGATCACGTTGGTGATGTTATCGGTGACCTTAACCGTCGTCGTGGCATGATCAAAGACCAAATGGCTGGTCTGACTGGTTCTCGTATTAAAGCTGATGTTCCTCTTTCAGAAATGTTTGGTTACATCGGTCACCTGCGTACAATGACATCTGGTCGTGGTCAGTTCTCTATGGAGTTCTCACACTATGCACCATGTCCAGCAAACGTTGCTGAAACAGTAATCGCAGAAGTTAAAGCAGCTAACGAGAAGAAGAAGAAGTAATTCTTCCTTTAAGCTTTAGCTGATATAACCCCGAGAGTTTTCACTCTCGGGGTTATTTTTTACCTTGCGTAAAAAAAAGCCTCCGAAGAGGCTTTTCGTTATTCATTAATCCCCGCAGGGATCACAAACTCATAATTTTCTTAAACTCTTCTTCTGAATATTTCTTCTCGGTACTTTTGGTTAAGTCAGTCATCATTTTGTAGCGTATGTCAGTCGCCATGGTTAAGGTGCGCTGTAATTGCTCATAAGAATAATCCGATGCCATATCCAATGCGGCTTGCTTGTCAGACTTGTACAGCGCTTTTAGGGTCTCATCCATATTACTGACCTGCTTATATAACTTGTGCTCTTCTTTATCCCAGATTGCTTTCAGCATCGGCAAATATTTTTCGGGCTTAGCTGTCGCTAATGCCGTCAGACTTCTAAATTGCCAATAAGCAGAATCATCGCTGTAGGTATCGCTGCCGGTAGTGTATGGGGTTGGATAGTCCTGCAAATTGCCATACAACGGTACCAATACCGATTCAGCCAGCACCCCATAACTTTGCCAGATCATCCCCTGCAGTTCATGGGGCATCTCTTTACGCAGCTGAATAATGTGTGATTCTAACTGTCGTTCAACACGAATTGGACGCTCGCCATCTTCTGCCAGAGGAGTTCCTTCGTAGGTTGCACTCAGAACGTTCGCCACATCTTGCACTGAGAGTTTGCTATCGGGCTTCATAAACAATGGATACTGTTGCTGGCGCGTTGCCTGCTTGTTTGAGGCCGTAAGCATATTCTGCCCCAGCCATTCGCGGTCAACATTGTACGTATCACCGATAACGCCAAAGGCTTTGGCAAAGTTGAATGACTCAGGATCGGGGGCTTTTAGCAGCTGATTCTCTGTTACAAATTCCAGCAGCCCGTTGGAGTGCATGATATTTTTGTCATTGAGGTTAACACCATGTACCCGCAAGCCGTTCGCAATCATGGCATAACTGTCGTCTGGTACTTTTGCCGCAATCCAATGATGACCAGAGCCGATCTCAAATAACCAGGCTTCATTGACGTCGGCAATATACAGACTATTCCCTTCACCAGCGCCATAAGTTTCAATGTAGTGACCCAGTAATTCAACCCCCTCTTTCGCGGTTTTAACCTGCGGTAAAATGAGGGTCGGAATAATGGCTTCAATGATGCCATCATCAATCAGCGGATCAGCAGCTTTCGCATTATCATTGACTTCCGCGCTGGTTGTGGCTGAAACCGCCACATTGAATTCGTTAATACCGCGTTCTTCGTAATATTTTCCTGCGCTGTCAACGGTATTCGCATCCCAATCCGGAATTGCTGAATAGGCATAAAAATGAGCAGGCATCGGTACGGTCAGGCCATTGCCAAGCTTCCACTCACCCGCGTCATTCACCTGCGCCGGGCGATAAGCCAGATATTTGTTCCAATTATTAATACCAAAATCTTCGTTTCGGGCGATCATAATACTGCTATCAACAGAAGCCCCTTTGCCGACAATCAAACCGGTACAAGCGTTAGCGCTCATGCTTAATGCTGACAAGATCGCAGCCGACAGTATGGTGACAGAGGTTTTGTTCATCGTATCTCTCCATGCGTCATTATTATTTTGATTATTTAGTGCACGGTTAGTTTATTCCTCCAACAAATATCATTATGTGTAGGCAATCACACCATTAATAGAGAAAAAACTAGAATTAAAAAAATAAGGCCTGGATCCCGATAGTTCGTTACTTTACTGAGTAATTATTACTATTATTTCGATCCAAACGCCGCTTCCAGAGCCTGTTTGGATTGCTCGAAGACGTCTGCAAGTTCATCAACGTTCAGGCCACCCACTGAACCTTCTTTACCTGCTTTTTCAAACACTGAACACCTGTCGTGCAAACGTATCAGACCCATGGTACCGGCTGCGCCTTTAAGGGTATGGGCCTGTTTGGATGTTTCATTCATATCACCCGCCTCAATTGCCGCTTCGAGCTGTTGCAGCGTCTGACCGGATGATGTCGCAAACAGCTGGATCAGGCGCTGGACCTGAGCTTCGCCTAACACCTGCAGATCATTGCCCAGTACGGATTCTCGTAAAATAGGCTCATCCGTCAGAGTTTCCACTTCGCAAACGTCAGCTTCAACCGTTTCCGTTTCTTCCAGTTTACCTTCCACCGCCAGTGCACCTTGTTCTATCGCCACGCGTTTATCCCCTTTCAGAATACTATTGATGGTCTCAATTAGCTGCTTTTCAACCAACGGCTTAGGTAAAAAACCTGCAAAACCGGACGTAAGATAAATTTCTACTTCCTCGCGGAATACATGAGCAGAAAAAGCCACCATAGGGGTGGGTTCACGCCACGATTCACCGTGCTTAGCAGCTTCAATTCGGCGCAGACGGTGAAGCAAGGTCACCCCATCGGTATCAGGTAAATGTATATCGAGCAGTGCCATATCAAACTCGTGCTCACGGTATGCTTGCTCAGCCGCCTTCCCGTCTGCGGCAATGATAACGGTATGGCCCAGGCGGTTAAGAAAACCTTCCGCAACCAGACTGTTTACCGGATTATCCTCCACCAGCAAAATGAATGCCGATGGCACGTTCATTACCTGCTTCTCAAGAACTTGCGACTGTTTACCTTGTTCCAGTTGAATCGTGAACCAGAAACAGCTGCCTTCATTCAATGTGGAATGCAAACCAATCTCACCATTCATCGCCGCGATAATATGCTTGCTGATGGCAAGTCCAAGGCCTGTTCCGCCAATCGCTTTGCGGCCCTCTTCGGCCTGATGGAAAGCGGTAAAAAGCGTCGCTTGTTCACTCCTGGCAATACCAATCCCGGTATCTTCTACCTTAAATAACAGTTCATCACCCTGCAGGGGATTGATGCCTACCTGAATTTTCACATAACCTTCATCGGTAAACTTAATGGCATTAGCCACCAAATTAACCAATACCTGACGAATGCGGGTCGCATCGCCAACCCATATATCATTGATCTGATCATCAATATTGCAGATCAGCTGAATGCGTTTAGCCAATGCGCGGCTCTCAAGTATGTTATAAACGTCGGTTAACAGCTCAGACAAAGAAAAATCTGCGGCACGAATATCCAGGTGACCCGCTTCAATTTTGGAATAATCGAGAATATCATTAAGAATATCGAGCAAGGTTTCACCGCTGCGGTGGATCACCTCCAGATACTTCGCCTGCTGCTGATTAAGCCCGGTATCGCCCAACAACGATGCGGTGCCTAATACACCATTCATTGGGGTCCGAATTTCATGGCTCATGGTGGCGAGAAATACTGATTTAGCCCGGTTAGCTTTTTCAGCCTCAGCTCTGGCTTTATCGTGGTTCTTCACTTCGATATTTAACCGTGCATTGGTTTTTTCCAGTTCACTGGTTCGCTGTGCGACCAAGCCTTCCAGGCTGGTTTTATGCTGCTGCAGTTCGTGGCGGATTTTTGATTCCACTTGCGCCAGACGATAACGTTCTGAAGCGGTATCACGTGCCACCATGATCGCTCGGCCCATCTGGGCCAGCTCATCGTCACCTTTTATCGTTAAGCGAATTTCCAAGTCACCCCGCGCCAGAGATAACAGGGCCTGGCTATAATCATTGATCCGGCGGATCACCCGGGCATACACAAAACGCCACATGATCAATACCACTGCCAGCATACCAATCGCTGAGATACCAATCAGACTGGTTCTTGCTAGGGTCAGGGTTTCATCGACTTCGGATATCGCAAGCTGAGTTCCCTTATTGGCAGCATCGATGATGTCATCAACCCGGTTATTTAACTGTTGAAACAAAATCAGATTCTGTTGATCAAGCCGTTCAACATCTTGTTTGGCGTACAGCAGCTGTTCCAATGTTGCGAAAAGCAAACCACCACGGTTCAATCTCTCGGTCAACTCCCCCAACTGCAGAGAACGATTAGGATCTTCAACCGATTTCACCCGATGGCTCATCACGCTAATGGCATTCATAAATCGCGTTTTCAACTCGGAAAGAGCTGTGATATCAGTCTGTCTGTTAGAGTCATCAAGTATATTAATCACCTGAAGCGACAAGAAACGCAGTTCAAACAAACGCTCCGATAAATCCATATCGACTTCAACCAAGCTATCAAGTGCTTTATATACCGCCGAGTTATCTCCCACTGCCACTAAATCATAGATACGTGAAACGTTGGCAACGGCAATAGTGTTGGCATTAGAAACCTGAGACTGTGATAAAGAGTCAATCTGCTGTGTCGCCGCCGACATTTCGTCGGTCAGAATATGGACCTGCTCTTGCAAATCAATCTGGCGTCCCACTAACAGCCCTAGCAGCGCTAAGTTATCGACAATGTTTTTGACGTCTTCTTCCAGTTGCGTCATTAACTCGTTCTCAAACGAATACCGATCCAACGCCTTCAGGCTTTTTTTCAGCCCTTCGATATGAATAGTCAGTGCCCGTCCCTGCCGTTGCCGTTCACTCTCGTCTTTCGATGTGGTCAACACCTGAGCCGTAAAAATGATACGTGTACTAAGATCAGAGAGCTGCCGCGCTTCTGCCAGTGCCGGTACTGCAGAATTAATAACGGTGCGCTCAGTTTTAGCAACCAGCGAAAAACCGGCCACGCCAATAACCACGGCAATAATCATCAGTCCAGCAATGGCTGAGAAGGCTAACAGCAGTTTTCGACCAATACTGTTTCGGGTAAATGACATAGATCAGGACCATATCTCTAAAAATTGGGTTTAACCCCAGGACAGAAAGCATTACTATTTTGCCAGCGATACAGGTATAGATGCTAACAATGATGTTTAAATTGCGTGTTTTTTCTTTTTTATTCCTCTTTTTCTCCTTCCACTCAGCATATGGGAGGCAGGTGATCACCCATCAGCCACCATTTTCGGCCGACAAGAGGTCACAGGCAATTCTCTATCAGCCACTTCAGTCAGCCTCAAAACCGTGGAAAATTTGTGCGGTATATCCGCACCTGAAGGATTCATACTGGTTATCTATTAATTACGGCATGATTGAACAGGCGAAGCGCACGGGCATTCAACTCACGGTGTTAGAAGCGGGTGGCTACCCTAATCTGGAAAAACAGAAAAACCAACTAAGCTACTGCCGTCAATGGGGTGCAGATGCCATTATTTTAGGAACCGTAGACAGCAAAGCCTACAACGGGACGCTTTCTCAACTCACGGGTAATATACCCATTTTTGCTGCCATTAATGATATCGACATGAGTGATCCCGACATTCAACAGCATGTTAAAGCGAAGGTGGGGGTCGATTGGTACTACATGGGAAAACAGACCGGTGATTTCCTAGCTAAACGCCACCCCGCGGGCAGTGGTAAAGTCAAGGTCGCCTGGCTGCCGGGCCCAAAGCAACGGGGCGGAACGAAACCAGTTACCCAGGGATTTCACGACGCGGTGAAAAACAGTGATATCGAAATCATAGCAACCCTGTGGGCTGATAACAGCAAAGAGCTGCAACGTAATCTTATCCAGCAACTTTTCACTTCCCATCCGAACATTGACTATATTGCAGGTGGAGCTGTCGCCGCTGAAGTGGCTATCAGTGAATTACGGGCAACAAAGAAAACAGATGACATTAAGATCGTATCCACTTACCTCAGCCATGGTGTCTATCGTGGCCTGCGCCGGGGAAAAATTCTGTTTTCTCCGACCGATAAAATGGCCCAACAAGCCCGGATCTCTATCGATCAGGCTGTGCGATATCTGGAAGGTAAACCCGTTGAGTTGGATCTGGCCCCTAAAATTGAACCATTAACACCCAACCATTTACCCGCAGAGGTCATTTTTGAATCTTTATCCCCTGCTGAGTTCAGGCCGGCTTTCAATGTGATTAACCATAAAGTCGTGCGTTAGGCTTCGGTGCCTTGAGCCAGCTTATACTTTCAAGTATTTAGGTTGTACAACACAAGTAAGCTCTGATATTAATGCAACTATAAATAATAACTCTGTTCATTAGTGAACAAGAAGGTTGGAGCCCTGCATGCAAGTCACAACGCGTACTATGCAAAAAAGCAAGCACATCGCTTTAGTTGCACACGATAACTGTAAAAAACATCTTCTTCGCTGGACACTAGAGCACAAGGACAGACTGAAGGATCATGTGCTTTATGCCACTGGGACGACGGGCCACCTGCTAGCAAAAGAAACAGGTCTGAATATCAACTGCATGCTAAGCGGCCCACTAGGCGGCGACCAGCAGCTAGGGGCAATGATTTCAGAAAGCAAAATCGACATGATGATTTTCTTTTGGGATCCATTGAATTCAGTGCCGCACGATCCTGATGTGAAAGCCTTACTGCGTATTTCTGCTGTATGGAATGTACCGGTTGCCACCAACCGCGCCAGCGCTAACTTTATGATCACCTCCCCTATGCTGGATCAGGACGTCGACATCGAGATCCCGGATTACGACGCCTATCTGGCTGAACGAATTCTTTAAGACTACTCTGGGCAATTATTCCGATTAGTATAAAAGCCTTCAACATACTGAAGGCTTTTTTGCTCTCTAACGGCCAACATCCCACCCCGGCTTGCCCCCTTTGCTTATCGTCATAACCCATCTCTCATAAAGAAAACTTATTCGCCCAAATTCAGGCAATATTTTATTATTGGATATATGCTGATGGGTATAAAAATAAGATTCTAAACAGTTATTGCTATTTCGTACTCTTGGGATGTAGTGCGCCATAATGAGGTAGTGGCATATGAAAGCATGGAAACTTACCCTGCCGGAAGGACTGCCGTGTCTGAAACTCACCAGAGCCCGGAAACCCACTCCTGCCGCAGGTGAAGTGTGCGTAAAAGTGGCCGCCGTCGGGCTAAATCCAATGGATTATAAGCTAGCCAGCTGGGGCTATGCTACCTGGCAGTATCCGCAAATTATCGGTCTTGATGTTACCGGAACTGTCGACACCGTGGGCAGAGATGTCACCAATTTCAAATCTGGCGACCGGGTGCTCTTTTTTGCCGACCCCCGAACTGCGGGCGGTTTTGCTGAATATGCCACCTGCAAAGCAATGGCCGTCAGTCGTATTCCCGACACACTCGAATTCTATCAAGCTGCCGCGCTGCCCTGTGCCGGTTACAGTGCCTGGCTGGCAGTTTATGACAAGCTACGGGTTGAAAACAGCCAGCATATTGCCATTACCGGCGCGGGGGGAGGTGTCGGCGGGTTTGCCGTCCAATTAGCGAAACTGGCGGGTGCGACTGTCTACGCTATTGCCGAAAAAAAACACCACCAGCGACTGTTAGGATATGGTATCGACGCCGTCATCGATCCAGATAAAGAAAATGTGGCAATGCGGCTGATCGAGCTGACAGAAGCTCAGTTAGTACATAGTGTAATTGACTGTGTGTCGGCAAAATCAGGCAGCGTAATGAGCGCCCTGATCCGCTATAACGGTCAAATCGTTATGGTCGCCGATCAGTTCAACCAAGTGCCATTACTGGCAACCACCAAGGCACTGAGCATACATGAAGTTGCCCTGCACGGTACTTTTGCGCATGGCAACGCTGAGCATATTCACCACCTTGCCGATATCGGCAACAGCCTGAGCAACCTCGTTGCAGAAGGCAAGCTTGATCCGATGGTTGAGCAAGTCTTGCCTTTTGAGCAACTTACCGACGGCCTGCAGCAACTGAAAGATCATTGCCATAGCGGCAAACTGGTGGTCAAGATCGGATAATACTCATCAGGCCTTAACGGGGGCTTTTTTATTACGTTTGATCTTATTCATTACCGGATATTTATCTTCAATAAGCTCATTGATAAACGGGGATGTTTTAAGTGTAATGGGCGTTGTTGATTAAATAAGGAAAGACTAAGAATTCCGCCTTTCCCATCTAATCTAGCGACTTAATGACCAACTACGAATTTAAATGGAAACACTTTTAGCCTGAAATCACTCTCTGGATTGCTACGATGAAGCGACCAAGACTGCATGTGACAGAGAGACAAAATACCCTCTTTCCTTGGGAAAAGAAGGTATTTTTAACCAACCAATAAAACATTCAACTGATCAGTGTTACCTAAAAAGAGGTTAATTCAAAAGGAATTACATGTTAGTGATTAATTTTAAAAGAGCCGACATGACGATCTAACGTCTGGGCAAGTTCCGCCAGTTTCTGGCTGGATCTTTCTAGCTCTCGGCTGGCAGTCAGGCCAACTTTGACCGAGCTATCCACTGTATCCATATTGATGTTAATTTCGTTGGCAACACTAGACTGCTGCTCGGTAGCAGTAGCAACTTGCGTATTCATATCAAGTATCGTCATGACCTGCGCCGATATTTGCTCAAGAGCTTGCTGAGCTTTTTCCGTTGCTTGAGAGCCTTCAATGGTTAATGATTTACTACAGTCCATCGCATCGACAGCATTTTTGGATTCATTCTGTAGCTGGTCGATCATAACTTGAATTTCATTGGTTGATTGGGCCGTCTTGGTAGCCAGATTTCTTACTTCATCCGCAACGACAGCAAAACCACGGCCGGCTTCACCAGCACGCGCTGCCTCAATGGCCGCATTTAACGCCAACAGGTTTGTTTGCTCTGAAATACCTCGAATCACGTCAAGAATAGAGCCTATGGATTGTGTTCTTTCTGCCAGAGAAGTAATCACCCCTGACATATCGTTCATTTGAGCAGCAAGATCAGTAATGGTACTGGTTGCTTCCTGTAAGATTCTTTGCCCTTCCTGAGTTTCGATATTGGCACTCTTTGCTGACTCCGCGGCACCGGTAGCATTTTGCGAAATCTCACCAATTGTTGCGATCATCTCATTCATTGAAGTCACAACTAATAAAGATTGATCGCTTTGCTCGTGGCCTCGCGATAGTGCTTGCTGAGACTGGCTCCGAAGCTCTGTAGCTGAGTGGCCAAGATCAACACCGGTTTTAACCACTTGAACAACTATCTCATTGATTTTGCTAACGAAGGTATTGAAAGCAGTGGAAATATGGGCGATCTCATCGTTACCGCGTACTGGCAACCGAATGGTAAGATCGCCATCACCTTTCGAAATATTCTCTAACACATGCTGTAATCCTGAAAGCGGTCTTAACAGTTTGCCCAGCAGCCACATAAGTACGCAGCCACAAATAAAGAAAATACCTAAAATAACGACTAGCTGGCTAATCACAATACCTTTCGCCGCTTCGCTGACTTCAGTGATGGGAATACCGATATCGAAAGTACCGTACAATTCACCATTAACATAAATTGGAGATAAAATGTCGTATACCCAGACTTCCTGTACGTCTGCATACCACTTGGAATATTGTGGTTTTCCTTTTGTTGCTCCATCTACGGTATAGTTATCGTCATAGATTTTGTTTAATTTTTCGATATCACTATGGGCAATCGCTTGAACATTCTTGTCAATCACGATTGCATAGCTAATATCTGGACGACTTTTAAGCGATTGAACCAATTTCTGTAAATCATTTAAAGGCTGTGAAGATGTGCTCAATATATATTCCACATTTTCGGCAAGCAGCTCAGCTTGTGCCTGTGACTTTTTCAAAATGATCTTGTCGATTTCTTGATGGGAGATATAAGATGTTGAAGAAATACTTGTTATTGCAGCAATTGCAAACATGATGCAAACAACAATTAATATTATTTTTTTCATTAACTCGTTCCTTTATGCCATTTGCAGCAGTAAAAAACCTAACCAATTAATACCCAACGAGCATCACTAAGGTGTAGCGTGGTAAAATGACCTTAATTTAATTCATGCTTCTCCAGCAATATAAACACTGATTTCAGCTTGGCATAATACATCCCACACCAGCATATCGCTCACGTGCATAATGAAAATGTTGATATTGCTCAATATATAGGTTTGACAGCCAAGATATACGCTCATAGTAACGCCATATTTGGTTATAACTTGAACACTTCCATATCGCCATTTTAAATGAAGCAATGTCAGTGCAAGTTAGGGGTCTGTCACAAGCTGGAGTAGTAAAATAAGTGCAACAGACGCCCCTGTATGTAATACAGGGGCGGAGTTTATCAAGGACGAATAATCGACGAGGCTATTGTTTGGTTTAGAAGTAAGTCACATATACTTCAGATAGATTTTCTGGCTGATCCGCTGTTATTAATAAGTAAACGTAACCGGCCTGCTCATGTTTCATTTCAATGAACTCATGACTGTCTGAACGTGTCGATGAAGCACTATACTCTTCCTGACTTGGCCAGTGTTTCTGAGCGGCATACAGGTTGACATTCCCTTTGTTTTTTGCGGTGGCAGACGCTTTAGGCGTTAGCCATACCCGCAGCGTTTGGTTGCCTTCCGGTACATAAACAGCCATATAGCGGTTTTGATGAACTGTCATTTCGGTTGGGGTGTCTTTTTCAAGCATAACCGGAGCTAAGTCATCTTCAGGTCGTTGGCTGTTATTGCCAGTATTTCCGTTATTACCAGTGTTACTCGACAGATTTTCCGAAGTCACCTGCGTGACGAGTTTAACTTGATTGCTGGCTTCACGACCCACGACACTTAAGTAATAACGGCCCGGCTTCGGTGTATCAAAGGTGATGGTTTCATTGCTACCAACCTTGGCATTGGATATATCATAGTCATAATAATGCGCGACACGCTCATAGCTGGCATGGAGATCGGCATCGCCGTCACCGGAGATAGAGACAGAAAATGTTGTCGTCTTTTCAGCTATATCGACATAGAAAAGTTTCTCGCGATGCTGCTCGGGGTTCAATGTTACCGATGTATTCGGCGTTAGCTCAACGGTTAGTGCTTTCTGCGCAGATATTTTCGCTAGCTTGTTCTCTTCCGTTATCTCTTTTAGCCAGTCGCTGAATTCGTGATCGTATGCCTTCCCTAAGGATTTTACAGTGGTAGCCCACTCTTTGAAGCGACCCAGACGGGCAAGGTTCAGTAAAGGCTGAATATTTTCCGGGTGACGCTCAAACATAAAACGAACAGCAAGGTAGCCCCAGCTATAAATACGGGTTAAGTCGTGGCTATAGGTCGACGCGAATATTTCGGATAGGCGATAGGTTTGCTGTTCCGCCTGGTCATTTGCTGAAGTGTAATTCTTCTTGTAGGTCATGTACTCAGCAAAACCCTCAATCCACCATACGATGTGACCTTCACGCAAGTTGTCATTAAAACCACCTTGCAGGTTGAAACGTCCATCCAAATAATGGACATATTCATGCTCAAGGTTTAACACTGAGAAATCTTCGGCATATTCGTTGCGATAGGCAATAAAGCGAGCCTGATTATCTTCGCGGCTTGGTTTACCTTCCAGGTATTGGCCGCCATTGTTGGTTGTATTGCCAAACAGGAAGTTAGAATAGGTGATGTAATCGCTGTTAGTATCGAAAACAACCACTTCAACCGAATCATTCGAATCGTTACTGACAGGGTTATAGCCACTATTGACCACCTGATGGAAATCGGTTTCTTTATCATTCAGCATGTCACATGAGGCTTGCGCCTGTTTTTGTGTCATTTTCTGAGCCCGAATAATGGCAGGGCCTTCACAGTTGAATGTAATCGGTAAAACGATTTTTTCCAGATCCGCTTTTGCCGTTGTTAAATTTAACGCCTTGGCTTTCTCTGGCGCATAATGGTTAAGCATTTCAACAATACCTATCCAAATGCTGTCGCTTTTGCCTCCAAACGGGTAGCGGATAAGCAGATCATCCAGAATGGTCATCACTTTTTGTTTGACCTTCTCATCTGGCGAGGTAAGTAGTCGACCTAATTCACGGGCTGCATTACTAAGCAAAATATCAGCTGGTGTATCTAGTGCCCACTCATTATTGATAATGAACTGATGTAACTGATCTAAATATTCAGGGTGATGCTTCAGCATTATTTGGAAAGGCGCGCGATGAACGTTTCCGTGCATTGCACGGAAAAGGTTGTTTAGTCCCTCAACATATTGGCTGCTATTCGCATTGGCACGATCCAGTGTATTAAGAAGTGACAGCATTGGCTTCATGGTCATCGGCAGCTGCTTAATGCTCACAACCATGTACGTCATGCCGTATAACGCGTTAGTTTGTTCTGGTAGGGCTATTTCTGTTGCATAAGGATTTGCCAAAAATTGATTTACTGTTTTCGCGAACGCTTTGCTAAGTTGATCTGAGTATTCACCAAGTTCAGCTTTTAAGCCAAATCTCACATAGTAAGCGGCACGAACATATTCAATAAGGTTGGCAATTTCAGTGGCTTGTGTTGCATTTCCCGTGTACTGACTTACTTTTTGCTGTAGATGCTTGTTAACTGTCTGGAGCGTATCTTCGCTATAGAGAGAATCAAATACGTTACGAGGTACGTAAAACCAGTCATTGGTACACTGCTTGTTTGCCTGTTCGATTAACGGTATCGGATCTTGTGTTGAAACGAGTGTATTAACATCACAAAGCGTTTCAGACCAAGCAGTAAAAGAAAATAAACAAGCAGGAAGGCCGACCGCAAGAGCACAGAGCTTACTGGATTTTTTGAACGGTGTTTTAAATTTCATTGCAGATTTCTTATAGTTAAGTATTTTGGTGTAAAACTAAGTTTCGACATAATTGTGGAATTTAGTTTCAACTTAATAAAGGGGGGATTTAGGTTCTTTTTATGCTTGACTGAAAAATGAGATTTTGATTCAGAAAGGAATTAACTTCATTAAAAACAATGGGTTAATAATGCCATATTTGGACTTCGTCGAAAGGTTATGCTGAAGTAGAGGTATGCAGCTTTCCAAGACATAATGTAGGCTGCCAGCGCGTAAAACGGCTCCCAAGAAGATAAGTTTTCTGGATTGTTGAGCTGTCCTTTTTTAATCATCGGCCAACGTTCGATGCCAGCTAATGTCGCCTCTGCGCCTTCGTAAGATTTCCAGCCAAATGCTGCCTGGTTCATTTTACCTTTCGCTCTACATTGAGCTTTGCTCAACTATATTGTTCAGATATTTAGTTGAAAGAATTTCAATTAGCGAAACTGGCGGGTGCGACTGTCTACGCTATTGCCGGAAAAAACACCACCAGCGACTGTTAGGATATGGTATCGACGCCGTGATCGATCCAGATAAATAAAATGTGGCAATGCGGCTGATCGAGCTGACAGAAGCTCAGTTAGTGCATAGTGTGATTGACTGTGTGTCGGCAAAATCGGGCAGCGTGATGAGCGCCCTGATCCGATGGTTGAGCAAGTCTTGCCTTTTGAGCAACTTACCGACGGCCTGCAGCAACTGAAAGATCATTGCCATAGCGGCAAACTGGTGGTCAAGTTCGGATAATACTCATCAGGCCTTAACGGGGGCTTTTTTATTACGTTTGATCTTATTCATTACCGGATATTTATCATCAATAAGCTCATTGATAAACGGGGATGTTTTCTCGGGATCGGCACAGATCCAGACATGCTTTTTGGCGCGGCTCAGTGCCACGTAGAACAAACGACGCTCTTCGGCGTCGGCAAAACCTTCATGTCGCGCTTGCAGGCAGGCCGCAAGACCGGTATCACGATCATGAGCCGGGAATATCCCGCGATTCACATCGAGAATAAAGACGAAATCCGCTTCTCGGCCTTTACTGGCATGACAAGTCATAAAGGTCAGTTCCAGATGCGGCCATTGTTTCTGCCACGCGCGCAACTTCTCTGGTTTTTGTTTGTTATTGCGCCCGAGTAATAGCACCGTAACCGGTTTTTCATTCTGCGAGGCCAGCTGCACCAGTTCCTGCTCCAGTAAGTCCTGGCACAGCAAGGTTACCGCTTTACGTTTTTGTTTCTTAAAGCTAACCAGATCTTTTTTGAGCTGCTGTGGGTTTTGCTGGATAAAGGTATTTGCCACTTCCCCGATCATGTTATTAAAGCGATAGGTGGTATCCAGTTCGGTAATATGACAAGCCCCAAAACGCTCAGCAAAACCCGTCGTCAGATTAACGTCGGCCCCGGCAAAACGATAAATCGCCTGCCAGTCATCACCAACGGCAAATAACGTCGGTCTTGGCTTGTCTTCATCACCGGATTGACACAAGGCTTCAATCATCGCTAAACGATGCGGCGAAATATCCTGATATTCATCCACCATGATAAAGCGCCAGCTCGCGGCATATTTACCTTGATTAACGTATTCCGTCGCCTTTTGGATCATAGTATTAAAATCGATCTGTTTATTGGCTTTCAGGTACTGCTCGTAGGCACGGAAACAAGGCCAGAGCAACCCAAGTTCACTTTTCATCCGCGCTTTGCTGGCTGCATTGTCGTGCTGTTCAATATCTTGATTCAGAACCGATTTATTGGTCCCGCGCTGGCCGAGTAATTCAATATGCCGCCAGATCCAGGCCCCAAGCTGTTCACTCCTGGCTTGCTTCTCCATCGAGTTATCGGCTTTAAAGCCCGGAATACGCCATTGGGTCAAATGCTTTTGCCAGCGTTTCGCCGTAGCCGGGGTTTCCCACTGCTCAGCAAGCAGGGCGGCTATCCACTGACCGCGGGCTTTTTCATCTAAAGCCAGCGGCGATACATTAGGTTTCTCACCTTCTACCGCCTGAATAATCTGAGTTCCGAGACCATGGAAAGTAGCAACTTTGATTTTGTCGTTAACTTTTTTTCCGAGGCGTTCACTCATCTCTTGGGCCGCTTTGCGACCAAAAGCCAGCATCAGGATCTCTTCCGGCTGGGCGTCTTGATTGGCCACTAAATAACCGGCTCTCGCGACCAGCACACTGGTTTTACCGGTACCGGCACCAGCCAGCACCAGATTATGATCCTGATTAATCAATACCGCTTCGCGTTGGGAAGGGTTAAGCGGAGATGATTCAAATTGATCAAACCACGAGGCCCACTTTTCGGACTCCTGAGTCAGCCATTGCTGGTTATTTTGTTCGATCCATTCACTGTTATCGTCTAGCCAAGGCTCGATTTTCTCAAACGCCATCGGACGGAAGGATCCGGCCAACTCCTGGGTCAGCCCGGTAGATCCCAGCGAATCGGTAAGAAACTGACACAAATTATGATGATCAGATTGGCGCAGGTAGCCCTGCTGACCGGTAAAATTATCAATACGATGCAGCATGTCAGGCAATGAACGGTCAAGCTTATCGACCCGGCCACGAGCCCAGTTACGGTAAGCTTCCAGCAGATGTGTCGCGAAGGGCTTGCACTGATGCCATGGCAGACCATGAACGGTCCAGCAGTATTGCTGATCCGCCGAGGTGATCTCTAACGATCCCCATAAGATACCGC
Source organism: Photobacterium sp. (assembly GCF_033720175.1). GTDB lineage: Bacteria > Pseudomonadota > Gammaproteobacteria > Enterobacterales > Vibrionaceae > Photobacterium. Next base: position 376,113 of record NZ_JAWWDA010000001.1, read on the forward strand.
GACGGACTTCGATCGCCCCGTCCCAGTCATCAAAGGGAATCACATCTTCTTCTGTCTGGCTATCTAGGATCAAACTGTTATCATTCAGCTCGATACTGAAATAATCGCCCTGCACTAACCACTGTGCTAACCAACCGGCACTTAAACGCATTCTGTCACCAAAAAAAGCTTCATATATTCCATCCCGCTATCTTTTACACACCGAGTCGACGTACGCAGAGTCATGCAAAGAGGCAGTAGGTTACCAATAATTTATGTTATACCCAAATCACCTTAAAATGCAGAGTTCGGCTCTTGAGGTCCAATTGATTAAAATTTCTGCTGACAAAGTAAGTAATGACTAATTTCCCTAGGGTTTTATCATAACTTTGGTATCTTTATGAGCACGGCAGGCCATCTATAATCGCCCTGCTATTCTAGCTGTTCATTTTCCGCCATATATCAGAAGATTGTTAATCATACATGCAGAAAAGCCGCTTAAGATCCAATTTATGCCGTTACTGGGCGAATGACCGAATTAACTACAGTGTTCGGGTCTTTATCGCCTTAGTCGGTGTTGCCCTGCCCTGCTGGTATTTGGGGTTAACCACTGAGGTCACCCCGTTGGTCTTAGGTATTATTGCTAGCGCACTGGCTGAAACCGAAGATAATCTGACCGGCCGTATTAAAGGGCTGGCCATGACGCTGGCCTGTTTTCTTATTGCCTCTTTGTCTATCGAAATGCTGTTTGATTATCCGGTGCTGTTTAGCTTCGGATTATTTATCTCCACCTTTGGCTTCATTATGCTCGGGGCTATGGGTGCCCGATACGCCAGTATCGCCTTTGCCTCTCTATTGCTGGCGGTCTATACCATGCTGGGCTCAGCAACCAGTCCGAACCTTTGGTACCAGCCGGCCATTTTGCTTGCAGGGGCTGCATGGTATGGCCTGCTGTCGCTGATCTGGCAAGTTTTATGGCCAAATCAACCGGTTCAGCAAAGTCTGTCTAAGGTATTCAGCGAATTTGCTCACTATTTAGAGTTTAAAAGTAAGCTGTTTGTACCGGTTTCAAACATGGAACCTCAACCGTTGCGCATAGAAGCGGCCAGTAAAAATGCTCGTGTAGTGGCAGCACTGAACGCGGCCAAAGCCACCTTATTGCACCGCGCTCGACGTGGCCAGCCAAATGCCACTGGCGACAAATTTCTAAAAATCTATTTTCTGGCGCAGGATATTCACGAACGCGCCAGCTCTTCCCATTACCGTTATCAGGATCTTGCTGCTACTTTCCATCGCAGTGATGTCTTGTTCCGCTTCCAACAACTATTGACGTCACAGGCCCGCGCCTGCCGTGAAATTTCTCGTGCGCTGGCAATGGGGAAACCCTATCAGCATGGACCTGAGAGCGTGCGGGCATTGGATGAACTGCAAGAATCACTACTCTATTTAAAAAACCGGCATAATCCGCAATGGCGATCGTACCTGATCCAGCTCGATTACCTGTTCAATAATCTGGCAACCGTCGAGCGCCAGATGTCGAACGTCAGTAACCCGGACGTGGCACAAACAGATCCTGATATCGAACTGGCCGATCCCGAAGCCCGTAGCGCAAAAGATTTGTGGCTGCGCATTATCAGCCAGCTAAAGCCAGATTCGATGCTGTTTCGCCATGCGTTACGTATGGCCATCGCACTGACCGTGGGGTATGGCATTATTCAGGCTCTGGAGCTTGAGCGCGGCTACTGGATTTTACTCACGACACTGTTTGTCTGCCAGCCAAACTACAGTGCAACCCGTCAGAAACTGGTTCAGCGGGTCTTGGGAACCTTGGGTGGCCTGCTGGCAGGGATCCCTTTACTCTATTTATTCCCAGGACAGGAAGGCCAACTGGTGCTCATGGTCGGAGCCGGTGTTCTCTTTTTTGCATTCCGAACTGTTCGTTACGGATTGGCAACCGCCTTCATTACTCTATTGGTACTGTTCTGTTTCAACCAGTTGGGTGAAGGGTTTGCGGTGATACTGCCGCGTCTGGGTGATACTTTGCTTGGTTGTTTGCTGGCCGTACTGGCGGTAAGTTTCATCTTGCCCGACTGGCAGGCGAAGCGCTTACATAAAGTGATGGCATCGGCGATCACCACCAATCGGGATTATCTCGCCCAGATCATTGGCCAGTACCGGATCGGTAAACAAGACAACCTGAACTACCGGATCGCCCGCCGCGATGCCCACAATACCGATGCCCAGCTAAGCACTGCGATCAGTAATATGCTGGCCGAGCCGGGCCGTTACCGTATGGCCACCGACGAGAGCTTCCGCTTTCTGACGCTTAACCATGCCATGCTGAGTTATATTTCCGCGCTGGGTGCACATCGTACCCGCCTGGAAGATGAACGAAACCATCTGATCTCAAAGGCTCATCGTCTCATTCACACCCACCTTGATTGTCTGGCCGAGCAATTAGCAGGCAATGTCTGTGCGCTGGCACCCGATAACGATAATGATCTTGAGCAGCGCCTGGGCCAGTGGCGAGATGATGACTGTACTTCTGTACGAATGGTCTTGCAGCAACTGCACCTGATCTATCGCATGCTGCCCGAACTGCACTCTCTGGCCAATAAGCTTGCCGCCAGAACCGGCAAGCCCGCAGAGCAATCATCGCTTCCGCAACGTTGATCCTTAACCGCAAAAACCAATAGTACCAATCTGACTCATGCTCGCTGACAGGCCCGTTCATGAGTCATGATTGGTACTGTTCGGGTCAAACACAGCACAAAACTAAAGTGATTGAATCTTCGTTTTGCTTTCAGTTTGAAAACGTCCTATCGCTGATGGCGTTCAGTGCGAACCGTCGATCGACTCTGTGAAGCAGTAGACAGAATGTGTGAATACAAATGCATATATTCATGTTTTGTGTAAGGAATTGATTTAAAAATGAATATGCCGTTTATATATAGTCTATCGGGTAAATATATGCGCCGGACGTGTAGCACATTATTGCTGGCTACATTGTGCTCGACTGGCGCGGTGGCATCATCGACAAATACGGTAGCGCTTCCATCGGGTAACGACTGGCTCAACCATGTTACAAAAGGGCTTCAACCTTATTGGATGATGGAAACCGCACAAGGTGCCCCACTTGGTAATTTCCCAACCTTTCGTTGCGACGACGGCAGTCTTCTCGATGTCAGTCAACCATGTCCAGAGCTAGACAAGTCTTGGATAAATCCCTACTTTGATCGCGAATATACACGCATGAAATCACGCCAGATATATGGCTATGGCGTGCTTTACCACCTAACCGGCAATGAAGAGGCATTGAAGCTGGCAAAAGCGGGGGTTGATTATTTATTAGCGGAATTACGCGATCAAGAACATGGCGGGTTTGTCAGCTTTATTAAAGAGGGGAAACCGGGCTTAAAGTGGCAGCAACGAACCGCCCAAGATCAAGCGTATGCCATTGTCGGGTTGGCATTCTATTATTACCTCACCAGAGATCCAGTGGTCGAGCAGGCATTGATAGACCAGCAGAAATTCATTTTTGAACGCTATAAAAATGCCGCAAACAGTGATCTGCTTTGGGTGATCGAGGATGGTGACGAACAGAGCCACAAACAACGAGAGCTGGTCGGCCAGCTTGATCAAATTAACGGTTATTTGCTGCTGTTAACTCCGATAATGCCTAAATCAGTACAGCAGAAATGGCGAGACGATCTTTACTGGTTAACCGATCAGATGGTTAAGCAGTACTATTCTGAAAAAGAGCAACGCTTCTACGGCGCAATTCACCATAAAGCCGTAATGATGCCAGATGCAAAGCACAACGATTACGGCCATACCATCAAGGCGTTCTGGATGACTTATTTAGTTGGCCGCTACTTTGACCAAAACGAGTGGCAGAAGCTGGGTGAACAAGGTATGAGAACCACGATGGAACGTGCAAGCTACTCGATGCCGACAGATCAGGCTAAGCCATATCTTTCTAACTCATTGTTTAGTCAGTGGCAAAGTCTTAATGCAGTACCGACATGGAAAAGTAGCCGTTACAATCACTTTATCTCGTCTTGGCAATGGGCTGAATTAGACCAAGCAGCAATGACGGTTAATCTACTGGATGGTACCACCACGAATCAACTCTACTACACTCAAAATCAATACATGGATGCGTGGGTCGATCATCAATATGGGGGTGTAGGATTAGACCCGAAGCGAACCAAGGCTTTTCACTGGGGTAATGCTTACCACCAATTTGAGCACGCCCTCATTGGATATCTGAGCGCACAGCAATGGTATAGCAAGCCTGCGCAATTGTATTTTGCGTTGCCAAGTGACTACAGAGGGAAAATTGAGCCTTACTACTATCAAGGTGATATGACGTCTCGTAGAGAGGTTGGGGAGTTAGACGGCGTTAAAGGGCTCAAGAAGCAGGTTATCAGCTTTACCAACATTACCCCTTAACAGAAAAAAAAGCATCTAGGACAGGCACCTTTATTCCTTCCTGATGTGAACTTCGGTGCTCTGGATATTCAGCCCGAGCTGCACTCTCTGGCCAATAAGCTTGCCGCCAGAACCGGCAAGCCCGCAGAGCAATCATCGCTTCCGCAACGCTTAGGCTGAACAACGACAAAACCAGCCTTTGGCTGGTTTTCTATATCGCCGCTACTTTTTCTTAAAGAAACAGATAGCCTGCGGGCAAGCAGTGAAGTCAGAAGCTGTTGCTATGCTTCCGTAAGTTCAGCTTCCATTAGCTCTTCGACAGCTGCAAGGGCCTGTGTACCGAAGACCAATGAAGGGCCACCACCCATTAATACCGCTACATTAATAGTTTCGACGACCTCAGCCTTCACGGCACCGGCTTTGATTGCGGCCTGTACATGGGCAGCAATACAACCATCGCAACGGGCTGCAATACCTATCCCCAGCGCAATGAGTTCTTTGGTTTTTACATCCAGAGCACCCGGCGACATAGCGGCTTTATGAAGCTGCATGAATTGATTCATGGTGCTTTGGCTTTCCTGCATAAATGCATGGCCCAGTTGGCGTTGCTGCCTGTTGATTTCACGGTATGATTTGTTTTGCACAAGCTTAACCTTAAGTAGATTACCCTAATTTAATAAAGGCTAATATAACAGGCATCGTATATCTCTGCAATCAGTGCCGATTGAAATAGTCACATCAGGTAAATCGACAGGCTCGGTCGAATGACTTGACGATAAAAAAGCGATACTTGTGACGGCTACTCTGCATCACATCTAATGTCACAGAGTGCCAAATCAAGCATTAGTCCGTACAAGCTATTTAACCGTTTTTCATTGGCTTATCCAGGCTGATATTGGTTTCTCAATCTTGCCAGAATTTCCACCACTTCTTACTGTTCTCTTCTCTTTGTGCCTGACCTTTTTCAGAGCCTTTTCCTTGCTCGTTGCGCTCTTGCTCGGCTTTTTTCTGCTGCTGTTTATCCAGATCACCTGACGATGAGCCATTACTTTTATTCTTCTTATCTTTATCGGTCTTTTGGCCTTTAACTTTTTCTTTCAGGGTATCAACTTCTTCTTGAGCATCTTCAAGCTCTTCGATTTCCTTTTCGAGCCTTTCCTTCTCTTTTTTACTTTTTGTCTTTTTATGTGCCTGTTGCTTGTCTTGCAACAGCAACTCTAATTGTTGCTCGCGCTCTTCCAGAACAGACATTGCATTTTGCTTATCTTCTGCATTTTTGATCTCTGCAAGATTAGGTTTTCCTTTACCAGCCCAGTCAGGTTTATCTGCGTAGACTGATGGCGTAAATATGAGTGAGATGACGACGGCCAGAAGGTATTTTTTCATGTGATATCCTGTTTCTAGTAGATTTATTATCTGCTTGCATCCTTTCATAAAAGGATAAGTTAAGATGCCCGTTTTTACCATTTCGATTGGAATTTAACTGAGCGCTTATTTTTGAGCTAAGCCATATACCCTGTCGATTCGAATGAAATAGTTAAAAAAACCTCTGCCGCCCCTTATACCGGATAGCAAAAAGTAGTTAAACTCTGACAATCATAATTCTAAGACAACCAAGGGATCTTACTCTGGTATGAAAATTGCCTTGATAAACGCCTTCAACCGCTTCAAACAGGCTCCTAAATCAGCGCGAGCTCTCACTTACCTTTTGTTGACCTATACCTGTTACGCCCTGCTGCTGGGGCTGCTTGTACCTGCACTCATTCAATCTCAAGCACCCAAAAAACTCAGTGAACTTCTTGGACGTGACGTCCGCATCGCTGAGGCCAGCATTAACCCGTTTTTGTTGCGGGCGCGGATAAGCGGTGTCGAAATCAGCGAGCAAAATAGGCCTGTCAACTTTGTCAGCCTGCAGCAGCTTGAGCTTGAGTTCAGCTTCTGGCGCAGTCTTCTGCAATTAACCCCGAGCCTGGATCACCTGCATATTGAACAACCACAGATCAACATCGTCAGACTGGCCACCGAAAAGGACGCCGCCGAGTTTAACTTTAGTGACATACTGAAGCGTTTAACCGCGCAGCAGAGCGAAGAACCTCAGCCCGATACGGACCAAGCCCCCTCGGGCATTCCGGCCTTTCGTGCCCGTGCTATTGAGATCGTACAAGGTAGCTTTAGTTTTCAGGATCAGCAGACCGGCGCTAACCTACAATATCAGGGGCTCACTTTTAGCCTGCAGCAACTCGACTCACAGGCGCTGACTCTGAACCCGGCACAAAACTCATCTGCAGATAAGCAAATACCTCAATTCCGCCCGGAGGCCAACCGCTATGCCTTTGCGGTAAAGGGAGCAGACCAAGGCCTGTTGCAATTGGAAGGACAATTCCAGCTGCAGCCACTGGAGGTTCGCGGTGAACTGACGCTGGCCAAAGTCACTCTGCCTCCCTTCTGGCCCTTTGCGGCCAAGTCGGTGAAGGCCAAATTAAGCAGTGGTGAAATCAATGTTGAATCCAGCTTTCATCTCAAGCAGGAGCAAGAACAATTCAGCTTTGATACTGACAAGGGTAGCTTTGTTCTCGCCAATCTGGCATTCAATGATAATGAAACCCCAAAAGTGAAACTGCCCCAACTGGTGGTCGATGGCATAGCCCTTAGCAGTACTTCGCAAACTGTGGATCTGCACGCCCTCCAAGTACAGGGGATCTGGGTTGATGCCAGCCTGAACGACAACGGCCTGGATCTGCAGCAGCTCTTTATGCCCGCAGGTGCCAAAGCGACTGAGGACTCAACGCCGGGCAATGCCGACGAGGCCGCTGCCAAAGACTGGCTGATACGCCTCAATAGCTTCGAAATGGCAGACACCGATCTTAATCTTACCGAGAACCTTATCAGCCAAGGTGTGCATTGGCGTATCTACCCGCTGACACTAAGTACCAGCGCGGTACTGAGCGACTTGAGCCAGCCACTGGATTACCAGCTGGCACTCAGCTTAAGTTCTGACACCAAGGCTCTGCCGCTCAAAGATCGCGGTCAGTTCAGCAGCAGCGGCAGTCTCGATGCCAAGACACTCGGTATCGACGGCAAACTGCAATTAACTGCGCTGGATCTGAGCCAGTTCCAGCCCTATCTGGAGTCATTCCTGAATCTGCAACTGAGCAGCGGCAGCCTGACCACTGGCGGTGATTTCAGTGCCGATCATCGGGGCAAAGTTGTTTATCAGGGGCAAGCTGCAATCGACGATCTGCTGATCAAGGACAGGCTGGAATATCAACCCCTGCTGAAATGGCAACAGATGTCTATCGACGCACTTTTGTTTGACCTGCAGAACAAGCAGGTCAAGATTGACAATCTTACGCTCGATGCCCCCTATGCCAAAGTGCTGATCGCCAAAGACAGGCGCACCAATATCAGCGAAATTCTGGTAACCGAAACCAAGACGCCCGCAGATGCTACTTTGGCAAACAGGCCAGAGAGTGAAACGGTTCAGATGCAGGATACTGAAACCACCCAATCTGCACCGAAGACAACAGAACCGCAGGCAGAGCAAGCTTTTGCGCTGGATATCGGCAGTATTACAATCGCCAAGGGATCGGCCTATTTTGCCGATAATTCCCTGACGCCTAACTTTGCCTCCGGCATAGAATCGCTGGAGGGGCACATCAGCCACCTGTCCTCGACCCCGGGCACTAAGGCTCAAGTTGATCTCAAAGGTAAAATTGACAAATACGCCCCGATGACACTTAGCGGTGAAATCAACCCGCTGCTCCAGTCTCCCTACCTGGATCTGGATCTGGTGTTCAACAGCGTGGAGCTGACATCCGTCAACCCTTATTCCGGTACCTATGTCGGCTATTACATCGATAAGGGCCTGCTGTCGTTGGCACTTAACTACCAACTGGAAAATAATCAGCTTAAGGGCAGCAACCATCTGGTCATCGATCAGCTGCAGCTGGGTAAACCCAGCGAATCAGATCTGGCTACTAGTTTGCCGCTGTCACTGGCTATTGCCCTGTTGCAGGATCGCCATGGGGTCATCGATCTGGGGCTCGAAGTATCAGGTGATATTGATAGCCCCGATTTCAGCTTCGGCAGCATCATAATGAATACCATCACCAATGTGATCACCAAGGCAGTGACGGCGCCCTTCTCTCTGCTGGCCGATCTGGCCGGCACGGATGAGGAACTCAGTCATGTCCAATTCAGACCAGGGCTCGCCAGCCTGGATACCGCAGAGCAAGATCGCCTGAGCAAGCTTGCAAAGGCCTTAGATGACAGACCGATACTCAAAGTCAGCATAGAAGGCTCTGTGGCCCTCGCCGATGACAGCAAAGCACTGGCAGAAGAAAAATTACAACAGGAGCTACTGCAGCTCAGCGGTCTAGCCAGTCTGCCACAGGATCTCAGCGCCAGTCGTTTCCCCGCATCTGGCCCACTGGCCACGGCGTTGGAAAGTCTGTTCGTTCACCAGCTGAAGCTGGACATCAATGCGGAGCGGGCCAAGGTGGAACAATTGCTGAAGGAAAAGGCCAGCGCCACCGATGCGGAACCGGAAGCGGCCCAGGTAACCACCGTTCTACATATAGGCATGTATAACCAGTTGCTCAATGCACAGGAGATCAGCCACAACGAACTGGGTAATCTGGCCGAAGCCAGAGCTCGAACGGTCAAAGCCTTTATGGTGAATGACAAGAAGATCAATCCGGAACGGGTCTTTCTCCTGGACAGCAAATCACAGCTCAATACAGAGGAAAGCCGTGCCGTGCTGACTCTGACCGCTGATTAACGACACAGGTGCAATGTCGACCCGAATCGTTATGCAGCTATTCGGGCCGGCAGTATCTTGGACAGGCATAGTTAAAAGAAGTCACTAAGACTGACATCATTAAGTTGGGGTAAATACATCCGAATAGCATTATGGCTCTTCTTGCTCGTAATAGCCTAACCTGAAGCTATTTCGTGATTTATGGGGTATTGGAAGGTAGGTTTACCCTTCCTGGAGCCAGAATAAGTTGGAAGTCTTTGATTATCTGAGATGAATTACACTATTAGCCTATGAGCAAATGATTGATGGTTTCTTAAGTATGCCAGCCCCAGTTCTTACAGTTCTACCCACCTCTACTGAGTGATGTGATGCCTTAGTTGTTATAGTTGAGATACATCAGCATAAATTTTGTAGTCAACAATTAGACCATCTTTTATGGTTAAAAATGTCGCAAATTTCGCCAAGTGTTCACTGCCATCTTTCCTTACATAGTTAACCTCGCCATTACAGATAATTATGTCATCGTGATTCCAGATCCCATCAAAAGTGTGAGACATGCCAGCTATAGAATCGAAAAACTGACAATTCATATTCACAACAGCCGATTTACCTTGTACCGGTTCAGTATTGGAAAACCTAAACATAACGTCTTGATGAAGCATCTCAGACAACGCGGTCACATCTCGGCTGTCCACGATTTTGTAAAGTGTTTTGGTAAATGCGATTGGATTATTCATCTTAATTTCCTTTAGTCGTTTACGTCATAACTTTATGTTGGATTTCGATGCTTGTTTTGACTGTTGATTCGTCATCGCGAGTCCAATGAATAACAGCGCTAAAGCGATAATCAAGCGATAGTGGAACGCCTCAGCAAAAAAGAAAATCCCAATCCCTACGCCAGTCACCGTTACCACATTACCCACTTGACTAAAGCCCAATCCATCGGTCAATTGTTGTAAACGAAAGGTAAGCAGATAACTGAATGCAGAGATTATCGCCATCAGTACCAAGATCAGACAGCCAGATTGCGGCGCATCATAGCTCGAACTGCCCCCGACCATCAGACTGATAGGCAGCCAAATCAAACCTTGAATACACAATACCCCTGTCGCTAAGGCTATGGGATTAGCGCCAACGGGATAGGCTTTACTACGATATATATTACCCATAGCGAGGAATAAGGGCACCGAAGTAGCGAGTAATAACATACCGCCATCATCTTTTAACTTGAAGTCGGGCGATATGGTAACTAACAAAACCGCCACAAATCCAATAGCTATTCCCATGACTCTTTTTATAGTCAACCCCGCTTTCTGGAATGGTATAGAAAGAAGTAAAGTGAACAGTGGTGACAACGTGATCAGTACACTGAAAGTACTGGCCGCCACTTCCTGAAGCACAAAATTTGATGCCAAATTCGGAAGGCTAACACCAAGTAGGCCGGCAAAAATGTAGTAACGAAAGTGTTGCACCTCGAGCGCTTTTAATTCACCTTTCAATGATAGTAACGTCAATAAAATGATGGCTGAACCCAGCAACGGTAGTACTAACACCTCTAAGGGAGAAAAACCGTTCATGACACTGTATTTCGCTAATGCAAAATTCACTGCAACGGAAATACCCACTCCAAGAATGTACAAAATACGAGTGCTTCTAAGAGATAATGACTCCAATTTAGTTTCTGCACTTACACTTCTGGATAACAAAGAGTTACTGGACATGGTGCCTCCTTTAAGTTGTTTAGACCCGAGTTCAGTAAGGAAAGCATATTACCATTCGATCAGAATGATAATATGCCATATACTCACTGCATTGTTTCCAATCCCTCTACAAACCCTATGGAACACTTGGACGCTATTCCTTATTTTCTTGCCGTTGCTGAGCATGAAAGCTTTGCAGAAGCCGCCCGTCATCTTGACGTTTCTCGCTCAGCAGTAAGCAAACGAGTTAATCAATTGGAAACGACCTTGGGCGTTCGTCTCCTGCATCGAACGACACGAAAGGTTAGCCTCACAGAAGCTGGCAGCCATTATTTTACTAATGCACAAAACGCGTATTACTGGATACAACAAGCCGAAGACGCCGCAACCAGCCGTCAACAATCGCCAATAGGCAAGCTTAGGATCTGTGTTCCAATGTCTTTTGGACGACTGAAGATCGCCCCTTTGATCCCCGGTTTTCTGAAGAAATATCCGCTGGTCGAAATCGATATGGTTATGGATGATCGCTACTCGGACATCGTTGCTGCTGGATTTGATGTCGCTATTCGTGGCGGCGAACTTGCAGATTCTTCCTTGATAGCAAGAAAACTCATGTCTAGCCGCAGTCTAATTTGTACGTCCAGCGCATACTTAGATGGAAAACCACTCCCCAAAACACCTATCGACCTAACCGAACACAATGCGTTGATTTATAGCTACTCTGCACAAACGACAGAATGGGTGTTCGAATACAAAGATCACATTGAAACCGTTGCCGTACGTGGAAATTACCGAGTGAATAACAGTGAAGCATTATTAGCAGGGTGCTTACAGGGGGTTGGTGTAGGACGATTGCCCGATTTCATCGCAAAGCCTTATATCGATAATGGTGAGCTCATCCAATTGTTGCCAGAATACAAAATGCCAGAAAAAAACATTTGGGCAGTTTTTCCTGAACGTGCCTATATGCCCGTCAAAGTCAGAGCATTTATCGACTATCTGTCTGAAGTGCTGACGGTATAGTGTCATTGCCTCTTCGTGTACGCTTCGGCTATTGGGATAACCTCTCAACAAGATAATTGGTCAATACACGGGAAAGCCGTGCCGTGCTGACTCTGACCGCTGATTAACGACACAGGTGCAATGTCGGCCCGAATCGTTATCCAACTATTCGGGCCGCGAGTCTCTTGGACTGGCATTCTGTTGTTTTCTTAAGTCTCCCTATTCTCTTTCCGGATGGAAAATTCCTGTTGTTGTTCCTACACTTTCATATACATTGGCCGCCTGAAGGGAAATTATTGTGTATTTACGGCTTTTATATATTAGTGTCACCGTTCTGCTCGCACTTTCGAGTGGCTACTCGATAGCCGCCGATCTCCAAAATCTGAATAAGGATAAACAGACACTTCAACGGATCCACAACGCGCCAACCCTCAACGAAGCATTTCAACTCTCGCCACATGAAGCGCTGGTGGTATCGAAAGAAAAAGTCGACAAACACGGTTTTACGCATACCCGTTACCGACAAACCTATCGCGGCGTACCGGTGTGGGGAGAAGAAATTGTCATTAGCCGCGACCATTCCGGAAAAGCCATTAATGCGCATGGTCGCTTTGTCCGCAATCTTGCAGCGCAATCGATCGATACCACTCCCCTCATCGATGCAAACACTGCGCTCGATGCCATGCAAAGCCGGGTTAAAAGCAGACAAAACGACATTACCGCACTTGAATTTCGAAACGAATCGTCTGAGCTGGTGCTGTATCTCGATGGTGACCGCCCAACACTCAGCTATGCGGTTAGCTTCTTCGCGGACATCCCCGACGGAGGTAGCCCCACCCGGCCGACCTTTCTCGTCGATGCATTCAGCGGACAAGTACTGTTTGAATTTGAGGGACTCACCCATGCTGAGGTGGGAACGGGACCTGGCGGTAACGACAAGACTAACCGTTACGACTATGGTACAGATTTCGGAATGCTGGACGTAGACGTGGTTGGCAGCACCTGTACGATGAACAACACCAACGTTACGACGGTAGATCTGAACCACGGTACCAACGGTTCGAACACTTTCACATATACATGCCCCGAGAACACGCACAAAGAAATTAACGGTGCCTACAGCCCGCTGAATGACGCTCACTATTTCGGTGGGGTTGTATTCAATATGTTTAACGACTGGCTGAGTGAATCACCGCTAGCGGCACAGAATATGCCGTTAACGATGCGCGTCCACTACAGTACGAATTACGAAAATGCCTTCTGGGATGGGTCATCGATGACTTTTGGTGACGGTTACAATAGATTCTATCCCCTGGTCAGCTTAGATGTAACGGCTCACGAGGTCAGCCATGGCTTCACCGAGCAACATTCCAACCTGATCTATTCAGGTCAGTCCGGCGGTATCAATGAGTCATTCTCTGACATTGCAGGTGAAGCCGCTGAATTCTATATGAACGGCACCGCAGACTTTCAGGTCGGCGCTGATATTATCAAGGGCACGGGGGCGCTTCGCTACATGCAAGATCCTACTCTTGATGGTGCATCAATCGGGCATGCATCCGATTACGTCACCGGCATGGACGTCCATTACTCCAGCGGTGTTTACAATCGGGCGTTCTTTATTCTGGCTGCGCCCGCATCTTCACAATATCCGGGAAACAAGGGCTGGGGGATACGCAAGGCCTTTGAGCTTTTTGCCTATACGAACAAGAATATCTGGACCGCAAGCGAAACCTTCGACACGGCTTATGAAGGGCTGTTAGCCGCCGCCGACATGTTGAATACACCCACAATTCCCTATGATCCTGACATGTATAATAAGACAGACATAATAGATGCTTTTCAACAGGTTGGTGTACCAAAACCACCACCCGGCGCAGTTTGCTCCGTTGACGAGCCAATCCTTAGCAACGGTGTCCCGACCGGTGACTTTAGCGCAAATGCTGGCGAGTGGAATTGCTGGAAAATTGATGTAGCAGCTGGTGCCACCAATCTGGATATCGTGCTGCGCAACACAGCTAAAGGCAGAAATAAGATCAGTGGCGATGCTGATCTCTATATCAAACACGCCAGCTCCCCGAAAGTTGATCCCACAGGCCCCACGGGCGAGTTCGATTGTGGCTCATATTCGTCCAATAGCGACGAGCGCTGCACTATCGGCTCACCAGGTGTGGTTGAAGACGGCTATTGGTACATCGCGATTTACGCCTATAGCGACGTTCCCTCCGTCTCATTAACGGGTACTTTTGATGGCGGTGAGTCCCAGCCACCTCCGGCGGACGCCATCACGCTGACGGCAACCGTAAAAGGGCGCAGTAACAAGCAGTTCGTATCACTAAACTGGGCAGGAGCGACGACAACTAATGTCGATATTTACCGTCAAGACCTTTACCCTAATCTCCCCTTCAGGGACACAGCGAATGACGGCACATACAAAGACAACACAGGACAAAGCGGTTATCTATACCAGGTTTGTGAAAGTGGTACGGGAAACTGCTCTGCATCCGTAACAGCAAACTAACAGCGGGCGCTTAAACGGCACTCTATCAACGTGTCATCGGCAGGGCAAATGTGCCCTGCTGCAACTAACCACTGATGTTGTCTTTAGCGCCCATCAAAGAGTCTGAGCCAGAATAAGCTATAACAGATCAACAAGATCACGAAGTTTATTGCTAAGGATGTTTCCGATGGATAAGCTATTTCTACATCACGTTAAGTCACCATTTGCCGTCGGCGACCACCCCAAAGACCTCTTTGTGGTCAGTTTTTCCGATAATATTAATACGGCAGCAAGAGAACTGCAGGCTAAAGAGTGCCTGCTGTACTCTCGCCACAAAAACTTGGCCCAGTCCCTTATCAGACTGACCGAATCTTTCGAATTTGATGCCGATCTCAAAACAGTTGCCTTTATACTGCGATCGCTCGATAGCACGAGCTACACGTCATACCTGGCACAGATGAAGAAACACTGTAATAACGATACTGAGTACTATCAGGTACTGAAAAACCTCATCGACGATTACATACAAAAAGGATACGTGCCTGACAGCAACGGGCATTTCACCGATTATACGCCTTACCACGATTTTCACTGCAGGAGCAAAGCTTCTTTCGTTAAGAGGTACCGCTCCTATGATTAGAGTCCGTATCAAATGGTCACTTTATACATCAGTGATTTCAGAGAGGGATTACGTTGAAAAATAGAGAATTCGTGGCCGATTTCTACAATGTCATTGTGGTATGAATTCAATATTAAAAGGGTATCTCTGTTGTATCACCACGGACAGGTATATAATATTTCAAATTAATCAACATCTTATATTTACAGGGACGATAATGACTGCAACCGACTACCTTAATTCACTGAACCAGCGCTATTTATCTATTCATAGAAAAAAAGAGGACTTCTTTTGGGAAACATACATGGGTATCAGTGATGACCATGATGGTTCAACCAAAGCAGAAACCGAGTGGATTCAATTCTTAAGCGCTTCTTCTCAAATCACAGAGCTTAAAAAGCAAATAGAAATGGCACAATCGCTTGCTGATCCTGACGAGAAAAATCAAACTCTGATTGGATTAAAGGGCTGGCTCGCCACTTTTCAAGCTCATGCGCTAGAGTCTGAACAAGCGCAAACACTGAAATCGGAACTGATTAAGTTCGAAGCAGGTTTGTTTGAGAAAAAACAGAACTATACCATGACGTATGTGGCTGAAGACGGTAAAGAGGCAGAAGGATCTTTACCGGTACTTTCCGCCAACATTCGTACCAGTGCCAATGAAAATGTTCGTCAGACATCTCATCAGGCCCTGCTCGATTTAGAACAGTGGCTACTGCAAAACGGTTTTTTAGAACTCGTCAAACTGCGGAACAAGTTTGCAAAATCATTAGGGTATGACAACTTTTTTGACTACTCGATTGTTAAAACAGAGCAGATGACGACCGCAGAGCTGTTTACTATTCTGGACGACTTTGAAGCCAGAACCAAAGACAGCCACCGAAATAGCGTAAATCGTTTAGTTGAAGCCATGGGGCCTCAATCCCTTCAAGGGCATAACTTTGTATTTTCGTTTTCGGGTGATGCGATGCGCGACTTAGATCCCTATGTCCCGTTTTCTCAATCGCTACGCCGCTGGGTAGAATCATTTGGGCGCTTAAACATTGATTACTCTGGCGCTGAACTGACGCTAGATCTTCTTGATCGTAAGGGAAAATATCAGAACGGCTTCTGTCATGGCCCTGTTCCCGCGTTTTACGATCAAGGCCGCTGGGTTGCCGCTAAGGTCAACTTCACCAGCAATGCCAAACCGGATCAAGTCGGCAGTGGATATGACGGGATCAATACCTTGTTCCACGAAGGCGGACATGCCGCCCATTTCTCTAACGTAAAAATGAATGCTCCGTGCTTCTCGCAAGAATTCGCGCCGACCTCGATGGCCTATGCTGAAACGCAGTCGATGTTTTGCGATAGCCTGCTGGGCGATGCCGATTGGTTAAAGCAGTACGCCTTTGATGCGAAAGGAAATGTAGTGCCGGATGCAGTCATTAAATCGATGATTGACAGTAAACAGCCCTTCAGAGCGTATATCGAAAGAAGTATTTTGGTTGTGCCGTACTTTGAACGAGCGCTGTATCAACTGAGTGACGATGAACTGAGTGCTGAGACGGTGACACAGTTAGCGCGGGCGATGGAGCACAAGATCCTCGGCCTGGAATGCAGCCCGCGTCCGTTAATGGCTATTCCACATCTTCTCTCCGATGAGTCGGCATGTTCTTATCAGGGATACTTGCTGGCTAATATGGCGGTTTATCAGACCAGAGCGTACTTTACCGAGAAATTCGGCTATTTAACCGATAACCCAGAAATCGGCCCGCTACTTGCGAAGCATTATTGGCATCGAGGCAATAGCGTTAATCATAACGCCACAATAGTGAGTCTAACAGGCGAAGGATTTAACGCTAAATATCTCGCGGATGAATGCAATCTGTCTGCCGAGCAAGCATGGGAAATCGAGAAGGAAAAAATATCCGCGCTTCAATCCAGAACGCGGGCTGATGTTGCTTCTTTAAATGCCAGTATCAACATTGTTGATGGTGCCAACCAGATTGCCAGTAATCTCACCTCTGACAATGAAATGTGCCGTGAATTCGAGCAATACATTGTGTCGAGATATGGCCGATAAATAAAAATGACTACTCGACGATTGTGGAGTAGTCACTCGAACGTAACTGACTCTCCGGATGCCCCAGAAAATAGCATACCGAAAAAGTTAATAGCATCAACAGAGACAGTCGTGCCGCCATGGGTTGTGACTTGGAAGTAGATGCGCAGTATTTTGGGTTTATCGGTATCCCCAACCACTTCTTTACTCAGTATCTTTACCCCCCAGCTTGCAGTTGTACCTTGCGGATCAACGAGATGAATAGGGTTTGCTATCACGATTGTCCGTTCCTCTTCAAGATCAACGAACGGCGTTTGAATGTCGATAGAGTCATCAATGGAGATCCTGGGGGTTTTTCCATCCCATGTGTAAGGCCCTTTGAGAGTTTCACTGAAAGCCAGAAATCCGCCAATATGTAAACGTTGATTCATTAGGTTATCCCCTATTGCTTAATGATATTCGGCTGCTTAACCGCGCCATAGGCAAAGTTCGCAAGATTTATAAGGCAAATTAGTCTTGGGGTAATGTGCCATATTAAATATTGCATGCTTCCCTCAATACGTTTTTCTCGCTGCACTACCATAACCGTCGTATATTTGTCTGGACTAGTCAGATCTCGATTTCAAAAAAGTAATTCCTCAAACTTACCCTTAAGCTTTTTGTTTTCTTGCTCAGGTAGATGGTTAACGTGCATTTTTTCTACTTTGGCGAAATCATGTAAATCAAGATTTCAAGTATAGTTGAATGAAATCGGTATGAGCTATTTTTGCTCAGTTTCGCTGATGAGGTGCTTGGTTGCCGACCAGGTACGCCATGTACAGAAAAAATCGCGCCGGACATAAAAGGTGAAACCTTACAAGAGAAGAACATACGTAGCAGACTAATCATCCGTTTTATCGTTTAGCCAATTTGCTGCAATACTCAATGTATTCCAATAGAGCTAAACGCCATGTAAAGATGTTTGATTTGTTAACTGCTGGAGACAACGATGCTTTGAACTCAATTAGATTATTGATGAGGGTAATTTTATGAATTTTGGTTATATGATCTATCAAGAGAAAACCGGTTATACCGATGGTGTTTATAACGATTTAAACACAGCAAAAAATATTCTCGAACATTTCAAAGAAAAAGACCCATCAGGAAATTATTTTTTGGTGCTCGTTTTTGATGGCGATCTGAGTAGCGATTATCAGCATAAACTAAAAGATTTGCCATAAACCCGTTATCCAATCTAAACAAAAAAATGCAGAATAATACAATTTATACCCAAGTAACCTCAGGTGCGCCCCAGCGACAAACCGGCGCCTTGAGATAACTTGGGTATATCGCCCCCCAATAAACCGTCCCCCCAACCAAGAAACATTTGTTGCGATAATCATTAACAGTTTCAGTGTGAACAACCAGCCATGAGCAAATAATCAGCGATTAACGTCATTTATATTCAACAATAACTTTAATTATCTCGCCATCGCTGTAAAATCCAGCCCTTCACTCTAAATTCAATATCAGAATCATGATCGATTTTTCTATACTGCCGGTGTATTTGACCGCTGTAATTGCCCTGCTGCTGATCCCGGGGCCAGACATGCTGCTTATCGCCAGCTCCAGCCTCAGCTATGGTCGTAAGGTAGGCGTATTTGCCAGCTTAGGTAACGCGACTTCAGGCCTGCTGCTAACGCTGTTAGCTGCAATGGGCGTATCAGCACTTATTGCAATGAATCCAATCGCATTACAAGTGCTTCGACTGCTGGGTGGCGCTTACCTGCTGAAAATGGGCTGGGATTGCATGCGTACAACGCCGGCTGAGACGCCTGAATTAGAGCAGCAATCAGGTATGGCAACCACACTCTACCGCCGTGCGGTGATCAGTAACCTGCTTAACCCGAAAGCATTGATTTTCTTCGTTCTGTTCTTGCCCCAGTTCGTGTCAACTCAGGCGACGGCAACCTCTGGCGAACAGATGCTGGTGCTGGGTCTGCTGCTCAATGTTCTCGGCCTGTTGTTTAACCTGTTTCTGGTAACAATGGTAGGCAGCTTAGGTAAGCCGTTACTGAAGAATGAAAAATTTCGTACCAACCAGCACAAGTTTATGGGTCTGATCTTTTTTATTCTCGCTATCTGGCTACTAGCCTCTCAGGTGCCGACGCCAGCGATTAACTAGAGCGTATCAATTCAGCCCCCCGCTCTGACACTTATGATGTGGAAAGCAAAATTAACGCTTGTCGATGGCGTTATGGGCCAACAAATCACCATGGATACTTCATTTTAGGAGTATCCATGGCTGGCGAAACGGATGACTGATTTCTCAGTTATTCCAATTCATCAAGTAACAATGAGTCAGTCCGTTTCCTTTATTATCTTCACCTCCTACAATCACTATGCCTTTGTCTGTTGTTATGCTGACACCGTAGGCACTCCCGACCGGAAGTTCCCCTGCCTGTATCCAACGTGAACCATCGAACCGCCAAACTTGATTATTATAATGTTTGGTCAGCCCTTGATGGGTATACCACTGCCTTTCTCTTAATCGCTGCTGACTACCAATAAAGTAGGCACCACCTGCTACAAAATACTGATTATTAAGTACACCAGAATACGCTCCTGCTACACCCTCATGCTCTAATTCTTGGCTGGTGATCGAGGGTAAGGTCGAAGCTTCAATCTCGCCGAATGGATGAAAAGTAAACTGTTTTACTTGCGTGCTGCGCAGGCCAGGCTTTATTTCTCCATCAATCAAAATGACCTTGGCACCATCTTGAATAAGGCTGGCACCACAGTTTGCAGAAAACGGGTTTTCCATTAATACATGCCACATCGAACTCGCGGTATCAAACTGCAATACGTTTTGGTTCCAGTGATACTCTTCAGGTTTACGGGACATAAACTCCACGAGCAGAGCATGGTGCTTTTCTGGCTCTTCATCTGGATCCACACTCGTAATTTTTGCCACGAATGAATCGAAAATTGCCTTGTTATACCCACCAAAGAAAGCAAATTTCCCCGATGAGATTTCGCAACCTGAAGCGCCTAGTAGACCAACAGGTATGTCGGTATCCACTTTGTCCCAGCGACCACTATCCACACAATAGTGATAAACATCCGTTAGGACTTGGGCAGAACGGCTCTCTGGCGGCTGTCCTGCTCCTGAAAATACCCACAGTCCTGTTTCATCGGCTATCATTAGCGCATCATTTCTTGCCGTGCCGGGAAACGCCTCGCACGCCTTCCAGCCTTCACTCACGGCATCTAAATCAAGGTGAAAAAAACGCTTCCCAGCGCTGCCCAATCCGACATAGAGCTGACAACCATGCAAAGCACCTACACCGTTCTTTAGTCCCAACGGGAAATCTGGTAATTGAGTAATAGCTAATGACATTTGCTGCTCCGTATAATTAGTTCGCGATCACGACTGATTCACCATTCCACGACAGCAAATAAACGTCGTTACGGGCTTGTCGCTTGCTATCTTCCCCCCCGACGATCAGCACACCTTGGTCCGTCGTAAATGACGCGCCATAAGCCAGACCTTCAGGTAGATTGACCGATTGAGACCACAGCCCATCGTTATATACATAGATTTCCGGGTTGAAGGCTTTGCCGAATCCATTGTGGGCAAACATATTGCCTTGTTCGAAAGCCGCCTTAGCGCCGTGAAAATTCGCTCCGCCGGCAACAATCGCGACACCATTGCTAAGACCCGAAAATGCACCGGCGATCCCTTCTTGTATTTGACTGCCTCGAGATGCTGGCAGTGAATGTAAACTTTCCCATGGTTGAGGCTGACCAAATTGATATTGCTTAACTTCTGCTGTTCTTAACCCTGGTTTGATTTCGCCACTGATAATGGTCGCTTTAGAACCCTGGGTTAACAGCGCTGAACCACAATTTGGCAAATAGGGAGCAGTACCTAATTCAGCCCACTCGTTGCTCTTTGGTGAATAGCTGACCACATGACGGTTCCAGTTGTAGTCCAGCGGCTGCATCCCCATATAGTCATCAACAATTTTCTGCCATTCATTTGGCTGATTTTTTTTACTCGTCGCATTAATATCAGCAAGATACTTATCAAAATACGCTTTGTTGTAACCACCAAAAAAGACAACTTGCTGGTTATCCGGGGAATAAGAGGCGGCACCTAACAGACCAACAGGAGACGCTGTCTCTACCATCGACCACTCATCTGAAGACACGTTATAACGATACACCGAGTCGAACAAAATAGGCGATGCATCAGATAATTGTTGTTTTCCTGACCCGCCAAAAACATAGATGTTGCCATCTACCACAGAGGCTGTAGCACCACTTCGAGCCGGGCCGGTAAAATCGGCTCTTTTCTGCCAGCCTTTCTTCACGTTTTTAAGATCTAGCATATAGAAATCAGTACCTGTCGAACCTAATCCGACAAAGAGCTTGTCTCCCATTTGAGCACTGACACCACTTTTCATCCCTACAGGTAAGTCAGGCCACAGATCCTTAGCAACAACAGGTGTTGCCATCAAAACAGAAGCAGCAAGCAAAGGTGCAAAAACTGTTGGTAGATTAAGCTTTTTCATTATGTTTATTTCCCTATTTTATTGGACCAAATTAGTTATCGCTTATATGAAACTCATCCTAATTATCAATTAATGAAAAATAATTTCTTTGATGATGGCGGCAATAAAAATAATATTTATTTATTGGTGAAAAAAAAGCCCGTCATCTGATGAGCTTTTATTAAAAACCTATTAAATTAAATTTACTTCATTAGTGGCATAACCACTTCTGCCGTTTCCAGTACCGCTTCCGAATAGTCTGGATACTTATCTAATAGCGTGTTCACAAGTACATCAACTAAAAGCAGCGCCCCAACTTTTGATGCAAACGCGCCACCTGTCAGCGGGCCTTCTGGTCGGGCGGCGACCAACATCTCACTGGAAATAGCCGAAAGTGGGCTATGACTTATATTGGTGAGTGTCACGACAGGGACTTTACGTTTGTATGCCTGAGAGGCGGCGTGAATCACTTCTTTTGTCGACCCTGAACTAGAAATAGAAAACCACAAGTCACCTTCGCTGCACCGCACGGCATTCATTGCCGCTAGGTGAGTGTCTTCGTACATAGTGACCTTTTTTCCTATCCGTAATAACCTAAACGCCAGATAGCGCCCAACAATGCTTGATGCCCCAACACCGACACAGCTTATAAACTTGGCTTCATGAACAAGCTTACAAATGCGTTCTAACGACTTCCTATCGATAAGCTTCGCGGTATCTTGCAAGCTGGCAACGGCACCCTGCGCGGATACATCACAAATATCGCCTTCTGCAACGGTGTTGCTTCGGTTCGCATTTTGGCTCAGATCGACCGCGAGTGCCATTCTAAAGTCGGAATACCCCTTGTACCCCATATCACGGCAAAGACGTATGACCGTTGCTTCACTGGTTTGAGTACTTCTGGCCAGATCAGTAATGGTTTGAAACTGAACATCATGAGCATTTTCTAAGATATAGTTAGCGACTATTCTTAGTTTTTTACTCAACGGCTCTATATTCGAGCGTAATCTAACTAACAGATTTTTAGGCGAACTCACAAATGCCTCATTGTATTATTTTATGCCGCGTTAAAAGTACCAATGTCAGACGTACAGTTACACGCTACCGGCATGTAATGCAAGGTTTGATGCTACATTTGATACTCATCTTAGTGAGTAAGGGAGGCTGACGCCTCCCCCAGCCTAATTTACAAAAAATCTGCATCACGCATTTT
The DNA here is from genome assembly GCF_033720175.1 of Photobacterium sp. Taxonomy (GTDB): domain Bacteria; phylum Pseudomonadota; class Gammaproteobacteria; order Enterobacterales; family Vibrionaceae; genus Photobacterium. Next base: position 398,898 of record NZ_JAWWDA010000001.1, read on the forward strand.
AGCGACTACATCTGCTTTTTGAGCCGCGCTCAGTGAGCGAAGTGGAGAGCGAGGATCTCCGGCATCAATACCGTGCAGTTGCATTGCCGCTTTACCTGCTGCAACGCCGCCATACTCAACCAGCACACGGATTAAGGCAATCACCTTATCCATCAGAGCCGACACTTTCGCCTGATCGCCATTATTGAACGCTTCAATAATTTCAAGATAAAGCGGTGCTGCATAGTTATAGGTGCTACCCACAGCGCCCACAGCCCCTACCGCCAGGCCTGCAGGTAAAAATTCATCAACGCCGAATGGTATGTCAAACTTGCCGCCCGCTACGCGAGTACAGCGCTGGTATTCATATAAATCGGTATTATTAAACTTAGCGCCCGATAAGTTCGGAATACGCTTATCGCCTTCTATTAAAAACTTTTCCAGGTCGACGTTCACACCGGACATGCCGGAGTGATAATAATAAAAACCTTTCGAAGGGGCCGCGGCGGCGACTTGAGCGCAATACTCCACTAAATCATCGACCGTACCTGGCTTAAAGAAGCAAGGCCCAATCACGGAAGTCGCAAAAATATCTAATGTTTCAGCATGGCTGGTTAAATTAAGCGTATCGACGATACTCAATGCACCTGTGTGCAAAATGATATCCAGCTTTCCATCGGCGGCTTTTACCCAGCGTTCGGCTATCGTCTTGCGCTCTTCAACCGAGCAATGGATCCCTTCACCTGTTGTTCCGCATACATAAGCCCCTTTGACCCCTTGCTCAATGAGCAACTGCGCAATCTCATCAATAACAGAGAGGTTGACGTTATTGTTGCTGTCAAAGGGTGTATGGGGAGCTGCAATTAAGCCTGTTAATTTATTCATGGCCTTTCCTTACTGTAATTTTATAGGCCGCGCGGAATACTCCGCCCGGCCGATTTTTAATTATTGTCCGTAACCTAACATCAACTGCGGAAGGAACAATGTGAACTGCGGGAATACCGCAATCAGGATCAATACGACAAACAGCGGGACAAGCAGAGGAAGCACCCCTTTTGTCAGCGTATGGAATGGGATATTGCCTACACGTGAGACGACGTATAACGCCATGCCCATTGGGGGAGTCAAAATACCTATCATTAGGTTTAAAATAGCCATCACACCAAAGTGAACCGGATCAATGCCTACCGCCGCCGCAATTGGTACGAGGAAAGGAACCAACAGTAACAACAGTGCGAGTGACTCAATGAAAGTGCCTAAGAACAACAGTAATAAGTTGATCAGAAGTAGCAGTACTAATGGGTTATCACTGATCGTCAGGAAGTAATCCGCCATCATTTGCGGTAACTGCTCACGAGCGACTATCCAGCCAAACACGGTTACGCCCATGACCATCAAGGCCACTACCGCTGTAGTATTGACCGTCTCTTTAAGAATATCGACAAAACCTGCAACAGTTAGCTGTTTATATACAATGGTGCCAAGGAACAGCGCATATAACGATGACACCACCGCCGCTTCTGTTGGCGTAAACTTACCTGAAAATATCCCACCAATAATGATGACTGGCGTTAATAGTGATAAAAAAGCTTCTTTCAGTGATTTAAGCTGCTCTCTACGCGATGCTTTCGGTAGCGTTATATAGCCACGTTTTTTACAGATAAAATAACTCATCACCATTAAGGCAACCGCGCACATTAAACCCGGAATTGCACCGGCCAAGAACAGAGCGCCGATTGATGTATTCGATACCACACCATAAATAACCAAAGGAACTGATGGTGGAACCAGAGGCCCGATGATGCATGATGCCGCCGTTAAACCACCGGCAAAATCATCGTCATATTTAGCGTCTCGCATTGATTTGATTTCAAGCTGCCCTAAACCACCGGCATCTGCCAATGCCGAGCCAGACATACCAGAGAACAACAGGCTCGCCATGATATTGACATGCCCCAAGCTGCCGGTAATGTGCCCGACCATCGATTTTGCAAAGTTGAAAATACGCTCGGTGATCCCTGCGCTGTTCATTAAGTGTCCGGTTAAAACAAAAAACGGCACCGATAGCAGCGTGAAGTTATTGATCCCGCCTAGCATTTGCTGAGCGGTAAAGTTAATTCCCGTACTCTGGGTAAACACGAGAAAAGCTAAAGCGACAAAAATAAGAGAAAAACCAACAGGCATCCCAGCAAATAAGAGTGCTAACCAGCCAAAAATTGAACCCGCCATATTATTCCTGCCTATCCAGTTCGTGAGAATGGTGTAATAAAGAAGAGGTATCACTCTTTCGATATGCTGAAATGATCCCTAACATTTTTTGGCTTTGGCGGACAACCATGAATAAGCCACCAAGCGGTAAGCTGTAGTTCATCCACTTGCTCGAAATTCCGAGAGTGATCAACTCAAAAAACGCTGTTCTTTGAACATGCTGATAACCAAGATAAATAATGGCAAAAATTGACACTAATACTGCCAACTCTAAGCTCAACGTCAAAAAGAGCCGAGATTTTTCCGATAACTTATCCGAAAAGAAAGTGATATTGACATGGGAGCCCGTTTTAATCGCAAGCGCACACCCAATTAACGACATGTACATAAATAGAACCCGCGCAAGCTCTTCACTCCAAAGAGAAGGGTCATTGAGTAACCAACGCGTACCTATCTGCCAAGTTAATACCACCAGCAACATTGCCATCAATGGCACGGTGATGATCTCTTCAATGTTATTTAAAATTTTACGTAGCATTTCTAGCTCCAAGGCTGGCTATCAGGCTGGCTATCAATAGCCAGCCATGCGTAGAGTTACATGTTTGCCAGTTTCTTAACTAATGGTTCGCCAATCTTCTTCTCAAATTCAGCGTATAGCGGCTGCATAGCTTCGCGGAACGGAGTGAGTTCAGGTCGAGTTACGTTGACACCCTGCGACTCAAAGAAAGAAACCAATTCTGCTTCTTGCTTTTTAACGGAAGCAGTGTGTACGGCACCCACTTCAGCAACGGCTTTAGTCACAATGTCTTTTTCTGCGTCAGATAACTTCTGCCAAGTCGGGTCAGAGATGATTACCATTTGATCATTCACGATATGGTTTGTCAGGGCTAAGTTCTTTTGAACTTCATAGAACTTCATCGTTTTGATGGTTGGCAGCGGGTTTTCCTGCCCATCAACCGCATTCGTTTGCAGAGCCAGATAGACTTCAGCAAATGCCATTGGGGTTGGTGATGCGCCAGAAAGTTTTGCGTAGTTAAGATTTGGTTTCGCGTTTGGCACTCGAAGTTTTAGACCTTTAAAGTCAGAAATGGATTCAAGAGCGCGGTTAGATGTCGTCTGACGCGTGCCGTTGTACCAAGTGTCCAATGCCCGCCAGTTAAACTTCGCTAGCATTTCATCACGAACACCTTGGCCAAAATCGGATTCAAACATGCGGCGCAGGTGTTCATAGCTGGTCGCAACATAAGGCAGGGTAACGGCTTCAGCTCTGGGTATCCACAACCCCATACGTCCGAACTCGGCATAGGTAATATCCAAGTCACCGTATGTAAGTTGTTGCAACATTGCACGGTCGTCACCCAACTGTGCGCTTGGGTAAAGTGATAGCTTAATTTCACCTTCACTCATCTCGTCAATGGTATCGGCCAGCAATTTGGCTGACTTATATTCAACAGAACCGACAGATGCCTGCATACCCATTTTTAATGTCGTAGCAGCTTGCGCAGATATCGCAAATCCAAGCGACAGCATGGCTAAAGTGATTTTATTGATGGCTTTCATATTATTCCCTTTTGTAGTTATAAACCTGATCACACCGTTTGGAAAAAATATTTTTTTTGTTTGAAAAAAATCTTCGTTATGAATTATCATTGCGGTGAAGATTATTTTCAAATCATTTTGCACAAAATGTGATCGCGGACAATAATTCACAACACTATCAATTAAGTTAGCCGTTAGATGAATATAAGTGTCAGTTAAGACGATCCCTCCTCCGTGATAAAACCGACTACATGAGGCCAGCCATGAGAGATAATTCAATAACTATCAGCGATTTAAAGGGGGTTTTATATGGACAGACTATTGTTTCCATTCAACCCGTAGCAGGAAGCCCGCTAGAAAAGACCGAGTTTATCGTCGCGATGGCAATGGCCGCAGAGCAAGCAGGCGCACGTGCATTACGTATCGAAGGTGTCGAAAATGTTAAAGCCGTTGCCATGCAGGTTAATATACCCATTATCGGTATTGTGAAACGTGATTTAGAAAACAGCCCCGTACGGATCACACCATTTACCCAAGATGTTCAAGCTCTGGAGCAAGCCGGCGCGAGTATTATCGCTTTTGATGCAACCGAACGCGTCCGTCCTGAAACACGCGAAACAATTGCCGATGCCATTATCCGATCCGAGTGTTTTGCAATGGCTGACTGCTCCTGCTATGAAGATGGCCAGTGGGCTCATGATCATGGTATCGACATCATAGGCTCAACATTGTCCGGCTACGTGGGTGATGAACCACCAACAGACCCTGATTTTGAACTGGTAAAACAGTTTTCCTCGGCCGGATTCTTTACTATGGCGGAAGGTCGGTTTAATACTCCGGAGCTGGCGGCCAAAGCAATCGAATGTGGTGCCGTTGCGGTAACCGTGGGTTCAGCATTGACTCGCTTGGAAGTCGTCACCGGTTGGTTTAACCAAGCAACACAGACAGCAGGGGCACATTCATGAATGTTTTAGCCCTCGATATTGGCGGTACAAAAATAGCGCTTGGCTTGGTGCTGCAAGGAAAAATGACAGAGCGTAAACAAATTCCAACACCTTCAGTGGGATCTGCAATAGCCTTTGCCCAGCAATTACTTGCTGAGTGCCAGCCCTGGCTAGATAAAGTCGATAGCATTGGTGTTTCAACCACAGGGCTCGTCACAGACGCTGGCATTACCGCCATCAATCCAGATACACTGGCCTTCCCTACGCCTTTTCCACTTCATACCGCATTGCAAGAGCTAAGCGGTTTACCTGTTGCCATGCTCAACGATGCTCAGGCAGCCGCATGGTACGAGTATCAATGCCTTGAAGGCGATTACCACAACATGGCCTATATTACCGTTTCAACAGGAATTGGCGGAGGCTTGGTAATCGATGGAAAACTGCATACAGGGAAGACAAATTTTGCAGGTCACGTTGGCCATATGGTCATAGATCATAACGGCATCGAATGTGGCTGCGGCCAGACAGGCTGTGTCGAAGCGATGGCCTCTGGCACCGCGATCCACAAGCAAGTACAACAAAAACTATCACCATCAATCAGTAATCAGACGTTATTCGAGTTGGCTCCAGCCGATCCTGACGCAGAAGCAATCATTCAAGACAGCGCAAAGGCTGTCGCCACATTATGTTCGAATTTAAAGGCCGCACTCGATTTAGATGTCATCGTTCTGGGTGGCGGCATCGGCTTGGCCCGCGGTTATTTGGACCGGGTGAACCAATACATCCAATCTAAGCCCCTGCCTTTTCAAGTTGTGTTGTTACCAGCGAATGGCAATCATGACGCTTGCCTGCTAGGGGCCGCCTATCTTTACTCACATAAAATGCCGGGAGAGCAATAATGACGCTCAGAGCACTATCAGCCAAGCGTATCTTCGATGGAGAAAGCTTTCATTCTGACGCATCCCTATTGTGGCGAGATAATAAAATTATCTCGATTATCCCTACGGCTTCACTACCTATCGAAGCGGAAGTCACCGACTATCCAGATGGAACCGTTGTGCCAGGTTTTATTGATATACAAGTAAACGGTGGCGGTGGCGTGATGTTTAATCAAATCACTACAGCAGATGGCATTGATACCATCTGCCGTGCACACCGGAAACATGGGACCGCTTATCTGCTGCCAACGCTTATCAGCGATACTGCCGAAAAGATATCTCAAGCACTAAAGGCGGCTCAAACCGCATTAACCAATGACGTACCCGGTGTGTTAGGTGTTCACCTTGAAGGTCCCTGGCTAAGTATTGCTAAAAAAGGGGCTCATGATTCCAAGCACTTTTATACCCCCTCCGAGCAAGCTCTCGAACAGTTACCGTGGCTTAAAACAGGTACGACCTTAATTACTTTGGCGCCAGAAGAAGTCAGCAGCCAGGCGATCTCATGGCTCAAAGAAAGAGGCATACTCCTTTCATGCGGACACAGTAATGCAACATCGGCCGATTTCACCTCGGACATTACCGCTAACATCGACGGCTTTACCCATCTGTTTAATGCAATGTCTCCTCTCGAAGGACGGGAGCCCGGAGTTGTCGGAACCGCGCTGAGACTAGATAAAGCCTGGTGCTCTATCATCACCGACGGCATTCACGTATCTAAACAGAATGTGCTGCTTAGCCAACGAATCAAGCCTGCAGGTAAATTGCTGGTCATTACAGATGCTATGGCATCCGTCGGCAGTGAAAATAGTAGCTTTATGCTCAACGATGAAACCATCTCGGTACAAAACGGGAAATTGGTCAACGCGCAGGGCAACCTTGCCGGAGCCCACATAGGGATGGATGAATCTGTTGCCAACCTTATCCAATGGGGAGTTAAAGAGTCTGAGGCATTTAGAATGGCTTCAACCTATCCCGCCCAGGCCTTGAATCTGGACAGTCAGCTGGGATCACTTAAACCAGGCTATCGGGCATCTGTAACCATTGTCAATGATCAGTATCTCGCTGAAGAGGTGCTTGTCGATGGTCAGTTTACACACTAACGGAAAGCACATTACCTTGCTTGCAGCATGAGCGGCGGCGCTTTAACTGACAGACGAAAAGTCGCTTGAACATCGACGAATTTGCGACACAATCGATATGCCCGCCAGGGAGCAATGTTACTCCCTGGCAGACGGATGGACCTGTAAATGAGTACACTTGTGGTTCTTGGTGATTATCCGAGACAGCCGCCTCGCCTGTCTCCACTCGTTTTCGTAGCCAGCGGCAGCCGTGACTCGAGTAGAGAAGAAGCGAAGACTTTCCAGGTTAGCGGAAAGGTTCGTGTCGATGTAACGGAAAAGAGGGGGGAAATATTTCATCACGAGGTGGATGCTTATGGCTACGTTCAGGGAAGGTATCCATAAAACGATTAAATTGTTGCTGGGCTTGATAATGTAACGCTGATAAATCGAGGTTGAGCCTTACAAGTTGATGATCCCAAACTACCATTTCACCGTCGACAAACACGCCTTTGACATCGCGCCCGTTGCCATTGATCACTAAGGTAGTGATCGGGTCAAAACATTGCCCGGTATGGATTGAATTTAAGTCAAATATCACAATGTCAGCTTTGGCACCTCTGCACAACCGACCTAAATCCGGGCGGCCAATAGCATCGGCACCACCAATAGTAGCCATATTGTAATAATCAGCAGCACTGGCAGCGGCGATGTCACCTTCCGTTACCCTGCTTAAGATTGTGCCAATATGCATATTTTGAATAAAGTCCGGCGGGAAGGTGTCGGTACCTAAGCCAATATTGATTTTCTTGGCTTTGAACTTAGTCAGACTATCAATATATTTCCCATGCCGACCCGCGACTAACGGACAAACTACGGCACTGGCACCCGCTTCGGCAAACATCGACAATTCTTGGTCAACCCTTTCTGAAGTAGGCTCCTTACCACCTAAGAATTGTGCGTGAGGCATCAGTAAATGCGATGATAATAAACCGCTTTGGCTGATCAGATCGAGTGATGACAGGCCAGGAAAGCGTTGCTCAACCATATCAACCTCAAACTGTCCCTGGCATGCATGCAGCCGAACCGGACACCCGAGATCTTGCACGGCTTCTGCGGTCGTCGCCAACAGTAATTGAGTACACCCTTCAATCCGATCTGGGGCAAACATTCCTTGTATGCGGCTGCTATAGCCCTGATTGACTTGTTCAACAAAGCGCACTGCATCATGCAATCCACTCATCCCCTTTTCTTCGTTAAACCGCATCTTAAACGAACCATCAGGCTCAACACACGCATGGCCCGACATATACGCAGGACCTAAATAGGCGCGGATCCCGATATCCTCAGCGATATCCGCCGCCCGCATAAATTCCGAATACGTTTCTGCCCATTCCCGATAAAGAATAGAGGTAATAGGCAATGCCGTTGTCACTCCGTTTAATAACAGGTGGGCAAAAGCGTATTTTTTACTAAAATCAAGTTCTGCATTAGTATACGTTTCTCTTCGTTGCCATGTGCTGGCAGGAATACGGCCTTTCTTCCAACCGGGTTGGTTATCAAATGCCAACACCGTCGAATCAAGATCAGCGAGTGCATCGAGGTCAATAAACCCAGGCCCAATAATACTATTGCCGGTGTCATAGGTTTGATCTACCGGATAAGGGTAGTTATGACCGACAAAAATGACCGAATCAGACTCAAAGACAACTTCACCATTTTCATAAATCTGGTGGCTGCTGTCCTCATAACCGATAACGTATTTTCCTTTTAACTTTGTGATTGCCATTATTGCCTCTTAAGTTAAAAAGTACACACACCGTTTTCCGCAACAACCATCCCAGCTTTGATCACCGTACGATCAACGGGTTGGTCAATGATCGGCTGGATAGCAACTTGGCCTTCGAGCAGCACGAGATCGGCCTCAACTCCTTTTTTAAGGCCATAGTTAGTGAGCCCTAACACATCGGCACCGCCTTGGGTGATGGCGTATAATGCTTGTTCAAGATCACGATCTTTACGCCAACGATATTTTAACCCCATAAGCATTGCTCGCTGTAGCATGTCGGCGTTGCCGTACGGACTCCACGTATCACGGATCCCATCATTACCGACGGTCACTTTTACGCCTGCCGCTTTCAACATTTCATACGGCGGAAGGTTTCTGTTTGCTGGCGCCGTGGTGGCAATGTGAATTTGCTGGGTGGCTAAACCATCGACAAGCCGTGCTTGATAGTCAGCATCTACCTCGCCTAAACAAAAAGCATGGCTGATAGTGACGTTGCCATTAAGTTGATATTCCTTGGTTTTTTCAATTATAAGTTCAACCGAAAACGCCCCTAATGTACCCGGTTCATGCAGGTGAATATCTACCCCTTTTCCATGTTTCGCCGCAAGAAGAAATAGGGTGTTAATATGTTCAACCGGATTGCGCTCAAATGAGGAAGGATCAATCCCGCCGATTAAATCAGCCCCCATGATCAAGGATTCTTCCATTAAATTGACGGTTCCTGGACGTCCTAACATCCCACTTTGTGGAAACGCGACTGTTTCAATAAAAATCTGATTTTTCAATTTTTCTTTGGTTTCAAGAACACCCTGAATATGTTTCAGACCGATTTCAGTATCAACATCAATATGGGTACGAATGTGCGTGGTGCCCTTGCTGATTGCTTGGCGGCATACACGTTCAGATTGCTCTTGTGGTGAGAAAGGATTTTCGGCTCTGAAATTCCGCTCATTAGTAATGATACCTTCCAGATCACTGGGGACATCATTCGCGTACCAATCCATTCCCCATAGCGACTTATCGATATGGGCATGACCATCAATAAAGCCGGGCAGTGCCAATTTTCCTCCGCCATCAACCACAGTGGCTGGCGTTACAGCCGTTATGCTTGGTGCGATTTTTTCTATTTTCCCGTCAAGGATCAAAATATCCGAGCTTTCCTTACCAAAAGGGCGAACATTTTTGATCAGCAAATTATTCATTTTTTTTCCTTCCTATGGATTGAGGTATTGGGATAGTACATCGGCAATCCCTTGTTGATTACTGCGTAGCGGTTCGTAAATACTATCTTTGATGAACGAAAGGTGCTCATCCGTGATGGCAAGTACCTGTTCTAATTGTCGTGTTTTAAAGGCAGCTAAGATCTTTGGATGATCTACAATACTGCAGTTAATACCCTCCATTATTTCGTAATGAGATAGGATTAAACTGTTTTTATCGATGAGCTGACGAAGAAAGCTTTTTAATAGCGGGACGTTCGCAAGCTCTGCGAGCAAGATATGAAAATCGCCAGAGAGCTGTAATAGTTCAAGCCGATCCCCTTTATCATAGGCTTCACGCTCCAGCATGATGTGTTGTTGAATCTTCTCTGCTATCTCAACGGTGAAAGTATTTACCAAGCGTTCAGCTATTGCCCTTTCAACCACCTGCCGCGACCAGAAAACATCTTGAATTTCAAATTCAGAAAATACCGGGATCACCGCGCCTTTATTAGGTTCAATATGCACCAGCCCTTGCTGAGCCAATTGCAGCAACGCTTCTCGTATTTTTGTCCTGCTAAGGTTAAAGGCTGTGGCAAGCTCCGCTTCTTTAAGCCGAGAGCCTGGAAGTAATTTCTTTTGACGGATAGCAAGCCGCAACACTTCAGAAACAGGATTTTCATGTTTTGAAAGAGAGAATTTCATAGTTAGCGCCTACCAATAAAATGCATAACTCAAACGTTAAACCGACGGATAAATTTAACAACCATCATCAAATAATACTTTATAAATCTTCACTTTGTAACCAATAAACTAACAATATTGTATTCTGTATTGACATATATTGTATACAATATATTATGACATTGTGATCAAAAAGGGCTGAAGCCTTGAAGGTTACCTTTAACTTTACTATATATATCAATTAGATACTGAATGGCAGCGGTTGGTGGAATGTTGTTAAAATTCCGTTATTGCTTGAGGTTGTATCCTACATGGTTGATTTTTTCTGAGTGATATAACGGACTTTAGGGAAGAAGAATGAAATTTAGTAAGAAGGCACTAACCCTGCTGTTAGGGGCAACGTTTGCTTACAGCGCACAAGCTGAGAATGTGGTTCGCTGGGCGGCACAAACTGATATTGCGACACTGGATCCTTATGCATTTGCTTCAACCTCAGCACTGAGTTTTCAAAATAATATCTACGAAGCATTGATCCAGTGGAATGACAAGCTTCAAATGGAAGGCGTACTGGCGACAGACTGGGAATTTATCAATGACACAACACTACGTTTATCTTTAAGACAAGATGTTAAGTTCCACAATGGCAATCGCTTCAATGCTGATGATGTTGTGGCCTCTATTGCTCGAGTCACCCACCAAGATTCAGGGGTAAGAGGAAATGTTTCAACCATTAAAGAAGCAAAAAAAATTGATGAATACACTGTCGAGATTATTCTTAATAATAAATCCTCGATTAGTCTGAATGAATTAACCAGTGTGTTAATGATGGACGAAGAGTGGTTAAAAGAGCATAACGCCCTACAGCCAACCAATATGTCTCAAGGGACAGAAGGCTACGCAACAAATAACACCAACGGTACCGGTCCCTTCAAACTTGTCAGCCGCCGCCGCGACGCAGAAATGGTACTGGAAAAAAATACCGAATGGTGGAATACCGCGAATGCTGAGCACAACATCGACAAAATCATATTCAGTCCAGTCAAATCACCTGCAACCCGCCTTGCCGGCTTAATGGCAGGTGAATTTGATTTGGTTAGTGATGTTCCATTACAAGATCTTCCTCGTATTGAAAAAAATCCAGATCTAAAAGTGTTAGTTACCCCGTCTTTACGGGTCGACTATCTGTCGCTAAATATGTCTGACACGTTAATTGCAGGTAACGTAAACGGGGCCAATCCACTTCAAGATCTGCGTGTTCGCCAGGCGATGTTTATGGCCATTAACCGTGATGCCATCGTTAAGAAAATCATGCGAAATATGACGACAGTGGCGAACCATTATGTTGCACCTGCAATTGCTGGCTACGACGAAAAATCAGCGATCACACTCAGTTATAATCCTCAGCAAGCGAAAAAACTGTTAGCGGAAGCCGGTTATCCCGATGGTTTTAAGTTAGCGTTCGACTGTGTACAAGGTGCTTACTTGAATGCCGAGCAATGGTGTCAGGCTGTACAAACGTTTTGGTCGAAAGTGGGGATCAAGTCTGATTTCAACATTCATCCTCGCAGTACCTACTCCCAGGTACGCGATAATCATAAAACGGATGTTGCGGTAATAGGCTGGGCAAACCTTCCTCTGATTGATGCTCACAGTATCAATGTGCAACTACTGCACTCTAAGGATAATAACAACTATGGTGCTTTCAATATTCCACAATATAAAAATACCAAAGTTGACCGTTTGATTGAAGAATCTGCGCTCGAATTAGATCACGGTAAACGTGTACAGCTTATGGCCGCGGCATTAAACCAGTCCCAATTGGATCTGCCGTATATTCCGCTGCACCATGAGCCAGTTGCTTGGGTTCTTTCTAAACACTTTGAACTGCCACAAGCACCAGATAATGTACCGCGTTTATGGTATGGAAACTTTAAATAACCACTCAAGGAAAGGGTTGTCATGACCCTTATTTCCCCCTAATTTTTTGGTGTGAATATATGATTGCCTTCTTATTTCGCCGGCTAATACAAGCCAGTATATTAATGTTGTCTGTTGCCTTGATTGCCTTTGTAATGTTTCAATTTGTCGGTGATCCGGTTGATGGCATGCTGGCTGAAAGTGCCACACAATTTGAGCGAGATGCATTAAGAGAGTCACTGGGACTTAATGACTCCGTTATCACGCAATACATTCGTTTTGTTCAGAATATGGCCACAGGTAACTTTGGCATTTCATATTATAATCAAGAAGATGTATTCAAATTAATTATGGAAAGGATCCCCGCAACTTTAGAACTTGTTTTTGTGGCGGTTGTGCTTTCTATTCTTATTGGTTTCCCGTTAGGAATTTGGATTTCACTAAGTAAAAACAAATGGTTGACGAGTACTGTACAGGTTGGGTCTTTGGTTGGTGTCTCTCTGCCCAGCTTTGTCACCGGAATACTGCTGATCATTGTGTTCTCGGTTTGGCTTGGGATATTCCCATCACATGGCCGTGGCGAAGTGGTCGACCTCGGCGGCTGGACAACCGGCTTGTTAACAACATCTGGGTGGCATTCGATTATTTTACCAGCACTCTCACTGTGCTTGTTCAAAGTAACGTTAATTATGCGCCTGATCAGCTCAGAAATGCAGGAAGTTCTGCGCACAGATTATATTAAATTTGCTAAAGCTCGAGGTATTAAGCAGAGCAGTATTAACTATGTTCACGCGCTGCGAAACTCATTGTTGCCTGTTGTAACCGTCATGGGGTTACAAATTGGTGGTCTTATTGCGTTTGCAATTGTAACCGAGACCGTTTTCCAGTGGCCGGGCATGGGGATGTTATTTATTCAGGCGATTAACTATGTCGACATTCCAGTTATCTCGTCGTATTTGGTTTTCATTTCATTTATTTTTATTTGCTTAAACACATTAGTTGATATGTTGTATTTCATTATCGACCCACGAATGAAATCTCACGCTTAAACCATTATTAAAGGATTATTAATGACTGCTTTCGCTCAAAAAGCCCATGCGTTATGGGATACTGATTTCGTCTATAAATTTAGACAATCAAAGATAACCGTGTTTGCGTTTACCATCGCAACCATCCTAATTTTTTCTGGGATATTTTCAGTATGGATTTCCCCTCATGATCCGTTTGATACCGCATCTTTTAATTTAATGGATTCAGAGTTGCCACCTTCCTTTATCGAAGATGGAGACGGGCGTTTTTTCCTGGGAACAGATATTCAAGGGCGCGATGTTTACTCCTTAATGCTGTACGGCTTAAAAATTTCGCTCATCGTCGGTTTTATGAGTGTTGCCATGTCAGCTGTATTAGGCGTTTCGCTGGGGATCCTCAGCGGCTATGTGGGCGGTGCGCTTGATGCCTTTATCATGCGTTTTTCTGATGCCATGTTGAGTTTCCCCACCATCATGTTTGCGCTGTTGGTGAGCGGGGTCGCACGAGGGATTCTGCCTCAGGCTTATCATGATGACATGATGCTCTATATCATCGTATTTTCGATTACCTTAACCGGTTGGATGCAGTATGCCCGGACTGTACGCAGCTCCGTCTTTCTGGAAAAAAATAAAGAATATGTGCAAGCGGCGAAAGTGATGGGCGTTGCACCGTTTAAGATCATGTTTACTCATATCTTACCCAATACTCTAAGCCCCTTACTGGTGCTGGCAACACTGCATTTGGCGCTGGCGATACTTACCGAAGCCACGTTGTCTTTTCTCGGCGTGGGAATGCCTCCTCATCAGCCATCATTGGGCACTTTGATTAACGAAGGTAATTCCTACCTGTTCTCTGGCCAATGGTGGGTTGTGTTCTTCCCATCATTAATGCTCGTCTTGCTCGCTCTGTCGGTCAACATTGTTGGCGACTGGTTACGCGATGCTCTGAACCCGAAACTAAACTGATTTGGTAACATATTATGACACAAGAAAATAAGAAACCGACTCTGGAAGTCAATAACTTATCGGTTAACTTCGTCAACAGAAGGGGCGATTTAGCGGCACTGAGAGATGTTAATATGCGTATTTTCCCCGGTGAGATTTTAGGTGTTGTCGGAGAATCAGGTGCGGGAAAATCCCTCACCGGTTCAGCTATCACCGGTTTGCTAGAAAGTCCCGGGGAAATTGTCGGCGGTAGCGTTTATCTGGAAGGAAAGCGTATTGATACTTTGGATCAAGAATCACGTCATCGACTTCGTGGCAAAGAGATCGGTGTAATTTTCCAGGACCCACTGACGAGCTTAAACCCGGTACTGACGATCGGAGCGCAGCTGATAGAAACGATCCGAACTCACTTACCATTATCGAAAGAGCAAGCGAGAGAAAAAGCGATTTCGTTGATGCAAGAAGTTGGGATCCCCGCACCAGAAACGCGGATAGATCATTACCCACATCAGTTCTCCGGCGGAATGCGCCAGCGAGTGGTTATTGCCCTTGCGCTCTGTGTTGAACCCAAAGTGATCATTGCCGATGAGCCCACGACAGCACTGGATGTATCCGTACAGGCACAAGTCTTGCAGCTTCTAAAAAAGCTCTGTGCAGAACACCGTGCGTCAGTGATGATCATCACTCATGATATGGGGGTGATTGCTGAAATCTGTGATCGCGTAGCCGTCATGTATGCCGGCCGTGTTGTTGAATGTGGTCCGGTACAAACAGTGCTCCAACAGCCAAGCCATCCATACACGCTTGGTTTAATGGCAGCTATTCCAAAAATTGGTCACAGAAAAGAACGCTTATATCAAATTGATGGCTCAATGCCACGGTTAAATGCAATTCCTGATGGCTGTTCATTTCACCCTCGTTGTGAACGCGCAACAGCCGAATGTAAACAAACCGTGCCGCAAACCAAGGTAGTTGATGGTGCTGAAATCGCTTGCCATCTGTATTGATTAAGGAACAGATAAAATGACCGAGCCATTAGTTAAAGTTGAAGATTTAAGTATCGAATTTGATGTGTCAAAACGGTTTTTAAACCGACTTCTTTCGAATGAACCCAAGTCGTATTTGAAAGCGGTAAAAAATGTTTCTTTTGAGATCAACCGAGGTGAAAGCTTCAGTATTGTAGGCGAATCTGGTTGCGGTAAATCGACTATCGCCCGGTTACTGGTCGGGTTATATAAACCGACCAGTGGTCGGATCATCTATGACGGCATCGATCTGGCCATGGCAACCAAAGCGGAACGAGACATGATCCGCAGAAAATCACAAATGATTTTCCAAGATCCCTTTGCTAGTTTGAACCCGCGTTGGACGGTGGAACGTATTGTCGCCGAACCGCTACACGCCTTTGGCCTCGTTAATACGGCCAGTGAAGCCAGAAAGAAAGTCGCCAAAATGCTGGGTTATGTTGGCTTGGGGGCTAGCGATATGGCGAAGTACCCCCATGAGTTTTCAGGCGGTCAACGGCAACGCATCTCCATTGCCCGTGCCTTGGCAGGAAAGCCAGAGTTCTTGGTGTGTGATGAACCAACATCAGCACTCGATGTTTCAGTTCAAGCTCAAATTATCAATCTGATGAAGGATTTGCAGGACGAATTTGACTTAACCTATCTGTTTATAAGTCATGACATGTCTGTTATTTCACATTTTTCTGATCGCGTTGGCGTGATGTATTTGGGGAATTTAGTCGAATCTGGCCCGGTTGACCGTATTTTCGACCATCCTCAGCATCGATATACCACGATGTTGATGGATTCAATCCCGGATATCAGCCAAATTAATCGTGCCAGAACCCCAGTGTCAGGTGAAGTCCCTAATCCGATTAATCCTCCCTCTGGCTGTCCGTTTCACCCTCGTTGTAATAATGTGACAGTGGCTTGTAAGCAGAGTTTCCCAACCAAGCGAACAATTGCAAAAGAGCACATTGTTCACTGTGAATATCAAGCGGTGTAATTGTGCTAAATAAGTTAGCTTTACCCTCATGGTTGCTTTATGTACTTATTTCTCAATGCTTTTTCACTCTGGGAGGGGCATTCATTCGACACGCCGGCGGGGAAATCCCCCCCTTACAGATCCTCTTTTTGAACTATCTGTTTGGGTTGTTTTTCTTGCTTTTAAGCCGGGGGAAACAGAGCCGGCGACTGAAGTTAGGTCAGCCAAAAATCTATATCAGCCGTTCTGTGATTGATTTAGCCGCAGGAATCACCATTTTTTATGGTGTGACGTTACTCCCTCTCGCTAATGCCGTTGCCATCAGCTTTATTAGTCCGATCCTGATGTTATTGCTTGCTGTTTATTTCTTTAAAGAAAAAATGACGATAGCTAAGGCATCGGCCTGCTTATTAAGCGTTATCGGTGTGCTAATCATTTTGCGCCCAAGCTATATGCCACTGACGATAGGTGTGATAGCGATGTTGTGCTATTCAGTATTTAATGCTGGTTCTTGGTTGTTTGTGAAGAAGCTACTTGATACAGATTCGCCTGGAGATGTGCTCTATAACCACTACATTATTACTCTGCCCATGATCGCAATGTTAACCATACCGGTATGGACCTCACCCAGTTTGGCTGTAACCGTTATCTGTATGCTGATTGCCTTGTGTTACGTGCTGGGGCATTGGTTTAACAACCGCTCACTTGAAAGTGGAGACATAGGCAGCGTTTCCATTGGCTTATTTACTGGCCTTATTTTTTCAACCGCATGGGGATATTTGTTTTTCTTTGAACTTCCGGATTTACTCACAGTCGTCGGAGCCGTCATTATTCTTTTAGGTATCCAAGTTTCAACAGAGATATCGAAAAAATCGACTTCGACGATCAATTATGAATAAATATCGAAGGTTCTGTCGTCGCTTGGAATTGGAATATGTATCCATATTCATTGGTGAGGCTTGATTTCTTTAATGATGACTCAAAGGTGCTCAGCGAGCACCTTTGAGTCACTTGGATATACCGGTTGATATCAATTATGTTCAATCAACAAGACACGGCATTCATAAGGTTTCAGTACCAGGTGATGGCTGGGGTCTTGCTGGCGATAATCTGCATAGTTGCCCAGAATATACCGCCCTTGTTTAACATTAAGCGTTTCTGGCAACTGGCATTCGGTTTCCTGACCATAGTAATTATTGATACAAACTAAGGTTTGCTTATCAGACTGACGGCGATAGCAAAACAGCTGCGAATGCTCGGGCATTAGATCCGTGTAATCACCGGTTGTGATCACGGCTAACTCTTTACGTAATTTAATCAGCTGACGATAATAGTGGAATACGGAACCGTCATCCGCCACCGCTTTTTCGGCGTTGATTTCAGGATAATTCGCCGCCACTTCCAGCCATGGCTGACCTTGGGTAAACCCGGCATGCTCTTGGCCATTCCACTGCATTGGCGTCCGTGAGTTATCACGGGATTTTTGCGCTAAAATAGCCAGCATCTCGGCTTCGCTCACACCTTGCTGGTTCACCATGATGTCGTACATATTGGTACTTTCCACATCACGGTACTGCGCAATTGAGGTATACCCCGGATTGGTCATACCAATCTCTTCGCCTTGATAAACGTATGGTGTGCCCTGCATCATATGCACCGAGGTCGCCAGCATTTTCGCCGATTCGACACGGTATTGCTGATCATCACCTAAGCGGCTGACCACCCGTGGCTGATCATGGTTACACCAGAACAACGCCCCCCAGCCTTTGTTGTGCAGCCCCTGCTGCCAGTGGCTGAATATTTGCTTAAGCTGAAGAAAGTCAAACGGCGCTTTAGTCCATTTGTCGCCATCAAGATAATCGGCTTTCAGGTGGTGGAAGTTGAATACCATCGACAGCTCTTTACCGTCAGGCGACGAATACTGCTGGCAATGTTCAAGCGTGGTTGATGACATTTCACCGACCGTTACCGATCCGTATTGCTGGAATACCGCTTTGCTGATCTCCTGCAGATATTGATGAACACGCGGGCCATCAGTATAAAAGCGGCGACCATCACCAATATCGTCATTCTGAAAGTCTTGTTGCTTGGAAATCAGGTTGATCACATCCAGGCGGAAACCGTCTACGCCCTTCTCCGCCCAGAAACTGATCACCTCTTTCACGTCGGCCCGAACATTTGGATTTTCCCAATTCAAATCGGCTTGTTCTTTAGCAAACAAATGCAGGTAGTACTGACCGGTTGCTTCATCCAGCTCCCAGGCATTGCCGCCGAATTTAGACTCCCAGTTTGTTGGGGCCTGACCGTTAACCGGATTTTTCCAGATGTAATAATCACGATACGGGCTTTGCTTATCACCCAGCGCCGACTTAAACCACGCATGCTCGGTTGAGGTATGGTTTACCACGATATCCATCACAATGCGGATACCTTGTTCATGCGCCTCGGCCAGTAGCTGGTCGAAATCAGCCATGGTGCCAAAATCCGGATTGATATTGTAATAGTCAGAAATATCGTAGCCGTTATCGACCATTGGCGAACAGTAGATTGGGGTTAACCAGATGGCATCGACACCCAGCGTTTTAAGGTAATCGAGCTTAGAAATGATCCCTTGAATATCGCCAGTACCCTGACTTCCGCTGTCACAAAAGCTTTTAGGATAAATTTGATAAATAGTCGCAGTACGCCACCATTCCTGTTGTTCTGTCATCATGCTTGTTACTCACAGAAAATTGATTCAAAAGAAAATTTGCTTATATAAAACGGGGATAGCCCAGCCGCTTGGTCTATCCCATTCTGAAGCTTTAAATGGTTTGCGGTGTTTGCTCACAATCCTCAATCTGTCCCTTGGCCTGTGCGCGCTTATAAAGTACCAGCGTTAAGGCAATAGGGACGATAATCGCGACCAGCATGGCAACGAGGTACACCATCCAGTACTGTGGTTGAATAGACAGAATGCCCGGCAGACCGCCGACACCTATGCCGTTGGCCATCACGCCGGCACTACCACAAATCGCAGCGGCCATGGCAGAGCCAATCATCGCAGTTAACATCGGGAATTTGTATTTCAGGTTGATCCCGTACATTGCAGGCTCTGTTACTCCAAGGAAGGCCGAAATTGCTGCAGGGACTGATATTTCACGCTCATTGTGTTTTTTGCTGATCCAGATAATACCGACAACGGCAGAAGCCTGGGCGATATTAGACAATGCAATCAAAGGCCAGATCGGTGTACCGCCCATATCCTGCATTAGCTGCAAATCGACGGCATTGGTCGTATGGTGAATCCCCGTAATGACCAATGGCGCATACAAGAAGCCAAAGATCATCGAGCCAAGCACGGCAAAGTCACCGGTCATTGCAATTTTCGCCGCATAGGCCACCCCATTACCAATCACCCGGCCAAACGGACCAATAAAGGCATGCGCCAGAATCACAGCCAGAATGAGCGAAATAAATGGTACGATGACTAAATACAGGTAGGCAGGAATGATCCGCTTCAGATTCGTCTCAATCATTGCCAGGGCGATACCCGCCAGCATGGCAGGAATAACCTGAGCCTGATACCCCACTTTCTCAATCACAAACCAGCCAAAGTCCCAGACTTCGGGCACTTGTTTGCCGATCAGGTAGGCATTCATCAATTGTGGTGAAACAAGGGTGACACCGAGAACGATACCCAGGATCGGTGTACCGCCGAGCTTTTTCACCGTGGACCAACAGACCCCGACCGGCAGGAAGAAGAAGATCGCCTCACCAATCAGCCACAGGAAAGAATGCACTGTCGACCAGAACTGGCTGATTTCAACCAACGTCTTACCATCGAACATCCGAATGTCGCCTATGACGTTGCGAAAGCCCAGAATCAAACCACCGGTAATTATCGCAGGTAACAGAGGAACAAAAATTTCGGCCAGATGGGAAATGCTACGCTCAAGCAGGCTCATATTCTGGCGGGCAGCAACTTTTGCCTCATCTTTCGATGCAGCTGCATTGCCTGTCATGCCTGATAGGATCTTATAAACGTCATCAACCTCAGTACCAATCACCACCTGAAACTGACCCGCATTGGTAAAGCAGCCCTTCACCATCGGAATGGCTTCAATGTCTTTAACCTTTGCCAGATCCGTATCGTTTAGTACAAAGCGTAGTCGGGTAAGACAATGACTTACGCTGGCAATATTGTCAGCACCGCCGATGCATTCAACCAAGCGTTCGATGTGCTGCCGATTTATCTTACTCATACCGTTGTCCATCTCATGTTGTGAAAGGTACTTATCGTTGTTTAGTGTTCCCGCCTAGCGGGAATGTTCCCACTCGTAGTCATGATAATGGCAAAAGAGTGACAGAAACAAAATGGGAACATTCCCAAACCGTGAAAGAGTTCACACCGTGCGGGCAAAAAAACCTCCCGACACGTTATCAGAATAGAAGGTAACGATGACTTTTAGCTGATCGCGTTTTAATTTAAGGGTTAATAAGACAGAGTCGCTTGCTGCGTCAGATGAGTTATCGCACACAGACCGGACAGCTGCCTGATCAGCAAGTTTGCCGAGGCTCTACCCGCCTCAAAATATCCGGGGTCGATACTGAAAGTATTGGGGAAAATAAATGAGAGCAAATCGGTTGCCCCGACCCCCGACACCACCACATCGCTGCGGTTTAATTCCTGCAGGCGCTTTGCAACACCCAGCGCAAGGGTATCACTGGCACAGACGATGGCTTCTGTTTTCGGGGTCAATACACTATCAGTCAGCGCGTAGGCACTTTCATGGCTGAGCTGACCGGTCTGATAGTTCGGAGTAATATCAGCCGCTTTGCAATAGGTCAGGTAGGCATTCAGGCGCATCTGCCCGGTCGTCTTATCACTTGGATCGACTCCCACAAAACTGATCTCGCGTTTACCTTGTTGCTGTAAATGCGTCATCGCCAGCTCAATGACACCGTGGTTGTCATACCCGACCGATGAAATCGTGTCAGTATCAACGGCGATAACAACAGCTTTATGCTGTAACATTTCTACCGCCGTTAAATCACAGCCGGTAAAACCAAACACGATCACACCATCGACATTACGCTTCTGTAAAACCGCTAAATGTTCATTGGTTTTCTCGGCACTAAACTGACTTTCCATGATCACCGCATCATAACCAGCAGCATAAATAACATCCAAAATGCCGCTAACCGCTCTGTTCTCAGACGGTGAGTCGAGACGAGACAGAATAATTCCGACCACTTTGGTGCTGCCTCCTCGCATCGTCTGTGCTGACTTTGACGGCACAAAGCCAGAATCTCTGATCACTTGCTCAACCTTTTCACGGGTGGCCGCTTTGACTTTAGGATCATTGGTCAACACGCGAGAAACCGTGGATTTTCCAACCCCGGCTAATTTAGCAATATCCAGAATGGTGAGCTTTTTAGTCATAAATAAGTTCAGGCTAAGATAAACGTCTTTATTGTCACTCTCAGCAATAATATTTCAATCAATTTCCTTCCTAACATCAAAAAACCTTTAGATGAACGTGATTTCACCACGAATACGCTGAGTTTATACCCATAAGACACCTAAAAGGAGTCTTAATTAAATAGTTACATAATCACCACGATTGCAGATATTTAGTAACAACTCTGGTTAAAATAACTACAAGCAAAAAATGACTTTAACCCACATAAAACTGACACACAGCAAACAAAAAAGAGAGATATTTCAGATATATTGGATTTTGTGCAATTATTTGAAGATGATTATGGATATTGCATTGAAATACTGTTTTTCAATACCCATATCTTAGTCTAAATAAATAGATTTAATAATCTTGTGTTGGCATCCTTTATTCTTTTTGCCTTTTAGTGCCCACAAGAACTATCAAACCCTGTTCATTCGGGGAAGGCATTAAGGATTTTTATGATTACTCATGTTGGCGTTATAGACCAAGACCCCGTAAGACTTATTACCCCGTTATTAGATCACGCAATTCCGGCCGATAAAATGATTTTTATCGGCACGGCAAGCCAGAAAGAGCAGTACGAGCGCCTGGCATCAATACTGACACCCAGAGATATTGAGGTTGAATTTTTCCCGATCCCTGATTCCATCAGTATCATTAGCCTTCGTCAACGACTCAACGAGTTAGCAGATAAACTCAGACAAACCCAGACTGAAGTCTGGTTTAACGCGAGCTGTGGTTTACGTCACCGCCTGCTTTCTGCGTATGAGGTTTTCCGCTCTTTTCATTGGCCTATTTATGTCATCGAACCTTTTAGTGACGAAATGTGCTGGCTCTACCCGTCAGATCGTAAACAACAACAAGTTGAAGATCGAATTCAACTGGCTGACTACCTCACTATTTTTGGTGCAAGAAGTGAGTTGCCAGCAACCACAGTACCGGATTCACTCAACAATCAGCTTTGGGAGCTGGGACAACGCTGGGCAAGATCGGCACTGGAACTGGGGCCCGGATTAGCAACGCTGAACTACCTGGCAACCACCTGCCGTAAAGAGCAGAAGCTTGATGTTACCCTGAGTGAAAAGCAACAAGGCTATAGAGAATTGGGCATGTTAATTGCCGATCTGCAGGATACCGGACTGGCAACCTACGAAAAAGGCATTTTGATTTTCAAGCATGAAGACGCACGTCGTTTCGCGAATGGCGAATGGCTGGAAAATCTGGTGCACAGCACAGTTCGTGCAATTCAAAATGAACTGCCAACCATTCAGGATCACTCAGTAGGCGTTCAGGTTTACCGTAAGATCGGAGACCGTGAAGTCCGTAATGAGCTGGATGTCGCAACTGTTGTAAATAATAAGCTGCACATTATTGAGTGTAAAACTAAAGGTATGCGTGATGATGGTGACGACACGCTCTACAAGCTGGAATCACTGCGTGATTTATTAGGCGGTCTGCAAGCTCGTGCAATGCTGGTGAGCTTCCGTCCACTGCGTCATCATGATTTAGTCCGCGCCCAGGATTTAGGCCTCGCTATCATTGGTCCGGATCAACTCGGTGATCTGCAAACCCACCTTCACAACTGGCTGAAAGATGCCGGTGGTCAGTCACATAATATTGCGTAAACTAGCAACGGTTCATTTAAAAAGGTCGAAATTACGACCTTTTTTGTACTTTCTTTACTCTTTCTATATGTACAAAAAAACCGGTACATTAGTACCGGTTTTCATCTTGAATGGTGAGATCACTCATAGGATTTTTGCGCTTCCAGCACATATCCTGAAGTGGTTCTTAGTACGCCGTTAGTTGTCCTGAGGTCGAAGAAGAAGCCCTGAGTTTATAACTATAAATGAGGACTTCCGATAAAGAGATCAGGGCAAAAAACAAGTAATAAGAATTACTCTGCTAGCATGCGACGAGCAGCTTCAACGACCACTTTGATAGAGCGTGCTTCCGTCTCTTTCAGCGTCGCATGATCGGGGATCTCTTTCTGAGTACGGTTGATGATAACGCCCGCAACACAACCGGCACGCAGACCAGAACTAGCACACATCGTTAACAGTGTTGCTGATTCCATTTCATAGTTCAGAACGCCCATCTCCTGCCACTCTTTCATTGAGCCCTGGAAACGACGAACAACACGACCTGAGAACGTGTCGTAACGCTCCTGACCAGGGTAGAAAGTATCACTCGATGCCGTTACACCTGTGTGTACTGTTGCACCTTCTGCTTCAACTGCAGCTTTCATCGCTGTCGCAACATCAAAATCGGCAACGGCTGGGAATTCCATTGGAGCAAAATGCAGGCTCGCACCGTCAAGGCGTACAGAACCTGTTGATACGATCATATCACCCACATTGATATGTGGCTGAATCGCGCCTGTTGTACCAACACGCAGGAATGTACGGATACCTAATTGCGCCAACTCTTCAACCGCGATTGACGTTGACGGACCGCCAATACCCGTAGAGCAAACAATCACAGTCTTACCATCTAAAACGGCGCGGTAAAGCGTATATTCACGTGAGCTTGCTAGAAACTCAGGGTTATCCATCAGATTTGCGATCTTTTCAACACGTGCCGGATCTCCTGGAATAATTGCGAGTTCCGCACCATTAAGATCCGCTTTTGTCACACCTAAATGAAAAACTGTAGTCTCAGACATAGTCATATCCTTTTATTGTTTGCCACTCTGTATAGGGAAGTCAGAGGTCGTGGCTTTAAACTAATTTTAATGTTTAGGCAGTATTCATCCTATATTATAAAAAGATAAATACTCTCAAAACACCAGTTAACGATAACGGATAGAATCACAACTTTAAGTGACGAAAGTCACATATAGAAAAATGAAACGCTTTACTAGTTACACGCAAATGTGATGCTCGTCACACCTAACCGTTTGCTGTTGTCCTTTCTCACAAATTAAATTAAAAAAACGGCATCACCTTTATCCATCAACGAGAGATATAAGAATAGGTGATACCGATTTTTTGTCGTAATAATTCTGCGTATTATACCCGGTTATTCAGCCAAACGGCTTTTGGGGTTAAAGCGCAACAAACGCAATGCATTCAATGTCACCAGCGCCGTTGCACCGCTATCGGCCAGTACCGCAACCCACAGCCCGGTGATCCCCAGCAAAGTCGTTACCAGAAAGATGCCTTTCAATCCTAACGCCAGAACAATATTCTGACGGATATTTCTGAGCGTGGCACGAGACAGTTCAATCATCATCGGAAGCTCCGACAGACGGTTATGAGTGAGCGCCGCATCTGCCGTTTCCAGCGCGACATCGGTACCGCCACCCATGGCGATACCGATCGACGCTGTTTTCATTGCCGGGGCATCATTAATACCATCGCCTACCATTGCTACATTGGCATTTTCGTTGGCGGTTTGTACTTCTTTTACCTTGTCAGCAGGTAATAACCCGGCGCGAAAATCGATGCCTATCTCCTTGGCTATAGCCGCGGCAGCCCGGGGGTTATCTCCGGTTAACATCACTGACCCGATCCCCATCAGCTCAAGCTCTTTAATGGTATTGGCAGCATCATCCCGCAGGTTATCTCGCCATGCGATCACCCCCACAGCAATGCAATCACGCAATGCAACAACCAGGGTTTTACCTTCGGTTTCCAGTGACATCACTTGCGCGTGTTGTTCAGCTGTTAATGCCACAGACCGAGGTAAACGATCAGCCGCACAAAGCAGCAGAGTCTCACCGTCAATCACACCTTGAATCCCACGCCCGGGCAGTGCTTCACGCTCAGCGGCTTCAGTTACTCTCATTCC
Source organism: Photobacterium sp. (assembly GCF_033720175.1). Taxonomy (GTDB): domain Bacteria; phylum Pseudomonadota; class Gammaproteobacteria; order Enterobacterales; family Vibrionaceae; genus Photobacterium. Next base: position 424,354 of record NZ_JAWWDA010000001.1, read on the forward strand.
ACGATCTTGCGCAGCCTTAACTACCGCAATGGCCAACGGGTGCAATGATCCTGCTTCGACGGCTGCTGACTGGCGAAGTAATTTCTCTTCGTTACCATCCCAACAGATTAGATCGGTCATCACAGGTTTACCCTGGGTTAAGGTTCCCGTCTTATCGAACGCAATCGTGCCAATATGCCCGAGCTGCTCTAATGCGGCCCCGCCCTTAATCAAGGCACCACGGCGAGCGGCAGCGGCCAAGCCTGATGTAATCGCTGCCGGTGTAGAAATCACTAATGCACAAGGACAGGCAATCAGCAATAAGGTTAAACCGCGATATATCCACTCATGCCACGATTGAGCAAACAGCACCGGTGGGATCACAATAACCAGTGCCGCAAGCACAATCATTGCCGGGGTGTACCATCGACTGAAACGATCTAAAAATCGCTCTAACGGCGCTTTACGGGATTCGGCATCTTCAATTAAGTGAAGAATGCGATCAATCGCATTATCACCCTGCTCTGAAATAATGCTCAGGCGCACAACCTTATCAGCCACCAGTGAACCCGCCATCACTTTCTCACCCGGCAGGTGCTCGACCGGTACCGATTCGCCCGTTAAGGCACTTTCATCAAAACTCGCGGTAATATCGAGCAGTTGGGCATCAGCCGGTAAGCGTGCTCCCGGCGCAACCTCAATCACATCCCCCTTATTAAGATCTTCCGCTGCGACTCTTTCTTTCGTCCCGTCAGGGTAGAGCACGGTCGCTTCTTCAGGTACCAAATCCATCAGGGCTTTTACCCCGCTGCGTGCACGTGATGATGCATACCCTTCAAGTTGTTCGCCGATCAAGAAAAGCAGCAATACCATGGCGGCTTCTGCAGTTTCGCCTAAATACAACGCACCAATAGCCGCAATACTCATCAGGGTTTCAATCGAGAAAGGTGTCCCCGACTTTGTCAAATTAACGGCTTTTTTTACGATGGGGAGCAGCCCCAAAACGGTCGTTAGCGTGAAGGCAAGCTGACCATAGAGTTCTGAACTGCGGCTAATTAAGAATGAAGCCAGCATCATCAGGGCAATGATAATCACCGGCAGGTACTGCTTGATGAAACCGGGCTTTTCCTGCTCCTGGATCTTTCTACCTGTCACTAATTTAAAACCCGTTTCTAATGCCTTGGCTTCAACCTCTGCGGCCAGTGATGCCGATTGGCAATTTACCACCAGCTTTTCTGTCGCAAACATAACCTTTGCCTGCTCAACACCAATAATAGTGAGCAGCGCTTTTTCCAGTTTACTGGCACAGCTAGGGCAATCCATACCAAGGATTTTCCAACTCTGGCTGTGACCTAAATTTGATTGAATTAATTGCGCTTCTGGATGTTGATGGTCTTCTAAAGAGAGAGACTGATCAGAGCAACCATTGGTTGTACTGCAACACTTTTCCATTGACGGAAGTGATTCTGAGTGATCAGGTATGGGGGTGAAAACAGCCGCAGATGACAACGACAACGTCCCTGACTTAGACTTAATTACCCCTCCAAAGGGTGGAACAGTCAACTTATGGCCGGAAGCAGGATCGTCTGGGCCTGATTCATCACCGGTTTCATCGCTCGACGCAACATAGGTGCTGCCCATACTGCAACACTCTGTTGCCATGGCGGCGACAACCTGTACCGAACTTGATTTAGCTGCGGTTGGTTTTACGGTATGAATATGAGGTTTCTTCTTATTACATTGAGCACACATTGTGATTCTCCTTGCTCGCTGTTATTACACAATAATAGGTCTTATCAATGTGATAATTATAAACCTTTGAGTAATGTCTAAGGTCAACAAAAAAAAAGCCAAAACAAATTGTTTTGGCTTTTAATTAATGGCAAACGAGAAGATGATAATCAGCTATCACTATCTAACTCGCCTGAAAATGACGCTGTTATCGAGAATCTCGATCCACGGCTGATAATCGAAGCCCATGTCAAACACATACTCAGTGATCAGGTTACGGGCTGAAGTAAGTAATACTTCTGCTTTCCAGGGTTTTTCAAAATAGCTTTCAATCCGAGCCCGGTTAATCGCAGCAATGGTATCTTGGTGAGTCGCCTGGCCGGTTAACAGTACTTTTTTGGTGAACCTGAAACGTGAGTCTTGTGATATTTCCGTTAACAATTCAACCCCGGTTTTACCCGGCATCACATGGTCGGATATCACCAGAGCCACATACTCACCTTCAGCATCAAGCTCATCCATCAGCTCTAATGCTTCATCCGCCGACTCACAATCTTCCACATGAAAGTAGTCATTCAGCGGCGCTAAGTCTTTAAGTACGGCACTTAGCACTTCCCTTTGGTCATCAACACAGATGATGTTTAGCTTTTCCATAACCGTCCCTTACGCAATAGGCAGTTTAATTCGAAATTTGGTTTTTTCTGGGTCACTTTTCAGTGCAACCGTACCGCCGTAACTGTTTACAATACGCTGCACGATCGACAAACCCAGCCCTAAGCCAAACGACAAGCCCCCTTTCTTGGTGGTGAAGTTTGGCTGAAAAATTTTTCTCCGGGTTGCTTCATCAATCATCGGACCATTATTGCTAATAGTGATCAGCAACCGATTTTTAGAATAACGGGTGATAATTTCAATCTGCGCCTCAGGCGTTTGCTCCATCGCATCACAGGCATTTTTAATGATATTAACCCACACCTGCACCAACTCGGTCGCACTTGCAGTAATCGTGGGTAATACCGCCGGACGCAATATCACATTGACGCGACGCAAGTTGCTCTGCAGCAATGCCAGTGATTTGTGAATCGTATCGTTGACGTCGATATCCGACTGGCGAGTCTGATCACTGCCACCGAGCTGTTTCACCGAACGCACGATACTGGCGGCATGCTTACCAGCAAGCCGCATATCATGCAGATCCCGACCTATGTCCCAATACTGCAATGCATCATCAATAGCAGCCAACCAGGTATCAGGTACATCACCTTGCGGCAAGGCCCGAGCTAACTGGCGAGCCTGATCGCGATTGAGGCAATACTTTTCCTGCAACTCTTTTGCCCGTTTTCTCACCTCAGCGGAAGTGGATGACTGACCGTCACAGATCCCACGCTCTAAAAACGGTGAAACTTCCGGTCTGTTTTCTTCAAGAAAACGGCAAATTGAGTTTTGGATCCCTTCCGTTTTACTGCTCAATACGCCAACGGCATTATTCAATTCATGAGCAATACCCGCAGCCAGCTGACCTAATGTCGTCATTTGCTCAGCCGCATACAGTTTTTGTAACGCTTTTTCTTTTTCCAGTGCTTGCATGCCTGTCAGCATTTGCCGTTGTGCCAGCTCGTGGACCATCACCGGCATAAACTGCTCGATCAGTGAACCATACTTCTCTGGCTCGACCGCCTGGGTATTTAAATCAATCCAGGCGATCTCACTGTCTTTTTCCGCAATCACCGTGGTTGAGGCCACCAGCGTCTTAGCAAAATAACTGTGTACGCCAAAATACATCCCTTGTTCAACCCGAAATACCTTCGCCGTTAAGCCACTATTTTCATTGTGCAGATAGCCCGACAATTCACCTTTCTTAACCCAGTACAACCTGTCGTTAAAGCCATCCTGCTTTAACACCTGAGTGTTTGCACTGACCGATATTGTGCGCGTACGATCCTGAAAATAGACGTCGACAATGCGCTGTAATGCTTTCGGTTGATGCATGAATACGCCTTTTAGTTCCTTAAATTTGAGGAGCCAAGAATGTGATTTCAGATACTAGTTACTCGAACCTCGCCTTTCCTTAGATATGATCAATTAAATGCAGTAACCAAATCATCGCAAAGCTTAAGGTCACACCGACGACTCCAACAACGACTCCAATACGTGCCATCTGGCTACTCTCGACATGGCCAGTGGCATGTGCCAGCGCATTGGGCGGAGTACTGATGGGTAACGACATCCCCAGTGAAGCGGCAAAAGTCACAACCAGGATCAGGGTGATTTCGCCACCCAATGGCACCAATGAGGTCATCGATGTGCCTAAAGCCGCCATAATTGGCATCAGTAAGTTTGCTGTTGCGGTATGGGACATGAAATTCGCCATCAATAAACACAGTAACGCTGCCCCCCCCAGCACCACGTAAGGTGAGAAGCTATCAAACGGAATGCTGTGTACCATCAAGCGAGCAAGACCGGTTCGATCGAGGGCCAGACCCAGTGCAATACCACCCGACACCAGCCACAGAACATCCCATGAAATTTTCTTTAAGTCTTCTTTGTTGATAATGCCGGTCAGTGAAAAAACTGCAACTGGGATCAATGCGACAGTGTATGAATTCATGCCATGGGACGAGCCCATCAGCCACAACAAAATGGTCAAACCAAAGGTGATATACACAGTGATCGCTTGAGGTGTTTTCAGAAACTTTCCTTTAATGGTCAGTTCAATTTTTTCCTGCGTGGCCGGGTACAAAAAGTTTATCAGTACCCACGCAAATACCAGCATGATTGCGACAAACGGCACCCCAAAGAACATCCATTCACCAAAAGTGATCATGTTCTCTTCGCTCAGGTATTTCAGCGCAATCGCATTTGGCGGCGTACCGATCGGTGTACCAATACCACCGATGTTCGCGGCAACGGGTACACATAAAGCAAACGCTATCTTGCCCGGATCTTTACTGCCAAACAGAGCAATAACCGGCGCCAGAATAGACAGCATCATCGCCGTGGTGGCCGTGTTCGACATAAACATTGAGAAAATTGCGGTGATCAGCATTAAACCAAACATCACATACTTCGGCTGAGTTCCGAAAGGCTTCAGCAGTACGCGGGCCAAGTTAACATCTAAACGGTATTTCGTTGCTGCCATCGCCAGAAAAAAGCCACCTAAGAACAGCATGATGATTGGGCTGGCGAACGTAGCCATGATATCGCTGTAAACCAGCAAATCACCAAAGTGTTCTTGTCCTTCCGCTTGCCGGAACAGATAAAGTCCTTTATCTGACAGCAACAATAACTCTAGAACAATGATAACCACAGAAGTCGCATAAATGGGAATAGGCTCAAGAACCCAGCACAAAGCCGCCAGCAAGAAGATTGCAATGACCCGTTGCTGGACAATTGTCAGCCCCTCGACAGGAAATGCGGTCGCCGGCAACAAAAGAATCAAAAGCGGGATCAGAATAGGTACGATATACCTGATGTATTGACGCATAATGGTGTTATTCCCTTAAAACAAAATGTACAAACATCACTCATAACCACTGCGTTCATTGCTTTTTTTGCTTATGCTTTAGAATAATCAGCAGTGATTCTGCACCCGTGCGAACCTACGTTCATCGGCGTGCGAATGATATATACCCAAACCACTTCAAGGTGTATTAACACCGTATATCGGGGTGGTTTGGGTATAAACCTTTCGCGTTAATCATTCTGCTTCTTAATCCGCTTGATTTCACCCTCTCAGATCAATAATTTTGTGAAATATGAAAGGCTTTTGATCTAGGTCTCTCATTCTTAAACGACCATAAGACAGATAGTTATTACCAAATAAGTCAAATCGCGACTTCACTCACAATAAATTTAAATATGAATTATATTCAACAAAAAAAGGCGCCGATGCGCCTTTCTTTAATACGTTGATGTAAAATTATACCGGGTGTTTAAAGCACGCCCCAATCTGAGTACTGATAGCCGTTAACACATCACGTCGGGTGATCACACCGACCAATTTTCCATTCTTCGGATCGACGACCGGATAAATTTTGGGCTTCTGAGCCGACATGATTTCTGCCAGCTCGATGATTGAGTCTTCAGGAGACACGGTCAGCACATCAGAACGCATACAATCTCGCACATTGTCGGTGTCCTGACAGTAGTACCCCACTTTCAGTAACTTGTGGATCATGTCTTGTTCCGACAAAAAACCCACGACTTTCTTTTGCTCATCAACAACCGGACCACCGATTTGTTTTGATGATAATAGCTTATCCAATGCGACAGATAACGACATTTTCGGATCGAATGTTACTGGCTGCAGCTTCATATAATCTTTTACTTTTAACGATTCCATGTATCCCCCAGAACCTATTGTTAATGCCGGATAAACAGGCTACGAGCTTTTTTGATGTCAAGATACCTGCCCCGTTAAATTAAGTGTCGTCTATTTCTTTAAAATTACTAAATCGAAATAACCAATTTTATCAATAGATATAACTGATTAAAGCTCACCAAACATAAACCACGATAACAATGCTACATAAGCAGCATTAACAACATGGCCAGCGGTAGCTGATCACCCGATGCTAAAATGATCTGGTCACCCTCAATCTGCAATTGCATTTTGTACTGACCATTTTCTTTCACAACCACACCGCCTTGCTCCATCATCGCCGCTTTTTCAGACAAAACAGGATCTTCATCGACAATTGCCTGTGGCAGGATCAGGTTAATCTGTCCGGATAACTTCTCAGTGATTTGCGCGAGATTTTCCGACGCACGGGCAATCCCCGGGGCAATCACCACATTGATATTACTTTTCACATGGCCTTGCGGGGTCGTTACACTTAAATCTTCAAGATTAAACGTCAGCCCTTTCGCCACCAGCAGATCAAGGGCTAACGAGGCTTCCTCAGCCTGCTCGGCTGTCATTTGATCGTCAAGCTCATCAGCCATGTCACCCAAGCGGCTAATGGCACGATAGTTCAGATCTGCGAATGCCATTTTAAAGTTAAAATTGCTGAACTCTTCGCCATCGAGCGATGTTATTTTAGCAATTGTCACCGTGTTCAGATTGGTAAGCTGTTGTTCTGCAGTATCAGATGCCGGATCGGGCTGGGTCAGGGTATTGCTCATTGCCAGCTTTACATCCTCAACCTCGACACTCTTATCATTGTTCTGATCAATAAAGCTCACGCTGTTAAGGCTGACATTCTGACTGCCAATCCAGAACTGATCAGCTAATACGCCTTTCCCTCCCCCAGCAAGTTCTCTCATCACCATCGCTTCATCTGCCAGGGTGATAATCTTGGCTTCAGGTAAACGATACCGGAATTCACTTGCCCCTTTGGCATCAACCGTACCTTCCATTACAAAAGCCTTGATGTCGGCTTTGGCTCCGCTTTCTTCCGTGTAAGAAACCGGATTAATCGTAATGTTAAAGTCTGTTGTGCGGGTCAATGCCGTCGATGTGGTAAAAGTGATCGGGGAGACGCCGTCCCCCCATAGATCGTTGGCAATCGGCTGAAACGCTTCATCCAACACCAGAGAGCTGACAGAGCTTACCCCAAACAGGCCATGTTTTACCTTATGTTCAAGGTACCAGACGGTTGGCAACCCCTCATCTTCAAAAATCGCCTTAAAGGCATCTTTTATCTCTATCCGAGAGACAGCATCAGAAGATAAGTAACCACGATCATAATTGGCATTGGTAATGCTCACGTAAGGGCTATCATATTTTCCAACAGTATCGAGATATATCCGCTCTCCTACCTGACCTGTCGCAAATGGCCAGCAGAGTGCAATAACAACAGCACCACCAGCCGCAGCTACTTTCTTCAGCATGTCGTATCCTGATTTAAAAATTCAAGTGAATGTATATCCACAAGATGCAAGATTCAGCATCTTGAGTAAGCTTGGGTATAGTCTATTACAACTTAGAATATTCCTCTATTGATCAATCACTAATGAAACTCTTCTTTACAGGTTTGTAATCAGCGTCTCAGTCCTTTTTGGTGAATTATCATACACTCTGGACAAGGATCTTTTTATAAGGATATGTGGGTGAACAGTTTTGTCATCTTATGCCTCGATAATGACCATGAAGTGGTTGAACGATTAAGCCGGGATTTAGCACCTTTTGCAAAATTGTTCGATATTGTTGGTGCCGACAGCATTAAAGAAGCCAATGAAACCCTTCACTTTATTGAGCAAAATGGCCAACGGGCTGCCATGGTAATTTGTGATAACGAATTAGGGACCGATCAGGGCGTAGATTTTTTGATCCGGCTTGATCAGTATCCTGCTACCGAGCAAGCACGTACCGTTCTTCTCAATAACCGGCCGCAGCTTGACACCATCATGCAAGCCGTCAATGAAGGGCGCTTAAATTACTGCCTGACCAAGCCCTGGAATAAAGACGAACTCCATCGGGTTTTGGTTAAAGAGCTCACCACCTACATCCTCAAACACCCGGAAGAAGACTGGCTGAAATACAGCCAGACACTTGATCATCGCCGTATTCTAAAAGCACATATCGACCGTCAGATGTCGAGTTTTCGTTCCGGTTTCATTCAAAATACCAACAGCCTGGATGATGAAAGCTTAGCAAAACAAGTCGCTGATGCACTGCATGAATTTTTTGATGGTAATGATGAAAGCCGGGCCTGCCGTACCTACAGTGAAGGCCATTTGCTCACCACCGAGGGGGAACCCAACAGTTTGCTCTGGCTCATCACTCAGGGGGAAGTCGCGCTTTATAAGAAAGATAATGACGGCTGCAAACATGAAGTGGTCAGGGTCGGTCCCGGACATTTAGTGGGCGGGATGTCATTTGTTACCGGTGAACCGTCGTTCTCAACCGGTATCACCCTCAGTAAAACTGATGTTATCAAGCTCGACCGCCAGCTATTTACCAAGGTCATGAACTCACGCAACGAGCTATTGCCGCTATTTACTAACTTACTGCTACGTAACTTCAACCGCCGTTTACAAGGCAGCATTAAAACTGAATTGCGACTGCAGCAGACATTGAAGTCATTGGATGAGGCCTATCACCAACTGGTTGAGAAAGAAAAAATGGCCATCCTGGGGCAGTTGGTTGCAGGGGTTGCCCATGAACTCAATAACCCGGTCTCTGCTATTTTACGCGGCAGTGAAACCCTAAAAGAGACGATCAGTAAGCTCACAGAGTCTCAGCTTAGCCATGACAACCAAACACGTGGTAACTCTATTCTGCAACAGGCCATGCAATCGAGGCCATTATCAACCTCAGAAACCCGTCAGCGGGCTAAGCAATTAGAAGGGCTGCTTGGTGATCGCCAGCTAGCCCGTAAAGCAGTACAAATGGGCATTGATGATCATGACCATCTGACTTCCTGGTTATTACCGCAGAAAAACCAGTTAAAGCAAGTCATGGCAGAGTGGGATAACTATTACCAGATGGGTAATTTTCTACGTTCAATTAACGTCTGCGCCCATCGCATCGCCGATTTGGTGAAAAGTTTAAAAAGTTATGCCCGTCAGGATGACGAAACATTGCATACGGTTGATGTACACGAAGGGCTGGAAGACACCTTAGTCATCTTTGAAAACCGTTTAAAGCGTCATCACGTCACGAAAGAGTATGCCGACATTCCCCCGATCACCTGTCAGCCTATCGCCTTACAGCAAGTTTGGACTAATCTTATTGCCAATGCGCTGGATGCCATTGAAGAGCCTGGAGAGATCCATATCACAACTCGTTATACTCCAGAGAGTAACCAGCAACAAATTGATATTATTATTGAAGACAATGGCAAGGGGATCCCCGAAGATGATCAGCAGAAAATCTTCGCATTGAATTACACGACCAAACGCGAAGGCGATTTCGGTTTAGGTATCGGGTTATCGGTTTGCCAGCAGCTCATCAACCAACACCATGGACAGATTCGGGTGGAATCAGAACCCGGTCAATTTACTCGAATGATAGTCACGCTGCCGGTCAAGTAAATGCAGCGGAAGGAGACCGTATGAACAAATACCTTATCTTATGTGTCGATGACGAAAGAGAAGTGCTGGACAGCGTTTTGCATGATCTCAAGACACTTGAAGAACACTTTATTATTGAGGCGGCGGAATCGGTAGATGAAGCAAAGGAAGTGCTGGCAGAAGCCATTGCGGATCATATCCCATTGGCATTGATTTTATGCGATCACATCATGCCGGGAGAAACCGGAATCGATTTTCTCATCGAACTGAAGCAGCAGTCAGAAACCACCAAGGCACGAAAAGTATTGCTGACAGGCCAGGCCGGATTAGAGGAAACCGTCCAGGCCGTCAATAACGCCAGTCTCGACTATTTTATTGCAAAACCTTGGAACGGCGATCAGCTAAAAGATGTTGCCACTGACCAACTGACCACCTATATAATTGATAATGAAAAAGATTTAATGCCATGGGCACGCGTGCTGGATACTGCCAGAATCATGCAAGCACTTAGCGATAATCGCTTATCTCTGTCAGATATATAATTATCATACAAACCTTCCCGCGAGAATCCATAAATGTTATGTTGATCACATAATCGTTCTCCGGAAAGGTGACATATGAAAATTGCAGTCTTCAGCACCAAAAAGTACGATCAGGCCTCTTTTGAGCTGGTTAATGATAGCTACCAGCACGAACTGGTTTACTTTGATTTCCGTCTGACCAGACAAACCGCCCGTATGGCTCACGGGTTTGACGCTGTGTGTGCATTTGTTAACGATGATTTAAGCAAACCCGTTCTACAAGAACTGGCCAGCAATGGTGTCCGCCTGATTGCAATGCGCTGCGCCGGCTTCGACAAGGTCGATCTTAACGCCGCAAAAGCATTAAACATCCAGGTTGTTCGTGTTCCAGCCTATTCTCCGGAAGCTATCGCCGAGCATGCCTTAGGGCTAATGCTAAGCCTCAACCGGAAAATTCACCGCGCCTACCAGCGTACCCGCGATGCGAACTTTTCATTAGAGGGATTAACCGGGTTTAACTTTCACGGTAGAACTGTCGGTGTTATTGGTACCGGCAAAATTGGCATCGCCACGATCAAGATCTTGAAAGGCTTGGGCATGAATATTCTGGCCTATGATCCCTACGAAAATCCGACAGCCATTGAGTTAGGTGTAACCTACAGCACCCTTGATGAGATTTACCACCAAGCGGATGTGATCACATTGCACTGCCCGATGACAAAGGAAAACTACCACATGCTGAATGCGGACGCGTTTAACAAAATGCGTGACGGCGTGATGATCATCAATACCAGCCGTGGTGAGCTGCTAAATTCTAAAGATGCTATCGAAGCACTTAAAACCGGTAAGATTGGCTCGCTGGGCATCGATGTTTATGAGAATGAAAAAGATCTGTTCTTCGAGGATAAATCAAATGACGTCATTCAGGATGACGTCTTCCGCCGCCTATCTTCGTGCCACAACGTCTTATTTACCGGCCATCAGGCCTTTCTGACAGAAGAGGCGCTGGGGAATATTGCGGATGCGACATTAAATAACATTCGCCATTTCGAAGCCGGTACGGCATCGGGCAATGAATTGATTCAGTAATACCAAGCCTATTCGTTGCACTGCCTGGTCTACATTACCCCCCTTACAGGGAACATTTTATTGCTTCCTGTAAGGTTAAGTCCGCGAGAATCCACTCTAAATTTAGGTTATTCGTTACATCGGCTTTTATATGCCTATTTTTTAAACACTTATATGCTCTTAATCTCATTAGCTCATAATGATAACCGAGTGCCAGATCACGCTTTTCTGTGATTTTTGCTGCACTTTTAGCCACACACACATCAATTTCTCAACTAAATAGACCATAAATCTATTATTGAATTTATTTGTCTATTAAAATGAGCGGATTATTTTTGCTCCTTGGACTAATTATCATGCGTAAATTTTTTTGTGCTACAGGCCTTGTGCTAGCATCTGTTTCAGCAGTCCATGCTGAGTCATCAACAACGATGAGTAACTTCAGTTACGATTACGCTGAAGCGCGTATTGGTATTAGCCCGCTAACGTACGGCGCAGGTTTCAGTAAATCCATACACCCGAATGCGCATATTACCGGTAATATTGATACAGAGTTCGAAGACGACTGGAATCTGGCCTTGGGGGTTGGTTTCCACGCCCCGGTTAACAACTGGGCCGATATCACGGGTCAGCTTAAGCTTCGTAACGAAAAAAGTGATAAGCACACAAGTTCGAGCGGAGAATTCGGCATGGAAGTGAACGTTGGTATTCGCCAGTGGCTTGGCCCGCAACTTGAAGTTGGCGGTCTGATTGGCCATACCAGCATCGATGATGACGAGAGCACTATCGGTGCAATATACGCGCGATTCCATGCGACGGAGTTATTTTCTATTGGTGCAGAAGGTCGTTTCAACGACACTTACAGCGACCATATCATGCTGACCACTCGCTTCAAATACTAAAGAATAAAGCCCCGCCAGGGGCTTTTTATCGTGGCTAACTTGGCGTTCAGTCAGAGATTTCACTGGTTAACCACTGCTGAAATGCCTTAATCCGTGGTGAGGAAACGACTTCCTGACGACACACCACGTAGTAACTGAGCGGGGAACGAACAGGCCGGTTAATCGGTGTTACTAAACGATTGGTCGACAATTGCTCTGCGATAAATGACGTCCGCCCCATTGCAACACCCAGCCCTCTTTCAGCGGCTTGTAAGGCCAAATCAGCTCGATCAAAGGTGCAGCCACTCTCCGGTAAAGCAACCCCTTGCCGCTGCGCCCAGTATTGCCATTCATCGTTACGACCAGCCCTGGCCCATGGTGCTGCATCATGCAACAACATACATGAAATCAGATTTTCAGGCTGCTCATAAAGATTATGTGCCGTGGCATATTCATGGCTACAAACAGGCAGCATCGTTTCATCCATTAACTTCTCTGAATGCAGACCAGCATATTTCCCATGGCCAAAGTAGATCGCGCAATCAAATGATTCAGTCTGGAAGTCAACCAGATCATTGCGGGTACGAAGATGAAAACGCAATGCCGGGTATTTATCGATGAAGTTTTTAAGACGAGGTAGCAGCCAGGTTTGAGCGAAAGTCGGCGGTACTGAAACATTCAGATCTCCACTCAGCTCTAATGTTTTTAAATCCCTAATTTCATGGACTATATCTCCAAAATTATGAGCAACAACGGCTTTTAGACGCTTACCTTCTTCCGTCAATAACAGCTTACGTGGCTGTCGAATAAATAACTGCACTCCCAGGCTGCCTTCCAGGTTCTTTATTTTATGGCTAACTGCACTTTGAGTAAGGCAAAGAATTTCTGCCGCGCGAGTAAAGCTCATCTGATCTGCGGCAATAAGAAAGCAGTGCAGGCCAGACAGCACAGATCCCGTAAGTTTAGGTAATTGCATAGAGTCCCAAATGGGGCATATTTATTTGGTCACATTGTACCAAATAAAAAGCCACCCAGAAGAGGTGGCCAGACGATAAGGAGAGAGAGTTTTATTTAATAGCGCTTAGTAAGCTTTGTTTCTGCTCTTCTTTTAATAACGTCCAATGGCAACCATCAATTGCCCCCGCAAACATCCAGAGCAATTTCACGTCAACATCATTGCCATGTGTACTTCTTACTTTGCGATACACTTCCGCAGCGCCTAATGTAACAAAACTACTGACATCCGGAATGCCCGCCTTTTTAACCATGCGCTCTAAGGTCAAACGCATATTCGGTAAGTCTCGCAATCGCTTACTCTGCTCCGATGTTTTAAAAGCCTTCTCTTTTCGCGATATGTCGATAGACTCATTGACGAGTGCGCTGCATTTTTTCGCATCTCGCAAAAACAATTGAGTAATATCATAATAATTAACTACAGCGGTTGTACTTCTTTTGATATGTTTAAATTTCACACAGCCTGATGCTACAAGTTTTTTATCGAGATCTCCTCCTCCACGGAGAAAAAATGAAGTATCCGTTAAAATCGCATACATTGCGCCATTGATGAAAACACCTGTTCCGCCGAACATTGAGCGTTTCTCATGGCATCCGAAGCCGCTCAGATAGTTAAAAAACTCTTCCTTGAACGAAGTCACTGTATATCCTCCAGCCAACAAAATCGCCAATAAATTGACAATGACACACGAGAATTATAATTGCCACATATGAAACAATGAACACTTGATTTTGAGATTTGAGGCATATTATTTATCGCGAAATAAGCGAAAAGTGACAAAAAGTGACCATATTTTTCGTCGAGTAATATCTCAGAAACATCGAATAATATGCCTATGCCTTATCGTTATTCTTATCACTGAGGTCTATGGTTAATAGTAATAAGTTGAGGGTATAAAATGGCACGTACGGCACTGCTTCCATCATCAGATCATGTTTTACCCGGCGGAAGAGTCGAAATTACAATTGCTGAGATAAGATACATTCGTATGGTAAAAGAAGCGCTAGCATCAAATTCTGGCTTTACTATGTGCATGGTCAATGAGGCCGATGAAAACCAGGAGATAAAAAAAATTCCTGCGATTGCAACTCTGGTCAACATTGTCGATTTTAACGCGCTTGACGGGGGGCTGCTGGGAGTGACGGTTGAGGGAAGGAAAAAAATCCGTCTGCTCGATATTCAGATTGAAAATGACGGGCTTCTGATCGGAGAATATAAGCCTTATGTTCAGTGGCATTCGCTGCCGATTACGAGTAAGACGCAATGTTTAAGTGATAAGCTAAAACTGTTTTACTCCACCATGCCTGATATCGGTGCATTATATCCCGCCCCAAAATACCATGATCTTAGTTGGATCTGTCAGAGGTGGATTGAGATCCTGCCTCTTGAGGTTCGATATAAACAATTGCTCATTACCCAGGAAAGTCCAAAGTTAACCATTCGATTTCTGCTGAGATTGCTAAATACTGAATATAATGACGAGAGTAGTGCGATGTAATTTGAATTTTTAACTTTTAACTTCTTTCTCTTTTTTGTTCCATGCCTCTGTCCATCACTCTCCGCTCGCGTTAGAATCTTTTTATCTATCATTAACTACAATAAGTAATGACACATTTATCTTTTTTTTGGCTAAAACCCGAAAATGAAAAAATCATCAAAGGGCTGGAGTCTGAATTTTGCTCTCTTGTAAAGGACGCAGTCAGGAAAAATCGTCTATCACTTCCACCGATACCGGAGGTGTTAGCTCAGCTACATACGCTCTGTAACGCTGACGATACGACGGTTCGTGATATTGCTGACCTTTTGCTCGATGATCCCAGCTTGGCAGCATCGATTGTTCGCACTTCGAATACTATTATGTTCAATAGGCGTAATATTATTTGTCATGATATTCAAACCGCAGTATCACGCTTAGGTATTCTCAGAGTCCGGGATATTGTCACAGCACAAGCAATTGAAGAGCTGAAAAATAAAAATCATTTTAGTCATGAATGTAATTTATTATTGTCGCAAAGTGCTCTTCGTTCTCGCCAGCTAGCCGGTACCATGGCATTAATCTGTCAGGGGGTAACTAAGCATAGTAATAAGCCATTGAGACTTGAACCCGAAAAAGCCTTACTGACGGGTTTATTAGCCGATATCGGCGTATTTGGTTTAATTAATGAGTACCAGTCTTACTTGGATAATGGTAATTACCTGGATCTCGACATCGCGATCTATGTTTTCCAGCACTGCTGTGGTAAAGCGACGCCCATGGTGCTCAAGCACTGGGGATTTGATGATGATTATCTGGAAGTCTCTTCAAATAAAGCGATGCCCTATCAGGAACAGTATAATAATACCAGTTATCTGGATATCGCGAGAATGGCCAACCACTTGTTGATGTTTAAAAGTAATGATGAGGCCATCAACGAACACCATGTTGAACTTGATTTAGCTGGTGCCGAAGTCATGTATGAACTCACCAACATGCCTGATGCCGATTTCGAAAGCCAAATACGAAATATCATGAAAGACTCCGGTATGTAACCCCCTCCTTTCCCAATGCGGTACAATATACCGCGTTGTTTCAATTGACCATGGCTAAGCCCTATTGATAAGCTATTAAAATACATATCAAATATTGATATTTAGACAATACGTAAGGATGCTCATGTTCTCAGGGATGCTCTACATTTTCCTGCCATTGATAATTGGCTATTTAATACCGGTGAGCAAAAGTTCGGTATTAGAATTCATTAATACCCAGACCAGCCGCCTTGTGTTGGTGATTCTTGCATTGATGGGGTTAAGCCTGGCAGGATTGGATAATTTAGGGCAGAATCTGAACCAAATTCTTACCTATACCCTGACGTTTTTTATCTCGATTAGCTTATGTAATTTGGCGGCACTGCCTTTCTTAGATCGGCTATGGCCAACGGATACCAGTCACGATCATCGTCAACTCCCCCTTCGTAAAATGGTCATGGAATCAGTTCGTTTGGTTTTAGTCGTCGCCGGTGGGCTGTTGGTGGGGATCACCGTGGGTTTCGATCTTTCATGGGTTGACCAAGCCAGCGAAACAATCCTGCTCATTTTGCTCTTTCTGATTGGCATTCAACTTAGAAATAGCGGCATGACTTTACGCCAAATTTTATTGAATAAGAAAGGCATTATTATTGCCCTCGTGATCATCGCCACCTCCTTGACCGGTGGCCTGGTTGCTGCTTTTATCCTGGATATTCCATTTAACCACGGTTTAGCGATGGCGTCGGGTTTTGGCTGGTACTCGTTGGCTGGCATATTAATGGGCGACGGACTGGGGCCAGTTTATGGTGGTGCCGCCTTCTTAAATGAATTACTCAGAGAGCTTATTGCCCTCAGCCTGATCCCAATCATTATACAGCGTTATCCCAATACGGCTATCGGCTATGCCGGTGCCACTGCGATGGACTTTACCCTGCCGGTCATTCAGAACTGCGGCGGCATTCGCTGTGTTCCTATTGCAATAGTCAGCGGTTTTATCCTGAGCTTGCTGGTTCCCGTACTGATGTTGTTCTTTTTATCGCTGTAATACCAATAGGGCGGTCTTCATTAGCGCAACAGCTAACCGCCCGATTTGAACGAAGCTACACTCTTTTTCGCTTATAACGGGCACTAATAAGATCTTCGATCTGTTTCTGCTCTTTTTTAGCCTGCTCATACTGCTGTTTAGCTTTCCAACGGTCAAGTACGGTTTCCAGCCCCTTCACTCTGGCATGGCTTGCTTCCAACTGGGATTTAGCCCGCTGGCACTCAGCGTCCATAACTGCCATTTCATGCAGCTGGTGATCAATCATTCTGCTCAACATCACCTGAACACGGGTATTATTCTGTAGAGTTATACCATTGGCTATGCTTGTATAGCCTTCGCTACTGCCAGACTTGAGCAGGCTTAATTCATCAAGTTGTTGTTGAAAGTAGCCGATTTGCTGCTGATGCAGTTTATAAGACTTTCCCTGCCGTTCCCTATCCTTCTCAGCTAATTGCTGCAGTTTGCCCACCGCTTTCACCATGTTATTCATATTGCCGCCTGCGGATCAGGCTGATCACTAAACAGCAGGGCTAACTGGGCTAAACTGGCTGGATAATCGGTTACTTCATCGACTTGCTGGACTAAAAAGGCTTTAAGCTTAGGCTGGATCATTACCGCCTGATCCAGTTCGGGATCCTGGCCGGGGAGATAACCACCAAGCGGCAAAAGCTCCTTCACCTGTTGATAATTGGCGTTAAACTGCCGAAACCGATTGCTGACCATAACATGAGAGCTATCGGTGCAATTGCTCATACAGCGACTGATTGAAGCATTAATATCAATCGCCGGATAATGTCCCTGCTCTGCCAGCGTACGCGACAGCACCACGTGACCATCTAAGATAGCCCGGGCTGAATCGACGACAGGATCTTGCTGATCATCACCTTCGGCGAGTACGGTATAAATAGCGGTTAAGCTGCCATCTTGATTTTCACTATTCCCCGCCCGCTCTAACAGCTGTGGTAATAAGCTGAAGACCGAGGGCGGATAGCCTCTGGAGACTGGCGGCTCGCCCAATGACAGTGCAATTTCACGTTGCGCCATGGCATAACGTGTCAGTGAATCCATTAATAGTAAGACGTCTTTGCCCTGATCACGAAAGTATTCAGCAACCCGATGGCAAAGCTTGGTGGCTCGAAGTCGCATCAAGGGAGACTCATCGGCTGGAGCGGCAATGATGATCGCCCTTTTTAACCCTTCAGGGCCAAGGTTGCGTTCAATAAATTCACGGACTTCTCGGCCGCGCTCACCAATCAGGCCGACCACCACCACGTCTGCTGTAGTATTTTTAGTGATCATGCCAAGCAGAACACTTTTACCCACTCCACTACCCGCCATTAAGCCGATACGTTGTCCTTTACCAACGGTCAGCAGCGCATTGATGGAACGAATGCCAACATCAAGCGGGGTATCGACCGGACGACGTTTCAACGGATTAATAGAACGAGCCTCTAAAGATACCCGTTCCCCCCCTTTCAATGGCCCCCCCTCATCAAATGGATCACCCAGGCCATTGACGACTCGGCCCAGCCAATGAGCACCAATATTGACCATGCTGTCACCATCAAGAGGGATAACCTTCGCGCCCGCATACAATCCGCCAAGCTGGCGCACAGGCATCAGATAGGTCATTGTATGATCGAAACCAACAACCTGTGCTTCGATCATTTCGCCATCATCGGCTTCAACCAGACACCGCTGCTCGAGCTTGAAACGACACCCGACAGCTTGCAGCATCAAACCGCTGACTCTGACCAGCCGCCCGGTAACACGAGCAACCGGTATCGACTCCAAAGATGCTATCGCATCACTCAGACGATCAGCCAGCACGTCGTTATTCACTTGCGACCTCCTGTGAAATCACCGATTTTATTACTTCATCATCCAGCAAATGCTCGCGTACATTTTCCATGCAGGTTTCTAGCCGGGCATCGCAACTGGCATCAGCTTCCGCATGATCAGTTACCAACTGACAACTGCCAATAGTAAGATCTTTATTCGCCACCAAATTCCATGATTTTGGCAGCTCAGTACTGATATTATTGATCCGTTCAAGATCTTGCGGATTAAGATGAACAACCACCCGATCCGTTTTACCCGGCAGAGCTTCCAGCGTTTCATCTACCAATGCTAAGATCTGCTGAGGCATTAACGTTAACTCGGCCCGAATAACTTGCTGAGCGACCTTTTGTACCAGATCACAAATCTGTTGGCGCTGTTCTCGCTCTTTGTCTGTATGCCACAACGCTAGTTTGTTGTACAACTCATTGACTGGCTGAATTGCAGCCGTAAAGCCTTCACGCCCTAGCTGCTCTCCTTTAACAAAGCCTTGCTGAAAACCTTCATTCTGTCCATCAACTAAGCCCTGTTGCCGGCCTTGTTTTATTCCTTGTTGCAGGCCTTCATCATGCCCCTGCTGCAACCCTTGCTGGAAGCCTTCTTCGAGTCGTTGCTGTAAGTCAAATTGGTTATCCTGCCAGCTGTCCTCGCCACCGTCGAAATTATTAGAATCGGGTTCCCGTCTTGGTTCAGCCACTGGCGGGAAACGGTGCAAACGATACTGGCCCGGGTTTAAGCGCATAACCTTTGCTGTTTTCATGACCTACTCCACCGTCGCTTCTTGGTATAGCAACAAGTCGATTTCACCGTTCGCAGCCAGTTCCCGAACTAGTTGCATAATGTCCTGGCGGGCCTTTTCTACTTGGCTGATAGCTACAGCCCCGCGCACAGCCATTTCATCTTCCAGTGTTTTGACCATTCGTTGGGGCATCGAACGTTTAATCGCTTGCTGCAGTTTAATTTCAGCACCTTTAAGTGCGAGTGACCACAACTCTACCGTTACTTCCTGTACCAGACGATCCATCGTGGCTTCTCGCTGACGGGCCAGAATAACGAAATCAAACATATTCTCTTCAATGTCGCTAACCACCTGCTCATCATGAAGTTTGAGCAACTCCATCAACTGGCTTCGATCGCCGTCAAAACGGTTGATAATATCAGCAGCCTGCTTGGCACCCGAAATAGGCGCACTGTGATTAACAGAGATCTGTTCGATACAACGTTCTATTAGGTCATTCAGGTCCTGCGCCACTTCATGGTCAATTTCTTGTAAGCGGGCAATCCGATAAATGATCTCATCATGATAGTCACTCGGCATCTTCGATAACACATTCGATGAACTGTCAGCCGGTAAGTAGGCCAGAAAAATAGCCTGCATCTGCGGGTGTTCCTGACTGATGAACTTCGCCAAAAGCTCAGCGTCTACCCACTGCAGACGCTGCATGTTATTGCGCAACTCATCACCATAAATAGTATTGAGCAGCCCTTTTGCCAGATCATTCCCTAACGCTTTGCGTAAAGTATTCGACAGGTACTCTTTAGATGCCCCACGAATACCGCTATGCTCTCTAAAATCATCAAAAAAGTGCTGGATGATCTTCTTAGCGTTTTCACTTTTGATACCGCTCAGTTTTGCCATTGAACGGGTCACACGCTGCACTTCATCGCGAGAAAAATGCCGCAGAACCTGAGCCGCTGCATCTTCTCCCATCCCCAGCAGCACTAATGCTGTTTTCTCAACATTATTTAACTGATGTGGTTTAGACGGCTTTATTGTGTGTGCTTTGTTCATTCACATTCACCCATTGTTTTAATACTTCAGCAACGCGGGACGGCTCCTCGTTGGCAATCAGCTGTAAATGTTTCAGCTGAATTTCCAACGGCGATCCTGGTGGCGGTAACATGTCATAATTAGCGTCCAGCGCTGAACTTGTCGCTTCAATACCCCGATCTGATAACCGTTGATTCAATGCGTTCTCATGTTCTCTTTCAGCACGGGTTTGCACCAGCCCTTCATCGTTCTTATCACTTTCTGGTGATGCAAATTCAAGTTCATCTTTAACCTTATCAATGCCAGTTAAATGAGTGATCAAAGGACGAAGTACAAAGAAGATCATCGACAAGCCAAGAATACCGCCTATCAGATAACGGATCGGCTGCTGTATGGTCGGATCTTGCCACCAAGGGATTTCCGGCGTGGTCTGAATTTCAATCGGAGTGAAGTTGAAACTCATCAGACTGATATTGTCACCACGCTGGGCAGAAATACCGACGGCATCAGAAACCATCATGCTGATCTGCCTCTTCTCTTCGTCTGTCCAAGCGGTACCGTTTGGTGCAACAGCCGAATTGAGCAATACAGAAACCGTTAGTTTATTGATCTGCCCTTGTTGGTATTTGGTATGACGCACACTGCTACCAACGGCATATTCACGGTTAATTTCCGTTCTTTCATTGGTATTTTTACTGTCTTCGGCCGATGGGTCTTCAACCACTGGAGGCTTGTTACTTAGTGAGCCCGGTATACCAAGAGCGATCTTATCAATAGAGCTATTCTGAATACTGTGTTCGTTACGCACCACTGGACTGGTATCGATAATTTCCTTGGTTTCTTCAGTGCTGCTGAAGTCAAGATCCGCAGCAACCTGAACCCGGAAATTACTTGCACCCACAATCGGTGTCAGCATGTCGGCCGCACGCAAGATAACCTGTTTCTCAAAATTCTTCTGGTAATCGAGATATTTCGCGTTCACTTTACCCGTTTCGACAGATCCGACGTCAGCACTCAGTAGACGACCAAACTGATCGACGACCGACACATTTTCCGGTTTCATTCCGGTCACACTGCCGGTCACCAGATTAATGATCGCTTCAACCTGACTGGTTTTCAGGTCTTCGCCTGGTTTCAATTCCACCATGACTGACGCTGAGGGCGCTTCGCTATTATGACGCACAAAGAGTGTCTTACGAGGAATAGCCAGATGAACGCGGGCATTTGAGATAGCATTCAAAGCAATAATAGTACGGACCAACTCACCTTCCAGACCGTGACGATACCGGGCGGTTTCCATGAACTGGCTGGTACCGAGCGAGGAGTCATCTTTCAGCGAATCAAGACCCGTCGGTAATTTAGCTTTGATCCCTTTTGCCGCCAGTAGCATACGGATCCGTGACACTTCCCCTTCAGCAACCAACACCTGGCCGTTTTTCTCTTGTAAGCGATACGGAATACCTTCCGTTTCCAATACCGAAATGATTTCTCCGGTATCGAATTGTTCCTGCTGGCTATAAAGCGGGCGATAATTCTGGCTGGAACTCCATAGCGCAACCACAATAATGGCTGCAACTATTGCCGCAAGTACCGCTGATAACACTAAGTTACGCTGACTGCTATGCCAAAAGTTTTTTATCCGATCGACATGTTGGGTCATCGTACTGCCTGACGATACTTGCGGTATGGTTTGAGAAATTACATTGTTCATAACTTACACCGGCATTTTCATAACATCTTCAAAAGAAGATACAACTTTATTTCGCACCTGCATCAATGCAGAAAATGACAGGCTGGCCTTCTGACTGGCAACCATTGCGCCAACCAGATCATCACTTTTACCGGTTTCTACTGCCGTCATTTTGGCACTAGCAATCGCCTGATGATTATTCACCACCCCCAGCACCTGATGCATGGCACCAGCAAATGAAATCGGCGGCGATAGCTGAGTTTGCGATAACAGTTGATCCTGCGGGTTAGCAGACACCACAAACTCCGGCTGGGCCCGGCTCTGCAGTTGCTGCATTTTTTCTAGCATTAATTGCTCGGATGTTGCCAACTGAATCATATTAGTAGCCATTGTATCTCCTTATTATGCGGCAGAGCCCAATTCAGCTTGAAGATCAATGCCTTGTTCACGCATTGCCGCTAACTTATAACGCAGAGCCCGAGTCGTTACACCAAGGGCTTTGGCTGATTGGGTTCGATTACCGCTAAATTCTTTTAGTATGTCGATAATATATTGAAATTCCGCCATTTTCTTCGCTTCAATATGGCCGTTATTTGGAAGCGCTCTGTTCAGCGTATGAACGGTATTCTGTTCAATCGGTAACATCAGATCGTGATCGGTAATAAAGTCACCGTGACGCATAACCAGCGCACGCTGAATCACATTTTCCAGCTCACGAATATTACCGGGCCAGTGGTAATGTCTAAGAGCCATGCTGGCATCATCAGACAGACAGCAAACACTGTTGGCCTGGTATTTGTTTATGAAGAATTGAGCAAGCGGTAAAATGTCATCTGAACGCTCGCGAAGTGGCGGCCAGTGAAGTGGCAGAACGTCAAGGCGGTAGTACAAATCTTCGCGGAACACCCCCTCTTTGACCGCAACACGCAGATCTTTATTGGTTGCAGCAATAACTCGGATATCGAGCTTAATCGTTTTATGGCTACCAACACGTTCAACCTCGCGTTCCTGTAATACACGCAGTAGTTTGGCCTGCAGCGCTGGTGACATTTCTGCAATCTCATCCAGCAGGATAGTACCGCCATTGGCCTCTTCAAATTTACCGGTCTGGTTTTGCGTTGCCCCCGTAAATGCACCTTTCATATGACCGAATAAGACCGCCTCGAGCATTGATTCAGGGATCGCGGCACAGTTCACCGCCACAAAAGGCTTATCACAACGATCTGACTGATTATGGACGTATCGCGCCAGCACTTCTTTGCCGGTACCGGATTCACCAGTGATCAACACACTGGCATTGGTACATGCGGCACGGTGCGCTAATTGCAGGATCTGCTTACTGCGCCACGACTCGGCAACAATATCCGCCATCGGCTTATCCAGCGCTTCAACCCGCCGAAGCAAGCTTGTAAGCTGGTTTGCCTCAAACGGTTTGAGTAAATAATCCGTTGCTCCTGCTTTCATCGCCTCG
This sequence comes from Photobacterium sp., assembly GCF_033720175.1. Taxonomy (GTDB): domain Bacteria; phylum Pseudomonadota; class Gammaproteobacteria; order Enterobacterales; family Vibrionaceae; genus Photobacterium. Next base: position 447,829 of record NZ_JAWWDA010000001.1, read on the forward strand.
GCAGCAAGCAAGCCTTCATTTTGCTCGACAATTGCTATCGCTATCGGTCGCCCATTCCCCGTCTTAGCTTGACTCAATCGTATCCACTCTGTCAGGCTCATATCAGGCAGCGTTGAGCTGACCAATGTAATCCGGGCATTCGGTACCAATCGTCCGTCAGGAGTATGGTTGACCTGATAGCCAGCTTGTTCTAAGACACTCGTTATTTGAGCGGCGACTTTAAGGTTCGGCTCAATCAGCTGAACGGTTTTATTTCGCATCAGTGGACCTTACTTTCTTCGTTTGGTGCACTTCGGATAACTCTCACAGTGACTCTGCGATTCAACGCCTTGCCTTCATCAGTTGTATTTCCCGCAACCGGATAACGCGAACCATGAGAACGTACTTCAAGCAGGGAAGGTTTAACACCCGCCTCTTCCAGTATGCTGGCGACATCATCGGCGCGCACTTTTGAAATCTGCAAGTTAGCCAGAGAGGGACCCACATTGTCGGTATGCCCGTCAATCAAGATGTTACGAACTTTTTTATCCGCTTTGACATAGTCTGCCAGCTGTACTAGTGAGTGTTTCTGCCGCTTATCGACAACTCGCTGCCCTAGTTCAAAACTTAACACCATATCTCTCGCTTGCTTGTAAGACATAGCGGGTAACGAAGAGCGGCAGCGATTAAACTGATTCAGTGGTTCGGTGATCCGGATACTGGGTAACTCAACCGATACCGGCTCGGACTGCGAACGATAGGAGATAACATACTGACCCCATTTCCCATTAGACATGGCGCGTAATAACTCACCAACAGACTGGTCAAACGTTAATACATGGGGTGCCGCCACCTGCCCGGTACCAATCAGAACCGGTTTATTTTCAACAGCCCATGGCGCGTCCGAGATATATAAACTGGCACTATCAATGTGCTTCAGAATCTGGCTGTTCTCAACTTTCAACGTCAATTTGTCATTCGGCTCAGCTATAAACGTTAATTGCCTAAATTTATTTACATTTTGATTTAATAAACACTGAAACTGGTCGCCTTTATATTCCCATTTAACTAAATCCATGGGTATTGATATATTTTGTGCACTAACCGCACTAATTTTTAACAAAAGTAGTAACAGTCCAATTTTTTTGTCAAACATAATACGCACGAGCATACCCTCGCTGAATCATCTCGAAAGTTATTAATTTAATTTATTAACCGGACCTTGACGGTAGCTTGTTTATGACCAGAACACGGCCTAAACATGCATCGGACAAAGTGCACTCAACGTATTTTATTATCGTTCGAAATTCATGATAAGACTTATTTTTGACATTCACATGACATTTGCCTGACGCTTAGGTTTAAAATCAAACGCAAAGAGCGAAAAACAATCAATCAGTATAAATTTAAACAAAAACAACAACTTAAAAACAAACCTCGCCGTTCTAAGTATCTCCGACATACGCCTAGCTTATATAGTGTCAGTTATTAATAAAACTAATAAAACCATAAACACAAACTTATAAACAACATATGGACGAAAGTCACAAAATAGAAAACAAAAGCTAAAGTATAACAAATACATCAGGCTAAACTGAGTCTTATAAAGTATCAAACCATTGTTTAAATATAATTTAAAAACAAAATCATATTTAAACCAATTTCATATGAATTATGTATCTCATGCCAAAAATAAAATTAATTGAGCTTGAAAATACCCAACAATATCCAGCTTTAAATGTTGAACTTTTGGGACGACCGATTCATATCGTAAGAGAAGAACTGAAGCAGATCCTTTTACAAGCATCTTCGTCGCTTACTCATGAGTTACAACGATGGATTAAAAATAACGCACTCTCTGTCAGTTTGATTGATATTGAACTGAATAGAGCTAATAGCGAAACATTTAGTCATCCAGCAGCTGTCTTTCAACATCAACTTGGTGGCTTGCTGAATTCCCATCTCTCTGAGCAGCTGTTGCTGACCATGGCAGACAGTTTTTATAGTGCTGATATTGCGCGTAACTCTGATGTCGAAAAATCAAAGATTACAAGCAGTGACATGCGTTTACAGCAACGTATTGGGCAGATAATCGCTCAACATGTTGCGCCAGAAGAAATGTGGGAGCCTGTTGACTCCGCTATCAGTGAAGGGGTTGGATTGAGTGCTCGCTTTAATATCACCTTCCAAGATTCAAGTGCTGAACTAACGGCTTATTTTGATGCCACCCTGGTCCAGACTCTGATTAATGAATTGGATCAGGAGCCTGCAAAACCAATTGATAAAGCCTTTAAACGTGCTCTTGAACACACACCGGTCAGAGTGAATGCCAGACTTTGCCAGAAAACCATGCCCTTAGATCAGGTTCTCAATCTGCAACCTAATGACATCATCGACATTGATTTACTTAGTAACGTACCGGTCAGTGTTGGTCAGGAACAGCTGTTTAGTGCGCGAGTCGCTGAACAGAATGGTCAACTCGTTCTGATTTTGAACAATGTAAAGGATTAACTCAATGGACAACATGAAAGATCAACCTACATTCGATACCGACGATCTCAACTTTGATGATCTGCAACTGGAACAGCTGGATTCTGATGCCGAAGACAGCTCTGACTTTATTTTCACCCCGGCAAAAACAATACCCACTCGCGATATCAGTTTCTTTAAGAAAATTCCGGTCACGGTCACTCTTGAAGTGTCCAGTACAGAAATTCCGCTTGGCGACTTAATGAAAGCCGGTGAAGGCAGCATCATTGAACTCGATAAGCTCAATGGCGAACCCTTAGATGTCAAAGTTAACGGTTCACTCATGGGCCATGCTGAAGTTGTTGTCGTTAATGAGAAGTATGGCCTGCGGTTGATCGATATTGTTGACTCACCGCTTAGCTCGATGGATAGCTGATCTATGCCTAAGCGTTGGCTTCCACTTTTAATTCTGCTACTGGGTTTAGTCAGTTTCCAGTCATTCGCAGCAGAGCCGAATGGCCTGGCATTCCTGACCGTTACCGATGGTCAAACTGAGCAGGAATACAGTGTTAAATTGCAGATCCTGCTGCTGATGACTGCTCTCAGCTTTCTTCCGGCCTTTCTGCTAATGGCAACCAGTTTCACACGAATTATTATTGTGTTAGCCATTTTACGCCAAGCGCTTGGGTTGCAGCAAAGTCCACCTAACCGGGTACTGGTCGGGATCACTCTGGCACTGACTATATTGATTATGCGTCCGGTCTGGACCGACGTCTACGACAATGCTTTTCTCCCATATGACAATGGCGATATCACTCTGATGCAAGCCTTTTCTGTCGCGGAAAAACCCGTGCGGGCGTTTATGTTGCACCAAACCCAGCAAAGCTCATTGGAGCAGATGCTGCGCATTGCCAATGAACCGCTGGATCAGCAGGTCGATGATATTTCCTTTGCCGTGATATTGCCCGCCTTTGTCATCAGTGAGCTGAAAACCGCATTCCAGATTGGGTTTATGTTGTTTATCCCTTTTCTGATTATTGATCTGGTCGTTGCCAGTGTCTTGATGGCTATGGGGATGATGATGTTATCACCACTGATTATTTCGCTGCCATTCAAGCTGATAGTATTTGTCCTCGCTGATGGCTGGGCAATGACGGTTGGCACCTTGTCAGCCAGCTTCGGCTAGGAGAGATTCATGACGCCCGAGCTAGCCGTTACCCTGTTCTCCAATGCTGTCTGGCAGATCATCATGATAGTAATGGTGCTGATAGTACCAGGTCTATGTGTCGGCCTACTGATCGCCGTCTTTCAGGCCGCAACCCAAATCAATGAACAGACCTTAAGCTTTCTGCCGCGACTGCTGGTTACTCTGCTGATGGTAATTTTTGCAGGTCACTGGATGTTGCGTAAAATTCTCGATTTATTTGATTACCTGTTTCACAACATTCCCGGGATGATAGGCTAATGCTGCAACTGAGCTTTGCCGACATCACCGCCTGGTTAGGTCAATTATGGTGGCCCTTCTTTCGGATGGGCGCCGCCCTGCTGGCTATGCCATTTTTTGGTGATGCTATCATTCCCGTTTGGATCAGAGCGTTGCTGGTGCTGTCTTTGGTGGTGATTACTGCTCCGCTGATGCCTGCCATGCCAGCCATTGATCCCCTGTCACTGAAAGCCATTATTCTCGCATTTGAACAAGCCGTGTGGGGGCTGTTCTTCGGTTTTATCGTCCATTTACTGTTTTCAGTCATGACCACGCTAGGCCAAATTATTTCACTACAAATGGGCCTTGGCATGGCAGTGATGAATGATCCGGTTAATGGTCTGTCTGTCGCTATTCTTGGCCGCATGTTCCTGATTTTTTGCACGTTGCTATTTCTGGCTTTAGAAGGTCACCTATTGATTATCGATATTCTGGTCGAAAGTTTTCGGGTCTGGCCTGTTGGTTCCGGCTTGACAGGGCCGTCATTGGAGCTCGTTATCAATATGTTTGGCTGGATGTTTGCCTCAGCACTGGCGTTGGCACTGCCCGCCATTGTTTCAATGCTGCTGGCTAACATCAGTTTCGGGGTGATGAATCGCGCCGCCCCGAGCCTGAATGTTTATGCTTTAGGCTTTCCGATGACGATGTTACTAGGGCTATTTAGCATATTACTGTCAATCAGTGGGGTACCGACCCGCTACACTGAACTGGTTCATGTCAGCCTGCAACAACTGCGCCTTTTCATGATGGGGGGAGCATGAGCGACGACAGTGCCCAGGACAAAACAGAAAAGCCGTCCCAACAGAAAATTCAGAAAGCCCGTAATGAAGGCCAAATCGCCCGCGGCAAAGAATTAACGACGGCGGTCATATTCTTGATTGTCTGCCTATTTTTCCAGACTCAGTTTCAGACAATCTGGCAAAGCATTTCCGGCGTGTTTCGCTTTAATATGAGCCTTTCCCGAGCCGATTTAGATAACCCGTGGCAAGCGATTGAACACCTGGGAAATAGCCTTGGGATCCTCATCGAACTGTTACTGCCACTATTTGTGGTGATCTTGGTCGCCACAATCGGTAGTAGCCTGATTGTTGGCGGGTGGCTGTTTCATCCCGCGAGCGTTCTGCCAAAGCTGTCTAAAATTAATCCGCTTTCCGGTATCAAGCGGATATTCTCGACCCGCTCGCTGGTTGAGCTACTGAAATCGTCGCTCAAGGTTGCGGTGATTTTCAGTCTGCTTTACCACTATCTTGAAAGTAACCTGGCCCAGTTACTGGCAATGCAGAGCCTGCCGCTGCAGCAAGGTGTGATCATGATCTTGACCGTCCTGTTCGATGGCGTCTTACGCATGGGGATCGCTCTGCTTATTTTTGGCCTGCTGGATATTCCTTATCAACGTTGGGAACACCTGAAACAGCTAAAAATGACCAAACATGAAATGAAAGAAGAATACAAAAACAACGAAGGCCGCCCGGAGGTTAAACAGCGTATCCGGCAGATCCAGCAACAGTTTGCCCGACGTAAAATTGAGAAAACCGTTCCCCTAGCCGATGTCGTGATCACCAATCCGACCCATTATGCCGTCGCGATTAAATATGATCCCGCACTATCGGATGCCCCTTTTGTGGTAGCTAAAGGTACCGATGAAACGGCTTTGCATATTCAGCGTATCGCCCGTGAAAATCAGGTTGAGGTGTTAAACTCGCCGCCATTAACCCGTGCTATCTACCACACGACACAATTGGAACAAGCAGTACCAAACCAATTGTATATCGCCGTTGCGCATATACTGACCTATGTCTTACAGCTGAAAACCTTCCGCAAAGGTCAGGGAGACAAACCTCAGTCACTGCCAAAATTTGCTATTCCACGCCATTTACAGCACTAAAGCAGTATCAATAAGGACCAAGCATGTTCAACTGGTTACACACTATAAAAAATTTCAATCGCGGTAATGTGGGAATCTCCGCTGCCTTATTGATGATTCTGGCAATGGTGATTCTGCCGCTGCCTCCTATTCTGCTTGATGCCTTATTCACCTTTAACATCGTGCTGGCAATTCTGGTGTTGTTAGTGAGCACAACGGCAAAACGTCCGCTCGACTTCTCTGTCTTCCCGACTATCCTGCTGGTTGCCACCTTAATGCGTTTGACCCTGAACGTGGCTTCCACCCGCGTTGTGTTACTAGAAGGTCAAAATGGTGGCGATGCTGCCGGTAAGGTCATTCAGGCTTTCGGTGAAGTTGTTATCGGCGGTAACTATGTGGTCGGCATGGTGGTCTTTGTCATCCTGATGATCATCAACTTTGTGGTTATCACCAAAGGCGGCGAACGTATTTCAGAAGTGGCCGCCCGTTTTACCCTTGATGCCATGCCAGGCAAACAGATGGCCATTGATGCTGACTTGAATGCCGGATTAATCGATCAGAACACAGCCAAACAACGCCGCAGAGATGTCGCCAATGAAGCTGATTTCTACGGCTCAATGGACGGTGCTTCGAAATTTGTTCGTGGTGATGCGATTGCAGGTTTGCTCATTCTGTTTATTAACATCATTGGTGGTATCAGCATCGGGGTATTTGAACATGGCTTAGCAATATCTGAGGCGTTCAAAACCTATGCCCTGCTCACCATTGGTGATGGCTTGGTTGCTCAGATCCCATCGCTATTACTGGCAACCTCTGCGGCTATTATCGTGACGCGTATCAATGACAGCGACCACGACATGGCACAAACCATGCACAACCAACTGCTGGCGTCTCCGGCAACGTTGTTTACTGTCGCGGGTGTAATGCTGATCATTGGCCTGGTACCAGGCATGCCGCATCTGGCTTTCTTCTCTTTTGCCGCAGTACTCGCCTTTGCAGGTTGGCGACAGCTGAAAGCCCCCATCCAGGCTGATAAACTCGATGAAATTCAGGCGATCAGCTCTGCCATGCAGCACGAGAGTGACCAACTCCTCACCTGGGATGACATTCCTCATGTTCATAGCCTGTCACTGGCACTCGGTTTTCGCCTGGTTCACCTGGTCAACAAAGAGCAAGGGGCACCACTTCCCCAGCGGATCCGCGGGGTACGGAAAAACCTGTCTGAGCAAGTGGGATACCTCCTTCCTGAAGTCAGTATTCGTGACAATCTGAGCCTGAAGCCGAACCATTACACCATCTCGGTACAAGGCGAAGTGATTGAACGCGGGGAAATTGAATCTGAGCGTTTAATGGCCATTGCCGTGGGTGATACTTATGGCCAAGTTGACGGTATTCTGGGTAAAGATCCAGCCTATCAACTGCCCGCAGTGTGGATAAGCCACGATGATAAAGCCAAGGCGCTTAATATGGGCTATCAAGTCGTGGATGATGCGACGGTTATTGCCACCCATATCAGTAAAATCATGAAAAACCATCTGGCAGAGTTATTCACCCATGATGATGTGGACTTAATCAATAACCGCCTGGCACAGCAGGCTCCCAAACTGGCAGAAGCCCTGAGTACATCGTTAAATCCAAGCCAGCAATTAAAAGTCTACCGCCAATTACTGGTTGATCAGGTTCCGCTGAAAGATATCCGAACGATCGCCAATACCATGCTGGAAAGTGCTGAAAACACCAAAGATCCGATCTTGATTGCCGCTGACATCAGATGCAGCCTGCGCCGCACCCTGGTTAATCTGATCAATGGCGATCGTAAAGACCTGAATGTCTATACCCTTTCTGATGAACTGGAACAGATGCTGATGAAGTCACTGCAGCAGGCACAGGCCAGCGGGCAGATCGTTCTCGATAGCTTCCCTATCGAGCCAAATATTCTGAGCCAGTTCCAGCAAAATTTACCGCTGGTAAAACAGCAGATGAAAGAGCAAAGCATGGCACCTATCCTATTGGTAATGCCGCAATTGAGGCCATTACTGTCTCGCTATGCACGCACTTTTGCGCAAGGTTTAGCGGTGCTCTCGTATAATGAAGTACCTGAAAATAAACAGATCAATGTGGTAGGAAACCTTGGCTAATTTATCAAGCAATCAAGCGCTATATGATTATGTGGCGGAGCTTATCCCCACGGCGGTGGACACCCAAGACGATGGCATTATCATTGAGGCATTTCGACTCAATGATATACGCCATGTTTGTCAGGCAATTCGAAATATCCATACCAATGAGGTAGAGTACCAGCACCTGACACTCCGGTTCGGCGGTAACTGCGAGCAGAGCGTTTACAATTTTACATTGTCAGAAGACATGGCCTTGTGCCTCGATATCTACAGCCTTTACCTGGCGGTCAAACACATTACCTTTCAGCTCGACACCTTTCACCCTGACGTCATTAACGATCTGGTGGTGCCCATTCAAGCTGAAACCTTACACTGGCCGCAAGGTCACACCTTCATTGAGCAACTTTACCGCCACCACCAGAAAGCGATGCGGCATATCATTCCTTGTCTGCAGTTGCATACGGCAAACCTGGATCAGGGCATCCTCTCGAACAACCTAGCCTCATTGCAAAAGAAGGCCCCGAGCCTGTGGATTGATATTCATACCCCAACTGAATATTTGCCATTTCTTGAACAATGCCGACCTGATGCCATTAAAATTTCTCAAAAACTTCAGGAAAAAGAAAATAAATCCGGCTTGCTCCCTGTTATTAAATTTATCCGAAAACATAATATTCAATTTATAGCGGGAAGAATTGCGAGTAAAAATGAGTTGATGCATTTTAAACTACTGGGTGCCACCTATTACTTTGGCTATATCAGTGATATTCCAACGTCGACATTCAAAAAAATAATCCATTTAATTTCAGACACATAAAATTAAACATAAAAGTTTTAAAAATTAAATTAATGTTCTCCTAATTACGTCCGCCTTTAATCAGTGCACAGATTAACAATACACCGATGGATAAATCAGGAGAACTACCATGGCTCTATCTATGCACACGAATTACGCGTCTCTGGTCACCCAAAATAGTCTGAACAAGAACTCAAACCTGCTTAATACGGCAATGGAACGTCTGAGTACGGGTTACCGTATTAATTCGGCTGCTGACGATGCTGCCGGCCTTCAAATTGCAAACCGCCTTGAAACTCAAACTCGCGGCATGTCGGTAGCGATGCGTAACTCGCAAGATGGTATCTCAATGCTGCAAACGGCTGAAGGTGCATTCGATGAAGCAACCAACATCCTTTACCGTATGAACGATCTGGCGACTCAGTCTGCAAACGGCACTAACACTCTTGCAGACCAAACCGCAATGCAAAAAGAATTTAGCGAACTTGGTGCAGAACTTAATAACATTGTCACCAACACTAAGTATGCAGGCGATGCGCTGATCACTGGTGCTGGTATTAAAACAGGTGGCCTGAATCTACAAATCGGCGCTTCTGCTGCAGAAGTTCTAAGCCTAGCGACGACCGTTGATACCGATGTCATTGCGGCACATACTGCGCTATCAACGACAGTTCCAGCCTTTAATATCGGCACTGCTGCTGGTGCAACGGCTGCAATGACCGGGCTAGAAACAGCGATTAATGAAGTTGGTGCCGCACGTGCCGGCCTGGGTGCAACAATCAACCGTCTTGACCACACCATCACCAACCTTGGTAACATGGTAGAAAATACCTCGGCGGCGAAGGGCCGTATGATGGATGCTGATTTTGCGGTTGAATCTTCAAACATGACCAAGAACCAAATGCTGATGCAGGCCGGTACAACGGTACTGTCGCAAACTAACCAGCTACCTGGTATGGCGATGTCACTGCTTCGCTAAGCAACGTACAGCCTTCCACTCCAGAAAGCCTCCTTCACGGAGGCTTTTTCATTTCTCCGCTCCACTATCAATTATCCCGCCAGCTATTAATTTCCCCCGTTTTCCGTCGCCTTATGTAACTAGTCTCCATTGTCTATCCGGTATCCGCCGCGGACCCATAGGAATGGCGGAAGCACCGTACGGAAGCAAAAGAGGAAGTAACCCTTCCGCAGCCCAGGTGTAAAGCATGCTGAACCGATTAATTTTAATAAGTAACAAGCACTTTCAAACTGGCACGTAATTTGCCTATATAAGAAAATAAATAAGGAGTTATGCAATGAGTTCAATGGACCCGATTACGATGGCTACTCAATTGGCCACTTATGATGTGCAGCCCTTTCAACATCGATACCAGCTACAAGCCGATAAATACCAAAGTCAATTAACCGCGCTGGGAAAAGTTGAAGCGGCACTGCGTGAATTCAGAACGGTTGTCGATAAAATGAACAGCATGACAGCCAGCATCATTAAAAACAGCGCTACTTTTTCGCAGGATGGCAATCTAACGGCTAACGTCGATGCCAATGCCCTGAGTGGCAGCTATCAGGTTTTTGTTGAGCAGGTGGCGACTGCGCATCAGGTTTCTGCCGGTATGCCCGGAGGTACTACCGCCGATACCGAAGTACCCGCTACGGGCACCCTGGATTTCACCATTAATGGTGAAACCATGTCGCTTGATTTATCGACTGTCGACAGTAATGGCGACGGCAAAAATACGCTTGCGGAATTAGCAAACGCAATCAATAACGACAGTACTAATCCTGGCGTCAATGCGACGTTAGTACGCTCTAACGGCGAAACCCACTTCATGCTTTCCAGCACCGAAACGGGGGTTGCCAACACCATCAACGTCAGTGCGTCAGGAACAGGGCAAGTCTGGTTTGAAGATGCCTTTACTAACCTGACCGACATCAGTACCCCGCAAGACGCCAAAATCTGGCTTGGCCCGCAAGGCACAGGGCTGGCACTCACCAGCAGTTCAAATACCTTTTCTGATGTGATCACCGGTGTTGACCTTACGGTGACGAAAGCACAAGCCGCTGCCGAGCAGCCAATCAACCTGACTATCGGTGCCGACAGCGAAGCCACCAAAGAACAGCTCAACACATTAATTGATGCCTACAATTCGCTGGTTTCTACCATCGCTGACCACACCAAAACCGGGTCAGATGAAAATCAGCGCGGTATTCTGGCTGGCGACCCAACGATACGTTCAATTGAAAGCCAGCTTAACGGACTGCTACGACAGCAATATAACGGTAAAAGTCTGTTTGAAGTCGGGGTAAGTGTAAATCGTGAAGGCAAGATGGAACTCGATACCGAGCGATTTGAAAGTGCTCAGCTTAATGATAGTGCCGGTCTCGAAGCCATGTTTAATGGCGCGGGCCAACTGCTCGAATCTATTGATGATGTTATCGATCCCTTCCTTAACTTCACTAACGGCCAGTTTAATAACCGTAAAGATAATCTGCAGCAAAACCTGTCTCGTCTCGACGACAAGCAAGTCAATCTTGAACGTAAGTACCAAATGTCTTACGACCGCTATCTGGCACAATTTACCCAGATGAACACGTTAATGAACCAGATGAACCAGACCAGCAGTCTGTTTATGTAAAGGAGTCTCTCATGTTAATGCAAAATTCCGGCTTTGATTCTTATCAAAGCGTCGATTTGGATGCCCAGGCAGCTTCCGCTTCTCCGCATCAATTGGTGCTCATGCTGATTGACGGCCTGCTCAATGAACTGATCCGCACCAAGGGGCATATTGAAGCAAAGCGCCTGGCCGAAAAGGGCCAGGCGATTAACAAATGCATGAATATCTTGATCGGCCTGGATAGTGCCCTGGATATGTCGAGCGGTGGCGAAGTCGCGATGAACTTACACGACCTTTATGAATTCTCCCAAATCGAACTCTACCAGGCCAGTGTCAGTAATGATACGGCACGGATCGGCAACGTAGAACGCATCATGACCAATATCCGCGAGGGCTGGGAAGGATTCGGTCAGCATGCGTAGCGTTACTCCAGCAACGCTGCGCCAGATGCAACAAGAGATATTGTCTGCAATACAAAGCGAACAGTGGCAAGAGCTGAAAAGCCTTGATCTCCGGCTGCGCTCGCTGCTTCGCGCCTGTCACAACCAGCCTTTAACTCCCGCGATCCGGGACGAGTTAGATCAGCTGAAAAAGTGTCACCAGCAAGCGGTAGCAGCAGTCACTGATATCCGAAATAACGCCAAAGGCAGCATTGATTCAGCCTCTGAGCAAAAAGAGCGGATACTTGCCTATCAACTGGCCATGGACATGGAGTAACAGATGACTAACGTGACCCTAACCGCTTCCGGTAGTTTACCTGGAGTGGATAATACTTCATCTGCGACAAAAAGCCTCGTTCATGCAGTGAAACAAGCCAATGGAGAAGAGTCTTCAGGCCTCGCTTCGTTTTCTGCCAGCACCGGCTTTTCATCCCTCGCAGACTTAGCTCATAAGGCCCTGTCAACGTTCGAGATGCAGGAAGATCTGTCAGCTGACGGAACCTCCCCTGTTGCTGAGAATTTGCCTTCTGAGCCCAGTACGCAAGCGCCACTGATTGGGCAGTACTCCGCGACAAGTACCCTGGGATTCTCACCACAGACCAATTCTGTCAACCCTGCCTTCACAGCAAACCGTACTGAAGCCAGCGGGAATAACGCCAAAGTCGACTTGTTCATCAACGGCTTCGGCAGCAACGTAAAATCACCAGAGCTTCAAAGCTTGAGTCACGTTGCTGAACAGCAATTATTGCCGTCAGGCTCGGTGCAGGAAAACAGTCACACCCGTCATGCCGGAGAACCATTCAGCAGTAAAATGAATCAATTGCTCTCGATAAAAACCGAGACAGGTTCATTGCCCCAAATCACTCTTCCCCTGCCACAACAAGTAGAGGGACAGATTCATGCTGGCCAGTCTGCCACCCTGCAAGCAGCCATCTCATCATCACCGGCAGAAGCTGCTCAACCGAGAGCGGTTTGGGCCAATCTTCAGATGGACTCTTCACCCGGTAAATGGGGCGAGCAAATGCTGCAGGTTTTACAAGACCGGGTCACATTGCAGGCCAGCCAGAATATGCAGGAAGCTCGTATCCGTCTTGACCCACCCGATCTTGGCAAGCTGGACTTGATTATTCGGGTCGACGGTGATCGCCTGAACGTACAAATTAACGCTGCTCATGGCGCTATTCGCGATGCGTTGGCTCAGGTTTCTGAGCGTCTGCGACTTGAATTGCAACAACAGCAATTTGTCCATGTCGACGTCAACGTTGGCGATGGTGAGCGAGGACAGCCTTCACAGCACCAAGCTCAACCTGACGACGAATACCAACCTGCAATCCTGTCTGCCGATGTGCTGACAGACGCAACAATCAATACAACCTCAGAACATTGGCTTTCTACAAAAGCCTAGTAAAGGAGTCTGGTTAATGACTAAACGTAATCTTGCCTTAATTTGTGTCGCCGTGATCCTAACCAGTATTGTTGTATCTGGTGCAACCTTCGTGGGGGGAGTCTGGTATATGAAAAATCACAACAATCTAGAAATGTCAGACTTTTCCACCACGCTTCCTTTTACAGAGCCGAAACAGTCAGCACAATCAAGTTTCCATTCATTGGATAAATTGGTCTTTAGTGTAAAAGGCGAGCGTCAGACCCACTTTGTCATGCTGGAACTGGCACTGAAAACTCGCCAGCCTGAGAAAATTAAAGACATCGACAACTATATGCCGGTAGTCCGTAATGCGCTGCTTAGGTTATTCAGCAATAAAACCTATGAACAACTACAGAGCCAACCAACCATTGATGCGTTACAGGAAGAAGTGAGGGAGACCTTAGTTACAGCCTTCGTTAATACCAACTTTTCCCACATGATTGACGATGTATTGCTGACTAAATACGTGGTTCAGTGAGGTAAGTAATTATGCTAGAGATGAATCCCGCGGATCAATATTCCACTGAACCGGAAGTCACGCCAGTCCAATCCTCATTTAATGAGGATTTACTGGTTCGTAAACACTTGATACTGGTCAAGCGGGTAGTGAACCAGCTGCGCATCCATGCCAACCACCACTGTAGTATTGAAGATATGCAACAAATTGGTTTGCTCGGATTACTGGAAGCGGCTCGACGTTATCAGAATGTCGAAGACCCACAATTTCCTTCTTTTGCGGTATGTCGGATCCGCGGTGCCATTCTTGATGAGCTGCGCCGGCTGGACTGGCGCTCTCGTCAGACCCGCCAACAGGCACATGAACTGAATGACATCACTCGGGATCTGGTGAAAAAGCTTGGCCGCCAGCCTAGCGAAGCTGAAATCATTAACGCACTAGGGACCGATCAGGCCGATTATTACCAACGGCTTAATGCCAGCATGGCCAGTGAAATGCAGAGCCTGGATCAATTACTTGAGAACGGCAGTGACTTAGTGATGAGCAGCCATGCTGACAGCATCAACCACGAGCAAATTAAGCGAACACTGGCAGCCACTCTCACAAAATTAAAGAAACGTGAACAGTTGCTGCTCACTCTATTTTATCAGCATGAAATGAACCTGCATGAAATTGCTCTGGTTCTTAACCTTACCCCGCCCAGAGTGTGCCAACTTCATAAACAGGCACTCAAGCAACTCAATCACTATCTTTCAAGCTAGGAGCAACAGATGCAAAAGTTCATTGGTGCCATCGTTATTATTCTGTGTGTCTTCGGCGGTTACGTTTGGGCCGGCGGTGATCTGGTCGCTATCTGGCAGCCCGCAGAAATGTTGATCATTGCCGGGGCTACAATTGGCTCGACAATTATCGGCAACCCGCCCCACGTATTAAAGGAAATGCGTGGTCAGTTCCGCCGGATCCTCTCCACTCGTAATGATGAGCAAGTCTATTATATGGAGCTGATGGCATTATTACAGATCCTGCTAGAAACTATTCGTAGCAGCGGCTTCAAGGCGCTCGATCGTCATATTGAAGACCCCCAAAACAGCGAATTATTCAATCGATTTCCGCAACTCATCCAAGATCACCACATTGTTTCGTTCATCACCGACAATTTGCGTTTAATGGCAATGGGACAAATGTCGCCTTATGAATTAGAGGGGCTGCTTGAACAAGAAATTATGGCCATTGAAGAAGACCTTCTGTTGCCTTCACGTTCGATGCAACGTACATCAGAAGCCTTACCGGGTTTCGGTATTCTTGCTGCGGTAATGGGTATCATTATTACCATGCAATCCATAGATGGTTCAATTGCGCTAATTGGCTATCACGTTGCCGCCGCCCTGGTAGGAACATTTTTGGGTATTTTCGGCTGTTACTGCATTCTTGATCCGGCAAGTAACGCCATGGCACAGCGCGTTAAACGTGACATGTCAGCCTTTGAATGTGTACGCGCCACACTGGTTGCCTATGTCGCCAAAAAACCAACATTACTAGCCATTGATGCCGGTAGAAAACACATTCAGTTAGACATTAAGCCTTCATTCAACGAAATGGAGAAATGGTTAGCGGAACAGGAGGGATAATGCAAAAACAAGAGCAAGTCATATTTAAACGTTCAAAGAAGCGTCACGACCATGGTTCCCATGGAGGAGCATGGAAGGTCGCTTTTGCTGATTTTATGATTGCTCTGATGGCGTTATTCCTCGTCCTGTGGTTAATGGAGGTTGTCGATCAAAAAGAGCGGCGAGCAATCGTCGCTTATCTCAACAGCTCAAGCATTTTTGATGAAGGCTCAGGCAATCCTTTCGATACCTCGCAAAGCTTATCCCCTATTGATTTCGGCGGCGATGCGTCTGATTTAAGTTCGCATAATGCCGCCGTGACCGTCAGCTCTTTCTTTGATGGCAATGGCGATGGGGCAGAAAGCGATGCGTTGATCCCCGGTTCGTTCGAAACTCAGGAGCAACTGACGGTGCTGGCTAAAGTGGTTGAAGAAATGGCCAAGCAAGTCTCGGCTGATGGTAATGTGATGGTCGACGTCACGCCGCAAGGCTTACGTATCATTCTGCAAGATAATTATAAACAGAATATGTTCAGACGTGGCGGTAACGAGCTAACCCCTTTCTTTGAAGATCTGCTGTTAGCTATTGCGCCGGTTTTTCGCAAGATCCACAATCAGCTCATAATCAGTGGCCATACTGATTCCATTCCCTACAAAAGCCGCTTTAGCAATAAGTCTAACTGGGAACTCTCTGCCTCTCGCGCTAATATTGCCCGCCAAACTCTGATTGCAGGCGGCATGCCAGAAAAGCGGGTATTGCAAGTCGCCGGCATGTCTAACCGAGCACTATTAAATTCAGCGGCGCCTGACGCCAGCGAAAACCGCCGCATTGAACTATTTGTACTCACAACACCTGCCGCTCAGATACTTGATGCACTGTTTGGTGGAAAAGCCGATAACGCCCTTGATAAAGCTCGACAACAAGCCGCGTTTAATCAACCGGTACTGAGGCGTGAGGTGGCTGGTCAGCCACAACAAATTAAGCAAAAAGTACAAGCTACGGCAGTAAATTCATAATTAGATTCAAAGCAGAATTCACCCTGAAATAAACAGATAAATACAGTAAGTTGCTTAACGAGGCTTTCTTATTCATAAGGCTATGTCGAACGACTTCATGTTACTGAAAGGTCAAACATGTCTAAACAGCAGGTCAGAACACGAAAAGCCGATAGCCTACAAAAGATTTTTTTGTGGCTAATCATTGTTGATTACGCCCTGCTGGCTTTTTTCCTGCTACAGCTATCAAGCCTGACATTAAAAGCGGGCACGGCTATCAGCTCTATGCTGGTGTTCTATAATGGCTTGCTCACCTATTTTTGCTTTCAACGCGCTAAGCGACACGATGATAACTACATCATTTACCCGACCTTATCGGCAACTCTGCTGGCGTTTATCTTTTTCTTATATTTCTTCTTTCTGCTGGCATAAACTTACAGTCAGGCATCCATTCCCAGCCTTCTTTTACCGACATTAAAAAAGCGCCACTGAGGCGCTTAGACTTTACTCTATATATGTCGCAATTTAACTCATTTAAGCAGTGCCACCACCGTATGACGATGCACGTTGGCCTGCGCTGAAACGGCTTGATAGGTGGCGGTGAAGTTAGTGTTCACTGCCGAGGTAAGTGAACTGATTTTGCCTTCAATGGCCGCAATATCGTCAACGTTGATTTGAGCTTTAATTTGCGTCACCTGTCGGGCGAATTCTGTTTGATACACTTTTATCTCATCAATGCTTTGCTGAACCTGGCGCAGGCCTTGAGTCACCTTGCTGATCGTGCGTCGGATATTATCCCGACTGCTGAGGTTGATGGATAAATCCTCTATACCTTCCGGCTCTGGCTTAAGCTTTATCATATTTGGCTGACCCGCTGGATAACGGTGGCCTTGGCCAGTCACCATCACTTGCTGGCTCATCTGAGAAAAATCAGACTCTTTCGCCTTAAAGAGTAATTCACCGTTACTTCCCAACGAGGCTCTAATGCCTAACGGCACCAGAGAACGATCAATCTGACTTGCCAGTTGCTGGTCGTCGCGTTGACTATTTAATGTAATTAAAGCAGTGCCACTGTTCGGGAAATCGAGCCGAATTTGCTCATCCTGATGGCGCTGACGCGTTAAGTCCAACCCCGGGATCATAAAACTACGCTCGGGTTCTCGATCTACCTGTATACGAAGTTGGGAATCGAGAACCCTTACGCCATCTGATACTGCGCTTTGCAGCCAGCTTTTGATGTTAGTCTGTTGCTGGATTAACTGCTTTGCCTGATTTGAATTTGATAACGACGGATCACCCGGTGAGTGTAAAGTCTGGGTCAGCACCCGCTTCATCGACTGCAGCTCACTGCCTACTTTATGGATCGCCTGCTGGGCAATCTGAACCACAGTAACCTGTTGCTGTCCTTTTGCCAGCAGGGCCTTCGAAACAGAATATGCCCCCTTAGGTAAGGAGGCATTATTGACTGACACAGAGTGCGGATTATTGGTCGTTTTTTCAGCGCTGTATGAGGGCGCAATGGATGCCTTCTCGTTACCAGGCAGTCTAACGCCTTGCGGCCTGACTTCTACCGTCGAATTAACCATCGCATTTCCATCCCATTACAGTCGGTTAAATAAAGATAAATCATTAATTTTTACATAGCTTGCCTGAGTCGCTTGTAGCGCGCTCATGTAATTGGTTAAGCGAACAGAAGCTTCACCGTAATCCAATGCTTCCAGATCCCCCGTTACCTTGTCGACAAACAACTTGTTTTCGCTGTGACTGCTTTCAAGTAAATCGAGGTTGTTATAACGTCCACCCGTTGTCGTCATCGCCCCTAATACGTTACCCGATGTCTTATCTATCGCGGCCAGTGTATTTGCGACTTCAACCTGGAAGTTCGCGCTCGGGTTGTTAAACTCAGCAATCAATTTATCGAGCTGGTTCACTACGTTATCACCACCAATATCCAATATTTCTTGTGCGGTGAAATTAGCCTCCATAGTGACCCCTTTTGCAACTGTCACTGAACGTTTATCAGCGTTGCCATCAACGACATAATCTGCGCCTGACTTGGTGACTGCCGGGGCATTCGTTTTCGTTCCTGAGAACAGATAATGGCCTTCTTCATCTTGCGCATTAAAGGTGGCGACTAATGACTCTTTCAGGTTCTCCAGCTCGCTGACAATACCGGTTCGGTCATCATCGCTTAGGGTACCGTTCGATCCCCACAACACCAGGTCACGGCTACTTTTCAAGCTTTCATTCGCCCGGTCTAAGTATGCTTCCTGGCTCGATAATACTGTTTTCAGGTTACGAATATTGGCCTGATACTGATTAATGGCACTGCCTTCACGCTCTAAGTTAAGCAATTTGATCGAATCAATCGGATCATCAGATAACTTAGTTAAGCGATCACCAGTCGACATTTGCTGTAATACTTCCCCCAGCCCGGCATTATTCATTTGCAGGCTGCGCAGCATCATCTGACTGAATTGGGTGTCACTGACTCTCATCTCATCACCTTAGAATAATGTTAGAACCGTATCGAACAGCTGATTAGCCGTACTGATCACTTTCATGTTGGCCTGATAGGCATTGGCAAACACCATCAGGTTAGCCGCTTCTTCATCACTGTTGACGGCACTGAGGTTATCTCGCGTGGCAACAGCCTGCAGCTTCAGGCTTTCCGTGGCTTTCCAGTCCGATGTCGCCTGACGGGTTTTAATCGCCGTTTCCCCGACCATGGACGAAAAAGTGTCATTGAGTGTCGCATTACCAAACCCGGTAATCGCGAATGCCTGATTACTGATACCAATCAGATCTTTAAGCACATCACTGTTGCCCGGGTTTCCATCTGACGATAACGCCAGCTCTTCCGGCGTAAGAGCGGTGATAGTCAGACTGGCTGCGGGGTTGGCGGGATCATAACTGAATAACGGAGAACCCGGGTTAGCATTCAGATCTTGCCCCCCCGCTAAAGTATTATTGAAGGTATCCGCCAGCGCGACAGCCATGTCATTCAATGCATTCTGGTAAGGTTTTAAAGTCGTGACCTGATAATCATTAATCGCACCCAATGTGCCGCCAATATTGCGGCTGGCAGCAAAGCTCTGACCGGAAATATTCACCTGAATATCTGCCAGGTAGGGGTCATTTACATCGGGGATGACTTTGAGCTGTGCCGCTTCACTACCCAGAACTAACGGCTGGCCCGATGCCAGCGTGACCTGCAAACTTCCATCTGGCTGACTGGTGGTTTTGATATCAATCACCTCAGACAGCTGGCCTATCAGTTCATCGCGGGCATCAAGTAACTGGGTGGAATTGCCGCCAGTACCTGCCATCTCAGCAATCTTCTGGTTTACATCGGCAATGTTGCTCAGCAAGCTGTTGGCGTGTTCTGTCGCCGCCACCCGTTGATCACTGATATCTTTGTGCTGGGCATGAAGCGATTCCGTCAAGGTGTTAAAACGACGGGACAAGGCTTCAGATTCATTTATGATCTGCTGGCGCAACGGAATAGATTCCGGCTTGATTGACGCATCATTCAGCGCGGCGAACAAGGTATCTAGCCCAGCAGAAAGGCTGAAACCGTCGGCACCCAACATGTTTTCCAGCTGGCTCATGCTCGTCAGGTTACGGGCGGAATAAGCCGCCTGGCTCTTGGTTGCCCAGGTCTGCTTAACCAGATATTCATCTGCTATCCGGCGGATACTGGTCACTTCAACGCCATTGCCCGCACTGTAGCGCGAGTTGCTCCCCGGCCCTAATGCTGACGTTAGCGCCTGCTGGCGACTGTAACCAGGAGTGTTAACATTTGCGACATTCTGCGCGGTTACATCAAGCGCCGCTTTGTTTGCATTGAGGCCACTTAATGCAATGTTAATTAAGCTCATCGGTATTAAAGCTCCATCTTACGGTTCAGCGGTTGCTGGAAAGCAACGGTACTCATTGCTTCTTGGTAAGTGTCTTTAAAAGACTCTCTTTTGTCATAGGCGGCCAAATCACTCGGTTCATTAAGTGGGCGAACGGCATTTACCATATCCGCCTCAACGCCCGATTTCTGCCGTATTAACTTGGGCTCAGCGGCAGCTTCGTTTGCGGCCATAATCTCGGAATCAACAGCTCCCTCATGATTAGGGCTTAATTGTTTGATCAACATGTCTGCGATACCACTGCGCTGTTTTTTTGCGAGTTCCATCGCGAGCTGACCATCATAAAAATCACGATAGACCCCCTGCTCTTTGCTGGAAAAGGGGTTGTCTTCTGGCGCAAGCACGTCACTACTGCTTCGCATTTGGCGTAATACCATTTGCAGAAACATGGCTTCAAACTGCCCGGCAACGGTCTCCAGCGCCTGCTCTTTGTCGGCATCGAACTTAATGCTCGAGAGCGCGTTATTGTCGTGATAAAGCAAGGTATTGTTGCCGCCATTACTATCAATTTTCATCGTACCTCCTTAAATCACAACCAGTTCAGCATTCAGGGCGCCGGCCTCATGCAAAGCCTGTAAAATCGACATCAGATCATCCGGTGTCGCCCCCAGGCTGTTCACCGCATCGACAATAGTGTTGAGTTCCGTTCCTTCGGGCCAGATATACATTTGTGCTGACTCCTGATTGATATCAACGCTCGAATTGTTTACCACCGTCGTTTCACCTTCACTGAACGCATTTGGCTGGCTGACTTGGTCATTTTCACGGATAGTAACTGTCAGATTTCCGTGACTAACAGCGGCTTCACTGACCTGAACATTCTTGCCGACAACCACAGTGCCTGTGCGCGAATTAAACACCACGCGAGCGGGTTTACGACCTTCAACCACTTTAAGATCTTCCAGCATCGACATGAAGGTGACCCGCTGCTGGGTATCTCCTGGTGCACTTAATTTCACCCGTCCCTGATTGATAGCAATCGCCACATTCGGTCCGAAGGTAGCGTTAATCACCCGGGCAATATTCTTGGCAGTCGTGAAGCTAGGCTGACGTAAATTAAGGGTGATCTGAGGCTTGTCATTGAAGTCAGAAGGAATTTCGCGTTCCAGCGTTGCTCCATTTGGAATTCGCCCTGTGGTTGGGGTGTTAATCGTAATTTTTGAGCCACTGCGTCCTTCCGCCTTAGCCCCGCCAACCACAACATTACCCTGGGCGACAGCATAAACTTCACCATCAATACCGCGTAGCGGCGTCATCAGCAACGTACCACCACGAAGGCTTTTGGCATCACCAATAGAGGAAACGACAATGTTGAGTTCTTGTCCTGTGCCCGCCATCGGGCGCGCATAGGCCGTGACACTCACCGAAGCGACATTCTTTAGCTTAGGATCGGCGCCATCACCAATTTGAACACCAAACTGACGCAGCATATTGGTGATCGACTGACTGGTAAATTTGACCTGATTACGGTCGCCAGTACCGTCCAGACCGACCACAAGACCATACCCAACCAGCTGGTTACTACGGATCCCTTGCACATCCACCAGATCCATAATCGCCGTCGGAGTTTCGGCCTGAGCTGTCGATGCCAGTGTTGCCCCCCCCACCATCGCGACTGCAAGCAGCACTCTTTTAAGTGACAACACCATTAATAACATTACATTAATCAATTTCATCAGAATGGTATCCATGGGCTGTTGAAGAACTGAGTAAGCCAGCCAGATGCATTACTGTCAGCCAGGGCTCCCCGGCCAGAATAGGTGATGCGAGCATCGCCTATTCGCAGCGATGACACTCGATTACGCCTGTCGACATCATCCACCCGCACAATCCCTGTCAGGCGAATAAATTCATCGCCCTGATTTAAGCGAATCCATTTCTCGCCGCGGATCCTCAGCACGCCATTGGGTAACACTTCATGGACTGTGACCGTAATCGCCCCTTCCAGTTTATTACCCTGAGAACTTGCAGCAGAACCGTCAAAGCCACGATCAGCATCAACACCCACCGCTAAATCGTCATAAACCTTGTTACCGAATGTCGGTGCCCCAAAGTTGAGAGATGATTCTTTACCATACTTGGTATTGGCTTTCTTGCTCGACTGGGTTTCTTCATTCAGTAATATGGTCAATACGTCACCCACTCGGTAGGCACGTCGATCCTGAAACAGCGTCATCATGTATTGATGGCGGTACAGGCTGCCATCAGTTGCTTCTGGCAACGAATAATCCAGCTCTGGCGGAGCATAGGCTTCATCATTAGGTTCTGGCGCGAGAAATTCAGGGCGCATTGAGCACCCTGACAACAGCACTGATAACAAAATTAATGACGAAGGAATTAGCGACTTCATAGATTCGTCCTTACAGCGACTGGGCGACAAACTTCAGCATATCATCGGCGGCAGAGACAACTTTGGCATTCATTTCATAGGCGCGCTGAGTGGTGATCATATCCACCATTTCTTCGACAACCTGCACATTCGAACCTTCCAGAGCGCCTTGCTTAATACTGCCTGCACCATCCAATCCTGCCACTAGCTCGTCGGCCTGACCACTGGCTTCAGTCTCTCGGAACAAGTTTCCGCCGAGGGCTTCCAGGCCCGCCGGATTAATAAACTTGGCGAGGGTGATCTGACCTAATTCTTGCGGTTGCGGATCCCCTGCGCTGACGGATGTAACCGTGCCATCGACCCCTATCGACAGATGCGTTGCATCTTCCGGGATCTGAATTTGCGGTATCAGCGGCAAACCCTGAGTGTTGACCATTAACCCTTCTGAGTTAACATGAAACTGGCCATTACGGCTGTACATGATCTCGCCATCTGAGTTTTCAATCTGGAAGAATCCTGCCCCCATGACTGCCAGATCCAGATCTTGGCTGGTATTCTGCGAATTACCCTGAGTAAAAACTTTCTGGGTTCCAACAACGCGTACACCGCTACCTAGCTGAACACCGCTAGGTAATTGATTGACCTGGTCGACCTGCGCGCCAGGCTGACGCTGGATGCTATAAAACAGGTCTTCAAAGACAACCCGATCCCGCTTAAAACCAACGGTGTTCACATTCGCCAGGTTGTTCGAAATGGCGGTCATCTTGGTATCCTGAGCTGCCATGCCCGTTTTACTTACCCATAACGCTGAATGCATTGTTTTTCTCCTTGTTAACGATCACGAAGCAGACGATTACCCGTCTGAGCCAGGGTTTCTGCAGTTTTCATCATCCGTACCTGCATCTCAAAGTTACGGGTCAATGACATAACATTAACCAGCTCATCGATAGCGGAAACGTTACTGCCTTCAAGGTGTTCTGCTGCAATGGCAACGGTCGGATCGGCTTCAAATGCACCACCATCACGCGAATGCAGCAAACCTGTAGTTTCTTTTTGCAGTTCAGTTAAATCAGGCTTTACTAGCTTGAGCTGACCGACTTCGATCTCTGCGCCACCACCAGGCGGTACAACGGTGATCAAACCTTTATCACTAATATCCAGGCTCTGGTAATCAGGCAATACAATCGGTTCGCCGTCAGCCATCACCGGAAAACCATTAACGGTCAGGTTGCCCTGTTGATCCGCTTTGAAGTTACCGGCGCGGGTATAAGCTTCATCACCGGTTGGGGTCTGTACGGTAAAGAAACCTTCGCCGTTGATGGCAACATCGAGGCTACGACCGGTTTTTATCACGTCACCGGAGTCAAAGCGCGTCGATGCCGAATTGGTAACGACCATGGTTCGACCGTCAAAACCGGCACCTTGCAGAGCGTAGCTTTGCACGCGCTCTAAATCAGCACGAAAGCCTGTGGTATCCGCATTTGATAGGTTATTGGAACGCACATGCTGGGCCATCATCACTCGGCTGGCGCCACTGGTTGCGGTATAAAGCAAACTATCCATTATTCAGCCCTTTACACCGCATTGAATAATGCTTGAGTTAACTGATCAGAGGTCGAAATGGTTTTGGCATTGGCTTGATAATTACGCTGTGCCGTCATCAGGCTAACCAGCTCACTGGTCAAATCAACATTCGAACCTTCCAATGCACCTGGGGTTAATCCACCCAATGTGCCGGTACCCGGAGAGCCGGTGATCGGAGCACCTGAACTGTAGCTCTGCATCCAGGCGCTATTGCTCATTTTTACCAACCCCTGCTCATTGGCAAAATCAGCCAGAATAACCTGCCCCTGAAGTTGTGACTGGCCATTGGTATACGTCGCGAACACCATGCCATTATCTTCAACACGCACGCCAGCCAGTTCACCGGATGAATAGCCATTAGGGCTGTTGGTGCTGACACCAAAATCGGCACCAAACTGCGTGGTACCATTAAGGCTCAAATCTACGCTCATCGCGTCCGCACCTGCGGGGTTGAATGCAATGTTGACAGGTGTCGCTGGCGAGGCCAGCGTGCCATCGGTATTGAAACTCACCGTGGCCTCTGTTGCCGTCGGAGTCGTCGGTTTACCATCAACCTCTATATGTACTTTCCATTCATTAGGATTAGTAACAGGATCTGTTTTGACAAAATACTGGGTTACGGTATGAGGATTACCCAAAGAGTCATACACTTTAGAGGTGTATGAAGAGTTAAACGACGTTGGATCATCGGCAGCAAATGCTGCTGTAGTCGGTACCTCGAGACGCGCATCAAAGTTAGCAACAAAATCAATACTGTCGGTCGCTTTAGCGGCCAGCGATGAAGTACTGATTTTCAAGTCGCTGACTGAGCCAGTCTGAAGAGTGTTGTTACCGTCAACCGCATAGCCCTGGAGCTTCAGGCCAGAATTACTAACGATATTGTTATTCTTGTCGGTACCAAACACACCGGAGCGGGTGTATAGCGTCTGCCCCTGGCTATCTTTGGCCACAAAAAAACCGCTGCCGTTTATTGCTAAATCAAGCGATCGGCCGGTACCGGTAATAGAGCCGTTCTTGTCAAAGTTTTGAGAAATGGAAGCAACTTCCACCCCGCCCGCCTGCATGCCGTTATACACCGCCGAGAATTCGGTACGAGACTCTTTAAAGCCAGATGTTGATACGTTTGCAATGTTGTTACTGATGGTATTTAACTGAATATTCGTGGCATCCAGACCACTTAGTGCGATATCAAAACTCATAAAACCCTCTGTGCTATAACGTTTGGTTAGCTACCAAACTGACTAATCTGATAAAACGGAACACTGCCTACACCGGCGATATTAACCAGTGCTGCACCACCATTACTGGGTACCCGAACTTGTGTTACCTCTCCGGCCAACTGCATATTTGGCTGTGCCTGACCCTTCTCTAGCTCAACAGAAACAGTGTAATTACCCGGTTTCAGCCCAAGCGCTTCAGGATCCACCGTAAAGTCCACATCGCCCTTACTGCGTGCACCAAGCGGCATACGGGTAGTTTGTCCGTACTCATCTTTAATCAGCACGGTGACCTGACTGGAAGAATGATCTAATTCAATTTTGCCTTTCAGCGGTTGCTCTGACAGTTCAAATTCATTCGTACTGACATAAACGGTTTGTCCCACCAGCCCGGCAGTTGACAACACCTGCATGTTATCCAGCAATACCATGCTGTTCTGCATCAGCTTGGTCATGTTTTCGGTGCTTTCTACCTGAGAAAACTGAGCTAACTGACCGACATATTCCGTGCCGTCTAGCGGGTTCAGAGGATCCTGATTCTGGATCTGCGCCACCATCAACGTGATGAACTCATTTTTCAGTGAACTACCACTGTTCATGTCAGCCGGATTGGACTGAACCTGATTCGCCGACGTCGCCGTTGCTGATGAGCCCGTAACGAGATTATCCGCACTTAGCGCGGTAAACTGTGCAAGACTCATCTACCTTCCCCCAGTCTTAACAACCCTTGCTGCATGCTTTTGACATTGCTCAGCACTTCAACATTGGTTTCAAAACTTCGGGTTGCTGACATCATGTCGGCCATTTCTGCCACAACATCAATATTCGGGTAGTAGACATACCCCTCATCATTGGACAGTGGATTGTGCGGCTCAAAACGTTTGTCGGCATCGCCACTGCTCTGAACCACATCCACAATCCTCACTTCAGCATTTGGGTAAACATCCTGATCGGCTGACAGCTGAGTTTTACTGTAAACCGTCGCGAAAACCGGTTTTAGTGCCTTATAGGCATCATCCGGATTGGCTGAAACTGCATCCGCATTGGCCAGGTTACTCGCCACGGTATTCAGACGTACTGTCTGTGCGGTCATGGCTGAACCTGCAATCGAATAAATATCAGTAAATGACATATCGTTAACGCCCCTCTATCGCTTTAGCCAGCCCGCTGAATTTCATCTTCATGAAAGTCAGGCTGGTTTGAAAATCCATGTTGTTCTGAGCAAACTTAGCCTGTTCAACTCCTAGCTCCACAGTGTTACCATCCTTCGAGTTCTGGTACGGTATGCGGTACTTGGTCGCGACCATTAACTCAGGTACTGACTGGTTAACTTTTTTTAATCCCGTGTTTTTCATCACTGTTTGAAAATTCAAATCTTTAGCGAGATACCCTGGGGTATCAACATTTGCTAAGTTACTGGCTAATACCTTAGTTCGCTGAACCCTGAAATTAAGCGCTTCAGGATGAACACCAAGCGCATTGTCAAAACTGATTGCCATTCACTCTTCCTTTATATCAGGCTGCATGAACAACAATATACAAAATACATGCCATAAATTTAGGTGTTACTTTTCAATGATTTACAAACCAAAACGGAAGCGGAACTTCCGCCAGTCGGAAGCAACACGGAAACATGGGAAATGGGCGGGATGGCTGGTAACTATTGGGCTTTTTCTCTGTACCTCCGCTTATGCCTCAGAAGCAAAAATGGATACAAAAAAGCTCACGCAGTTTCTGAAAGAGCAGATTACGCTAGAAATTCAACTCTACGCCGAGCGGCACCGCTGGCAAGATCTCAGTACTAACCTTGATATCACCATACCGCTAACGGCTAAGTATTTACCACTCTGCCAGGTACCTCTGATCATCACAGCCAGTGATCAACAAAGCATGCCGGTCGGCAACCTGAAAAGACAGGTTGAATGCAATAGCCAAGATCAGACGTGGGTGCTGAATGCCACCATCAGAGCCGCCATTAGGCTACCTGTTGTCGTGGCAACAACCACGATCAACAGGAAGACCAAAATTACTGCCTCGATGCTAAGAATGCAGGAGTTACACTTAACCAAGGCCAAAACATTCACTACACAATTTAGCGACGTCATTGGCAAACGGGTCAAACGAAGAATTCGTTCTGGTCAGCTCATTAATCCCGCACAGCTACAGCAACTGTGGCTGGTAGAAAAAGGGGATGAAGTCGTCATTATCGCCAGCAAAAACGGCATGCAAGCCAGTATGAAAGGGATCGCTCAGGATAACGGGGTGAAAGGCGAACAAATCGATGTCCGCAATAGCAGTTCATCGAAGATCATTCGTACAATCGTCGCCAGCCGCGGAAAAGTAGAAACTATTTTTTAATATTTTTCTTTACCTGTCGTTTTAATAAAGTAATGATATTTTTCGCGATGATGCAGCAGGATCAGGCAATGAAGATAGATAAAGTATTCGGCTCTCAGGTTCAGGCGACTCAGGCTAACCACTCTGAGCCAAAAGCACCGGAAACAAACGAGTCCAAAGGCAAAGTAAAACCCAACCCCCGTATTGATACAACGCTGATATCTCAAGCTCAAGCAGAGATGAACACGTTGCCAGATGTTGATATGGCCAAAGTGGAATCGGTCAAACAAGCACTGGCTCGTGGTGAACTCGACCTGGATATTGGTGCACTTTCTAGTGCCGTGATGCGCTTCCATACCGGTCACGAGTGAATACTACAATGAACAGACACCAAGCAATTAAGTTAGTGATACAAGGCATCCAGAATGATACCCGTCACTACCAGCTGCTTTATCGTTTAATGGTGAAGCAGCAGGCCAGCTACATCGATTTTAATGGCGAAGCGCTCGGTGCGCTGACGGAGCAACAGCAGCCTTTAATTGACCAATTGCATAAAAGTGCGCAGCAACGCAGTTTGCTCATGCAGCAGCTTGGCCTTAGCAATTCGAAACAAGGTATAACAACACTGTTCAATGTATTACCCGGCCAGCTGAAGCAACAAATGAACGAGTGTTGGTACACACTGGAAGCTCGGGTGAGATCTTGCCAGCAACTCAATCAGCTTAATGGCCACATTTCAGCATCCTACAGTGAGGTGCTGCAACAGCTGCAACAAGAGGAGAGCTATGGTGCTGGCCAACTGATGCAAAGCTAAGCCCTATGCTGACTATCCGATCCATTTATTTCGGCTGTTTATGGCAAAACCTGGTTTTCCCCCCCATACTCATTGCGATACTACTCTTCTCTGTCCCGGCTGACAGTGTAACTAACAGTGCCTACCATCGCGATAATTTCCATAATGATAATAATAGATTCAACAACAATAACTTTAACAACAAGGTCTTCAATAGAAAAGTCGCCCAGCATTACAATCAACTTTCACCACATACAGTACTTATCAATAAGCAGTTCGAACGCTATCAGCCAACCATTCAAAAAATCCTTTTCCAGTTAAAACAACATCAGTTACCCCAGAGCCTGATCTTAATCCCGATGCTGGAATCAGCCTTTAATCCTGAGGCAGTTTCTCCAGCCAAGGCCGCAGGTTTGTGGCAGCTAATGCCAGCAACCGCAAAACGGTTCGGGTTAAACGTTGACAAAATGAATGACGAGCGATTTGATATCAGCAAAAGTACCCAAGCTGCAATTAAATACCTAAGTTTCCTTTACAATAAGTTCGATCAGGATATCAAACTCACTTTAGCAGCCTATAACTCAGGGGAAGGAAGAGTTCAGCGAGCCCTCAGACAGCAAGTAGACAAACATTTTTCCGCCCTGCAATTACCGCAAGAAACGGTTAATTACGTGCACAAATTCTATGCCCTGCTGGATATTGTCGATGTTAAAGCGCTTAAACCGCCAGCGTCAGAGAGCAGTATTGCCCACGAGTTTGATGCCAAAGTCATCCCTCTGGTTTTGCGAGAACAGCGTTTACTGCTGGAGCTGTTTGAGCCTCGGAAAATCATCAACATGGAACCCGTTAAGCCTTTGGTGCCACTGTAGAAGTTCATAACGCACCCGCGGAACAAGCTTCCTGACTACTGACTGGATATTTTCCTTAGCAAACCGGTAAGGGAAGCCGAAGCTTCCCTTTATATGCATATACGCAGGTGACTAAATCAGTGAGCCGTCTTAGTGATTACGTATCCACTCATCCATGTCCGTTTTCAGGTTATCTGACTTAGTACCGAAGATAGCCTGAACCCCTCCCCCTGCAATAACGACCCCTGCTGCGCCTAATTTCTTCAGCTTATCCTGATCAACGTTATCGATGCTTGCAACTGAAACACGCAGACGTGTGATACATGCATCCAGACCGGTGATGTTGTCTTTACCACCAAATGCCATAACCAGCTCTTTCGCCATTTCAGTCCCAGTAAAGGCGATTGCAGCATCTTCCTCTTCCTCTTCACGGCCTGGCGTTTTCAGATCAAACTTGGCGATAACGGTACGGAACACGCTATAGTAGATAGCCGCGTAAATAAGGCCCACTAATGGGAATAACGCAATTTTCTCAGCGTTTGCAGAAAGAACCACAAAATCAATAAAACCATGCGAAAAAGACGTACCGTGCACCATGCCTAGCATGTTGGTCACGACAAATGCAGACCCCGCCAGCAACGCGTGAATTCCGTATAGCATTGGCGCCACAAACAAGAACGAAAATTCGATTGGCTCAGTAATTCCGGTCAGGAATGACGTCAGGGCCGCAGAGATCATGATCCCGCCCACTTTCGCCCGGTTTTCTGGTCTCGCTGAATGCCAGATAGCGATTGCTGCAGCCGGCAGGCCATACATCTTAAACATGTAACCACCCGCAAGCTGACCGAAGCCGTTACCAGTAATACGAGTTGCTTCGTTCGCTTCAAGATAGCAGGTCAGTACACCCGTACGTGCTTCACCCGCTGCATTGATACAGCTACCGGCTTCAAAGAAGAATGGGACATTCCAGATGTGGTGCAGACCAAACGGGATCAAAGAACGTTCAACAATACCGTAGATACCAAACGCAACCGTTGGATTCTGATCTGCGGCCCAATGAGAGAATAACTCAATTGCCCCACCGATTGGCGGCCAGATCACAGAAAGAACAACACCAAGACCAATTGCACAGAAGCCGGTCATGATAGGTACAAAACGTTTACCCGCAAAGAAACCGAGGTAATCCGGCAGCTGGATACGGAAAAACCGGTTAAAAGCCCATGCAGCCAAACCACCGACAAGGATACCACCGAGCACCCCGGTATCGATTTTCTCTGCCCCCATCACGCTGGCCATCACGCCCAGCGTTGCCGTCATGATACCGTAGCCAACGATAGCAGCCAGACCTGCAACACCGTCGTTGTGGGTAAAACCAAGTGCAACACCTACTGCAAACAATAGTGACATTTGACCAAATACGGAACCACCAGCTTGTTCCATAATCTGAGAAACAATTTCTGGCAGCCAGCTAAAGTTAGCGGCGCCAACCCCCAATAGAATACCGGCTACCGGCAGAACCGATACAGGCAACATAAGTGCCTTACCGACTTTCTGCAGGTTAGCAAAAAGGTTCTTAAACATATTGTGCTCCTGAGTGCGATGTTTTATTTAGAGATCAATATACGTGCAAGCGATATACCTTCGCAGTCATAATGCTAGCACTACTTTTCTCACTTATGTCATTGTTACTATAAAACATAGCCTTAAATATGAGCTGACAACCACCAAAACGCCACACGACAGTAAATAAAATGTCAAAATATAATCATGAAAGTCAATACACCCGGTTTGAAATCCGCCCGAAACCATCGTAAGACACTGTATTTAAATGTAAACTAACAAAAACTGGTAAGTAACCCAGTTGCTGGGGTGCCATGCAAATTTCTAGTGATTATTGCTCTATATTATTTATTTAAAATTTAATCACTAAATGTTGATAAATGCATTGAATGAAGAAGTGTCTCTAAATCAAAACACATCGACCAATTTTGGACAGAATAAATAAAAAAAGGAGCCTTAGCTCCTTTTTTATCATTCAATATTCTAACGCTCGGCTCGCGAAAAAAGTGTAAAGAAGTTATTGGTCGTGACCGCTTCAACCTCTTCAACCGATACCCCTTTTAATAATGCGATGTACTGTGCAACCTCCCGGACATAGGCTGGTTGGTTTTGTTTCCCTCGATACGGAATTGGTGCAAGATAAGGGGAATCCGTTTCAACCAGCAAGTGTTCGAGTGGCAAGTTACTCACAACATTTTTGAGTTCACTGGCCTTGTTGAACGTTACGATGCCTGAAATTGAGATGTAGAAACCTAACTCAATCGCTTCTTGTGCCATTTCCAGGCTTTCAGTAAAGCAATGCAACACACCGCCGCACTTTTGAGCGCCTTCTTCGCGTAAAATACGCATCGTATCTTCCCGCGCCATACGAGTATGAATGATCAATGGCTTATTAAGCTCTACCGCTAATTGCACATGCCGACGGAAAATGTCCTGCTGTTGCTGTGCAAGCTCCGGCTGATAGTGATAATCCAACCCTGTTTCGCCAATAGCCACAACACGTTCATGCTGTGCAAACACTTTCAACTGGTCAAAATCAAAACCTTCTTCAATATCCAGTGGGTGCACGCCGCAAGATGCGAACACATTTTCATGTGGTTCAATCATTGCCATCATGGCAGGAAAGCTTTGTAGCGTAACACCAACCGAAAGGAAGTAGTCGACACCACGTGCCTTGGCCTTAGCTAACACATCATCAATCCCTGTATGAAGCTGCTCGTA
The DNA here is from genome assembly GCF_033720175.1 of Photobacterium sp. GTDB lineage: Bacteria > Pseudomonadota > Gammaproteobacteria > Enterobacterales > Vibrionaceae > Photobacterium. The sequence goes on from NZ_JAWWDA010000001.1 coordinate 479,886, forward strand.
ATCTAATTTGTCCAGGTGACAATGTGAATCAACTAACACTGTTATTTTCTCCTAAGAAACCGGTTAACCACTCAACAAGGAGCAGATCGGTATTTAATCCGCGTTGTTTTTCTAACATTCTATGTAATTCGTTAATCTTTCTTACCTGCTTTATTAAGACGGCAGGCGGCACAAGCCCGGCAACCGCTTGTACTTTGGCTAGAGACTCGCCGTGAACCAGATATTCACTGACCCCTTGCTGAAGTTTAATACAGTCAACCATAAAATAGCTTAGCCACTTTAAACTGGGGATCCCTTCGCTGGAACATAAACCAGCCACATCGTAGATGCCGATATAGGGAGGCTGTAAAAATGCCGCAAATGCATCGATCAGATTACCATGACGGATATCCAGCCCTTGCTCGACAAACTGCATAGTTGCCAGTGGCGCACCACTATTAAGACGGACCGCCTCTATCTTAATCGACCGCATTAACTGCTTTTCAACCCACCTCTTCACATCCTGCTCATCCGGTGTTGTCAAACGCCATTTGTTACAACGACTGACAATCGTCGGTAACAAACTATCAATCGACTGTGCCGTTAAAATAAACTGACAGCCCGAGGGCGGTTCTTCAAGGGTTTTCAATATCGCATTAGCGCCGGCTTCGCCCATCGCATCAGCGTGTTCAATCATGATCACCCTCTGACCAGCCAGTTGCGACGTTTCCATCGCCCACCGATTACATTGACGGACGGCATCAACCCCAATTTGCTTACCTTCTTGCTCTGGCTTCACAATATGAAAATCAGGGTGGGTCTCAGCCGCAAACAACTGGCAGCTATGGCAAATACCACAAGGCTCAGTATCGCAATTTTGGCACAACATCGTCTTCGCCAGCTGTTTGGCTAAAACCTCCCGTCCACTCCCTTTAGCAGAAAGCAGCAGTACCGCATGATGCAGACGCCCCTGCCCCAGCAATTGCTGCCAGTTGTGCCACAAAGATTGATGCCAGGGATAAAGCATATTATTGCTGCTCCAACCATCGAGTTAATGTCTGCGTTATATCCGCGGAGACAGCTTCAAGTGACTGACTCGCATCAATGACCAATACCGTCGGATCATTTTCCGACAATTCAAGAAAACGCGCACGGGTACGGTGAAAGAAATCAATGTTCATTTGCTCGATCCGGTCTAATTCGCCACGTCCTCTCGCACGCTCAAGGCCAAGCACGGGATCAATATCCATGTAGATAGTGAGATCAGGACGGAAATCACCCAGTACCATATCACGCAGGTTTTCCATCAGCGCTTTATCGAAGCCTCGGCCGCCCCCCTGATAAGCTTGCGATGACATATCATGACGATCACCGACAACCCAACGACCTTGGGCCAGGGCTGGCTTAATGACGTTATCAACTAACTGTATGCGTGCGGCATACAACAATAGCAGCTCTGCCATATCGGTTAACGGCTCATCAGGATGCCCTTCTTTGACCAACCTCCGCATTTGCTCGGCAAGTGGCGTACCGCCAGGCTCACGAGTTGATTCTGGATCATCAATGCCGTGTGCTGCCAGGGTTTTAATCACTTGATTAATAGCCGTGCTTTTACCCGCCCCTTCAAGGCCTTCGATTACAATAAATTTACCAGTCATTAGTTTCTTAACGTCTTTAAATAAGCTCGAACAGCGCGGTTATGCTCTGTGAGTGATTTCGAAAATTTATGGCCGCCTTTACCATCAGCCACAAAATACAGGTATGTACTTGTCTCGGGATTGACCGCCGCCAGCACAGAAGCCTTGCTCGGCATCGCTATCGGTGTCGGCGGTAAGCCAAAAATAGTGTAGGTATTATAAGGCGTTGGAGTGCGTAAATCCCTTCTACGGATGTTACCGTCATATTTATCGCCCATACCATAGATCACGGTAGGATCCGTTTGCAGCCGCATTCCTTTAACCAAACGGTTCATAAATACCGACGAAACTAATGTACGCTCTGAGTCTAGCGCCGTTTCTTTTTCGATAATGGATGCCATGATCAGGGCATCATAAGGTGACTTGAGCGGGATTTTCTTATCACGCGCCTGCCAGGCATCAGCCAGCAGAGCGGTCATTTGCCTATAAGCGCGCGTTAACAGTTCAAGATCCGAAGTGCCTTTGGTGTAATGATAGGTCTCAGGCAGCAGGTAACCTTCTAGTTTTTCGACATCGGCACCGATAGCTTTGGCAATCTCAGCTTCTGACATTCCTGCCGTTTTATATTCCAATGCCGGAGCCTGACTGAGCTGAGCCAGCCAGTCGACCAGGCGGTCACCTTCAACCAGTGTGATCACAAACTGGTGCTCTTTTCCTGACGCAATCACCGTAAGGGCATCACGTAAGCTCTGTGCCGGTAAAACTTGATAGGTTCCCGCTTTAATCTGAGTCAGCTGAGGCGCGATTCTACCTATCCAGCGCATCCACTGCGAAGGCGTGATCACTTCGGCATCGGCTAGCTGATTCAATAAACCACGAAAACTGGTCCCAGATTTAACCGTGATAAATACTTCCTGGTTGTTAATGACAGGCTGCTCCAGCGAGGCCTTAACTTGTTGGTATGACCAACCAACGGCTCCTGCGGCAATGACTCCCAGCACCACTACAACAATAAGCAACTTCTTCAACACGAATACAACCTCTTGTTCAATACACTGAACGCAGTACGCTCAGGAAAATCTCGATCATTAATTTTTGTTACAGACACTAACGCCATCAGGGCATTAGTAATAAAGACTTCCTCAGCGAGAAGCAATCCCTCAAGCGGCTTTTTGACAAACTCTACACAATATCCGGTACCTATAATCAGCTCAATGACATGGGCTCGCATTACGCCATGCACACCTGAGGCATCGAGCTCCGGGGTATAAATGGTTTTACCATTACGCCAGAAAATGTTCGAAGCCGTGGTTTCCGTGACATGCCCATTGACATCCAACACCACCGCATCTTGCCAACCGCGGCTTTCTGCCTCTCGTTTCAGCAATACCTGTTCAAGACGGTTCAGATGCTTAAGCCCGGCTAACATCGGTACCAGCCCCAGTCGTTGCTGGCTGACACCCAGTTCAATACCGTCTCGCTGCCACTGTGCGTAATGCTGCGGCCAGGCAAAATCAGATACGACAACCTGAGTATCATCACAGCCAATGCCACTGTAACCCCGGCCACCGACACCACGACTGATCAGTACCTTAACCACGCCTTTGTCAGAGTAGCTTGCCGCTCGCTGACGCACAAGTTGGGCCAGGATTGCCCAGTCGGGTTCTGTAATGTAAAGCGCCGAAACATTTTTTTGTAATCGCTGCAGATGTAGCGGCCATAATTGAGGCTTACCCTGGTCCACTAAAATAGTGGTGAAGCAACCATCACCATATTGCATCGCACGATCTGCAACCGGTACGGTTGTCTGTTCTCTGCCGTTGATCAGTACCATCCTGACGCCTTATCCATACTGCATATAAAAAAACGGCCCGGTACATGAGTATCGGGCCGTTCTATGATATCAGGTTATTATCAGATTTTCTTAAACAGTAACGAACCGTTTGTGCCGCCAAAACCAAAGGAGTTACACAGTGCGTACTCTAGGTTTACCTGGCGTGCTTCACCGGCAACGTAATCAAGATCACAACCTTCATCAGGGTTATCCAGGTTGATTGTTGGCGGTACCGCCTGATCAACAAGAGACATCACGGAAATAATCGCTTCAACAGAACCCGCGGCACCCAGCAGGTGACCGGTCATTGATTTGGTTGAAGAGACCAGGACATCATTCACTGCCGCACCCATAGCACGCTTGATACCAAGCGTTTCAGCAACGTCACCGGCAGGCGTTGACGTACCATGTGCATTGATATAACCGATCTTGTCGGCATTGATACCTGCATCGCGAAGGGTCGCTTCCATGGCCAGTGCGCCACCAGAACCGTCAGGTGTTGGTGATGTCATATGGTAAGCATCGCCACTCATACCAAAGCCGACAAGTTCAGCATAGATATTAGCGCCACGAGCTTTAGCATGTTCGTATTCTTCTACGACCATCATGCCGGCGCCATCGCCCAGAACAAAGCCGTCACGGTCTTTATCCCAAGGACGTGAAGCCGCTTGTGGGTCGTCATTGCGAGTCGACAACGCTTTAGCAGCAGCAAAGCCGCCCATACCGAGTTCAGTCGATGCTTTTTCAGCACCACCGGCCAGCATGACGTCTGCATCGCCATATGCAATCATACGTGCCGCATGGCCAATATTATGAAGACCAGTAGTACAAGCTGTAGAGATAGCGATGTTAGGACCACGGAAGCCATGCATGATAGACATGTGGCCCGCAATCATGTTTACGATTGTTGATGGAACAAAGAACGGGCTAATTTTGCGCGGACCTTTGTCCAAATATGCACGATGGTTTGATTCAATAAGACCAAGACCACCAATGCCTGAACCGATTGCGACACCAATACGGTGTGCGTTTTCTTCGGTCACTTCAATGCCAGAATCTTTAAATGCTTGCACGCCAGCAGCAATGCCATATTGGATGAATAAATCCATCTTACGAGCATCTTTCTTGGTCATGTATTCTTCAGGATTAAAGTCTTTTACCATTCCGGCAAATTGAGTAGCAAACAAGCTAGCATCAAAGTGCTCGATCGTACTGATACCACTGGTACCAGATAGTAAAGCCTTCCAAGAAGATTCAACCGAATTGCCAACAGGAGTTAGCATACCCATGCCAGTAACAACTACGCGACGTTTGGACACGATTAATTTCTCCGGGTATTGAGGGGGGTTAACAGATTTAAAAAAAAATCAGGCGGTCATGGTGACCGCCTGGGGGGTGTTCTTATTACTCAGAAGCGCTGTTTACGTAGTCGATTGCAGCTTGAACTGTAGTAATTTTCTCAGCTTCTTCGTCAGGAATCTCAGTATCGAATTCTTCTTCAAGAGCCATTACTAGTTCAACTGTATCTAGTGAATCAGCACCTAGATCGTCAACGAAAGAAGCTTCGTTTTTAACTTCTGCTTCGTCTACGCCTAGTTGCTCAATGATGATTTTTCTTACGCGATCTTCGATGTTGCTCATACTAATATATTTCCTTAAAACAAGAATTCGCTAATGCGATTTGCTGTAGTTTATTCATTACGGCAAAAGTTGCAAGACTCTCATTGCTGGTCAAACCACGATTTTGCCTTAAAACATGGTGAGTTTGACTTGCGTCATCAAGTATTGCAACTTTTTTGATTAAATCATGTACATGCCACCGTTAACATGCAGTGTTTCACCGGTTACATAAGCAGCATCTTCAGACGCCAAGAACGCGACTGCTGCTGCAATTTCACGCGGATCACCCAGGCGACCAGCTGGTACGTTAGCTAGTGTAGCAGCCCGCTGCTCATCATTCAGGGCTTTTGTCATATCCGTTTCGATAAAACCAGGCGCAACCGCATTCACTGTAATACCACGCGATGCGACTTCGCGCGCCATCGACTTGGTGAAACCAATCAGGCCGGCTTTCGCTGCTGCGTAGTTCGTCTGTCCTGCATTGCCCATGGTACCCACCACAGAGCCAATGCTGATAATACGACCGTGACGCTTTTTCATCATCGCACGCAGCACCGCTTTAGACAGGCGGAAAACAGATGTCAGGTTAGTATCAATGATATCTTGCCATTCGTCATCTTTCATACGCATAAGCAGATTGTCACGGGTAATACCGGCATTATTAACCAAAATATCAATATCGCCAAACTGTTCTTTAATCTGTTTTAGCGTATCAGCAATAGATTCAGGTGACGTGACGTTCAGGGCTAGGCCTTTACCGTTATCACCCAAATATACGCTGATGGCTTCTGCGCCACTCTCAGATGTTGCGGTACCAATAACGGTAGCGCCTCGCTCAACCAAAATTTCAGCGATCGCACGGCCGATACCGCGGCTAGCACCCGTTACCAGAGCAACTTTACCTTGCAGGCTCATTGTTATTCCTCTTTAGCTAATACTTAACTTAGCGGCTTCTAAATTAGCCGGATCATTGACAGCGGCACCGCTAAGTGCGCGATTAATACGTTTTGTAAGGCCCGTCAAGACTTTGCCGGGACCCATTTCAAATAGTTGTTCTATGCCTTCGCCAGCCATACGCTCGACAGATTCAGTCCAGCGAACCGGACCGTATAACTGCTTAACCAGTGCCAGCTTAATGGCTTCAGGAGCGGTCTCGGTCTGCACATCTGCATTGTTAATGACAGGAATAGACGGCATATTAAATTGAATGCTTTCTAACGCCACTGCCAGTTTCTCTGCCGCAGGCTTCATCAGCTCACAATGAGAAGGTACAGAAACCGGTAAAGGAAGTGCGCGCTTTGCGCCTGCTTCTTTACATAATACATTGGCACGCTCTACGGCTTCTTTATTACCGGCAATAACCACTTGGCCCGGAGAGTTAAAGTTAACCGGAGAAACAACCTGATCTTGCGCGGCTTCTGCACATGCTTTCGCAATAGCATCATTGTCCAGACCAATAATGGCCGACATTGCGCCGACACCTGCTGGTACGGCTTCCTGCATTAGCTGACCACGAAGTTCAACAAGCTTAACCGCTTCTTTGAAGTCGATAACGCCCGCACACACCAGTGCCGAATATTCGCCCAGGCTATGGCCTGCCAGTACTGCTGGCTGCTCACCGCCTTGTTCTTGCCATACACGCCAGATAGCAACAGAAGCAGTCAATAGCGCAGGCTGAGTACGGTGAGTCTGATTCAGATCTTCCGCGGGGCCGTTTTGAACCAATGCCCACAGGTCATAACCAAGAGCTTCAGATGCTTCAGCAAAAGTTTGCTTAACAACATCAAATTGCTCTGCCAGCTCAGCCAACATGCCGACCGCCTGAGAGCCCTGCCCAGGAAAAACAATCGCGAACTTAGACATTCGAGGATCCTTAATTTTTATTTTGTTAAAACTTAACTAATGCCGAGCCCCAGGTGAAACCGCCACCAAAAGCTTCCAGCAACAAGATCTGGCCACGCTGAATACGGCCATCACGCACCGCTTCATCAAGTGCCGTCGGTACCGTTGCTGCTGAAGTATTACCATGGCGGTCAAGGGTGACAACCACCTGATCCATGGACATAGACAGTTTTTTGGCTGTGGCCGAAATAATCCGCAAATTGGCTTGATGAGGGACTAACCAATCAAGCTCTGACTTATCCATATCATTAGCGGCTAACGTATTTTTCACTAAATTTGACAGCTGAGTAACGGCGACTTTAAACACTTCATTACCGGCCATATAGAGCCATTGGTCATCACTAAAGGGCTGCCCGTGTTCAGGCGTTGCCAGGCTTAGCAGGCCACCAAAATGACCATCAGCATGCAAGTGGGTCGAAATAATACCCGGCTCTTCACTCGCGCCCACAACCACAGCACCAGCAGCATCGCCAAACAGTATGATCGTTGCACGATCTTCCGGATCGCATTTATGTGACAGAGCATCAGCACCGATCACCAGCACATTTTTTGCCATCCCGGTCTTGATGTGCTGATCCGCAATGCTTAACGCATAAACAAAACCAGAACACGCGGCCGCAATATCGAATGCAGGGCAGCCCTTGATATCTAACATGCCCTGAACCTGACAGGCAGCAGACGGGAAAGAATGGCTGGCACTGGTCGTCGCGACAATAATAAGATCAATTTCTTCTTTATCAATACCCGCCATTTCGATAGCGTTTAAAGAAGCTTGATACCCCATTACGGCAACGGTTTCATCCGCCGCAGCAATACGCCGTTCACGAATCCCGGTACGAGCAACAATCCATTCGTCGCTGGTCTCGACCATCTGTTCTAAGTCGGCGTTAGAACGCACTTGGGCTGGCAGGTAGCTGCCTGTACCTAAAATTTTGCTATACATGAAGACTAATATGGCCTCTCGAGTAATACTTCTTCCAAACGGTCACTAATTTTTGTCGGTATTTGCCGCTTGATCTCGTGTACCGCTTCGCCAATGGCATTTGCGAAAGCGGAAATATCAGCACTTCCGTGGCTTTTGACCACAATACCGCGCAATCCTAACAGACTTGCACCATTGTACTGGTCGGGGTTCAACTGTTTGAGGCTAACAAATAGGTCACGAAACAACCATTTAGCCACTAAACGTTTAATTGGGTTGCTGGTGACGGCTTGCTTAAAACTATTGATAAATAAATTAGCAACGCCTTCACTGGTTTTCAGGCTGACATTGCCAACAAAACCATCACAGACAATTACATCCGCTTTTCCTGCGTATAATTGGTCACCTTCAATGTAGCCTATATAGTGGATATCTGGCGAGCTACTGAGCATTTCGGCACAGCGCTTAACCAGATCATTCCCTTTTATCTCTTCTTCACCGATATTGAGCAGCGCCACCCGGGGTTTCGACGGTAAACATTGCTCGGCGAGCACCGAGCCCATTACCGCAAATTGAAACAGAGTATCAGCATCGCAGGAGACATTTGCGCCAAGATCGAGCAACCAGGTCTTGTGCTGACTTTGAGTTGGGATAGCTGTCACTAATGCAGGCCGCTCAACGCCAGGCAACTGCTTTAGAGTATAGCGAGACAGCGCCATTAAAGCCCCGGTATTACCGGCACTGACACAGGCATCGGCATGGCCTTCTGCTACTGAGTCTAAGGCCATGCGCATGGAAGTACCTTGGCTACGGCGTAATGCTTGTGACGGACGAGTATCATTGGCGATAGTCTTTTCGCTATGAATAACGGTGATTCGAGGGTTGCCAGGTTGATTCAGGAGAGATAGCTGAGATGTGATCGCACTTTGATCACCATAGAGAATAATTTTTAGCTCCGGGTATTGTAACAGTGCCTGCACGGCGGCAGGCACTATTACATGAGGACCGAAATCCCCACCCATTGCATCAAGTGCAACGGTTAGACCAGTCAAGGCTCAACCTTATTTGTTGATAACCTTGCGGCCACGGTAGAAACCGTCAGCAGTCACATGGTGACGTAGGTGGGTTTCACCGCTTGCTGAATCTACCGATACAGCTGCAGTTGTTAGTGCATCGTGTGAACGACGCATACCACGTGCTGCACGTGATTTTTTGCTCTTTTGTACGGCCATTAACCCTACTCCTTAAATAAACGCTTAACTTCGATTTTTCAATACTGCAAACGGATTCGGACGCTCATCAGCAATGGGGATCTCACCAAAAGTCATGTTTCCGCTGGCTTTACAGTCAGCTTCATCATGCATAGCGACTTGAGGCAACTCTAGAATCAACTCATCTTCGATGATTTGAAGCAGATTGATCTCACCATTTTCGTCGACTTCAGCCGGCTCATAAGCTTCCGGAAACTCGTCTTCTTCCTCAGGTTTGAGGAGCGGACTATAACAGAATTCCACACTAAGAGTGTGATTGAACCCTTCCTGGCATCGCTGACAGGTCAACACCACTTCAACATCTGCACGACCGTGCAGAAATGCGAGGTGACGTCGGTCAAAGTCAAATGACAAGGTGACGTTTGCATCACTTACTACGCTCTGAGTGGATTCAGCCAGACGTGTCAGTAACTCGGCTTTGATGATGCCATCAAAATCAAGCATTTTCTGAGCAGCGCGGACCGGATCGACCGTTAGCGGCAATTTTACCTTTTGCATAGGGCGCGAATATTAGCCTTCTAATTTGTTTGAGTCAAAGGAAATGTGTACGAATTAACAGCTTTTAGCCATTTCATCTGCCTGCCTTAAACACGTCGAGGTTTAAGATCCACCTTCCCATCGGTTGAACGGTTATTTACCAGTGACTCAACCACTTGCTTCCTTTATCTGAAGCGGATAAATAACCGACAAATACAGTTCAAAAATCACTCGGCACGGTAGCCGTAGCGCTATTTGTACCCAGTTGCATCACAGCTTTTCTAAACCCTGATCCTATCTTTCTCTCTCTGGAGCAATACCAGCGTATGAGTGCCCTGCTCTGATCACAAAGACCGTGACAAGATCACGGATAAAGTGAAAAACTCGCATCTCTTATCTGGGCTGGTTAGACTATTGTGACCATCCACTAATCAGATACCACCATGACTCAACCTTTGCTACTTGCATCAACCTCCCCATTCAGAAAAGCGCTACTGGAAAAATTCCAGTATCCATTCGAAACCACCAGCCCGGAGATCGATGAAAGTGCGCTTGACGGAGAATCTGCAGAAGATCTGGTTAAAAGATTAGCAGAGCAAAAAGCGAAAGCCTGTGAAAACAATTTTCCCGATCATCTAATTATTGGCTCAGATCAGGTCTGTGTCATCAACGATCGTATTATTGGTAAACCCCACACCGTTGAAAACGCATGCCAGCAGCTCAAAGCCGCTAGCGGACAAACGGTCACCTTCTACACCGGTTTATGTCTGTATAATGCCAAAACAAAACAAAGCGACATACTTTGTGAACCTTTCCATGTTCACTTCAGAGAGCTGTCTGAACAAGAAATTCGGCACTATGTCGAGCGTGAGATGCCATTAAACTGCGCCGGCAGCTTTAAGAGTGAAGGGTTAGGTATCGCGCTATTTAGCAAGCTCGATGGCCGTGACCCTAACACCCTCGTCGGCTTACCATTGATCGCACTGCGTGAACAGCTTGCCAAACAAGGCGTTGATATCCTATAGCGGCAAGTAATGAGAGACGAGTAACCTATCTATGAGCTTACAGATCTCGTTACTCGTCTCTCAACTACTGCTGACGCAATTTTTCAATGGCTCGATTTAACGTCGTATCCATAGGGGCACTGATATCGACCAGTTCTTCCGTCTGCGGGTGCGTAAACTTAATATTCGCCGCATGCAGAAACAGGCGCCCCAGGCCAACTTTTTTCGTATAAGCATCAAAACGCGGATCACCATAGCGGTCATCCCAGGCTATAGGGTGGCCGGCATACTGGCAATGAACTCGAATTTGATGCGTGCGTCCGGTGACCGGGCTAGCCTGTACTAACGTCGCCTGCTCAAAGCGCTCTAATACTTTAAACCGAGTATCGGACGCTTTACCGTTAGGATTAACGCGGACAATACTGTTCACTTCATTTTTCAATAAAGGTGCGGTTACCTTTTTGCAGCTGGCTTTCCATTCACCCATCACCAATGCGAAATAATACTTCTGCACCGTTTTATTGCGGAACTGCTCTTGCAGCCTGCGCAACGCCGAACGTTTTTTGGCGATCAGTAAGATGCCAGAGGTATCACGGTCGATGCGGTGAACCAGTTCCAGGAACCTAGCATCCGGGCGCAATGCACGCAGCGCTTCAATGGCACCGAACTTTAGCCCGCTACCACCATGAACAGCCGTTCCGGAGGGTTTGTTCAGGATCAGCATATGATCATCTTCATAGATGATACATGATTCCAGTTCAGCCACTTTGGTCAGCTTGGTACTGACAGGTGCTTGATTTTCCGGCTCCGGCACAAAAACCGGCGGTACTCGAACCAGATCACCGTCTTGTAACTTATATTCAGGTTTTATGCGTTTTTTGTTTACTCGCACCTCACCTTTGCGCACAATGCGATAAATCATACTTTTTGGAACGTTTTTAAGCCGAGCGCGGAGAAAGTTATCGATCCGCTGGCCAGCAAAGTCATCGGATATCTCGATGAATTGCACTTTTGGTTTATCTTCTTTCATAGGTTTTGATTGTATCATGCATGCAAAGCAGATTGCCGCAAAAAAGTCACCCTGCTATCATTGCGTACAGAGTAGGGAAATATGCCTACTTTAATAACAAGGTGAGCAAAAGCCCACCTGAATGACTATTTCTTATGCAGCTCTAGTGATATACGCAGCACACGGCGTAAGACGTTATGGTCGCTAGAGCCATTATTAGCGTGTCAGATTATAGATTTTTTATTGGTGTGATAGATACAACCGCGTCGATGCGGTGATACCAGCGATATATTTCAGATCTAACCATCTCGATACCGTTGGATGATAAGTGTTGCCAGAAGCACTCCTGAATTTCCAGCCGTGAGGCTGCACTCGTACATAAGACTTGGAGTCCGGCACCACCGATAAAGTATTTTTAATTAGCTCGCTAAAACAACGACAATAAAACGAGTACAATATAATGAAAAGAATGTTGATTAACGCGACTCAGAAGGAAGAGTTGCGCGTCGCATTAGTTGATGGGCAGAAGCTTTTCGATCTTGATATCGAAAGCCCTGGCCACGAATCTAAAAAAGCAAATATTTATAAAGGCCGTATCACCCGCATCGAACCAAGCCTGGAAGCTGCGTTTGTTGACTATGGTGCTGAACGTCACGGTTTTCTTCCTCTTAAAGAGGTTGCTCGCGATTACTTCCCAGCTAACTACTCTTATCAGGGCCGTCCTAACATCAAGGAAGTGCTGAAAGAAGGTCAGGAAGTTATCGTTCAGGTAGACAAAGAAGAACGTGGCAATAAGGGCGCGGCTCTCACTACGTTTATCTCATTGGCCGGAAGTTATCTTGTTCTGATGCCGAATAACCCTCGTGCAGGCGGTATTTCTCGTCGTATCGAAGGTGAAGAGCGTACCCAACTTAAAGCGGCACTCAGTACGCTGGAACTGCCAAATGGTATGGGCTTAATCGTTCGTACTGCGGGTGTGGGCAAATCGGGTGAAGAGCTTGAGTGGGACCTGAATGTTCTGCTTAATCACTGGAGTGCTGTTAAAGAAGCCGCAGCCTCAAACCCTGCACCTTTCCTGATCCATCAGGAAAGTAATGTCATTGCTCGTGCAATTCGCGATTACCTACGTCGTGATATCGGTGAAATTCTTATCGATAGCCCGAAAATCTTCGATCGTGCACGTGATCACATTAAGCTTATTCGTCCTGATTTCCTCTCTCGAGTAAAACAGTACGAAGGTGAAGTACCGCTATTTAGCCACTACCAGATTGAAAGCCAGATTGAATCTGCGTTCCAGCGTAATGTTCATCTGCCATCTGGCGGCTCCATTGTTATCGATCCGACAGAAGCTTTAACATCTATCGATATCAACTCAGCGCGTGCGACTAAAGGCAGTGATATTGAAGAAACTGCACTGCAAACCAACCTTGAAGCCGCAGATGAAATTGCGCGTCAACTTCGTTTGCGTGATTTAGGCGGCCTTGTTGTTATCGACTTTATCGATATGACGCCGGTTCGTAATCAGCGTGAAGTTGAGAATCGTCTGCGTGAAGCAGTACGTATGGACCGTGCACGCGTGCAAATTGGTCGCATTTCTCGCTTCGGTCTGCTTGAAATGTCACGCCAGCGTTTAAGCCCGTCACTGGCTGAAGCAAGCCACCATGTGTGTCCACGCTGTACCGGTACCGGTGTTGTGCGTGATAACGAATCACTGTCATTGTCTATCCTTCGCCTGATCGAAGAAGAGGCGCTGAAAGACAACAGTGCGCAGGTTTTGGCCATTGTTCCGGTAGCCGTTGCTTCATACCTGTTGAACGAAAAACGTCGATCGGTCCAACATATTGAGAAGTATCACAAAGTTCGTGTTGTGATCGTACCTAATTCGGATATGGAAACACCTCACTTTGAAGTGATGCGTGTACGCGAAGGGGATGAGAAAGATACACTTTCTTACCACATTCCGAAAATTATCGATGAACTGAAAGAAGCTGAAGCAGCAGAATCGCCACAGCAAGAGCGTATTGCTAAAAAGCGCGAAGAGCCTGTACTGCAAGGGTTTGCTGCTCCCAAAAAACCTGCGCCAATGGCTAAAAAGCCTCAAGCACCGGCTAAAGTTGAAATTGAAACAGAGCAGAAACCAGGCCTGTTCAGTCGCCTTTTCTCTGCATTAACTGATCTTTTCTCTGGTCAGGCTGAAGCGGAGCCAGAGAAGAACGCAACAGAAGAAAAAGACGACCGTAGCCGCCGCGATGGCCAGCGCGATGGCCGCCGCGATGGCCGCCGTGATAACCGCCGTGATAGCCGCCGCGATAGCCGCCGTGATGGCGATGATTCACGTAAGAATCGTAACCGTCAGGAAGCTGACGGGGAGCAACGTCAACAACGTCGTCGCCAGGAAAAACCGAAGCAAGATCAGCAACCGCAAGCGGAGAAACCAACGAAGCAACGTCCTCCGCGTGAGGAAGCGAAGCGTCAGCCACGTAAAGACGAAACAAAACCTCAGAAGCCGCGTCATCAGGAAGAACAACAAGTTAAAGTTGAAAAGCCTGTCCTCGACGAGCCACGTGTTACTGAGCAGGAAAAAGTCGCGACAGTGAAACAACGCCGTCAGCGTCGTCAGCTGCGTAAAAAAGTACGCATCACAAATGATGTCGACAATGCACCAGTACAAACCCCGGCCACTCAGCCAGAAATTGTGGAAGAGAATACAGTCGCTTCTCCTTTGCAAGAAATGGGCACGGCTGTTGCCAAAGAAGCATTAGCTCAAGATGTTCAGGTTGATAACGACCAGCAAGAACAGAACAACGAGCAGGAAGGTGGTCAGCGCCGTAATCGACGTTCTCCGCGTCATCTACGTGCCAGCGGTCAACGCCGTCGTCGTATGCGTGATACCAAAGTTGAAAAAACCGACCTTGTTGATCAGGCCGTTACTGATGCTGTAGGCCATGCTGTTGAAGAAGCTTCAGATACATTAAACAACTTGGAACACGTTGTTTCAATTGTTGAAAAGCCAAAATCATCCCGCCCTGTTTCAGGTGTCGCCTCACCGGAAATGGCAATGGGTAAAGTTTGGTCTCGTGCAGCTAAACCTGTTGTTGAAGCCGTTCAACCAACAGCTGACGTTGCTGAAGCAGCACCTCTTACTGAGGCACCGGTTGTTGAAACCGCACCAGTTGCTGAAGCTGTAACCGCTGAAATCGTTGATACGAAAGAAACGGTTCATACAACTTTAGGTGGCGTTGCAATGCCTGAGCTGGCAATGGGTAAAGCGTTCCCGCTTCGTCCTGCTGCCAAGACGCAGGTTACAGACGCGAACACAATGGAAGCTAAAGCAACCGCAGAGCCGGTCGCTGAAAGCGTTCAACCAGCGATCTCTGCGGCGCCTGTTGCCGAAGAGAAAGAGGCTGAATCTGCAGAGCCTGTTGTTGCAACCAAGGCCCCTGCCGCTGAAGCTCCGGTTGTAAAACCTGTAACAGTGAAAGCTACGCAGGCAGCTGTAACATCAACAGCCCCTCGTGGACGCCATACCACATCTCCGATGGTTAAAGCGCCGGCACCTGCAGAAAGTGGGGAGTCGACAGTTGTTGCCTCTGCTCCTCTGCGCGAAGTACGATCTAAAATTCGTCAGGCTGGCAGTAAAACGGCCACGAGTACAGCGACGGCACCGATGACGAAGCCTTCGCAAGACTAAGTAGCATAAACCGAAAAAGCCATGCTTAATGCATGGCTTTTTTTTCCCTTAAATTCAGCGACGCTGATAATCATCATTTTTCACCCTTAATCCAATTCACATCAAACTTTGATGCTAATTTTGACATTTCTGTAAACTAATTTAGTATGAAAGTTGAACCAAATCACATATTTCTGTAGGATTCGCGTCTTTCAATGCTCAGTAATACCAACCGTATTAAATAACTGAACATTCAGCGCAGTTACTTAATGTGATTGATCTCATCAACCCGACTGATATAAAACTTATTATAATGTTTGAATTTCCTCAATTTTCACACCACTCTATAAAAAATGACATACTCTCGGGTTTGACCGTTGCGTTAGCCCTGATCCCTGAAGCCGTTGCCTTTGCCTTTGTGGCAGGTGTTGACCCAATGGTTGGCCTGTATGCCGCTTTCATTGTCGGTATCATCACAGCTATTTTAGGTGGTCGCCCAGGTATGATTTCTGGTGCAACAGGCGCTATGGCTGTTGTAATGGTCAGCCTCGTCGCTGAACATGGTGTTCAGTACCTGTTTGCCGCCGTTATGCTGGCGGGCCTGTTTCAAATTCTTGCTGGCGTTTTCAAACTCGGTAAATTCATCCGCATGGTGCCACACCCTGTGATGATCGGCTTTGTTAACGGTCTTGCCATCGTTATATTCCTTGCTCAATTGGGCCAGTTCAAAGTACCTGATGCAACAGGTGCACTCGAGTGGATGCAGGGCTCTCAGCTGTACATCATGTTAGGGCTTGTTGCCCTGACAATGTTCATCATCCATTTTTTGCCAAAGCTCACCACAGCAGTACCTTCTTCCCTTGTGGCCATTATTACCGTTACTGTGCTTGTAAACGTTCTTGGGCTTGATTCCCGTACCGTTATCGACTTCGTTCGGGCGATGAGCGGTGATGTTAATGCCACCCTGGCTGGCACACTGCCAAGCTTTGCATTACCGGAAGTCGGTTTCAATATGGAAACCCTGCGTATTATCCTTCCTTATTCATTAATCCTTGCTGCTGTGGGTTTAATTGAATCGCTACTGACTCTGACCGTTATTGATGAAATGACAGGAACTCGCGGCAAGGGTAACCGTGAATGTGTCGGTCAGGGTGTTGCCAATGTGACCTGTTCAGTCTTCGGCGCCATGGGTGGTTGTGCGATGATTGGACAGTCTATGATCAACATTAACTCTGGTGGTCGCGGTCGTCTGTCTGGCATCTCTGGTGCGGTTGGCTTGTTGTGTTTCATTCTTTTCGGTTCGGCGCTGATTGAGATGATCCCGCTGGCAGCACTGGTTGGTGTTATGTTCATGGTCGTGATCGGTACCTTTGAGTGGGCAAGCTTTAAGATGGCCCGTAAAGTACCGAAGCATGACTTCTTCACGATCATTCTGGTAACTTGTGTCACTGTTGCCGCCGACCTTGCCGCTGCGGTTATCGTGGGTGTTATCTATTCTGCACTGGTCTTCGCATGGGATCACGCTAAGCATGTTTACGCGGCTACGCATACTGACGAGAAAGGCACTAAGATCTACGAAGTAAATGGACCGATTTTCTTTGGTTCGGTGTCTCACTTCCAAGAACTGTTCGACGCGAAAAATGACCCTAAAGCTGTCATCATTGATTTTGCTAAATCGCGCGTCGCTGATCATTCCGCGATTGAAGCCATTGATACCATCGCTGAACGTTATGCCAGCCAGGGTAAAACATTGCATATCCGTCATTTAAGCCCAGAGTGCCGTAGCTTACTGAAAAAAGCCGGTAATCTGGTTGAAGTGAATATGCTGGAAGATCCAACCTATAAAGTTGCAACAGATACCTTAGGCGGTTAATACCCTGCCGGTTTGGTTTCAAGCTGACAACATAGAAACGCCCGCGATTGCGGGCGTTTCTATATTCAGGAAGAATCGGTTATTAAAGCCCTCCTGTATCCATTCGGTTAACCCTTCTGCCACTTTTTTAATGTAACTGCTAGCAAGCTGATTATTACGAATATTTTCATTGCTTTGTGCCCTTCTCTCCCGCAAAATTTCTCTCGCAGTACCACCTATACCTGCCCAAGGAGAGCGGTTCCATGTTTACCATCACCCGACCAGACACCATGCTTTCAGCACAGATCCAGGATAAAATTGACAATAAAACCAAGCCATTAGGTTCTCTAGGGCAGTTAGAAACCGTTGCGATGCAGCTAGCGCTCATTCAGCAGACTGAAACAATTTCGGTCGACCAGCCTCACCTGCTGGTTTTTGCTGGCGATCATGGAATTGCCCGGCATGGCCTGAGCATCGCGCCAAGCGAAGTCACGGGACAGATGGTCGCTAACTTTCTTGCCGGAGGTGCAGCCATCAACTGCTTCTGCCGAACCAATAATATGGTATTAAAAGTCATTGATGCCGGAATTAAGGTTGAACCCGAAGATCATCACAACCTGATCAAACACCGTCTGGGCCATGGTACCGCTGATTTCAGCCAGCAACCTGCAATGCCCGTCGATACTGCACTGCAAGGCATACAGTACGGTGCAGATGTCGTTGATGCACTTTATCAGCAAGGCTGTAATTTGGTTGGCTTTGGTGAGATGGGGATCGGCAATACCAGCAGTGCGTCGGCAATTATGGCAGCTTTGCTCTGTATTCCTGCCGATGAATGCGTCGGCCGCGGTACCGGGATCGATAATCAGCAGCTGCAGCGTAAAGTTGATCTGATCACTCAGGCTCTCGACCTGCACCAAGACCGCTTTAATGATCCGTTGCATATACTTGCAAGCATCGGTGGATTCGAAATTGCTCAAATTGTCGGCGGTATGTTGAAAGCGGCCGAAAATAAAATGGTGGTACTCGTCGATGGATTTATTTCAACCGCTGCGGCAATGATTGCTGTCAGTATGCATCCCGAAGCGAACGCTTATTTCATTTACTGTCATTGCTCTGAAGAGTCTGGCCACCAGCGTATGCTGCAGCACCTTGAAGCGACCCCACTATTAAACCTGGGGCTACGCCTGGGCGAGGGAACCGGTGCAGCCCTGGCACTGCCAATTATCGAATCAGCCTGTACTTTCTATAACGAAATGGCCAGCTTCACCGATGCAGGAGTCACGGTGTGAGCCAGCAAAACACTGAACAGCACGCGCCATCAGAACAAGAACAGACGGCCATGCCACCGGCACGAAACGAAGCAACGGGCTGGCAGCGACAATGGCAGATATTCCTTGTTTCGCTGGCCTTTTTTACCCGGCTCCCGATTCCGGCAGATACGCCCTACTCAACTCAGCACCTCAATCAGGCCAATCGCTATTTTGGTGCTGTAGGTATTATTATTGGTTTGATCAGTGCGGCGGTTTACTTACTCGCCATCCTCATTTGGCCACCGGAACTCGCCCTTGCCCTCGCAATGGTGACCAGCATCCTGACTACCGGGGCTTTTCATGAGGATGGACTCGCCGATGTTTTTGATGGTTTTGGCGGTGGCTGGACGGTTGAATGCAAGCTCGACATCATGAAAGATTCACGCTTGGGAACCTATGGGGCTGCTTCGTTAGTCATGATGCTCGGGTGTAAATGGGTGAGCCTGTCTGCACTGGCACGTATTGATCCAGCCTTGCCGGCAATCCTGTTGATCGTCATGCACAGCATAAGCCGTATTTGCGCTGCCAGCCTGATTTTTTCATATCCATATGTCAGGGCCGATCAGCAAAGTAAAGTTAAGCCACTGGCTAATCAGCAAAGCCAGCAGGATCTATGGATTTTACTCGGTACTGGCCTGGTTATGTTACTGTTACTGCCAATTGACGCAGCGATTACCTTAACGCTTGTTATGGTCGCAATACGCTATCTGTGTGGTAAATGGTTTCAGCAACAATTGGGCGGCTATACCGGTGATTGTCTGGGTGCCGCGCAGCAAATTGCCGAACTATCAGGGTATATGGCCTTGTTAGCCCTGTTTTCATCATCATATTGATAATTAAATTCGACATAAAAACAAAGGAAGACCCATGGTTGACGAAACCACTAAAGACGAACGCTATAAGGCGCGCCAACAGAAAGTAAAAGATCAAGTGGATGCGCGTGTTGAAGCCGCTCAGATAGAAAAAGGGATTTTTCTGATCATTACAGGTAATGGCAAAGGAAAATCAACCTCCGGTTTCGGCACCGTTGCCCGTGCTGTTGGCCATGGCCTTAAGTGTGGCGTCGGCCAGTTCATAAAAGGCACCTGGGATTGCGGTGAACGTCAATTACTGGAACAGCACGGCGTTGATTTCTCGGTAATGGCAACCGGTTTCACCTGGGATACACAAAACAAAGAAACCGATATAGCCGCAGCACAGGCGACCTGGGGCGAATGTAAGAAGATGCTGGCCGATGACAGCTATGATGTCGTACTGCTTGATGAAATGACATACATGGTCACGTATGGTTATGTTGAGCTGGATGAAGTCATTGAAGCAATCAGTCACCGCCCTAAGATGCAGTCTGTCATTATTACAGGCCGCGCGGCGCACCGTTCGTTAATCGATATGGCAGATACCGTCTCTGAAGTCAGAAACATTAAGCATGCTTTTGAAAGCGGGATTAAAGCCCGTAAAGGTATCGACTGGTAAGTGCTTACAACACCCTGCGGCTGTGCAAGCCCACTGCCGCAGGGTTTGCTATTCGCTTTACGTTATAAGTAATTATTCCAATAAGCCGTAATAACACGGTCAGGCGTTATGCCCGGAGAGTTTATGCCATCACATTTACCTAAAGCCTTCAGCTCTCGTTTTCTGAAATTGTTTCATGTTCTTGAAGCTATTTTATTAGTCGCTATCACTCTGGCAACCCTGTTTGCCATGATCAATGAATTCATTCATGTGCTCGTTAACCGTAATATTCAGCTGACAGATATCTTGCTGATGTTTATTTATCTTGAAGTATTGGCCATGGTGCAGCAATTCGTTGTTAACGGTAAAATTCCCGTTCGCTATCCTATCTATATCGCAATAATGGCGATAGCACGGTATATCACACTGGGAATGAAAGACTTGGACGGCATTTTGGTCGTCTGGCTGGCATTGGCCGCGTTTATCCTTGCCGCCGCCACACTGCTGATCCGTATCGGCCACCATTACTGGCCTTACGAGATAGTGACCGATCCGAGCAAAAATCAGCCTGAAGATTAATCCAGCCAAGTCAATGCAGACAAACAGGCATAAAAAAGGGAGCTGAACGCTCCCTTCTCCTATGAATGAGTATTTATCGTTTCCGTGCACTCTTTTACATGGCATAAGTCTGCATTAATGTCCTGGTTACCCAATAAGCGCAGCCATAACGCAGGTAAATGCTTTGGTCTGACGCGAGCCGCATCAAGTTGTTCAGGTACCAGTGCTTGCCATTGTTGATCTGCCCCCAGCTTAGCAAAGACAAAACGAAATGGCAGGTAGTCTACCATCCCTAAGCGAAGATCGGTTGCCGTCAGCGTATTATCGATTTGACGATACTTCACAAACTGCCGGGTAAACTTTTCCAGCATCACAAGATGATCCGGTTTATCTGCTAGCGGCCACTGTCCACGTTCCTTGGAGATAAAATCAATTGCCGTGTTGTCATCCAGCAATGAGGTCAGTCCTTCCCAATAAGTATCACCATCAAGCACAACAACCCGCCATAACACCGTATTGAAAGGGGTCGGCGCAATAAATATTGGCTTATTTTCCAATGGGGTATCTTTGACGTCTGCAGCAATTCTGGACTCAACAAGATTGAGAGCAACGACTGACCAAACCAGATAAAGCGTGGAAATGGTCAGGCCTATTCCGCATAACCTTGCCATTTTTTCACGCCACAGCAAACTGGCTGAAAGCATCACCAGTAACGGCACGGTATAAAGCGGATCGATGATGAAGATACTCGATATCGCCACGCTGACATCCAGTGGCCAGAACAACTGCGTACCATAGGACGTGAACCCATCCAGTACGGGATGGGTCAGCAGACACGCCGTGACAAGCAGCCATAACCGTGGAAACGTCAATCGCGTTGCCATATAACGCTGCCAGCCCCATGCAAGTATGCTGGCAAAGGGCAGCAGAACCAACAGAGAGTGGCTGAAGCCACGGTGTTTCACCATATCAGAGACCGGATCACCATAACCAATAAAGACATCCAGATCGGGCAAAGTGCCGAGAGTAGCCCCAGCCAGTAACACCTTAGGCGTACATTTTTTTCCTGCAACCACGGCAGCAACCGTGGCGCCTAGCGCAGCCTGAGTAACCGAATCCACATCAACTCCTTTAATCCCCTTTGGATAGGGCCAATCGGCACAATTATCCCAAAGGGTAAAACATTCATAAGCTTTCTTAACCCTGCCACACATAATAGCGACAAAAAAGTTAAGAGAAAGTAAAAATGTGTAACGAGTCGCAGTTCATACGGTTTGATTTGGTTAGCGTAAGAAAGGCAACATCCATTCACTTTCACCAAAGGAAGATGTGATGCCAACAAAAGTCTCGGAATACATGACCCGCAAAGTAATTACTATTTCCCCTGAAGCCGGCCTGCGTGAGGCTTTCTTTCTGATGCGCGATAAAGCCATTCGCCATCTGCCGGTCATCGGTGCTGACGGTGAGCTGAGGGGGATTATCAGTGACCGAGAATTACGCCGACCGGGCTGGGTTGATGAGTCACCTGATATTGGCCATGACTATGCACTGACAGACGATCTGCATGTGGGTGACGTGATGATTAAAAATGTAATTCATGTCCGGACTTACGATACCTTAACCAAGGCTGTCGGCACGATACTGAATCACCACATTGGGGCGGCTCCGGTGTTAGATAAAACCGGGCAGCTGGTAGGAATGTTATCTGCCGTTGATCTGTTATTAGCATTCCAGGACACTTTGGTGTCACAAAAAATCAATAAGAAGCGAAAATCGGCCGCCTAATTCCGATAAGGATAATGGGCATACAGATTTATCAGAAAAAAGAAAGGCTTGCCCTATTGTGGCAAGCCTTTTCGTTTCGTCGTTCGGTAAAATAAAGCGATTAGTTAAATAAGCCTTTCAGCAATTTATCCGCTGCATCCTTAATTTTGTCATCCTTGGCTTTATCGCCAAGCAACTTCTCCAGACCACGATCCAGTTCTTTTTTAGCTTTCTCTTCCAACTCATTGTTCTGTTTGAGCAACTGTTTCAGGTTAAGCGAAAAGGTCGGCTGCTTCCAGTCACCTCTAACATCAATTGGAACGGTTAAATCCGCAACCTCATCAATCTCTTTCCCGCCCTGACCTTTGCTGGTCGCGACCACAGAGGTGTTAATGGTAAAGTTAATCGCTTCACTCATCAGGTTGGTCTTGCCCTTGCCATCAATCCGAAGCAACGGTGATGCAAGATACAGGTTATTGGTTGAGGCCTCCCCCTTGCCTAACTTAACGGTGGCTGTTAACGCAGAGAAGTCGGTCTTCTTGTCTTCTTTCACGTATTCCGCCTTTCGCCCTTTAAGGGTTGCTTTGGCTTCACGGATCATTTGCGGAATATTGACTCCGTAAACAGCACCATCGGCAAAGTTAATGTCTATCGTACCCGATGTATTCTGACGTATCCGTTTTTCCGCAAGCCCTGCACCCGATAACGTAACATCGATATTCCCGGTACCTGCCAGGGTATCGTTTTGTACAATGTCGACCAGCATTGGCTGAACCTGCACGCCCCTGATCTGCTTGGTTACCTGGTACTTGGGTAGCTTGCCATTGGCATCGATCGTTGCCTGCGCATTCACTGAGCCACCATATAAATTGGCGTCAAAGCGGTTAAGCGTAAGTATCCCTTTTTTAACTTTCACATCAATCTGCACGTTAGAGACTCTGGCATTGGCGGCTTTCAATTTGCCAATATTCATCGTACCCGCCAGATCCAGTGTTTTCAGTACCGACAGATCCGGCTCGATATCCGATACCGGGACCGCTTCATCCGATTGCGAACCAGGCTGAGAGGGTGCAACCTGCTTGCCATCCTCTGCCGAAGGCTTACCTGAAGGTGCTTGCTTCAGGCCAAGGAAGGCATCCAAATCGATGTTGTCACTGTTTACGGCAAATCGTACAGCCGGAACATCGGCATTCTGGAATGATCCCTTGCCCTTCATCGTAATTTCGTCGATAGCGGTTTCAAAACGACTCAGCGTTGCCAGACCTTTGGCCACATCATAGCTGGCATCTGCATTGAGCTTGACGGTCATCTCCGGACGGGGAAGCGTATTACCTTTCAGTTTGGCCGCCAATGTGAGTTGTTCCAGCTCGGCAACATTAAAATCTTTGCTGAGTTTAAGCCGTGTCTGACCATTGGCATCAAAACCAAGATCTGGCACCTGCCCTTTGGTGTTGTAGGAAATAGTCGACCACTCTCCCACTTTAAACTTATCAACGCCTAGCTCAAATACCTCAATATCATTCACAGGATCCTTCGCGGTTGCAGATAAGGTTAATGCTTTCAGCTCGCCATCTTTGAAACCCGGCAGAATAAGCAGCCCCGTTTCACCTTTGGCCGTAAAGCTCAGCTCGCCATTGTTACCGGTGACATCAAAATTAGCACTGGTCCATTCGCCCGGGGCGAAATGAGCCAAACTGACGTTCAAGCGGCTGACTTCCGTTATGGTGCCCGCTTTATCATCCCGAACGATTGCACTGGCATTAACCAGCTCCATACCCGCTAAGCTGACTGACCACGGCTGACTGCTTTCAGGTCCAACGGGCTCAGGCTCAGCTTCTGCAGGTGTGGACGGTGTAGCCGGCTCACTCACTTCACCTTGCTGCTCACCCAAGCCATCTAAGTTACTCACACCATCCGCACGTGTCTGGATAAAAACACGCGCATCATAAAGACTGATATTGCCAATATCTAGACGCTGCGAGAATAATGGCATGACTGAAACAGATAGCTCTGCATTGCCCAGTTTCACCAAATTCGGTTCGGCAAAACCGTCAGGATTTCTAAATTCGGTCTCCCCCAGGTTAAATCCGATACTCGGAAAGAAACGCCAGCTAATGTCACCCGTAATAACCAAATCTCGCCCCGTCGCCTTCTTAACTTGTTCGCTTAGCAAGGGCTTGAACTGGTTAGGATCCACCAGCGCGAGTAAAGCACCAATACCCACGACAACGATGAGTACGATGGCCAGTAAAATATAAAGTAGCTTTTTCATTGTATCCTCTGTGTGATCCGTTCTTCCTGATTCGATGAGGTAAATCATATCAAGCTGGTAAATTAATCCGTCAGGCAATCTAGCCAATTGCCGTTTATGACAGCGATAACCATTGTTAGTTTCCTACAAACACTCACCGCTCATAATTCGCACGTAAAATAAAAATGCTTTTACATCAAAGACAAGAAAGAAAGTATATACCCAAACCACCGAAGATGCAGAGTTCAGCGAGAATTCATTAACATGGTTGGGGTTAGCGATGAGTAAAGTAAAAAAAAGACAGCCGTATAGGCTGCCCATTTAAATAGTCATGTTATCCGTATTTATTCATGATGGCTTAAAAAACGGATATAAAAAAGGCTGACAACGTCAGCCTTAATAAGCAATTTTATGATTTAAGAAGCCTGGCAATATGCGCTTTCAACACGTCGATCGCGATACGGTTTTTACCGCCTCGTGGAACAATGATGTCAGCATATTGTTTCGATGGCTCAATAAACTGCATAAACATAGGACGTACGGTCTTTTGATACTGCACAAGTACCGATTCCATGGTACGGCCACGTTCAGCAACATCACGCTGCAGGCGACGCAGCAAACAAATATCTAATGGCGTATCCATAAATATACTTGCGTGCATAATTTCACGTAAACGCGGATCGGTCAGCAACAGAATACCTTCCAGAATGATCACCTTCTTCGGTGTCATTGAGGTCGTTTCATCCGTGCGGGTATGTTCGCTGTAGCTATACTGAGGTACTTCTACGGCTTTACCTTCGATCAGCTGTTGCAGATGATCACACAGAAGGTTGTGATCAAGAGCATTCGGGTGATCGTAATTCGTTTTAACCCGCTCATCCATGCTCAGGTGGCTTTGGTCGTTGTAGTAACAATCTTCCGTGATTACACCGATCTGATGATCGCCTACTTTTTCTTTTAATTCTTTATAAACAGTACTGGCAATCAGACTTTTACCGGACGCAGAAGCGCCTGCGATACCGATAATTACGCATTGGTGTGAGTTTTCAGACATATCAAAGAGCACCTGTAAGACAACGTGGCTAGGTGAAAAATTAAACGGCCTGATTATAGGGATTCACAGCGTCAGATACCAGCAAAAATGAGACACCTGACACATTAGATTGGAAATCCTTCACAGATTTTCACGCAAAACGTTACATTGTACGAATAGTAATCTGCTCTGCAACCACTGTACCTTGCCAAAATAATCGACTGGCAACCGCTCCGGCCAGATCAATATAGGCGGCGGCTTGCTCGGAATCAGGCGAGGCTGCAACGGTTGGCTTCCCACGGTCAATATCTTCACGAATTTTGATATGCAACGGCAGTTGGGCCAATAACGGTACCGAATATTCCTTCGCCATTCGCTCTGCGCCACCGGTGCCAAAAATAGGTTCATGATGGCCGCAGTTGCTGCAGATGTGGTAACTCATGTTCTCCACTATCCCGATGACGGGCACCTCGACTTTATTAAACATACTGATGCCTTTAATCGCATCTGCCAGCGCTAAGTCTTGCGGCGTCGTAATAACAATCGCACCGGTCACCGGGATCTGCTGAGCCAGCGTCAATTGAATATCGCCGGTACCCGGAGGCATATCAATCACCAAATAGTCGAGATCGGGCCACCAGGTTTCAGTCAGAATTTGGGTCAGTGCTTTTGAAGCCATCGGGCCACGCCAGATCGTCGCACTCTCCGCGGGAACCAGATAACCAACAGAGTTTGTAAACAAACCGCATGATTCAATCGGCATCATCATCTTGCCGTCAGGCGATTGCGGTTTTTGATCAACCGTTCCCAACATCATCGGGACAGATGGGCCGTAAATATCAGCATCGAGCAGCCCGACTTTTGCGCCTTGCTGTTTCAGGCCGAGTGCCAGATTAACAGCAGTGGTTGATTTACCGACCCCCCCCTTGGCTGAGCTGACAACGATAATGTTCTTTACCCCTTTCAGCGGGGCTTTATCACCGCTCGATAGCGGGGCGACATGACATTGCACAGTGAAGGCCATATTGGCAGCAACATGATGTAATTGTTGCTGGGTGATAATCCAGTGTTCTAACAGCTCAGCCACCGTTGCGGCCGCAAAAGGCAAACTAATGGTGACCAATCCCTGGGCCGAAACCGACACCACATTCGGCGTTTCAGCCCATGCGTGATGCAGCCAGGGGTGCTCAAAATGGTTCAGCCATAGGCAGATGTCTGCAACATTTTCAAATCGGATCATTGAGTCGTTACCCATAATGTATAGCGCTCCGTTATTATTATTCCGGGTTTATACCCAAGTTACCTCAAGATGCTCGTTTCAGCGAGAATTTCCAGGTGCTAAGGTCAGGCGCTGATTTGCAGATATAGCGCTCTACATTAAAAATCAGCAACGCAACATTAGTACCTGGAAAACTCGCCCTTCGGGAGTGATCCAGCCAGTTTACTTCTGTGTCAAATGCACTCGAAAGGACCAGCCATTCCTTCGCACATTTTCCTTGAAGTAAACTGGCTGGCATCACTCTGAATCCTGCATCTTGAGGTAACTTGGGTATAGCGTATCACCAAACCCTAAATATCGCTGCTATTGAGGTCGAATAACGCTGTCAGACCCTAGGCAATAGCGTGCCCTTCAGGTAATATTTGTAGCTTAAAATCTTTTTACCCATCATGAGCGAAATAAGTAATTATGGCTGCAAATCCAAGAAAAATTCTGGTGACCTGCGCCCTGCCGTACGCTAACGGTTCTATCCACTTAGGTCACATGCTTGAACATGTACAAGCGGATATTTGGGTGCGCTATCAGCGCCTTCGCGGCAACGAAGTTCATTTCATTTGTGCTGACGATGCACACGGTACTCCAATCATGCTTAAGGCCCAGCAGATGGGTATGGAACCTGAGCAGATGATTGCGGAAGTGAGCAAAGAACACCAAGCGGACTTTGCTGGCTTTGATATTAGCTTTGATAACTACCACAGCACCCATTCAGATGAAAACCGTGAGCTGGCATCATTTGTATATACTCAGCTTAAAGATAATGGCTTTATTACTAGCCGCACGATTTCTCAGCTGTTTGATCCTGAGAAAGAAATGTTTCTGCCCGACCGTTTCGTAAAAGGCACTTGCCCGAAATGTAAAGCTGAAGACCAATACGGCGATAACTGTGACAACTGTGGTGAAACTTACAGCCCGACCGATCTGATTGATCCTAAGTCTGCCGTTTCTGGCGCAACGCCGATCATGAAAGATTCGGAACATTTCTTCTTCGACCTGCCTCAGTTCGAAGGGATGCTGAAAGCGTGGACCAAGTCAGGCGCGCTTCAAACCGAAACCTCAAACAAAATGCAAGAGTGGTTTGAGTCTGGTCTGCAACAGTGGGATATCTCCCGTGATGCACCTTACTTCGGTTTCGAAATTCCAGGTGAAACCGGCAAATACTTCTATGTATGGCTAGATGCACCGATCGGCTACATGGGCTCGTTCAAGAACCTATGCGACAAACGCGATGACCTGGACTTTGATGAGTTCTGGAACAAAGACAGTTCTACCGAACTATATCACTTCATCGGTAAAGACATTGTTTACTTCCACAGCCTGTTCTGGCCTGCGATGCTTGATGGCGCGGGTTTACGTAAACCAAACAATGTCTTTGTGCATGGTTATGTCACCGTAAACGGCGCGAAAATGTCGAAGTCTAAAGGTACCTTTATTAAAGCGGGTACTTACCTTCAGCATCTGGATCCGGAATGTCTTCGTTACTACTACGCGGCAAAGCTAAATAGCCGTATTGATGATCTGGATCTTAATCTTGACGACTTTACCCAGCGCGTAAACAGCGATGTGGTCAACAAGATTGTTAACCTGGCATCTCGTAATGCCGGCTTCATTGCTAAGCGTTTTGACGGCAAGCTGTCTGAAAGCTTCGCCGAGCCAGAACTGTATGCCGAGTTTGTTGCAGCGGCTGATCGCATTGCTGAACTGTACGAATCGCGCGAGTACAGCCGCGCTATCCGTGAAATTACCGCGCTTGCTGATAAAGCCAACCAGTACGTTGATGAGAAAGCCCCATGGGTTGTTGCGAAACAAGAAGGTAAAGATCAAGAGCTACAAGAAATCTGCTCTGTCGGTATTAACCTGTTCCGCGTTCTTATG
The DNA here is from genome assembly GCF_033720175.1 of Photobacterium sp. Classification (GTDB taxonomy): domain Bacteria; phylum Pseudomonadota; class Gammaproteobacteria; order Enterobacterales; family Vibrionaceae; genus Photobacterium. The sequence goes on from NZ_JAWWDA010000001.1 coordinate 508,585, forward strand.
ACTTACCTGAAACCGGTTATGCCTCTGCTGGCAGAGCGTACTGAAGCATTCCTGAATGAGACGTTAACTTGGGAGGGTATTGCTAAGCCTCTCACTGATCATGAAGTGACTAAGTTCAAGGCGCTATTCAACCGTATCGATCCTAAACATGTAGAAGCCATGCTCGAAGCATCTAAAGAGGATGCGGCAGCAGAAAAAGCAGCAAAAGAAGCCGCAGAAAAACCGACCGGCCCTCTTATTGACGAACCTATTGAAGCTGAAATCGAGTTTGATGACTTCGCCAAAGTGGATATGCGTATCGCGAAAATCGTTTCTTGTGAAGAAGTGCCTAAAGCAAACAAACTGCTGAAGTTCCAATTGGATATCGGTGGTGAAATGCGTCAGGTTTTCTCCGGTATCAAATCAGCCTACACGCCAGAAGAGTTAGTGGGTAAGCATACTGTCATGGTAGCGAACCTTAAACCTCGTAAAATGAAGTTTGGTATGTCTGAAGGCATGATCCTGGCTGCTGGCCCGGGTGGTAAAGACCTGTGGATCCTTGAGCCACACGAAGGCGCCCAGCCTGGTATGCGTGTGATGTAATCATTAACATCACTAATCGAAAAAGGAGCTGAGGCTCCTTTTTTATTCTTTACACTATTTAATGTTTCTTTTAGCCCCCTCCCACACTTTAAGTCTAAGCATAAATATTCATATCAGTGCCTCTATGCGCCGTACTCTGAATTGCAGCGGCGTTACCTGAAACGTCCCTGACTGGTGAAATAGTTAACCAAATCATTACGTTTAGTGCTGAAAAACACGCTGTAGAATAAAGACTTGCTGTTTATAGTTGTTAATGAAAATTTTGATCGAGCCAATAACATGGCTTGTAATTCGAAATTCCGCGAGCAACATCCTAAAATATCAACGCAACAACATCATATTTGGTTAAATATCAAACCGCAGGTTAAAGCTTGGTTAAATTTAATGTTTTCAGAACGCTATTCCGCTATAAAAAGTGTGATCTGAAACATACCTTTGCATTTTGAGCCATCTTTTACTTCGCTTTAACACCCAAACTACTGCTAATGTGCTCCGCTCTCTGATGAATGATTTACAGAGTGAATAATTATAAGGAGTGTTCTATTCATGAAGACACAGAAGAAAAAAATGTCGCTTACCGGCCGTGTCATTCTCGGTATGGTGTTGGGCATCTTGACAGGATTTGTCATTCGTTCCCTTTTTGCTGAAACCTCTTTTGTCTTTGAATACATTGTCAATGGCCTGTTCGACGTTGGTGGTAAAATATTTATTGCAAGCTTGAAAATGCTTGTTGTGCCACTCGTCTTTGTTTCTCTGGTATGTGGTACCAGTTCACTCAATGATATCAAGACCCTGGGTCGACTTGGGGGTAAAACGCTGGCTTTTTACCTGGCAACGACCGCGCTTGCTATCACACTCGCCCTTGCCATGGGTACAATTTTCCAGCCAGGTACAGGTGCTGACTTAACCGCAGCAAGCAGTTTTGCTTCAAAAGAAGCGCCGTCACTGGGTGATGTCATCATTGGCATGTTCCCGACAAACCCAATCAACGCGATGGCTCAGGGTAATACCCTTCAGATCATTGTCTTTGCTATTCTGTTCGGTATTGCTATCAGTGCAGCAGGCAAGCCGGGTGAACGCATCTCTGCCATGTTTACAGACTTAAATGAAGTGATCATGAAGCTGGTGGCGCTATTAATGAACATCGCCCCGTTCGGCGTCTTCTTCCTGATGGCAAAATTGTTCACCAGCTTAGGCCTGGATGCGATTTTTAACTTATTTGAATACTTCCTGGTACTCACAGCAACACTACTGATCCATGGTCTGGTTACTTATACTTCAATGCTGAAGATCTTCACAGGTCTAAGCCCTAAGATATTTTTGAAGAAAATGGAAGACGCTATTATGTTTGCGTTCTCTACCGCCTCTTCAAATGCGACCATTCCGGTAACCATGGAGACAGCGACCAAGCGCTTAGGTGTTAGCAACAAGATTGCTTCATTTACAGTGCCGCTAGGTGCAACGATTAACATGGATGGTACCGCCATCATGCAAGGTGTGGCGACGGTCTTTATTGCACAGGCCTTTAACATTGACCTGACCATGAGTGACTATCTGGCAGTGATTATGACGGCCACTCTTGCATCGATTGGTACTGCGGGTGTTCCGGGTGTTGGTCTGATCATGCTTGCAATGGTACTGAACCAAGTGGGTCTCCCAATTGAAGGCATTGCGCTGATTATGGGTGTTGACCGTCTGCTGGATATGATCCGTACCGCCGTGAATATCACGGGTGATAGCGTGGTAACATGTATCGTGGCTAAATCTGAAAATGAAATGGACATCAAACACTTCAACGATCCGAGAGCGGGCGAGAAAGACGAAGAGTTTCACCTTCATCCAATCACAAAACATAGTTAATTACTGACTCAAGCAGACAGCGATTACTCTATTTAAAAAGGCTCTTCGGAGCCTTTTTTATACCTGCAGATCCAGCAGTCCGTTTGCACCAATCTGGGTCAATACTCCCCAAAATCGCACACCCCATCACCTCCCCCTCAACAATAAACAGTTAACCCTCTGTTTTAAATAGCACTAATTCAAACGGTTCTTATCTTTTCTTCGGCACAGATATTGCAGAATCAATATATCCAGAAGTTTGAATATCTGTCAGGAGGGATTATGTGGATAATATTACTACTTGCGATTTCTTTGATCGCGACCAGTTTTTTGGTCTGGCAGTCAAAGCAAACAAATGATCTCTTACAGACACGATTTGACCAGGTAATTGGATTACGCCAGCTAATTTACCTATTACGCTTTCACCGCCGGCAATCTCATCAGTGTCTGTCGCAGATCCATTCCCCCGCACAGAAAGAACTGAATGAAGCCAAAGCAATTAGAGCCCTGCTACAAACCTTAGTTAACCGGGCTGAGCATACGCATAAGCCGATGCACCGAATTTTGCGCCAGCGTATTAACAGCCTGCTGAATGAATGGTTTCACTTCTCGGTAAGGCGTAATCAAGCGATTCATGGCAAAGCTATACGCCATGTTCTGTATCTTATTGATGATATTATTACCCAAAGTTTACTGGCTGCCGGCAAAGAACAATTGTTCAACCAGTATCAGGCGTTTTGGCCCATCACGCTCAATGCTATCGATAGCCTAAGTCGCTTTCGCCACACCATCGAAAACTACAATGTTGATAATTCCGGTTCAAAACAAGAACTCAAACTCCATATTAAGATGGTTCAGCGTCGGTTAGGGCAATTATCAGTGCTCATGCGCCAGACTCCCCCAGCCTTTATGCTTGACGAATTGCAGGCCGATTTTGATCAGATCAATCTAGACTCCGAAGATGTGATGATGACTAAACAATCACTCTATCAGTTGTCCTTAAGAATATCTGACACCATTTTTATTCTGTTTGATGTGATGTTAAGGGATATTGCCAATGATATTTCAGTCCGTTTCCCGGCGATTAATCTCAATGACGCAAATATTATTCCACTGGACATTAAGTCAGACAAGCAAGCTGGACATAAGAGTAAGAAGAGCCGGATAGTGGTGACGGGGGTTAAATAATCAATAAAAAACCCAGCCGAAGCCGGGTTTTAACAAGGTTGTATTCTACCAGCGGTAAACAGCTGTAATGATCATACGGTGATCAGAGCCGTTAACCGATGTGAGTCTGCTCACCCATGTACTTACGCAGTGCATGAGGGATAGCGATGCGGCCGTCTGCTTCTTGGTTGTTCTCAAGAATCGCCACCATCGTACGGCCAACAGCAAGACCAGAACCGTTTAGCGTGTGAACAAGCTCTGGCTTCTTCTCGCCCTTACGACGGAAGCGAGCTTGCATACGACGTGCCTGGAAATCCCACATGTTAGAACATGAAGAGATTTCACGGTAAGTTTCTTGCGCAGGAACCCAAACTTCCAGATCGTAGGTTTTGCATGCGCCAAAGCCCATGTCACCCGTACATAGAACCACTTTACGGTATGGCAGCTCTAACAACTGCAGAACTTTCTCAGCGTGACCCGTCAGCTCTTCCAGGGCAGCCATTGAATCTTCAGGCTTGGTGATTTGTACCAATTCCACTTTGTCGAACTGGTGCATACGGATCAGACCACGGGTATCACGACCGTATGAGCCCGCTTCAGAACGGAAACACGGTGTATGAGCAGTCATTTTCAGAGGAAGATCAGCTTCGTCTGTAATGGTATCGCGCACCATGTTTGTCACTGGTACCTCGGCAGTCGGGATCAGTGACATACCTACGCCTTCTTCAGTAGCTGGCTGGGTGTGGAACAGATCTTCGCCAAACTTAGGTAACTGGCCTGTGCCAAACAAGCTGTCTTTGTTCACCAGGTACGGTACATACATTTCTGTATAGCCGTGCTCTTCGGTGTGAAGGTCCAGCATGAACTGTGCAATCGCACGGTGAAGACGCGCAAATTGGCCTTTCATTACGATAAAGCGTGAACCAGAAATCTTAACCGCACTTGCGAAATCAAGACCACCGGCCATTTCACCCAAATCAACGTGATCTTTTACGTCGAAATCGTAACTTTTTGGCTCACCCCAGCGAGAGATCTCAACGTTCTCGTCTTCATCTTTACCTGCTGGTACAGAATCATCCGGCAGGTTAGGCACAGATAGCGTAATGTCCTGAAGTTCGATTTGAAGTTCAGCAAGGGCTTTTTTCGCGTCATCCAGCTCGTTACCAAGATTGGCAACTTCAGCCAAGATCTTCTCGGCTGCGTCATGATCGCCTTTAGCTTTAGCTTGACCAATCGACTTCGATCGCGAGTTACGCAGAGCCTGCAGCTCTTCTGTCTTTACCTGAAGGGACTTACGTTTCTCTTCAAGGTTGCGTAATTTTTCAACATCGAGGTTAAAACCACGACGCGCGAGTTTTTCAGCTGTTTCGTCCAGCTCAGTTCGAAGTAATTTAGAATCTAGCATGCTAATCCTGTGCTCTTAAATATTCTGAAATGCATGTTATTCAGACAATTCATGTCAAAATAATCTTATTTTTCCATACGCCAGCAAGTCTGACGTCAATTGTTCAACGATACCCAAAAAGCCTTATTATTGGTAGCGCTTTAATGAGCTTTTGGCATCTAAAGAAGCAAGATAATCCAACTTTTCTGCAATTTTGGTCTCTAAGCCTCGATTTGTCGGCTGATAGTAACGTGTCTCTTTCATTTCCGGTGGAAAATAGTTCTCTCCGGCCGCATAGGCACCAGGCTCGTCATGGGCATAACGATACTCAGCCCCGTAGCCTAATTCTTTCATTAACTTGGTTGGTGCATTACGTAAATGAGGTGGTACTTCATAATCAGGGTGGTTACGGGCATCTTCTTTCGCATTCGCAAAGGCGACGTAGACCGCATTGCTTTTCGGTGCACATGCCAGATAGACGATTGCCTGAGCAATCGCCCGCTCACCTTCATATGCCCCCACCCGGGTAAAGCAATCCCAGGCAGAAACCGCAATCTGCATACCGCGCGGATCGGCATTGCCGACATCTTCCGAAGCAATTGCCAGTAAACGACGAGCGACGTACAGCGGATCACAGCCCGCTTGCAGCATACGGGCATACCAATACAGTGCCGCATCAGGATTCGAGCCCCGGATCGATTTATGTAGAGCGGAAATCATGTCGTACCACAGATCGCCTTTGTTATCGAAACGACCAATCTTCTCTCCGGCCACTTCAGCCAGCAAAGATAAGGTGATCTGCTTAATGCCGCTGCCGTCTTCTTCCGCCATATCGATGAGCTGCTCAAGATAGTTCAGCGCCATACGGGCATCACCACAAACCAGCTCGGCCAAGCGTTCTGTTACATCATCGACGAAGCGCATATTAGTATCGCTGATGCCGCGGCTCTTATCGGCCAACGCCTGCTCGATGACCGCCAGAATTTCTTCCGTTTCCAGCGATTTCAATTTATAGACCCGGGCACGTGACAACAATGCGTTGTTCAACTCGAAAGAGGGATTTTCCGTGGTCGCGCCGATAAACGTCACCGTGCCGTCTTCGATGTGCGGCAAAAAAGCATCTTGCTGGCTTTTGTTGAAGCGGTGCACCTCGTCGACAAACAAGATAGTACGGCGACCGGCCATCTTATTGTCTCTGGCTTTATCTATCGCAGCACGGATGTCTTTGACCCCAGAGGTAACGGCAGAGACTCGTTCGACCTCGGCGTTGGCATAATTTGCCGCAACTTCTGCTAACGTCGTTTTACCTGTACCTGGCGGCCCCCAGAGGATCATCGAGTGCAGATGACCCGCCTCAAGCGCACGACGCAGCGGTTTTCCTTCACCCAGAATGTGGTGCTGACCAATGTACTCTTCTACAGTACGGGGACGCATACGCGCTGCGAGCGGGCGAAAGTCAGAAGAAAAATCGAGGCTAAAGTTACTCAAAATAACCACTCTCTTTAATACGGAAAAAGGCGGTACTCAGTACCACCTATTTAAACAATTGCGATAGGGTCGAGGATCGAGGGTCCAGATCCTCGCTACTAGAATACGCGCATCTCATCGCTGAAACACTTAATTGCGCTGATCATCTAGCTCAACCCCTTTCGGTGGCGAAAAGGTAAACATGCCGCCTTCAGGCATCTGCTTACTGAACTGGCGGAAGGTAAAATTGCTACGCTGCCCGTCTTGTTCAACAACAGAGAAATTACGCACTTCACCGCTTTTAGCGACAGTAACAACAAACTTGCCCATTGAGGATGTGTTGTCTTTGGGCGTCAGGGTAAATGTATCTGACGTTTGCGCCACGTTGTAATGCGCCCAGTCACTGTCACTATTGCGAGTCAGCAACACAAATGGGGTCTGCTCTGTGGCATCTTGCAGCCACATTGCCGTGACCTGTTCGATGAACGGGCTGTAGTACCACAGCGTTTTGCCATCTGAGATCAATATGTTTTCGTCAGGCGTGACGGTATTCCAGCGAAAAAGATTCGGACGTTTAATGGCAACATCGCCCTGACCTTCCACCAGTACATCACCTTCGGGACTCAGCACTTGTTGATCAAACTGTGCACTGAACGCATTCACTAGATTTAACCGCTCACTTAGCTCTTGCTGCGGATCAGCCCAAGCAGCGGTGGAAACGATTATGGGCGCTGCAACCAGCAAACTCATTACTATTTTTTTAATCATTTTCAACAACCTATATTTTTAACCATTCTGGCTAATCCCTTGGTGGCGGTGGCGGAGCCAATACTTCACGGTTACCATTATGCCCCGGAGGGCTCACAATCCCGTGTGCTTCCAGTTGCTCCACAATACGCGCCGCGCGGTTATAACCAATTTTAAATTTGCGTTGTACGCCGGAGACTGAGCCCCGCCGTGTTTCTGCTACAAAAGCGGCAACCTCATCAAATAATTGATCTCGGTCGTCATCTGCGGATGTAGATTCACCCGGTAATAAGCTTTCTGAACCTTGCTCTGCATTTAAGATACTGTCGATGTATTGTGGCCGTCCGCGGGCTTTCCAGTCATTGACAACATTATGCACATCATCATCTGACGCAAAGGCACCATGAACACGTATGGTATGGCTCTGACCTGGTGGTAAATACAGCATATCACCCATTCCCAGTAGCGACTCTGCCCCGCCCTGATCAAGAATGGTGCGGGAATCGGTTTTGGTCGATACCGTAAATGCCATACGGGTTGGAATATTGGCTTTAATCAAGCCGGTGATCACATCCACAGATGGGCGCTGAGTCGCCAGTATAAGGTGGATTCCGGCAGCACGTGCTTTCTGGGCCAGGCGAGCAATCAGTTCTTCCACTTTTTTACCAACAACCATCATTAAGTCGGCAAATTCGTCGATGATAACAACAATACTTGGCATTTTCTCTAACAACGGGGGATGTTCATCCATGCTATCGCCGGGCTTCCATAACGGATCATAAATCGGATGGCCGGCCTCTGCCGCTTCCTGTAATTTCGCATTATAACCGGCAAGGTTACGCACCCCGACCGCAGACATTATTTTATAACGGCGCTCCATCTCACCCACACACCAGCGAAGTGCATTACCTGCATCTTTCATGTCGGTAACCACTTCCGTCAACAGGTGCGGGATCCCTTCATAGATCGAGAGTTCCAGCATTTTCGGGTCGATCATGATGAAACGACAATCTTCCGGCTTACATTTATACAGCAAGCTCAGGATCATGACGTTGACACCCACCGATTTACCAGACCCCGTTGTACCGGCGACCAGCAAGTGCGGCATTTTGCTCAAATCCGCCACCACCGCTTCACCGGCTATGTCATTACCCAATACGATAGGCAGCGCGCCTTTCATATTTCGGAAGCGCTCGCTGTCGACCACTTCCGACATATACACAGTCTCACGGCTATGGTTAGGCAGCTCCAGACCGATATAGGGTTTGCCCGGTATAACCTCGACAACACGTACCGCCGTTGCCGATAAGGCACGGGCTAAATCTTTTGCCAGACCGGAAATTCGACTGACTTTGACACCCGGCGCAAGATCCAATTCATAACGGGTAATAACCGGCCCGGGGCACACCGCGACCACCCGGGCTTTTATTTTATAATCCGCCAGCTTTGACTCAACTAACCGTGCCGTTTCCATCAGCTCTTCTTCTGATGTCGGCTCAACGTTTTGCTTTGGCGGTGCCAGTAAATCAATCGTTGGCATGGGTGAGGTCGGAACAGGTAGATCAGGACCTTTTTTCATTAAAAACGGATTATCGAGACCGGCGGCATGGACTTGCTCTTTTTGCGCGTCCCGGATCTTTTGCAAAAAGATCTCTTCATCGGACATAGGTTCTGCGCCGGCTTGTTGTGCGCGTTCTAACTCCGACATGCCGTCGTGGACGCCGATCTCGATACTGGTGTGTGGTTCGATACCACGCTCAACAGCAGCTTGCTCAGGTTCTGTGACTTGCATGGCGTCCATCGGTTGTTGATTGGCCTCCACCCTAGGAAGGCTTGGCTCCGAAACTGGCTCATTTTGCGATAAAACGATGCTTGCTGGTATGTCAGCGCCGTCTTGCTGTAAATCCTGATACGTGGCTTGATCACGCCCGATGGCCTTCTCGGCAGAAGGGCGGTTATTAACGAGCGACAAGTCACCTAAAGCCGGCTCATAAGGCTCCTGTAATGAATGCTCTGCCATTTCCGGTTCTGCTGCAGGCCCATCTGCTGCCAACACATTACTTTGAGCTGTCAGCGGCTCTTGCTCTTCGACATAAACCGTAAAATCTTCGTCATTTTCCAGTTCACGTTCCAATTGGGCAATGGTCAGTCCTTTTGCCTGTACCGTTGAGGTGATCTCAACGGATGCTGGCGAAAGCATTGCCTGATCCGGACGTTGTTGCGCCGACGCCGTGCCGGCAAGGTGCTCATCAGCCACAGCGGCGCCCAGGGCTTCAACCGCGGCGGCTTCGTTTCTGGACGTTTGGGCACGGCCAGACATTACAATTCTCGGAGCCGGAGCTTCGGCTTCCCATGGCTGGCGCGCAGATAATTGTTCCTCTTGTGCAAACGGCTCTCCTGCTCCCGATTTCTGGCTGTAAGAGGCTAATAACACATCATCAGCGTCTGGCTGAGATTGGATCATCTGCTGTGCATATGGGGTTTGCTGCTCATCAGGAATATCGGCCGCAAACGGTGTCAGGGTTTCTGATTTATCAGCGCGGATCTTGTTCAGCAACCAAGACAGGCTGCCTAACGTCGTGTCGCCTAATGTATCGACAATGGATAACCAGGAAATACCGGTAAATAATGTAAAGCCGACGGCCCAGACAAACATCATCACCAAGGTGGTACCGAGTATGTTGAGCAGAGGTAAGGTCATATTCGAAACAACATCACCAATCACTCCACCGGACGAGAAGTACCAGATATCATCAAAGTTCAAATCGGCTAGACCACAGCTGGTCAGAAACAGCAAAAGCAAGCCGAGCAGACGCGTTCCGAAGATCGTATAATCAATCGACTTCGGCTCTTTGCGATGGCTGAATAATACCCATGCGGCCAGCACAATGGCGGCCGGCAAGAGATAAGCCAGAGAGCCGAAAGCGAAGAAAAAAGTATCTGCGACGAGTGCCCCCATGGCCCCCGCTTTATTTTGGACGGGGCCTTCCCACGCGGTTTGAGACCATGACGGATCGGCGGGATCAAAGCTTACCAATGCCACCATGATAAAAATGGCGGCCAGAATGCCGATAATTAGAAAGCTCTCAAGAATGCGCTGTCCGCCAGAAAGACGCGCTTTGGGCTGCTGTTTGCCTTTAACCTTCCTCAAAAAAAACTCCGGTGTTTCTACTTTAATAACAAAAAAAACGGCGTCATAACCAATCTTGAAAACGGGCTATCTCAGCACCCGCCACCAACACCCGTTGGTTGATTCATTGATTAATTTATTATTGACTGCATTTGTATACCCAGAAAAATCCGTTTCTATCTGCCCTATCTTATACCAGTTAAGATCATTTGTGATGTTATCAGTGTAAGAAACAAAAACTGGAAGCAAGACGCTGAAACTCAGTATTGTAGACGTGTATGCGTTGATAAAATTCATCATTTTGTTAATTAACGGTGATAATCGCTCAATTTATCAACGTTCTGCCAAATCTATTGATTATCTGACCATTCAGAATGTTTTCGGGGGGAGTTATGTTGATGAGTGACGTCTTCGGATGACAACGGATTCTTGCCTGAAAAGTAAAAATGAACAGAAGCGAAATAGATCGCGTTTAATAAAAATAAAATATCACTTCGCAACAGGGTCGGAGCTGACAATACCAAGATGGTTAAAACTTGTCGGTATCACGTCCAGAAACAAATCGAGCGGCATACGCCGCCCGATCCACTCGCCTCACTCTGCCACCAGCAACCGAATCACCATCAAAGATAGCTCACAGTGTCATTAGCGAGTTTTAATAACCAAGTTATTAGTTTGCTTAACTTCTTCCATGACCACGTAAGTGCGGGTATCGTTAACACCAGGTAGACGAAGTAGTGTTTCGCCTAGCAGTTTACGGTAAGCCGACATATCAGATACGCGTGTTTTTAACAGGTAATCGAAATCACCGGATACAAGATGGCATTCCTGAATATCTTCCAGCTCCTGAACTGACTTGTTGAATTGCTCGAATACGTCAGGCGCACCGCGGTTTAGCGTGATTTCAACAAAAACAAGCAGCGATGCATCTAGAAACTGAGGGTTCAACAGTGCAGTGTAGCCGCTGATATAACCTTGACGCTCTAGTCGACGCACACGCTCAAGACAGGGTGTTGGAGAAAGCCCAACACGCTTAGACAGTTCAACATTCGAAATGCGACCATCTTTTTGCAGCTCATTCAAAATGTTACGGTCAATGCGATCCAATTCCTTGGATGGTTTCTTTTTGGTATCTACCATTTTTTATTCCACCTTCTTACTTCCTTGCAAAAAAATATACTACAACTTTCCAATATTTAGAATCAAATACTCTGATAGTCAAACTATACTGCCATTAGATCCGCATTAACAACCTTGCCGATAGCAAATAACACTATGATGCCAAGGGGGAAGCAGGATGATCATTGGTGTACCCAAAGAAATCAAAGACCATGAATACCGCGTGGGTCTGATCCCATCGAGCGTTCGTGAGCTTGTCTTACTCAATCACCAAGTCCTCGTCGAAACCAATGCCGGGGCTGGTATTGGCCTGAGCGATGCTGACTATCAAGCTGCCGGTGCGTTCATTATTTCTAGCGCCAAAGAAGTTTTTACCAGATCAGAGATGATTGTCAAAGTAAAAGAGCCTCAGGCAGTAGAAAGAACTATGCTCCACGAAGGGCAGATTTTATTCACCTATCTCCATCTTGCACCAGATCTTCTGCAAACAAAAGACCTGATAAAGAGTAAAGCTGTCTGTATTGCTTATGAAACGGTAACAGATAATAAGGGTACATTACCACTTTTAGCACCAATGTCTGAAGTTGCAGGACGAATGTCTGTTCAGGCAGGTGCCCAGACACTGGAAAATTCGCGGGGCGGACGCGGGCTATTGTTAAGTGGCGTACCGGGGGTCGAACCGGCAAAAGTCGTCATTTTAGGTGGTGGCGTCGTTGGCTCGAATGCTGCACGTATCGCATTAGGTATGCGCGCTGACGTCACGATTCTCGACCGGAACATAGAGACACTACGGGCATTAGATGCTGAATTTCAAGGCCGGGCGAAAATCATCTATTCAACCGCAGAAGCCATCGATCATCTGGTTATCGATGCCGACCTGATTATCGGAGCGGTACTGATCCCCGGCGCTGCTGCGCCCAAACTGATCACAGCAGAACACGTCAAAATCATGAAGCAGGGCTCTGCGCTGGTTGATGTTGCTATCGACCAAGGCGGCTGTTTTGAGACCTCTCGCCCGACAACGCATACCGAGCCGACTTATATTGTTGATGATGTCGTCCATTATTGTGTTGCCAATATGCCCGGCGCCGTTGCCCGCACCTCAGCGATCGCGTTAAACAATGCCACCCTGCCCTATGTACTCAACCTGGCAAACAAGGGATATAAGAAAGCGCTGCTAGAAGATGAAGGGTTCTTAAATGGCATGAACATCATGCACGGCAAAGTGACTTGTAAAGAAGTGGCGGATGCCTTCGATCTTCATTTCACCGATCCCACCGTTGCCCTCAGTATGCATTGATCGACCGAGCATCTCGCTGAGAACGTACTGTATGAGGGAAATCTTCCTGCTGATTTTCCTTTTTGCTCTGCTGATCATCCTCGTTTTTACGCCCTCTTTTGGACTGTATTTCATTTGGCATAATGACACGCTTTCTTTACGCCCCCAATTTACCTACAATCACCCACTTAATAAGAAATAATCCCATTCAGCCTGGAGAAGTAATGAGTAACGTAAGACATTGTAATCTGCTCATCCTCGGTTCTGGCCCTGCTGGCTATACCGCCGCGGTTTATGCTGCTCGTGCCAACCTGAACCCAGTGATGATCACGGGCATGCAGCAAGGCGGTCAGCTCACGACGACAACCGAAGTTGAAAACTGGCCAGGTGATGCGGAAGGTTTAACCGGTCCGGCCCTAATGGATCGCATGAAAGCTCACGCCGAGAAGTTTGAGACTGAAATCATCTTTGATCACATCAATGAAACCGATTTTAGCCAGCGCCCGTTTCGTCTGAAAGGCGACAGTGGTGAATACACCTGTGATGCGCTAATCATTTCAACCGGCGCTTCCGCTAAATACCTGGGGCTGGAGTCGGAAGAAACCTTCAAAGGCCGTGGCGTGTCAGCTTGCGCAACATGTGATGGTTTCTTCTACCGTAACCAAAAAGTTGCCGTTGTGGGTGGCGGTAATACTGCGGTTGAAGAAGCATTATACCTGTCCAACATCGCATCTGAAGTACATCTTATTCACCGTCGCGACGCATTTCGTTCAGAGAAGATTCTGATCAACCGGCTGATGGATAAGGTAGAAAACGGCAATATCGTTCTTCACACCGATCGCATTCTGGACGAAATTCTGGGCGATGATATGGGGGTTACGGGGGTTCGCATTAAAGATACCAAATCTGATGCGACAGAAACTATTGACGTTATGGGTGCCTTCATTGCTATCGGCCATCAGCCGAACACGGCAATCTTTGAAGACCAGCTGGATATGGCCAACGGCTATATCAAAGTCCAGTCAGGTACTCAGGGCAATGCCACCCAAACCAGTGTCGAAGGGATCTTCGCTGCCGGTGATGTCATGGATCATGTCTATCGCCAGGCTATTACCTCGGCGGGAACCGGTTGTATGGCCGCCCTTGATGCAGAGCGTTATCTGGATGCATTAGAACAACAAAAATAATCTTATTTCTGGCCGTTGTTAATAACGGCCAGATCTTTTCAGTCTGCTCAACATCTGCCTGCATACTGCAGCGCACCGTTTAACAACGATACCTTTTTTATGGATAAACAATTACAACGTGATTTAACCCAGTGGTTAAAATCACAAAGCAAGTTAGCCAAACGCTGGCTTATGCTGAGTGTCGGGCTTGGTTTCCTTTCAGGGGTGCTCTTAGTCGGCCAAGCTGCGCTATTAGCCAATATACTCCACCAACTGATCATAGAACACACCGACAAGTATGAACTCGTCAGCCAGTTTGTCGGCCTGATCGCCATTGTAGGCTTACGCGCAGCTTGCAGCTGGGGGCGGGAAATTTTCGGCTACCGCTGCGGCGAACAAATTCGGCTCCATATCCGCCGGCTGATCTTAAACCGCCTGCACAGTCTGGGACCGGCTTACATCAAAGGCAAACCAGCCGGTGCCTGGGCCAGCCTGGTTCTTGAGCAAGTCGAAGAGATGCAAGATTTTTTTGCTCGCTACCTCCCTCAGATATCGATTGCGGTACTGGTTCCTGTCGTCATCCTGGTGACAGTCTTCCCTATAAACTGGGCTGCAGGCTTGATTTTTTTAATCACAGCTCCGCTTGTACCAATGTTTATGGCGTTAGTCGGCTTAGGGGCAGCAGATGCTAACCGACGTAACTTTAAAGCATTACAGCGCCTTTCCGGCCACTTTTACGATCGTTTGCAAGGGCTGTCTACCCTTCGTTTATTTAACCGCGCGGATGCAGAAGCTGAAAACCTTCATACCGCCTCGCATGTGTTGCGTAAACGCACCATGGAAGTATTGCGTCTCGCCTTCCTGTCGTCTGCAGTACTGGAGTTTTTCTCCGCCATTTCGGTTGCTATCGTTGCCGTTTACTTTGGTTTCTCGTTTATCGGTGAATTAAATTTCGGCCACTATGGTGTACCAATCTCGCTGTTTACCGGCCTTTTTGTCCTCGTCTTAGCTCCCGAGTTCTACCAGCCACTGCGTGATCTGGGTACCTTCTACCACGCTAAGGCCCAGGCTATCGGTGCTGCAGAATCGATCGTTGAGTTTCTTAACGTTGAAGCCGACGAAATGGCCGCTGGTGACAAAGAACTGCCGTCACCGGAAACCATCGAAATCAGGGTAAGCGATCTGGAAGTACTGAGCCCTCAGGGTCAGGTTCTTGCCGGCCCGTTAAGCTTCGATATTCTGGCCCGCGAACAGGTTGCTCTGGTCGGACCTAGCGGCGCGGGTAAGACCAGCCTGCTTAATGCCCTGCTCGGTTTCCTGCCTTATCGCGGCAGCTTGAAAATCAACGGGATCGAACTGAAAGAGCTGGATCACAGCGAGTGGCGTCAGGCGATTAGCTGGGTGGGACAAAACCCGCTGCTCGTTCATGGCACTGTCCATGACAACATCACCCTAGGCAACACGCTGGCAACCGATGAGCATGTTGGCCTGGTAGCAAAACAGGCCTATGCAGACGAGTTTATCAACCGTCTCGAAAAGGGCTACCAACACCATGTCGGTGATCGCTCCGGAGGCTTATCTGTAGGTCAGGCACAGCGTATTGCTGTTGCCCGTGCCATGCTGCAAAGCGGTGCATTTTGGGTCTTAGACGAACCCACCGCGAGTCTTGATGCTAACAGTGAAAAACTGGTGCTGAAAAGCCTGAGCCAAGCCGTACAAGGCCAAACAACGTTAATGGTCAGCCACCGCCTAGATCAGTTATCGACCATTGACCGTGTTCTGGTATTAGAAGACGGTAAGCTGGTTCAGAACGGTCATTTCGATCAAATCAGTCATGAAGGTTTACTCGCCGACATGCTTTCCCATACCGATAAGAGGGATCTCAATGCGTGATTTAATCCCTTACCTGAAGCTCTACCGTAAACACTGGTTCGGCCTGACTCTGGGCATGCTATTAGGTCTGGCGACCTTGCTTGCGGCAATGAGTCTGTTAACCCTTTCCGGTTGGTTTATTTCCGCTTCGGCGGTTGCAGGCTTAACTATTGCCCGTGAAACGTTCAACTACATGCTGCCCGGAGCCGGGGTTCGCGGGTTCTCAATTGCCCGTACCGCAGGCCGCTGGGGGGAGCGTGTGGTCAGCCATAATGCCACCTTTAAATTACTGGCCGATCTGCGTCTGTTCTTTTTCAAAAAGCTGACCCCCTTAATTCCGGGCCGTCAGGCTAACTTACGAGATGCAGACTTGCTAAACCGTCTGGTGGCAGATGTCGATGCGATGGACCACGTTTACCTGCGCCTGATCAGCCCGCTGACTATCGGCATTATCGGTCTGCTTACGATCACCGGCTTTCTGGCCTGGTTTGATTTAACGATCGGCCTGACCCTGGGAGCTATCCTGCTGACATTGATGCTAGCTCTGCCAGTGATTTTCTACCGCCTGGGTAAATCCAACGGTGCCGCGCTAACCTATGCCAAAGCCAACTATCGTATTAAGCTGCTGGATTGGTTGCAGGGACACGCAGAATTATTGCTGTTCAATGCGGAAGAACGCTACCGCAAGCAGGCAGAAGATGAACAGCAGTTATTGCTGGCAGCG
Organism: Photobacterium sp.; assembly: GCF_033720175.1. Lineage (GTDB taxonomy): Bacteria > Pseudomonadota > Gammaproteobacteria > Enterobacterales > Vibrionaceae > Photobacterium. The sequence goes on from NZ_JAWWDA010000001.1 coordinate 525,061, forward strand.
CAACGCCGGATGGCCAGCCTGACCGGATTAGCCAATGCCATCCTGATGGCAGCAACGGGCTGGACCCTGGTACTGATTATCTGGATTGCCGCTGACGGTGTCGGTGGTGCTGCCCCCGATCCTTTCGTCGCCATGGTTGCCTTTGCCACGATGGCCAGCTTTGAGCTGATGATGCCTGTTGCGGGTGCCTTCCAGTATCTGGGGCAGACCCTGACATCGGCTCGTCGCCTGAACGAAATCATCGAAGCCACACCGGACACGCTATTTGATCCAAATGGCCATCAGGCTGCAGTGAAGGGTGATATCACTATTGATAATATCAGTTATACCTATTACGGCAGTGACCAACCGGTACTGAACAATGTGTCCGTCAGTCTGAAACAAGGGAAAAAGCTGGCACTGCTTGGCCGTACTGGTTGCGGTAAATCTACTCTGCTTCAGCTTCTGACCCGAAACTGGGATCCGCAACAGGGCCAAATCCGTATTGATGACGTGGTACTGCCGGATTGGCATGAAGACTCACTCCGGAAAGCCGTGACCGTCGTCAGCCAGCGCGTTGACGTGTTTAACGGCTCATTGCGTGAAAACCTGATACTGGCAAAACCGGAAGGTAGTGACGAAGAGTTTATCGCGGCGCTGAATAGCGTCGGTCTGCAAGTGCTGCTTGACGGTAAGGGGTTAGATACCTGGCTCGGTGATGGGGGACGCCAGATCTCGGGTGGTGAACGCCGTCGCTTAGGTATTGCCCGTGCACTGTTACATGATGCACCGATCCTGCTGCTCGATGAACCGACAGAAGGGCTGGATCGCCGTACCGAGCAGCAGATCCTGAACCTGCTACTGGAGCATGCCAAAAACAAAACCGTTCTGTTTATCACCCACCGCTTGGTGGGTCTGGAACAGATGGATCAGATTTGCCTGATGGATGAAGGCGAAATCATTGAACACGGGAAGCACAAAGAACTGTTGGCGGCAGGCGGCCGTTATTCAGAATTGTGCAATCGTATTTAAGGTTTGATAATTGAGAAAAACGAGGAATGAGAGTTCCTCGTTTTTAAAAAACCTTATCCACCCGTACCCCTTCATTGAAATAGAGAATTCGCACATTGTCACCCCGGCCGAAAATCATACTCTGGTCGACATCCTGAATCACATCAATCAATTTTCCGTCATCGGTTTTAATCAATATTTCCACCAGGCGATATTCAACGACTGTTTGACCAGGCTGGCGATTATGCGCAATGCTGGCTCCGGCCACAACACCGACAGCCGTTGCAACCTCACGGCCTGTACCGTCACCAAACTGATTGCCAATCAAGCCTCCCACCACGCCACCCAATAAGGTTTCCCAGCCGTTATGCCGCGAGTTAATCACTTCCTGCTGGGTGATATAGCGAACAGTATCGACTTGGCCGAAGACTATCTTGTTAACAGCACGGGCTTCATTACGGTTGTATGGCGCTGCCGTTAAAGTCAGTGGCAGCAATAACAGTAACATTAACAACGTTCTCATATATAATTTCCCCACAGGCCCTAATATTAAACTGAATAATTGAGTTTCTATGGCTATTTACCTGCCGGAATTAGACCCGGTTGATACGCATTTCCCTAACCCGGAAACCGCTCTTGACGATCCCAATGGCTTACTGGCTTTTGGCGGAGACTTACGGCCTGAACGTTTGGTGTCTGCTTATCGACAAGGGATCTTCCCCTGGTATTCTGATGGCGAGCCTATTTTATGGTGGAGCCCTGCTCCCCGGGCGATCTTCCTTCCAGACAAGTTTAGACCGAGCAAAAGCCTGCGTAAATTTTACCGTAAATCAGGATACCAAATCACGCTGAATAAAGCCTGTCATGAAGTGATCCGTCAATGCGCCGCCAGCCGGGGGCCGGACGCCACCTGGATAACGGCCAGCATGATGCAAGCTTATCAAGTCATGCATAATCTCGGCTATTGCCACTCCGTCGAAGTGTGGGATCAGGGCAAGCTGGTCGGTGGCCTGTATGGCTTACAAGTCGGGACAATCTTCTGTGGTGAATCGATGTTCTCGCTGGCAGACAATGCGTCAAAGATCGCGCTATGGTTTTTCTGTCGCCACTTCACCGCGCACGGCGGTAGCTTAATCGACTGCCAAATCATGAATGACCATCTAGAATCATTAGGTGCTGTCGAAATTGAACGTCGTCCGTTCATGCAACAATTGCATCGGGATAGAGATGCAATACTTAAAACCGGCTGCTACACAGCACAAGAGTTGCTGGTCCCAGCAGAATAAAGGCGTCTATGAATAACCTCTCTTTACGAATTGGTTTAACTCCCTTTTCTTATTGTAACTATCTGCCCGGCAAACAAGAGCAACTGGGCGTGGTAATGGACCAACACTGGCTTTCAGCCAAAGGTTACAGCGTACTGTTAGCTTCAGGTTATCGTCGCAGCGGCTGCGCTGTCTATAAACCCATGTGCGAACAATGTACGGCCTGTACCCCAATCCGTGTTGATTGCCAATGTTTCACACCATCGAAAAGTCAGAAGCGCCAGCTCAATCAGATGAAGAAGCTGCGCTGGGAATTTAAAGCCAAGTTAGATGACAACTGGTTCACGCTGTATGAAAAGTACATCCGGTTACGTCATGCTGAAGGCGCCATGTATCCCGCGAACAAACAACAGTTCTTTGATTTCTGCACCGCCGAATGGATGGACACGCTTTTTCTTCACGTCTATGAGGACGACACTCTGGTTGCCATTGCCGTTACTGACGTGTTTGTTGATGCGCTAAGCGCGGTATATAGCTTTTTCGAACCGGACTCGACGCTGTCGCTGGGTACTCTGTGTGTATTATTCCAGATTCAATACTGCCAGCAGACCGGACGAAAGTGGCTCTACCCCGGCTATCAAATTGATGCCTGCAAGGCGATGAATTACAAAATCAGATTTAAGCCACACCAAAAATTAATTCAGGGGCGATGGCAGGAATAGCCAGTAACATCGCCATCCTGACTGAAATTAGTACACTTAACCGTTACCTAATATGTGTATTTCGACAAAATCAGGGTAAAATGAACTTTAGTCGGTAACAAAAGCTGACAAAGAGTACAGGCAAGGGTAGAATTGCGGCCTAAACTTTACACTTAAACAGTTTAAAGGCATTATTCTGCCCGATCAGAAGAATGGCAGGTAGCCTAAGAGGATTCAATGGCAAAAGAAGACGTAATTGAAATGCAAGGTACTGTACAAGATACACTGCCTAACACTATGTTCCGCGTTGAACTGGAAAACGGTCACGTAGTTACCGCTCACATCTCTGGTAAAATGCGTAAGAACTATATCCGTATTCTGACTGGTGACAAGGTTACCGTGGAACTGACTCCGTACGACCTGACTAAAGGCCGCATCGTCTTCCGCGCACGTTAATCTTAAAACGAGATTAAAGAATACTGTGAAACCCGGCCAGTTGCCGGGTTTTATTTTGTCTGTTGTTAGTGTTCACCTAATACCTATCTACATCGGCAGATAAAAAATAACCACCTCTCAGCGGTTATTTCGTTTGTATTGTTGAAAACAGTTGTTGGTAAAAGCACTGGCTAATGCGCAGGTTCCATTTCGCTATTGAAATGGAAATCGAGTTCGCCATTGATGTAATCAACCCGTACCGAACCGCCGTTTACCAGGCAACCAAACAACAATTCATTGGCCAAAGGCTTCTTGAGGCGGTCTTGAATGAGTCGGGCCATCGGACGTGCCCCCATGCTCTTGTCATACCCTTTCTCTGCCAGCCAGACACGAGCACTATCAGAGACTTCCATCGAAACGCCACGGGCATCAAGCTGGGCTTGCAACTCAACAATGAACTTATCGACCACTTGAGAAATAACCTCTTTATCAAGGTTGTTAAACCAAATGATGCTATCTAAACGGTTACGAAATTCTGGTGTAAACACACGCTTAATTTCCGACATCGCATCCAGGCTGTGATCTTGCTGAATCAAACCAATCGACTTACGCACTGTCTCCGTGACACCGGCATTGGTAGTCATAACAAAGATGACATTACGAAAATCGGCTTTACGACCGTTATTATCCGTTAATGTCCCGTTATCCATTATCTGAAGTAGCAGGTTAAACACATCAGGGTGCGCTTTTTCAATTTCATCAAGCAATACGACCGAGTGCGGCTGCTTAATAACCGCATCAGTGAGCAGTCCACCCTGGTCATAACCGACATAACCGGGAGGCGCACCAATCAAACGGCTAACGGTATGTCGTTCCATATATTCCGACATATCAAAACGCAGCAACTCAATACCTAAAGTACGCGCCAGCTGAACGGTTACTTCCGTTTTACCTACCCCGGTAGGGCCCGCAAACAGGAATGAACCGACAGGTTTATTCTCAGCCCCCAAACCGGCACGACTTAACTTGATCGCTTCAGTCAGCGCATCAATAGCCGGATCCTGTCCAAACACCAGCATCTTCAGCTTACTATCCAGATTCTTCAGGACATCACGGTCACTCGATGACACTGATTTTTCAGGAATACGTGCCATTTTAGCGATCATCGCTTCGATATCGCTAACGTTAACGGTTTTCTTACGGCGACTCGCAGGCGCAAGGCGACAGCGGGCGCCGGCTTCATCTATCACATCAATTGCCTTATCAGGCAGATGACGTTCATTGATGTATTTCGCTGACAATTCGACCGCGGCACGAATCGCTTTATTGGTATAGCGTACATCGTGGTGTGCTTCGTATTTGGGCTTCAGGCCCATCAATATTTTAGTGGTGTCATCGATCGTAGGCTCAATAACATCGATCTTCTGGAAACGACGAGCCAACGCACGCTCTTTCTCAAAAATATTGCTGTATTCCTGGTAAGTCGTTGACCCCATGCAGCGAATTTTTCCGCTGCTCAGTAACGGCTTGATGAGGTTGGCGGCGTCTACCTGACCGCCAGACGCAGCACCTGCACCGATGATGGTATGAATTTCATCAATGAACAGAACCGCGTGAGCTTCTTTTTCAAGCTGTTTCAAAATACCTTTAAAGCGCTTCTCGAAGTCACCACGATATTTCGTTCCTGCTAGCAAAGAACCAATATCCAATGAATAGATAACACAGTCTTGAATAATTTCAGGAACCTGGCCTTCAACAATACGCCATGCCAGCCCCTCAGCGATGGCGGTTTTACCGACACCGGCCTCACCGACCAGTAATGGGTTGTTTTTTCGACGGCGACACAGAACCTGAACGGTGCGTTCAAGTTCGCTATCTCGGCCAATTAACGGATCAATACCACCGGCACGGGCCAGTTGGTTCAGGTTAGTTGCAAAGTTTTCCAGCTTGTCTTCTGAGCCTTGTTCAGCGCGAGGTTCTTCCCCTCCGACATCCGAACCACCCAAATCATCGTTGTCACTGTCCTTGACAGTACCGTGCGAAATGAAATTGACCACATCTAAACGGCTAATGTCACTTTTCTTCAGTAGATAAGCGGCATGAGATTCTTGCTCGCTGAAAATGGCAACAAGCACATTAGCACCCGTGACTTCACTGCGACCCGATGATTGGACATGGAAAACAGCGCGCTGCAGAACACGCTGAAAGCTTAGTGTTGGTTGCGTTTCACGGCTCTCATCATCCATAGGAATGAGCGGTGTGGTCTGCTCGATGAATGAATCAAGCTCCTTGCGTAAAACATCAAGGTCAGCGCGGCACGCTAACAGCGCTTCTTGAGCGGCGACGTTTTCTAGTAAGGCCAACAGTAAATGCTCAACGGTCATAAACTCATGGCGCTTTTCTCTCGCACGTGCAAATGCACCGTTCAAGCTGGCTTCAAGTTCTTTATTTAGCATAAGGCACCTCCCCTAAATACCACTCAATATGGCGTGCCGGAAAAAGTTTAAGCTTTCTCCATAGTACACAGTAGTGGATGTTCATGCTCCCTAGCATACATCATCACTTGTGCCACTTTCGTTTCAGCGACTTCAGCGGTGAAGGTTCCGCAAATGGCTTTCCCTTCATAATGTACAGAAAGCATCAACTGTGTGGCTTTCTCCAGATCCATGGAGAAGAACTTCTGTAACACTTCTATCACAAAATCCATCGGAGTGTAATCATCATTGTTTAAAATAACTTTATACATCGACGGTGGTTTAACCTGAGTTTTTTCCTCATCTAATACATCTGACTCAGGAATAATCCATTCATATAACTTACTCATAATCTCATCTTATAGCTAAAGAATCCAAATGCCATTTATTAACAAAAACTTAAAAGATCAATGCATAAATCCATGGCGACTAAATGGCGACACTTTTTCTCTACCTATACATCAACACTAATCCACCAATTGTATTCCAGCAAATCTAAGGTGGCTATGACCAAATTAATTTTTACAGCAACACCTATCTGTTTAAGCCTGTTAAAACAGTCAATATGGCCACGTTTGTCATAAACTGATCGGCAAGTGCCAGCTTAATCTGATTTTTTACGGCATTAACTATTTCCTCAATTTCCATTTTTCCTTTTTACGTTGAGCTCAACGATCTTTATCGTGCTCTTTAACCAAAAACGGTAAAAACATTCCTTGAAGCTCAACCAAATGTTTAATCACCCGTTTAAAACAAGTTCACTATCCTGCTGCCCTGCGAATCTTAAGGCTTTTTGGCTCTTGCGAAGGTGCGCTTTCTGTCGATGAACTTATATTCACGCCCTTAAATATCGAGTCTGTCACAAATAGCGAAAAGTGGCGCACATGTAATAAATAGATACCAAATATGATTTTATTTGAGTTTAGTGATTCTGAACAGTCTCTGATTATCGGCTCAGGGCCCATATGGCGCGGGTTGTGGGCGGCGAAGCTTATGATTTCATCTTCATCATTTGTTGAAGCACTTAGTATATCCGGATTAATAAAAAAAGATTTTATCCAAATGTTACAATATGCACTTGACTGTCTAGCACTTTTTACTAAAGTGTAACCTGTAGTAGATATAAACTGCATCAAATAGCATTAGTATGCAAGAGTTCGAGGATGAGCCTTGCTAACTAATGCAGAATGGAACTTGAATGCAAGAGGGATGTAAAGCATGGCAACAGGTACGGTTAAATGGTTCAATAACGCCAAAGGTTTTGGTTTCATCTGCCCTGAAGGAGGAGATGGTGATATCTTTGCACACTATTCAACCATCCAGATGGATGGATATCGAACACTAAAAGCTGGCCAGCAGGTCAACTATCATGTTCAGACTGGTCCTAAAGGTTTCCATGCCAGCGAGATAGTCCCGCTCGACGGTGATACGGCAAAATAGTCATCAACGTTAAGTCGCATCAAATCCTAAAGGTGGGCAATGTGCTCGCCTTTTTTTATCAAACGAACCAACCTTCTCACCAAGCTGCATTCGTCGCCTGACTAACATGTAAGTAATCTATTTCTGATCTCATTTTAACTCACGTAATACATCAATAAGCGAAAAGTCAGACCTTCCCGACCACTGAATAAAAAGTGAATAAACCCACCGTCATTATTAACATTTTAATTAACAAGTTAAATCTAGTGCACCCGACAGATTAAAGACCAACAAAAAAGGCCCAGCCGAAGCTGAGCCCTTTACATATCACGAGAGTAAAAAATGAATTTTTACATCTGCTCAATCATATCATTAGCAAACTCAGAACACTTACGAAGCGTTGCACCTTCCATCAGGCGTTCAAAGTCATAAGTTACCGTCTTATTGCTAATGGCAGCTTCGGTCGCGCTGATGATGAGATCAGCGGCTTCAGTCCAGCCCATGTGGCGAAGCATCATTTCAGCCGAAAGAATGAGTGAGCCAGGGTTTACTTTATCCTGACCGGCATATTTCGGTGCTGTACCGTGAGTGGCTTCAAATAGCGCTACGCCATCACCAATGTTTGCGCCTGGGGCAATACCGATACCTCCAACCTGAGCGGCAAGTGCATCCGAAATGTAGTCACCGTTCAAGTTCATGGTCGCAATAACATCGTACTCAGCAGGACGAAGCAGGATCTGTTGCAGGAATGCATCTGCGATACAGTCTTTAATAACGATCTCTTTGCCAGTGTTTGGATTCTTCAGTGTCATCCATGGACCACCGTCCAACAGCTCTGCTCCAAACTCTTGCAATGCAACTTCGTAACCCCAATCTTTGAAGGCACCCTCGGTGAACTTCATAATGTTCCCTTTGTGAACCAGCGTTAACGAGTCACGGTCATTATCGATTGTGTACTGGAGGGCTGCGCGGATCAGACGCTTAGTCCCTTCCTCAGAAATAGGCTTGATCCCGATACCACACTGCTGCGGAAAACGAATTTTCGTTGCGCCCATTTCGTCTTGCAGGAATTTAATGACTTTATCGGCTTCTGCCGTGCCAGCTTGAAATTCAACACCGGCGTAGATATCTTCTGAGTTTTCACGGTAGATAACCATGTCGGTCAGTTCCGGTTGTTTAACCGGGCTTGGTACGCCTTCGAAATAACGAACCGGACGCGCACAGATGTACAGATCAAGTTCTTGGCGCAGAGCAACATTAAGGGAACGAATACCACCGCCAACTGGAGTCGTTAACGGGCCTTTAATAGCCACTTTATATTCACGAATGAAATCTAAAGTTTCTTGCGGTAGCCACGCGTCTTCGCCATAAACCTGGGTTGATTTCTCACCGGTGTAGATTTCCATCCACTCAATTTTACGGTCGCCAGCGTACGCTTTTTTCACTGCCGCATCGACAACTTTGATCATTGCAGGACTTACATCAACACCAATACCATCACCTTCAATGTATGGAATGATCGGGTTGTTAGGAACGACCAGCTTACCGTTTGCGTCAAGTGTAATTTTTTGACCTTCAGCTGGTACAACTACTTTACTATCCATTTAAATCTCCTAGCGTCCATTTGTTATCTTTTTGTAAGATGCGCGCAAATCATACTTGAAATTTTACCAACACGCCAATTGAGTTTTTTTAGCGTATAATGGGACCGTCGAAATTACCAACCCCCAGAACAGCACGCTACCTATGAAGCCAAACACCTCCTATCGTCAAGCTCAACGGTCCAATAATGAGCGCAGAGCATCAAGAAAACTGCATAAACCAAAGCGCCCTCGCGGTCCGCAAAAGATCATTTTATTTAACAAACCATTCAATGTATTGACTCAGTTTTCCGGTGAACCTGGCGATAAAACACTGTCTGATTACATCCCGGTAAAAGACATCTATCCTGCCGGACGGTTAGATAAAGACAGCGAAGGTTTGTTGGTGTTAACCAACGATGGCGTACTTCAGGCTCGCTTGACTCAGCCAAAATCTAAATCACCTAAAATCTATTGGGCGCAGGTCGAGGGCGTTCCTAGCGATGATGATCTGGAGCAACTCCGTAAAGGGGTAACCTTAAATGACGGGCCAACCCTACCTGCAGATATTGAGCGTATTACTCAACCTGAAATATGGGATCGTAACCCACCAATTCGTGAGCGTAAAAACATACCGACAACCTGGCTTGCGATCACGTTGAGAGAAGGCCGGAATCGGCAGGTACGTCGTATGACCGCCCACATCGGCTTTCCGACCTTGCGCCTGATCCGCTATAAGATGGCGGACTGGACAGTTAATGATCTGGCCCCTGGCGAGTGGCGTGAAGTGACTTTAATACCGACAACTGACCACTAACCTCTGTGCGGCTAAATAAATATTGCTTGCCGGTAGCGTTCGCTGCCGGTATTTCCTGACCGATTTTTATCACGGGTCCACACATAAAAAGCTACACATTGCATGCGTGTTCAACTATTATTGCCAGCAATTAGCAAACGTTTGCGTGACTGTAAGGTAAGACCTTGAGTTTTTATCATAAAGGCGTATTCATGCAGCATATTGTCGTTTTTTCAGTACGATAAAATTATTAAAGTGTGATTCTGCTCTCGGTCTGTTTCGGCCCTGAGCTTTCTGTTAGAATTACACTCTTATCACTACTAGCGACTTAAGAGAAATATGTCAGATAACAGCCAGAAAAAAGTCATTGTCGGCATGTCCGGCGGCGTTGACTCTTCCGTATCAGCTTACTTATTGCTTCAACAGGGCTATCAGGTTGAAGGCCTGTTTATGAAGAACTGGGAAGAAGACGATAATGAAGAATACTGCTCTGCCGCAGAAGATCTCGCTGATGCGCAAGCTGTATGTGACAAGCTAGGGATCCACCTTCATACGATTAACTTTGCAGCAGAATACTGGGATAATGTGTTCGAGTACTTTCTGGCTGAATACAAAGCAGGTCGTACACCTAACCCGGATATCCTTTGCAACAAAGAGATCAAATTCAAAGCCTTCCTGGAGTTCGCCGATGAAGTTCTGGAAGCTGATTACATTGCGATGGGTCACTACACTCGACGTAGTTTCCCGACCGGTGAAGGCGAAAAGCCACAGATGTTACGCGGTGTCGACACCAACAAAGATCAGAGCTACTTCCTGTATACCCTTAGCCATGAACAAATTGCGCGCAGCCTGTTCCCGGTCGGTGAGTTGGAAAAACCCGAAGTACGCCGTATTGCAGAAGAGCAAGATCTGATCACCGCGAAGAAAAAAGATTCAACCGGTATCTGCTTTATCGGTGAGCGTAAATTCACTGAGTTTTTAAGTAAGTACCTTCCGGCTCAGCCAGGAAATATTGAGACGGCTGATGAAGGCAAAGTGATTGGCGAGCACCAGGGCCTGATGTACCACACCCTGGGACAGCGTAAAGGTCTGCACATCGGTGGTCAGAAAGGCGGTGGCGGCAATGAAGATGCGTGGTACGTTGTCGATAAAGATGTTGAGCGTAACGTATTGGTTGTTGGACAGGGTAAAGATCACCCACGCCTGAAATCGAATGGTTTAATCGCCTCTCAGCTACACTGGGTTGATCGTCAGCCAATTCGTGCACCAATGACTTGCACTGTAAAAACCCGTTACCGGCAGCAAGATATTCCTTGCACCATTATCCCTGTGGATGATGAGAACATCAAAGTGATTTTCGATGAGCCTCAAATTGCCGTTACTCCGGGTCAGTCCGCAGTATTTTATCAAGATGAGATCTGCCTTGGCGGCGGTATTATTGAGCAGCGAATCTAAAGGAGCAGGCACTCGTGGCAAACACTCTGTATGACCGAACTATCGCATTTGCCGGTATTTGTCAGGCTATAAAGCTTGTTCAAACAATTGCCCGTGACGGCACGTGTGATAGCAATGAACTGGAAGCATGTCTGAACAGTATCTCTGTAACAGATCCTTCAAATACTGTTGAAATTTATGGTAATGAGGCCAACCTGAGACTTGGTCTTGAAACCTTAGTGTCCGAAATAGATAGCACACCATCGGGTAATGAAATTACGCGTTATCTGGTGAGCGTTATGGCACTGGAGCGCAAGCTATCCGGCCGACGTGACAGCATGGCACAGCTGGGCGATCGTATTGATACCATCAAACGTCAAACGGATCATTACGAGTTATTAGATGATCAAATGATAAGTAATCTTGCCAGTATCTATCTGGATATTATCAGCCCTCTCGGCCCAAGAATTCAGGTAACCGGTACACCTGCGCATCTTCAGCAGCCACAAGTACAACATAAAGTACGCGCTTTGCTTTTAGCAGCGGTACGAAGTGCCGTACTTTGGCGCCAGGTTGGCGGCAAACGTCGTCACCTGATCTTCGGTCGGAAACAAATGGTTGAACAAGCAAAGATCTTGCTCGCCCGCTGTTAATTTTACGGGCTTACCCGCTTATGTGATAAGTCATAATGTAGTTTATTAATCGATATCCTTAGCTATTCATCAGCTGAACAGCTAAGGATTTACATATACTGTTCTAACCTCATCAATATCAGGAGAGAGACAACATGGAACTGTCAGCATTGACTGCTGTTTCCCCGGTAGACGGCCGTTACGGAAGTAAAACAAGTGCACTTCGCAGCATTTTCAGCGAATTTGGTCTGCTAAAATATCGCACTATTGTTGAAGTCCGTTGGTTACAAAAACTAGCCGCTACTGATGCTATCGTCGAAGTTCCTGCGTTCAGTGATGAAGCAAATCAGTTTTTAGATCGCATCGCTGCTGAATTTAGCGAAGAAGATGCGCTGCGTATAAAAACAATCGAGCGTACGACTAACCACGACGTTAAAGCTGTTGAATACTTCCTGAAAGAGAAAGTTGCAGAAGTACCAGAACTACACGCAGTCAATGAATTCATTCACTTTGCTTGTACTTCTGAAGACATCAACAACCTTTCTCACGCACTCATGCTTAATGAAGCGCGTGAAAAAGTAATGCAGCCAGAGATCCGCAACGTTATCGATGCAATCAAAGGCCTTGCGAAGGAATACCGCGACATTCCATTACTTTCCCGTACCCACGGCCAGCCCGCTTCTCCATCAACGATGGGCAAAGAAATGGCCAACGTGGCGTACCGTATGGAACGTCAGTTCAAGCAAATCGAAAACGTTGAAATTCTGGGTAAAATCAACGGTGCTGTAGGTAACTACAACGCTCACATTTCTGCTTATCCGGAAATCGACTGGCACCAGTACAGCGAAGAGTTCGTCACATCTCTTGGCATTACCTGGAACCCGTACACAACGCAAATCGAACCGCATGACTACATTGCTGAGCTGTTTGATGCGTTTGCTCGTTTCAATACTATTCTTCTGGATTTTGACCGTGACGTTTGGGGCTACATTGCTCTGGGTCACTTCAAGCAAAGAACAATCGCGGGCGAAATCGGTTCTTCAACGATGCCGCACAAAGTCAACCCAATCGACTTCGAAAACTCTGAAGGTAACCTGGGTCTTGCTAACGCGCTGTTCTCTCACCTTGCCCAGAAACTGCCTGTATCCCGATGGCAGCGTGATCTGACTGACTCAACCGTTTTACGCAACCTGGGTGTCGGTTGTGGCTACGCAATCATTGCTTATACTTCGACACTGAAAGGTATCAGCAAGCTGGAAGTCAATCAGGCAGCACTAGAGGCTGAACTGGACAAGAACTGGGAAGTTCTGGCTGAGCCTGTACAAACCGTTATGCGTCGCTACGGCATCGAAAAGCCATACGAGAAGCTGAAAGAGCTGACTCGCGGCAAGCGTGTGGATGGCGAAGGCATGCGTACCTTCATCGACGGTCTTGAGCTGCCTGAGCACGAAAAAGCACGCCTGAAAGAGATGACACCGGCTAACTACATCGGTGACGCAATTAAGCTTACTGACAAGCTGTAATTCTTTCAAATATCATTACGAAATGGGCTGGCATTTTTGCCGGCCCTTTTTCCTTCTTTATCCCCCCTATTCTTATCCTCCCTCTGTAGCAACAAAGACTGAAAAAGCTTTTATTGAAAATAAACCATATATATCAATAATATATTTATAACATGTATAATTTATGCAACTTTAGTATTGCAAGAAGTCTTTCCTGGATATAACATGCAATCAAAATACATGTTAAGCAAAGTGCAGGTTAATGATATGTCTATTCACGTTAAGAACAATATTCACTGGGTTGGTCAACGCGACTGGGAAGTTCGAGATTTCCACGGCACAGAATATAAAACATTAAAAGGAACGAGCTATAACAGTTACCTGATCCGTGAAGGTAAAAACGTGTTAATTGATACCGTTGATCATAAGTTTAGCTACGATTTCATCCAACAACTTGAGCAAGAGATCGACCTGAACGAAATTGATCTTATTGTGATCAATCACGCGGAAGAAGATCATGCCGGTGCATTATCTGTTCTGATGAGCAAGATCCCAAACACCCCTATTTACTGTACTGAAAATGCGATTGACTCCATTACCGGTCATCACCACCATCCGGAATGGAATTTCAATACCGTCAAAACGGGCGACAGTATTGATATCGGTAATGGCAAGTCACTGGTCTTTATTGAAACTCCTATGCTGCACTGGCCTGACAGCATGATGACTTATATGACAGAAGATGCGGTGTTATTTAGTAACGACGCGTTTGGTCAGCATTACTGCGATGAGCGCCTGTTCAATGACGAAGTAGAGCAAAACGAGTTAATGGAACAATGCCTGCGCTATTACGCAAACATTCTGACACCATTTAGCCCGCTGGTAACCGCGAAGATCCACGAGGTACTTGGCTTTAATCTGCCTGTTGATATGGTTGCCACCTCTCACGGTGTGATTTGGCGTGACAACCCTACTCAGATCATTGAAAAATATCTTGAGTGGGCTGATGAGTATAAAGAAGACAAAATCACAATCTTCTATGACTCTATGTCAAATAACACCCGTATGATGGCTGATGGTATCGCTCAGGGGATCACTGAAGCGGATCCTAATGTGACGGTAAAAATATTCAACGTCTCACGTCATGATAAGAATGAAATTCTGACCCATGTCTTCGGCTCTAAAGGTGTATTAGTCGGCTCATCAACAATGAACAACGTGATGATGCCTAAAGTTGCCGGCATGCTAGAAGAAATTACCGGTCTGCGCTTTAAAGCAAAAAAAGCGGGGGCTTTTGGCAGCTACGGCTGGAATGGCGGTGCTGTTGACCGTATTCATGCCCGCTTAACGGATGCCGGTTTCTTTACCACTGTTAGCCTTAAAACAAAATGGCGACCAGACTCAAATGCACTGGAAACATGCCGCGAACATGGCCGCAAAATTGCGCGCGAATGGGCACTTCAGCCGCTACCAAAGCAGGCAGAAGCAGAGGTTACCGCTACAGGTTCAACACAACAAGAAACAGTGACTATCTCTCGTTCGGAGTCAAAAAAAACGGATACCAGTCACTCTGTTACTACTGAGCAAGATCAGAAAATGATTTGTACTGTTTGTCAGTGGGTTTACGACCCTGAATTCGGCGAGCCTAACCAGGATGTTGAACCAAAGACACCGTGGTACGAAGTACCTGACTATTTCCTTTGCCCTGAATGTGGCATCGGAAAAGAAGTATTCGAACCTACGGAGTAAATAAAGATCATGGACAAGCACATTGTAATTATTGGGAGCGGCTTTGCCGCTTACCAGTTAGTGAAATCATTGCGAAAACTCGATACTGATACCCCTATTACGGTCATTACTGCCGATAGCGGTGATGAGTACTCTAAGCCCGAGCTCAGCCATGTATTCAGCAAGCAGCAAACAGCCAATGATCTGATCAGACAATCTGCCTGTGAATTCGCGGCAGATAATAACATTCTATTAATCAACAATACTCTGATTGAATCTATCGATACCGATAGCCAGACAGTGCATTACGGCGATAATGCGATTACCTACTCCGAGCTAGTATTAGCAACAGGGGCATCGGCATTGGTTCCACCGTTTGCAGGAAATGCCATCGACGAGATAGTGACGTTAAACAGCCTGACCGAATATGAACAGCAGCAGGACAAACTGGCTTGTGCAAAATCTGTTCTGGTACTGGGAGCTGGCTTGATCGGCACGGAAATCGCGATGGATCTGGCGAGCTCGGGCAAGAGCGTCACCTTATGTGATAGGGCATCAAGCCTGATGCCGACACTGCTGCCGCCATTTATTAGTGCCGGATTATTTCAGGAGATGCACGGGAAAGGCGTGCAAATCCGACTCAACTCCAACGTGACCGCTATCAACCGTCACCACCAGGAACTGGTTGTTTCACTTTCCGGTAGTGAGCATATCAAAACAGATGCGGTGATTGCGGCGATGGGTCTGAAACCCAATATTGGATTGGCAAAAAAATCGGGGATTGAAACTGACCGGGGAATAACAGTTGATCGGATAATGCAAACATCGGCGTCGAACGTCTATGCGTTAGGTGATTGCGCTGAGCTCGAAGGAAAAGTTCGGGCTTTCATACAGCCGGCCATGTTAAGTGCTATGGCACTGGCAAAGACACTGTTGGGCTCCCCGACCCCGGTTCGTCTTCCGGCTAGTCTGATTAAGGCCAAAACGCCCTGGTTACCACTCCACATGTCTGGCAACACGGTAAAGAAAGATCTGTCGTGGGAAGTTGTTACGGAATCAAATGGCCTGATAGCTAAAGCTTTTGATAAGGAAACCGCTCAGTTAGTCGGATTTGTTGTCAGCCACGATCAACACAAAGCCGCCTTCCCTTTATTGCGACTGTTACCCGCTGAGTAATTGTATACACCACTTGTACACTGCTTGCTCTGTTCAGATATGAAAAGAGCTGAAATGGAATTCACTTTGAGAGGCATTTTTTGCCTCTCTTTTTTTCTTATCCATAATCCCACATCGAATGACTATCATCACTCTATTCCCCGTTAAAATGTAAATAACACCAGATAACTCAGATCATATACTCAGAACAAATTTAAATTTCGCTAAGCATGCAATACTTTGAGCTATAATAAGCACTTAGCTCAACAATCAAAAGCCTATATATGTACCAGTTCACATTCTCATTTGATGAATTTCTTGCCGAATTCTGGCAAAAAAAGCCCACGGTCATTAAAGGTGGGTTTAAAGACTTTATCGATCCGATAAGCCCTGACGAATTAGCAGGTCTGGCCATGGAAGAAGAGGTCGATTCCCGTTATATCGCCCAAATTGGTACGGAATGGGAAGTCCAACATGGCCCGCTCAATTTTGATAATACTCCGGAAGATCATTGGTCATTTGTCGTTCAGGCAGCTAACCACTGGCACGAAGGGGCTGCACAACTTGTCACGCCTTTCCGCCAGTTACCGAACTGGTTATTTGATGACTTAATGGTTAGCTACTCCACCCCAGGTGGTGGCGTTGGCCCCCATATCGATCAATACGATGTATTTATTATCCAAGGTTCGGGAAAGCGCCACTGGCGTGTAGGGCCAAAAGATGACAACTACGAAGAACTTCATCACCCTGCCCTGCGACAAATTAAAGGCTTTGAACCGATTATCGATGAGATCCTTGAAGCGGGAGATATTTTATATATTCCGCCGGGATTTCCTCATGATGGTTACGCCACAGAAACCGCAATGAGCTTTTCTGTTGGCTTCAGATCACCGAAGAAGCAGGAACTGTTAAGCAGTTTTGCTGATTTTGTCATCGCCAATGATCTGGGTGATGTGCATTACCATAATCCTTCTCTGCCAGCTCGCAATAACTGCGGTGCCATTTTAGAGGCTGAATATACCGATCTTGAAGCCATGATGCGCAGCCTGCTGGACCACCCTCAGCAGATGAAGCAATGGATGGGCGAGTATTTAAGCCAAAGCCGTCATGATCTCGATATCATTGCATCGGAACCACCCTGGCAGAACGGTGAAACCTATCAGTTTTTAGAAGATGGCGAAGCATTTAAGCGCCTAGGTGGCTTACGCGCTTTTTATCATCCAGATGAACCACATGTGCTTTATATTAACGGGGAGCGTTTTGAACTGCCTGAAGAGTGTAAAGATGCGGCTAAATGCCTTTGTGATGAAGAGCAAGTAACACGTACATTGCTAGGTAAGCAACTTGATAACCCGGCTTTCCTCGCCTTGCTGACACAACTCATCAACCTGGGTTACTGGTACCCGGTAGAATAACGCACTACCAGTAATTTGAAGGAGAACATCAGCGTGATGCTCTCCTTCCCCGTTTTAAGGGAATTGGTATTACACCTTAAACTGACCAGCTAACTCTTGCTGACGATGTGACAGCGCTGTCAACCGCTGGCCGATATCGGCTGAGTTTTCCGCCTGATTAAGGATGCTCTCACTCAATTCGCGAATATTCGACACATTGCGATTCACTTCACCCGAAACGGCTTGCTGCTCTTCTGCAGCTCGCATAATTTGTTCATTCATCGACTGAATCGCACTTACAGACTCAGTGATCTGATTGAGGCTCAGGACAGCCCTGCTAACCTGCTGTGCGGTATCACCAGCAAGCTGGTTACCTTCTTCAATTGCATTAACAACATCTCTGGTTCCCTGTTGCAGATCTTCAATCACAATACGGATCTGGCCGACAGAATCCTGCGTACGGCTAGCTAACTGGCGTACTTCATCGGCAACAACCGCAAAACCACGCCCTTGTTCACCCGCTCGGGCTGCTTCGATGGCTGCATTCAGTGCCAGTAAGTTGGTTTGCTGCGAAATGCCTTCAATAACCAATAAAATCTGATTGATATTCTCACTGTTACTTTCCAGTTCTTTCGCAACCGGCACCGCAGAATCCATCCGATTAACCAGGCTGGTCATTGATTCAGCCGATTGCTGGATCACTTTCTGGCCATCAAGTGCTGCCTCATCGGCTTGTTTCGCCGCCTCTACCGCCGTTTCGGTATGTCCGACCACTTGTGCGGCTGTTTGCGTCATCTCTTCCGACGCAGTAGCCACCATATCGACCTCTTTAAATTGCGATTGGCTGCCATCTCGGGTATTGCTGGCAACATGGGCTGCCTCATTGGCGGTTTTACCCACTTCATCTACTGCGACGATCACCTGCCCGATGGTGTTTTGCAATTTATCTAAAAAGCGATTAAACCAGAGAGCCAGTTCCCCCACTTCATCTTGCTGAGCAATACTAATGCGTTGCGTCAGATCGCCTTCCCCTGAAGCAATATCTTTCAGGCTCTCTGCCACCTGTTTAATCGGTGCCACCAACCGTGAAGCGGCGACTAACACGATAAACAGGCCCAATACTGCAATCACGATGCTGACGATAATTTGTATGGTCGACGAGGCAGAGCGCTGGCCCTGAATCGCATAATCTAATGCAATCGCTTCGGCTAGCACTTGTTCTGCCGGTAACTGAATGACAATGCCCCAGGAAGAGTTGCCTAATATCACCGGCGTATAAGCCATCAACCATTGCTGATCGTCGCTCCAACCGACGAATTCCTGCCCCAGCCTTAACCAGCCAGACAGCGAAGCAGGCAAAGCATCACTATCGGTAAATGTCTCACCGAGACGGCTAACAGCCTGATCCCACGCTACAATAGTACCGGTCTGGCTGAGCAGACTCACTTTACCTGTACTTGAAAATAAATTACCATCAACCTCTGCAATCACAGGCTGAAGAACATCTAACCTAACATCAATGCCCATCACACCGATAGCGACACCATCCACGATCAATGGTGTTGTGATCGAGCTGATCAAGTGGCGTCCAGATTGGTCATCGGAAAACGCCGGATTCAGCACACAGGTATCTTGCGACAATAAACTACAGGTAAACCTCTCGTTGACCGGTTTACCGTCTGTATTCTGACTGCTATCAAGGATCTGTTGTTCTGTAATAATACGCTGCACCGCTTGCTGATCAGCCGATTTCGACCAGTATGGCGCGAAGCGTCCGGTGCCATTAGCTCCGACATAATCGGCATCATGGTAATTATTGTCCTCGGCATCAAGGGCATTGGGTTCAAATACCACGAAAGCAGCATAAACATTCGAAAAGTCATTGACCGAACGGCGTAATAGCTCATTGAGTGAACTGCGGAGTTCAGCACTATTGGTATAGTTCTCTTCCGCGTTGAATTTTAAGAAGAGCACGCTCTGTGCCAGCATTTCAGCACGGTATATTGCTTCATCCATATACTGCTGAACATGAATAGCCTGGCGCTCAGACTGAACCTTAACCAGTTCTTGGGACGTACTTCGCAAAGAAGAGAATGTCTGCTCACTGACCAGTTGTTGGTTTTGGCTGGAGAAGTAAAAAGAAAGGCCCGTTAAAACAAATACTGTTAGCAGTAAACCAACGCCTGCTACGAGGGTGATTTTCCACTGAACCGAAAGTGAGCGCATATAAACAATCCTTGTATATATCTAGCTGGCAGAAAATATAACCAATCAGGACGTCAAATCTGATGATGTTGACTGCTATGTATTCCTTGTGGCAATAATCCATCTTGCCGCAGCTATTAAGTAATAAGTGTATAAAAAAAGCGCGGCTTTTACACCGCGCTTAAAGCCTGTCACAGGCTCAAACTAGTGTACATGCAGACACGAAACCGCATGAATGTCACCACCCTGTAGTTCAGGCTTCTTCTGTGCGCAGACTTCCGTTGCTTGTGGGCAACGAGTACGGAATACGCAACCCGACGGCGGATTGATTGGCGAAGGAAGTTCACCCTCAAGCATTTGAATATGCTTGTTTCTTTCCAGCTCAGGATCAGGGATAGGTACTGCTGACATTAATGCCTTGGTATAAGGGTGCTTAGGCTCGGCAAACAGCGCTTTACTCTCCCCCATTTCGACAGCATTACCCAGGTACATCACCAACACGCGGTCAGAAATATGCTTAACCACAGACAAATCGTGAGCGATGAAAATCAGGCTAAGCCCCATTTCTTTCTGTAATGCTTTCAGCAGATTGACGACCTGGGCCTGAATCGAGACATCCAACGCCGAGACCGGTTCATCACAAATGATCATCTTTGGCTTTAAAATCAGCGCTCGCGCAATACCAATACGCTGACACTGACCGCCAGAGAATTCATGCGGATAACGGTTGATCACATTCGGTAGCAAGCCAACCTTTGTCATCATCGCTTTTACCTGCGCTTTAACATCGTCAACAGCGAGTTCCGGATAAAAGGCTTTCAATGGCTCAGCGATGATTTCGCCCACCGTCATACGGGGGTTCAGCGATGCCAGCGGATCCTGGAAAATCATCTGGATCTCTTTGCGCTTTTCACGCATATTGACACGATCCAGCTTGGTCAAATCCTGCCCCAGCCATACAACGTTACCATCGGTTGCTTCCACCAGACCGATAATCGCGCGAGCAAACGTCGATTTACCGCAGCCTGACTCACCCACGACACCTAAGGTTTCACCTTCATAAAGACGAATATCGACACCATCAACCGCCTTAAGCTTTAAAGGCTTAGTCCAGGGCCATGCTGATTTTGGCGCAATATTAAAGTGAACTTTCAGATTTTTAATATCCAACAATAGGTTTTTTTGTGCATCCATTACCACGTCCCCACATCAGAAAAACAAGCGCGTAAACGGCCTTCAGTAAACGCTTTCAGTTCAGGTGCTTCCTGCGAGCATCGACTCGTAACACGATGGCAGCGATCCTGATAAGGACAACCAACAGGTAAGCGCAACAGGTTGGGTGGGTTGCCTGGAATCGTCGGCAGTTCTTCGCCTTCCGTATCCAAACGTGGAATAGCTCTTAGCAGGCCTTCAGTATATGGATGAGATGGCTTATAGAAAATCTCATCGATTTTGCCATATTCCATGGTACGGCCCGCGTACATCACCAAGACCTTGTCACAGCTGCCTGCGACGACGCCCAGATCATGAGTGATCATAATGATCGAGGTATTGAAGTCCTTTTTCAGATCGTTCAACATGTCCATGATCTGTGCTTGAACCGTTACATCCAATGCTGTCGTTGGCTCATCGGCAATCAGCAGCTTAGGACGGCATAACAATGCCATCGCAATCATTACCCGCTGACGCATGCCACCAGAGAACTCGTGGGGATACATCGTAATACGCTGGCGGGCTTCAGGGATCTTTACCGCATCCAGCATACGTACGCTTTCTTCAAACGCTTCTTTCTTACCCATGCCTTTGTGCAGCATTAACACTTCCATAAGCTGATCGCTTACTTTCATGTAAGGGTTGAGAGAAGTCATTGGGTCTTGGAAAATCATTGCAATTTGTTCAGCACGAACCTTATTAAGCTCTTTTTCCGACAAATTCAGAATTTCACGGCCTTCAAATTTTGCACTGCCATTAATAATACCGTTCTTAGCAAGCAGACCCATGATCGCGAATACTGTCTGGCTTTTACCTGAACCAGATTCGCCAACAATGCCCAGGGTTTCACCCAGATTCAGAGAAAAATTCAGATCATTAACCGCGGTGACGATACCATCTTGTGTTGTAAATTCTACGCGTAGATCTTTGACATCTAATAAGCTCATAATAACTTCCTATAATTATCTGTCTTTTGGATCTAGTGCGTCACGTAAACCGTCACCCACATAGTTAAAGCAGAACAGGGTTACAACCATAAATGCAGCCGGGAACATTAACTGCCACAGGGCAACTTCCATGGTTTGCGAACCTTCCTGGAGCAAAGCCCCCCAGCTCGTCATTGGCTCTTGAACACCAAGACCGAGGAAACTTAAGAATGATTCAGTCAGGATCATTTGCGGTACCAGCAGGGTTGAGTACACAGCAACAATACCTAAAACGTTTGGTACGATATGGCGAGAGATAATTCTCCAGCGGCTAACACCTGACACATGGGCAGCTTCGATGAACTCTTTGCTACGAAGAGACAGGGTCTGACCACGAACTATACGCGCCATATCCAGCCAGGAAATCGCCCCAATCGCCACAAAGATAAGCATGATATTCCGGCCAAAAAAGGTCACCAGAACAATTACGAAAAACATGAATGGAATGGAATACAGAATTTCAAGGATACGCATCATCACACGGTCAGTACGGCCGCCGATGAAACCAGAGGTTGCACCGTAAAGAGTACCGATAACAACGGCAACTAACGCACCTAAGATACCAACCATCAGCGAAATACGACCGCCGATTAAGGTACGGGTATATAAATCACGTCCCAGGCTATCGGTTCCGAAGAAGTGACCTTCCTCGCCAAGACTTGGCGCAGCATGCAAGGCATACCAGTCAGTGTCATCAAAGGCATAGCTACTTAACATCGGACCAAATACAACGGCCAATGTGATCAGAAACAAAATAGTTAGGCTTGTCATTGCCGCTTTGTTGCGCATAAACCGAGTACGCGCATCTTGCCACAAGCTACGGCCTTCAATTTCCAGATTCTCTGAAAATTTTCCGAGTGCCTCTACATTGTCTTTTTTAGTTAACATCATCGTAAGGCCTCTTAGTAACGAATTTTCGGATCGATATACGCTAATACGATATCAACAATGGCGTTGAAGATAATGGTCAGCGTACCAATAAGAATAGTGATACCAAGAACCAGTGAGTAATCACGGTTAAAGGCAGCGTTAACAAAGAGTTTGCCGATGCCCGGCAAGCCGAAAATCGTTTCAATAACCACGGAACCGGTGATGATACCAACGAATGCCGGCCCCATATAAGAGACAACGGGGAGCAGCGCCGGTCGCAGTGCGTGTTTTATGATGATGTACGGATAGCTCAAACCTTTCGCACGGGCGGTACGAATGAAGTTACTGTTCAGGGTTTCAATCATGCTACCACGGGTAATACGGGCGAAAGTGGCCACATACAACAGTGACATACCAAACATCGGCAACAGTAAGAACTTGATAGAGCCGTCTTGCCAGCCACCAGCCGGAAGCCAACCTAGATTAATAGAGAATATATAAATAAGTACCGGTGCCAAGATAAAGGATGGCATCACCACCCCGGCCATTGCGGTCGACATAATGGTGTAGTCTAACCACGTATTTTGCTTCAATGCGGCCAGAGTGCCGACAGTTACCCCCATCACAAGTGCAAAAATAAAGGCGAAAAAGCCAATTTTTGCCGATACCGGCAGTGCTTTAACCACCAGTTCATTTACGGTGAAATCTTTGTATTTAAAAGATGGGCCAAAATCACCTTGAATAATATTACCCAGATAAATGGTGTATTGTTCAAACACCGGCTTATCTAAGCCATATTTGGCTTCGATATTTGCCATAACCTCAGGAGGCAGCGGACGCTCACTCGAGAAAGGGTTACCGGGTGCGAAGCGCATCAGGAAAAACGAAATAGTGATTAATACCAACAGCGTCGGTATTGCTTCAAATATCCGCTTAGCTACGAATTTAATCATAAACTGTACCGTTATTTTTTATCTGTGACAGAAAGCACTACACCCTAGGCATAGGGTGTAGCGTTGTGTTTTTATATATCTTGCTGTTTATTAGTCAGCAATGATGTACATATCTTTGGTGAAGAGTTTGTCTTCTGCGTTGTTCGCAGGGAAACCGCCAACTTTAGGGCTTACCAGACGTGCTTTCACATATTGGTAGATAGGGGCAATCGGCATATCTTTAGCCAGCTGTTTTTCTGCATCAACGTAAAGCTGCTCACGCTCAGTTTCTGAGATTGAGTTAAGCGCTTTTTCCATGATGCTGTCATATGCTTTGCTATGATACTTAGGATCGTTAGAGCTGTTGTTGCTCTGCATTAGAGAAAGGAAGCTGGATGCTTCGTTGTAGTCACCACACCAGCCGGCACGCGTAACATCGAAGTTGCCTTGACGGCGGTTATCCAAGTAGGTTTTCCACTCTTGGTTTTCCAGGTTAGCTTTAGCGCCCAGATTTTTCTTCCACATAGATGCGATAGCAACTGCTAGCTTCTTGTGGTTCTCTGATGTGTTGTAAAGCAGTGTAAACTCAAGTGGATTACTGTTGTCAAATCCTGCTTCAGCCAGGAGCTCTTTCGCTTTAGCGTTACGCTCTTTCTGAGTGAGCTTACCGTAATCAGGCATTACTGGGTCAAAGTTAGCGGTAATTTCTGGCGTTAGGAAATAACCCGGCTTCTGACCTTGACCAAGCAGCGCTTTAGTAATGATGTCACGATCGATTGCGTAAGACAGCGCCTTACGTACGCGAACATCATCAAATGGCGCTTTTGCATTGTTAAAGCCGTAGTAGTATGAACACAGGTTACCCTGAATGGATACATCTTCTGGATACTCTTTCTGCAAGCGACGGAAGTGTTCATTCGGCAGTTCGTGGGTAATATCAATTTCACCCGCAAGGAAGCGGTTCATTTCAGCAACTTGGTTTTCAATCGGTAAGAAGGTTACCTGCTTGATAACTGTCTTTTCGTTATCCCAGTACTGAGGGTTGTTTTTTAGGACAATACGTTCGTTCACAACCCACTTATCAAGAACGTAAGCACCGTTACCGACAAAGTTTTCTGGCTTCGTCCAATCGTCGCCGAATTTCTCAACCACTTTTTGATTAACAGGCTTCATTGTTGTGTGGCCCATCATCATGACAAAATATGGTACGGCTGATTCCAGTTCAATTTTTAGCGTGTTTGCATCTACCGCAGTAACACCCAGTGTTTCTTTCTCGGCTTTACCTGCAATGATCTGGGCTGCGTTCTTCATGGTAGTCATTTCAAGGTACCATGAATAAGGTGATGCCGTTGCCGGATCGACGGCACGCTTGAAGCTGTAAACAAAGTCGCTTGCTGTAACCGGATCACCATTTGACCACTTCGCATCTTTTCGCAGGTGGAAAATAAATGTGCGGTTATCGTTTGTTTCCCAGCTTTCAGCTACGCCAGGTACCGTCTTACCGTCTGCGTCTTGGTTTACCAGACCTTCAAGAAGATCACGAATAACGTGAGATTCTGGCACACCTTCGGTTTTGTGGGGATCGAGTGAGGCGACTTCTGTTCCATTACCACGAACTAACTCCTGTTTCGCAGCAAGCTTGACACCCTCAGGAACCTCAGCAGCCAGAGCAGAAAAAGAAGTGGCAGCGACTGTCAGGCTTGCGCTAATTAATAACGCCTGAGTGATTTTATTTTTATACATGCATTAACTCCAATACATAATTTCATTGCATCCATGACGTTCTTCAGTTGTTGTTCATACAGCGACAATTTTTGGATTATTTCCCAGAAATAACACAATACAAACCGAAGAATAGCTCGCAACTTTAACAGGCATTGAAGTAATTTGCCACAAATCCATTACAAAAAGAGATATTATCCTTAATATAAACCCCTTAGCCAGCATTAACCACCACCCAAAAAGAACTATATGGACCTTTCTATTATAAAAACTAGGTTATAGAGAAATATCCGCCAGAAAAGCTAATAAAATTCAGTTCCCAAACCAATTACTGCATACTTACACAAGTAATCAGCATAAATAACTCAAAGAGCCAACAAAAAACGTAGCAGTCAATAACAAAACATTAATAAGTTGATGTACAGGCATAAAAAAACGCTCACGAGGAGCGCTTTTAAAGGTCGGGGAAATTATTTATTTTCACTGTCGATATCAAAAACCTGTTTGTCAGGACTGACTGATTGGTGTCTTTTTTCCAGCAGAAGCTGTTGATCATCGTCTTTGTCGTGATCATTCCCAATGCCAATTTCATTAAGCATCTGCTTGATTCTCTTATTCGATACACGCCTATGTTTCATGAACCCTCCGCTGTCAAATTCAGCAAGTTTGATAAAACAATCTGTTACGCACAATTATCATCCAAAGCGCCTTGCAAGAAATCTTATGTGCCAAATAAATATGGCACATAAATTCCCACCCTGCCTCACCGTCTCTTTTTAATAACAAAAGCGAATAAAAAAAACACTGATAGATTAACTTTTCACAAGGCTGTTTTTTAATACTTTTCAAGTATCTGCAACACGTTAATCGCGTTAGAATTATTTATATTGAAAAAGTCAATCTGATCGCATCAATTAGGTTGAGCTTTCAATAATCCGTTCCCGTTCCGTTGTATCTTGAGAGTTAATATATGAGACCAGCCGCTTGCTTCTCGCGTCCAAGTCCATCCCGAGTCCGTCATGGTTATGTGCCACCAGCACATAGTGCTAAAGGCGATTCAAAAAGTGAAAATAAGTAGTTATTAACTACCCATTCACATCTTTCAATAGCCTCTTCTCAAAGGGGCTATTTTTTTGTCGCTAGCTTGAAATATTTCCCTGCTTTATGCCTGTCAGACCCTTTATTCTCTCGATTCAAGTCTGCAAAGGTGCTTGTCAATGGCCACTCAGTTATGAAATGATCCCCATCAGGTAATGGATCTAGGTTAAATAACAATGTTAAAGACAGAAGGTAAGGATACTTTCTCTATCTCTCAACTCGCGGAAGAGTTTGGCGTGACCCTGCGCAGTATTCGATTTTATGAAGATCATGGATTATTAACCCCGCAAAGAAATGGTCAAAACCGTATTTATTCGAGGCAAGATCGTGCTCGCTTGAAGCTGACACTGCGAGGCAAGCGACTCGGTTTCAGCCTTGATGATATTAGAGGGCTTTTTGATCTGTACGATTCAGAGAAGAGCAATAAAAAACAACTCCATGACATGCTCAAGGCGATTAAGTATCGACAACGACTACTGGTACAGCAACAGGCCGATATTCAAGCTGTAATGATGGAATTAAATGCCGCGGAAAAGAACTGTTACCAGCAATTATCAAAACTGGAGATGAAGCAGCGAAAAGACTGCTCATAATAAAGAATAAAGCAGCCAATAATCTGGCTGCACTTCTTTCGTATACCCAAACCCAACAACCGCCGTCTACCACTTAATGAACAGGCATTTTTGCAACCCATATTTCATGTGTTTGCTGGGTAAATTCTCCGTGATCTATCATACCTTTCAGATAACCTAACCGGTGATGTCCTTCCAGCAAGTTAAACGGCGCTTTTAATACCCGGCCATTGGTCGCGTACAAATCACGCTCATAGTGCAAAATAATAGGAGCCACAGGCCAGGTGCCACGCCCTTGCATATTCTGCACTAGCCAACTGCGCTGAAAGATTTCATTAGTCATACGCCGTGAAAACTTATCGACCACATCATTATGAGGAGTCTTAATTCTGTTAAGGATCTCGTCATTCGTCCAAACCTGCTTGGTAAAGGACATCGCACGAAAATCAAGCCAGCCCCAATTACAAAGGACCGCTTTCCAATGGCGATATACCCATTGCTCAAGCACTTCGTCGGGAAAGTGAGGCAACATCAGATGTGCTCTGTCACGCCAGAGATCCCAAGGCTCACACTGACGTTTACCAAAACCATCGGGTGCAATTTCATAGAGTAAACGATCACTCCTGATCATAATCCCCTCCTATTACTACAGGCTCTTAAATCTCAACTGCGAACTTTATAACCATTCACCAATAATGGTTAATTATTCCTATAACAAAAACATAGCACAGCTCTTTTTGAAACAACACCTGAATATTTATGAAAGATTATCCAGTCATTTGTTACAGCATGGTTACCCTTCCTTTTGTTAGGCTATTTTGCAACGCTAATGGCGGTTGCATTTATGTTATAAAAGAGATGAGGAACGAAGAAGTATTCCACAAGGCTATTTAGCGGGAAGTGCTGTTTCATGCAGAGATATGGTGGCAAAGACTGGGCAACGAGTATCTTGACTAATTAATTATGGTTGGCTGAACAGATACTTTTTTTATCGAAGTCGGTATCAAACCACCCAGCAGTGACAAATTTCAACCATTAAAAAAGGAGCCGGTTATCAGCTCCTTTTTTACACCCTAATCATCCAGTATTAGGTTATGTTAACTGCCAACGATCTGCCGCAGAAGTATCAGTATCTCTGGCATCAACCCAGCGACTTTCACTGTTTGTCTGTTCTTTCTTCCAAAATGGTGCGCGGGTTTTAAGGTAGTCCATAATAAATTCACAAGCTTCAAATGCCGCCCCCCGGTGTGCACTGGTTACACCCACAAACACAATCTGATCACCCAGTGCCAAATCACCCACCCGGTGAATAACTCTCGTTTTCAGGAGTGGCCAGCGCTCACCCGCCTGCTCAATAATTTCAGCTAAGGCCTTCTCGGTCATTCCCGGATAATGCTCTAGCGACAGACCGGTGACGTCATCACCCTGATTAAAATCACGCACTTTACCGATAAACGTCACAACCGCTCCAGCATCAGTGCCTTCAGCCAGTTTTGCGTATTCATCAGCAACTGAAAAATCTTCAACCTGAACCGAAACCATATTACCCCCCGGTCACTGGCGGGAAAAAGGCAACTTCATCACCGTCTTTGATTTCAGACTCTAAATGGCAAATTGTCTGGTTAACGGCAACCAGTAATTTGCCGGACTCCAGCGCCAGCAGCCATTTATCGCCACGTTCAGTCAGATGAACACGTAATGCTTCTGCCGTCGTAAATTCAGCGTCAACCTCTAAGCGATCAACCCCAACCAGCTCTTTCACCTGAGCAAAGAAAAGTACATTAATCATGCTTCAACCTTAAAGTGACCTGATTTACCGCCCGTTTTTTCTAACAAACGAACCTGACTAATAACCATATCTTTCTGTACCGCTTTGCACATATCGTAAATGGTCAACGCCGCTACCGATGCCGCTGTTAATGCTTCCATTTCAACGCCGGTCTTACCCGCCAGCTTACAGCACGATTCTATACGTACCATATTTTCCGCTTCGATTGCTTCTAACTGCACTTCAACTTTAGACAGCAACAAGGGGTGACATAGCGGGATCAAATCCCATGTTTTTTTCGCCGCCTGAATACCCGCAATACGGGCCGTTGCAAAGACATCACCTTTATGGTGCTTACCCGAAATAATCAGGTCGAGTGTTTCCGGCGCCATATGCACGAAGGCTTCAGCTCGCGCTTCACGAACAGTTTCAGTCTTGGCTGAAACATCGACCATATTCGCTTCACCCGAAGCATTGATATGCGTTAATTGTGTCATTATTATTACTTCCGTTCACATCAGTGATAGCTGTCATCAATTGTTTAGTTTACCGGTATTAGCCACCAATAGAGGCAAGGTGCGGTGTCATGCCTGAATTTCCCTCATCAAGAAAATGACCCACCGCTTTTTGTTGTAAGCCACCTTGAATACGCTTAATCAGCTCGGCACGCTGCCCGTCTTCGGCAAGCAAGTCGCGCAAGTCCACACCGTGCTCACCAAACAGGCACAGATGAAGCTTACCTTTTGCCGATATGCGTAATCGGTTACAACTTTGGCAGAAATCTTTTTCGTAAGGCATGATTAGTCCGATTTCACCGACATAATCAGGATGACAAAATACTTGGGCAGGACCATCATTATTGCTCTTGATCTGTAAAACCCAACCATTGGCAATCAGATGGTTACGGATGCTAACTCCAGAGAGATGATGATTATCAAACATATCATCCATCTCACCGGTCTGCATTAATTCAATAAAACGCAGTTGAATTGGTCTGGTTTTGATCCAATCAAGGAACTTCGGCAACTCTTGTGAATTTAAGTCTTTGAGCAGTACCGTATTAATTTTGACTTGTTCAAAGCCCGCATCAAAAGCGGCATCAATACCCGACATCACCTGATGAAACATATTCTCACCCGTGATTTGATAAAACATTTTCGGGTCCAGGCTATCAACACTCACGTTAATATGAGTCAGACCAGCCTCTTTCCAGCTTTTGACATGTTTGGCCATACGGTAACCGTTAGTGGTTGTCGCCACTTTGGTTATACCGGGCTGAGAAGCAACAGTACGGATAATATCGGTAAAATCACGGCGTAAGCTTGGCTCGCCACCGGTAATACGCACTTTTGTCGTACCACACTCGGCGAAGGCCCCTGTTACACGCTGGATCTCATCTAACGTCAGAAAGGAAGATGCCTTCTTTTCCGGGGGATGATAACCGTCCGGCAGGCAATAGGTACATTTGAAGTTACACACGTCGGTAACTGACAATCGCAAGTAATAAAACTTACGATTAAAGCGATCTTCAAAATGAAGATGATCTTCTAATTGTTTTGCCACGGAACACCTTTCCAAATACGGGAGGCCGATTCATTTCTAAATAGACCCTGGTGACAGCCTGTCACTGGCGTTGGTCACTTATTACCTGCACCTGTCCATATTACAGAACACAAAAGGCGGGCAACTTAGTGAACAAAGCTCGGAGTTATGGGCTGCTATGTGATGCGCATGTAGAGTCATTCACACAGCTGCTAATCTAATCATAAAAATATCAGTAAAATGACAATATAAACAATTCACCGAAAAAAAACGTGCTGTATTCTACCTTTCGAGAAAGATCCCGACAATACTACTAAAGGGACTATTTGTGATTAATTTAATGTCAAGTGAGGCTGCCATGTCCAACATTATCGAATCTGCCAGCGTTGATGATATCGCACGCTATCTCCAGTACGAAGATGGCATTGATGCACTGAACGCCCACCAGGAAGCACAACATATTATTGATGGCTTTTATGACATGATGGCAAAAGGGATCATAAAAGGTTGGTACTTCAACGAGCAAGGTCACCTTGAGTTATTACCCAGCGATAATGTGCTTAAAATCATTGCCAACCAAAAGTGAGGGTTGAGGTGGCTTGGGTATAAACTGCATTGCAATTTGCATCAGGGATTTGCAATATGAAAACAAATGCGGTTATTGCTTATCAATTAAGATACTTCATTCCAGCTCATTCGCGGTATGACACTTCGGCATCACATTTGCAGTGCATATGGTACCAGACACGATAATGATGAATGGAGCTGTTTATGATGCAATCAATACCGCTACTTTTTCAACAACGCCATGTCTTACCTACTGGCAGAATGCCTATGCGTATCGCGCCCGGGTCACAAACAGAAGCCTTTAAAGTGGCTTTGTCGTCAACCGATGGCTTTGGTGTCTGTATGCATGATGAAAGCGATCCAGGTCAACATTTTTTCCATATCGGTACCCGGGTCACTGTAGAAGATTTTGACAGATCAACAGATGATGGCTCCCTCATCGTTACCGTCTACGGACACGACAATTTCCGTATTAAATCATTAACGCAAGATAGCAATGGCGTGTTTTCTGCTGAATACCAGACAATACCTCTGTGGACAGAAATCCAGCTCCATAACAACCAGCAACTACTGGCTGTGAAATTGAGAATTATGTTTGAGAAATACCCGGAACTCGACCGTTTACATCAAACCAAAGAGTTCAACAATTTAAGCTGGTTATGTCAGCGCTGGTTAGAGATTCTGCCCGTTCCCGCCAGTGAAAAACAAGCACTACTTAATACCCCAAATTGTCTCGATACCTGTGATTATTTAATGAATATGATGCAAGAGCCCCACTAATCTTAGGGTGTGTTGATGCGTCAGGCTGTAGCCAGCGCTTCTCACTCCCGATCATACTCTTAACGCATACCCATCCAGCACACAGCGAAAGTTCTCCCCTAATCGTGACAGTAGTAGCATATCCCCAGCGAAATCTTGTATTCATTTTACGGCTTTGTATACTCTACACATCAATCAAGATCACAAAAAATTGCAAATAAGATCATGACAAACACAAAGACTGAAATTAAAACCAAGATTGTTGCTATCGGTGGTGGTCATGGCTTGGGCCGTATGCTCTCCTCTCTGTCTGATTATGGCCCCCAAGTTACCGGAATTGTCACCACGACTGATAATGGCGGATCGACAGGTCGTATTCGTGCTTGTCAGGGCGGAATTGCATGGGGAGATACCCGTAACTGCATTAATCAATTGATCACTGAACCCTCTGTCGGTTCGATGATTTTTGAATATCGCTTTCGCGGTAATGGCGAATTGAATGGGCATAACCTGGGGAACTTGATGCTAACCGCACTCGATAACCTCTGTATTCGCCCCTTAGAAGCGATCAATCTTATCCGGGATATGCTGAAAGTCGAACCCCATATCATCCCAATGTCTGAACACCCGGCAGACTTATCGGCATTGACGCCGGCGGGCGAGATTATTTGCGGTGAAACCAGTGTCGATGAACTGGAAGAAGTACCGCAACGGCTTTACATTGAGCCTGCGGTACCTGCCACCAAGGAAGCAATGAAGGCAATTAAAAAGGCCAATATCATCTTGTTAGGGCCTGGCAGCTTTCTAACCAGTATTATGCCGCCTTTACTACTCAAAGATATTGGTTCAGCGCTAAAAGAAAGTCCGGCCAAAATAGTCTTTATAACCAATCTGGATAAAGAGAAGGGACCGGCAGGAAAAATGTCTCTTAGCACTATGCTGCATTGGTGTGAACGTGCAATGCAGGGGCGCCACATTGATAGCATAATCACCGATCATCCTTGGCCAGAACTTTCCCCAAGGTATGAACAGCGGATTGAAGATTTAGCTTCCAGCAATCATGAGTGGCGCCATGACCGGATAAAGTTAAAACAAGCGATTGATAAACTGATCGTTACAGGCTAATTGCTTGTACTCTTGTGCCATACCCTTGACCATTTGTGTCAATTCAGGCAGATGATCCACCATCCACTCATTCTGTCCTTGTCTCACACGCGATTCACACTCTTGAGCCATTTCAGCCAGACTGTCAGCCCCAAAGCTGGCAGCGCTACTTTTAATCGAATGGCTGATCTCCCCGACCTGATTGACCGATGGTTGATCAGATAGCTGGCGTAAGTACTGCTGTAGCTCATCACTAAATACATTAAGTAAGAGTATGACCGTTTCTTCACCGACTTCTTCTGCCAGCCGTTTGATGGTTTCCGCATTAATACTCTTTACCATTTATTTGATCTCCCTGTTTCCACCTGTTATTTCCTGCCAGGTTTGTAATTTTCTGTATATGGTTGAAGGGCTAACTTCCAGTAAACCTGCAGCACGCGGAATGTTTCCGTTACAGACATCAATTGCAGCCTGAATTGCACGTTTTTCAACCATCCAAAGCGGCTCAACCGTCCACCGTTCACTTTGTTCAATATGTAAATTTTCACCAAGTTCGATGAGACGACTTTGGATATCCGTTGAACTATTTACAGGAGATGCAATTTCAGCGCCAGCAATACTGTTTATCGGCGGTGGCAGCATTTGCAAGGTCACTTCTTCGCCAGTATTTAACACCACTATATTCCGGATAACATTCTGTAATTCTCGTACATTGCCCGGCCAGGAGTGCGCTTTAAGTAATGCAACGACATCTGGCGAAAAGCGACTGAAGTTTTTACCTTCTTCCACCGACATCAAGGCCAGCAAAGCATCAGCAATCTCAATCATGTCATCATTGCGATCACGCAAAGGCGGCAGTGCAATAGGAATAACGTGTAGCCTATAATACAAGTCTTCTCGAAAACGCCCTTCTTGCACTTCCACCCAAGGGTTTCGGTTAGTCGCACAAACAAAACGAACATCTACCGTGCTGGTTTTTGAAGAGCCTACTTTTTGATAAGTGCCGGTTTGAATAAAACGCAGCAACTTACTTTGTAAATCCAAGTCCATTTCGCAAAGTTCATCGAGGAACAATGTTCCTTGATGGGCAAGCTCTACCGCTCCCTGTCGCTCAGTTGAAGCTCCGGTAAATGCCCCTTTTACATGGCCGAACAACTCACTTTCAATCAACTCTTTTGGAATGGCGGCACAATTTAACGCTACGAACGGTCTATCATTTCGCGGACTCGCGGCGTGAACAGCCTCAGCGCAGACCTCTTTTCCGGTGCCGCTTTCACCTGTAATAAATACCGTTGCTTTACTTGCCGCCGCTGATTCGATAACACGATATACGGCTTGCATCGGGATACTGTTGCCAATGAAGCCTTGATATTGCCCGCCACCCAACTTGGATTGAGAAGCATCCTGAGTATGACAGCCATCCCTCAATACATTGTTAACGGTGATACGCAGCAGATCCGCTTCACAGGGCTTGATTAAAAAATCCTGTGCGCCATATCTCATGGCTTCAACGGCAACATCAATCGACCCATGGGCTGTCATGATCACAACAGGAAGATTGCCATGATCACGTCGAACAGCTTCCAGGACTTCCATACCAGTCATGTCGGGCAAGCGTAAATCAAGCAAAATCAGATCTGGAACAATATCTTGAATGAAGCTGAGTGCTTCTCTCCCCGTGCCGACAATATTGACACTTAGCCCCAGAGGATTGAGATAAGATTTATACAACGCCGCGACAGAAGCGGTGTCTTCTACCATCAATACTTGCCGTTGTTTTGCCGTGCTTTCCATTCCCACCTCAGACATGAGTCCCATAAATCACTTTTTAATCACTACAAGTAGTTGTGTTACCACGATTTTTATTTTTTATCCGTCTCACTATGAATCGCAAAACGGTTTGCAAAATGCGAATAATAATCCCAGTTTAGCAAATAAATATGACAAAAATATCTTTAACATCAGTAAAAAGCACAAAAAAACAACATAAAAAAGTTGGCACGATGCCTGCATTATATAAATCGACTCTTAATTAAGAGTCAACCTAGCCAACTGACGTTGTTTGTGGATTTTTTTCACTAAAACAATGAGGCCAACCGAAATAATTATCGGTTGGTTTTTTTTTACCTGAAATTCAGAGTGGTAGGGTTAGCTATTTGCAATAAACTGCTGCCGGAAAGTATGGATCTTGTCACGGGTTTCGGCGGCTTTTTCGAACTCTAGGTTCTGCGCAAAATCATACATTTCCGTTTCCAGCTTCTGAATTTCCGTTTCCAGTTGCTGCGGCGACATGCTGGTGTAAGTTCCCTTACTTTCTGCAACCCTGTTTAGCTGGGCTGCTTTATTGATCCTGGCGCGCGAACTTGGCTTACCCAGCTCCAGGATATCACCCACTTTTTTATTCAGTGCCTGAGGTACGATGCCACGTTTTTCATTATAGGCATGTTGCTTCTCTCGGCGCCGGTTGGTTTCGTTAATAGCTCGCTCCATTGAGCCTGTTATTTTATCGCCATATAAAATAGCACGCCCTTCCAGGTTACGCGCCGCACGGCCAATGGTTTGGATCAACGAACGTTCAGAACGTAAGAATCCTTCTTTGTCAGCGTCAAGTATCGCCACCAGCGACACTTCCGGTATATCCAGACCTTCTCGTAACAGGTTGATCCCGATCAGCACATCAAATTCACCCAAACGCAGATCGCGAATGATCTCAACCCGCTCAACCGTATCAATATCGGAGTGAAGGTAGCGCACCTTAACACCATGCTCTGCCAGGTATTCCGTCAAGTCTTCCGCCATCCGTTTGGTCAGCGTTGTAACCAGTACCCGTTCTCCTTTTACTTCACGGATTCGGATTTCTGATAATAAATCATCAATCTGCGTGGCAACCGGACGAACTTCGATGATCGGATCGAGTAATCCTGTCGGACGTACTACCTGCTCTGCGATATCACCACCGGAGCGCTCTATTTCATATTTGCCCGGCGTCGCAGACACATAAACAGTTTGCGGGGCTAATGATTCAAACTCTTCAAACTTCATCGGACGATTATCCAATGCCGAAGGCAGGCGAAAACCGTACTCGACAAGGTTTTCCTTTCGCGAGCGATCCCCACGATACATAGCACCAATCTGCGACACCGTGACATGAGATTCGTCGATAATGAGCAAGCCATCAGCAGGCAAATAATCAAATAACGTCGGAGGCGGCTCACCCTCGGCACGTCCACTGAGGTAACGTGAATAGTTTTCGATCCCTGAGCAAAAACCCAGTTCATTCATCATTTCAATATCAAACTGAGTGCGCTGGGCAATACGCTGCTCTTCGACCAGCTTGTTATTATCGATTAACTGTTTACGGCGTATGACCAGCTCATCTTTGATCTTATCGATCGCCTCCAGTATTTTCTCGCGCGGGGTAACATAGTGAGTCTTCGGATAAATCGTACACCGTGGCAAATCACGCTGCTGGATCGCACCAGTCAACGGGTCAAAAACACTGATACAATCAACTTCAGCATCAAACAGCTCAATACGAATGGCATCATGTTCCGATTCTGCCGGGAAGACATCGATCACTTCCCCCCGAACGCGGAAAGTACCGCGCTCAAATACCATATCATTTCGCTTGTATTGCAGTTCAGCTAAACGACGCAGAATATCACGCTGATCAAGCATATCGCCCCGGCGCACATGCAACATCATTTTTAGGTAGGAGTCTGGATCACCCAGGCCATAAATCGCCGAAACTGAAGCAATAATGATCACATCACGACGCTCCATCAGCGCTTTCGTTGCTGACAGTCGCATCTGCTCAATATGTGCATTTACCGACGCATCTTTTTCGATGAAGGTATCCGTCGTCGGCACATACGCTTCAGGCTGATAATAGTCATAGTAGGATACGAAATATTCCACGGCATTATCAGGAAAGAATTCTTTCATTTCCCCGTAAAGCTGTGCTGCCAGCGTCTTGTTAGGCGCCATTATAAAGGTGGGACGATTGGCTTTCGCAATCACATTCGCCACCGTAAAAGTTTTACCTGAACCGGTAACCCCTAACAGGGTTTGATGAGCAAGGCCGGCATCTAACCCATCAAGCAGTTGATTGATCGCAGTAGGCTGATCACCCGATGGTGAAAAATGAGAAGACAGTTTGAACGCTTTGCTCATGCTTAGTTTCCGTTGCAAGGGAAGACATTACTTAGTTAGCTATTTTGCTACTATACCCAAGTAACTGCAAGATACAGGATTCAGAGTGAGCTCTTCGAGTTCAATTCAAGGCAAATCAGCGCAGGAAGATCCCTTTCAAGCTCACACTATCAAACCATTGATACGCCATCAGCTATAATACAACCTTCACTAACAAAAACCGCAAAGGCAAGACCTGTGTGATATTGGCTGGCCAACCTGCCAAAGCTGGAAATTAACGACAACCGACAACATGCATATCGTCAACCCAGACACCAAGACACTCCTGTTTGGGCTTTTTTATACCCTTTTTACTCAGGCATCTGGTTCTAAATACGAATAAATAATAACAAAATGAAAAGTAGGGATTGATCTAATTTTTACATAGGCGTATTATCACCGCCCACGGAGAAAATCACGCTCAGAAAGATTAGAAATCCGTATTGCAAATACAGTATAAAATTCCTTTTCATCATAACTCTTGATGAGAATTATCCACAGCTTGTTCATCTCCCGATGTAAATCAACTCACAATTGTTATATTAGAAAAAACAGTTTAAAGTATTTATTCTAACATCCTCTTAACACTTATTCTTTCCTATTGAATAACAAATGCTTATGCCTATAATTTCACACCGAGCAGGTTAAGACGGATCCGCCATCCTTTAGACCATATTACGTTTTTCTAACATTCATCAACACAGTTATCCACAGTTTCCGTGGATAACCGACTAAAGCCCTTGCCATTTCTGGCCTCGAAAAAATCAAGTGTTTTTTGATGTAATATTTTGCAGTCTCCTAATGACGTGTAGCCCGCCGCGCGGTGTGACAAAGGGAACCGCTTAGATTGGCAATTGGGTATTTGTCAGTTTAAGCGGTTTCTCTGTTTAGAGTGTTTAACTATCCGGACCTTTAAACACTTCAGTGGCGGGGGTAAACACTACATTGAATGTGTGGGTGAAGGGGTGCATTGCTTCATTGCCCGCTCGGGTGGCGGTTAGGGTGATGGTTAATCGCTGGGTTTCTGCCGGTATTTGGGTTTGATCCAATAGCAATTCAGTCTCGGTCGTCTCGCCTTGATAGAGTACTGCGCTGGTATCAGCATCCATTACCGATATCTGTGTGGTTGTGCCGGGTTCGGGGGCTCCGTCTGTGTACCAATTGGTCAGGTGCTGTGGCTCGACGACCTGGCTGATGCGGTTACGGTGTGACCATGTAACATTAACCGGCATAGTGATGGTTTCAGGCCAGTAACCTCCATTCAGTTTTACGTTAGTCACGCAGAGCGGTTTGGCGGCGCGCCCGACCAGATCAGTTGTAACGATAGTCGCCTCTTCCTCGGGTAATGCCCCTCGGGCCGTCACGGTTAAACCGCGGACACTCACCTGCTCACCGGTCGTGAACTCTGCCTCTAACGAGTCACCGTCAAGTGCTGTTATCACCGTCATCGCGGGGTGTTCGGTCGGAATAGTATCCAGCACGCCACGTTCAACGTCTGCCACCCTATCGACAACACTTTTCACCACCACCAACTCATCATTCAACTGGCACACTGCAGGCAGATCAGCGGCAAGCAGATTGCTGTCTATCATTCTGAGCTGGGTTGCCATCGGAGAAATCACCTCGGCCAGCATAGAGCTGTTAGCAAAAGAAGCGCGATGGCTGTAAATCCAGCGGCCAAAGTGGTTGTAATACAGTTCCGCGCCTAATGTATCACTGCTTGGTTTGCGGGCCATCCAGCCGACAAAACAGCTATGTTCATTCAGTACTGCCAGCTCTGACGGATTAAGGGTGGTGGCCAACAACCAGTAAGGCGATTCAACCATCTGTTGAATGACAATCGGCGCAGGTTCATTAATAGGGTCTTGCCAGCCGCTTGGTGGTGGCGGAATATAATCGCCGGTTGCGGCAGCAAAGATATCTTCCATCACATCGAGTTTTACTTCCGGCTGCGCCATGCTGCCCCGGCGCTTTTTCTGTACCCGCATAATATGGTTTAACCCGGCGGGCGGATACACCACCCGCACCACATCGCCCGGCTGATAAACGGATGCCGTGGTATCACAGTAGAGTTCGGTGGTCATCAGGCGGGCCGACAGCATTTTTAGCTCACGCATCGCAACCCGGTAGGCCAGCTGGGCATCATGGATCATCGGGAAATCCACGCTCTCGCCTATGGTGCGCCCAACGGCATGCACCATGGCCGAGTTGATCACGGTGACGGCGGCTTTTTCAAACGTCTTCGGATCGGTATAGGTCAGCGTCAGGGTGTTAATAATATCGGCCTGACTTCGACGGCGGACATTCTTCGCGGTCTTGATTTCTTTCACCGTCAGGGTTGGCAGCGCCTCTGGCTGATAATTATCCCGCGCCAGGCGCATGGTGACCAGGCCGCTGGCCTCGTCGGTAAACACATAGCCATTGAGGTAACGGCAGATATCTTTAACAAACTGCTCTACCGGTTGCTGCTTTACCCAGAGGGCATTAAGGCCAAACCTTTCTTGATAAAGCACATCAGCACAAGCCTGAAATGCCGCATTGTCGATATTGGCATTACCGGTGCCCCACTCCGGGCACTCGATCAACTCATGGATAATGTGGGCACCATTGAGGCCATTATCAATGACTGCCTTCGTGTTGTACCAGATAGCGTGACCATCCCAACCGGTGGAAAGGCGTTCGACCTCAACGGCCACCGGCGCGGGATAGCTGGAATTGCCCATTTCTGGCTGACGAAACACCAGGGCAGTGAGGTGACGAAAAGCACTCACCACCTTCTGCCCGTTAACTACCTGGCCGCAATGGTGAGCCAGATAGTCATTGACGCGCTGGCCGGCACGGCCAAAACAGACATCAATATCACCCACAATACCGCCATACTGGTCACGATCGCCAAACAATGTCGGCTGATCAACATGAATACGCGTGTTGCTCGATACCTTGGCCTGCCAACCGACCTTCTCACCAAACCAGATCCGCTTAATGGCATCGACGGGTCCATGGCATAACACCAGGTGCTGGCCCCAGAACCAGCGGTGCCCAGCAACCTGTTTTTTCTTTCTGCCCATGGACTACTCCTTGCCCTGTCTAAATTTAACCACCACGGCTGTCACCACCGGATCATCCAGCGCCAGCAAGGCATCACAATCGGCCCCGTTTTTCAGAAATTCTGCCCAGCTCAACCCGTAAGCTTCAAATACCCCCCGAGCCCCTGAGCAGCAGTAACCTATCGGGGCCAAATCTTTGGGGAAAATACGGTTACTTTCTGATTTCTTCATTCCTTAAATCCCCCCACCAATAAACGTTGCCACTGCTGATTTTTACCCGGCCAAATACCACCCCAAGCGGTTTGCCCTCTTCGATCACCGGGGCTTTGGGCTCTTGCGCATCCGGCGCGGTATGGGTTTGATTCATGGCGCGGTAACTCATAAAAAGTGATACCGCGAGAATAACCAGTTGAACCCAAAACATTTGACTCTCCTTTTTTTACGGACGGTTTAGCGGTCGATGGGATCGCCGATATAGGGATTCTTGGTGGGCAAATTCACCGCGCCACCGAAGTTAATGGCGTTATTAAAACGCGAATGACACGTCGCCAAGGTGCGGTCGCAACCTCGGGTCACTTCGACTTGTTCCCCCGGCGTGAACGTTGCCGGATGCAGCAGCCGCAGTGTCTTACTGCTGGGTTGAGTATCAATATAGTGATGGTTATGGCCCTGTTTAAGGCGGCCATAATGATATTCCAGCGACAGTGATTCATTGAGGGTAACGAGATTGCCATTAACCGCCGCCACGGTGACGGTTCGGGGGCTTTCCGTATGGCCGCACTTTCGGCTGCCTAACGAATAACGACAATGCGGGGTCACCGTTTCGGTCAGGCCGGTGATCTGCAGTTCAGTGTGAACCGCCTCCAGCTCGACACTGACAAAGCCGTCATTCCAGACTCCTGCCATCAATCGCCCCGCGAATACGGTATA
Organism: Photobacterium sp.; assembly: GCF_033720175.1. Classification (GTDB taxonomy): domain Bacteria; phylum Pseudomonadota; class Gammaproteobacteria; order Enterobacterales; family Vibrionaceae; genus Photobacterium. Next base: position 566,071 of record NZ_JAWWDA010000001.1, read on the forward strand.
AAACGTCAGGCCATCTTCAGAGCGCAGAATGGTGATTTTCGGCGCGACATTAAGCGGCGGATTTAACGCGATATTGGCCAGGGTACTGCCTGCCGACACCTCAAACGAGGTATCGGCACGCAACGGATCGTCAGACTGTTCGATTGAGGCTCCCCGTTCGATAGCGTGAGACTGCCAGTTAAATCCCTTATACAAAACATCCGATTGAGATGATGTAAACCGCCAGACATCCGCTTGAATTTCAATTTGATATAATTCAATAGTCGCCACTGGGCACCTCAACCATTTTTATATTGGCTGATAACAAATGACGACTATTGGTGACTAATTTGACATCATCCTCGTCCGGTCGCATCAGGCGCATAATATGCCCGCCGTTTAAATCAGCTGGCTCAACCGCACGATGATCTGTACCGCCCAGCTTAATAATTTCATTGCCGTTACTGTCGTAACCCACGGGTTGTGCCAACACCATCTGCACGCCATCGTGCCAGTTCAGATACAGATGCCTGCCGCCGAACTCGACCAGGCCCACCCGCTCAATAACGATTTGCTGTCGGTTACAATGTGCCGCGATGCGAATTTCGCGATGATAACTGACCCACCAACAGGCGTTTAAACGCCCGTTAAACTGATAGATAAACTGCTTTAACCGCCAGGCTTGCTGTCGCCCTTTGGCAATGAATTCAACATTGGTTGCATGGCGGCCATAATCACGGTCGATATCCATAATGTGATGGCCACTGGCTGTGGTTTTTTCACGCCAGGCGAATGCCATATCATCACTGACACCGCCGGATTTACCGCGCTGAACAATAACGGGCTTGCCCAGGTATTCAGTGTCAAAATCAGTGTTATAGGGAGGCGATAAGGGCTCAATCAATAACGGCTGGCTATTCACCCAGCTAATTTGCTGCTCGGTTCTTGCGCCTCGGCGTACGGATTTCACCCCGTCAGGGGCTCGGGCTGTTATGGCGGGCAAGACAATCACGTTCTTGTGGCTATACATTAGCGGACGTTTCAGCAACAGATTATCGACATTCACTTTATCGATGAACGCGACTTCGTACTCTCGTTCATTTTTATACAGCACCGCCATGCCACCACCACGAAACGAGCGTGAGGACACATCGGTATCAATGACTACATCACCAGCCTTTACCGTCACCGGCGGGGTTGCATCCGCCCATATCGGGATGACATGCATGCTCGTACCCTGCGATTCATAACGGGCATGTTGTTCCGCCGCCGCTAACGTCGGCAGGTTGTAACGGTATTCAATATGCTGAAGCGGTTTATCGGCATTCGACAAACGCTGTTCGCTGGCGCGGGTTTCAAGCACCGCAGTAAACCACTGCCATTGTTCAGTGACCGGATAAATCGGCGGATACGGCCAGAGAGCGATCCGCGAACCGTACACATGCAGCGTTGTTGTAACGGCACCGTTATTAAATTGCCACTGGTACTGGGCGTCAATATTCATTTCAACATCGAGTGACACCGCTAACTCGTAATCCCAATGGCCACCATAGGATGCAAGCGTCTTATCTGGATGGGGACCTGTAAGCGCTAAGCCTGTATCGTTATTTTTAGCTAAGGCATTGAGCGTAAGTGGCTTGGTGTAACTGCTCCACATTTCAATGGCATGCTCACTGGCATTGAGAATGAAACCCAGTTCGATCGTTGAAGGTGAAAGGAAAAGATTATTTTTAAACAGCGAATCCCAGAATCCATCAACAACAAACCCTGTGCCGTCAACCATGGGCTTCATTGGCAGTGAACTGGATGTTGAGACTGTACCAAAAAGAATCGTCCCGCAATCTACCGCCGGTATATCAGGAGGAATAATGGGCGGCGGATCGTTATACCAAAAATACGATAAAACGGGATACGCGGTATTCATACCGCGATACCCTTTATCACCGATGATGCAGGCAAATCACCCGATTCAAGCTGAATCGCCACGCCGTATTTCAACCGTTGAAATTGCGTCAACTGAAAGACAATCCACGGCCTGGAGCGATATTCAATGACCTTGGGCATATCGGCAAGCACCCAGTCCTCAATCGTTGTGATCCTCAATGTATTCAGCGAGTATTCAGGGGCAAACCGCCCATTTGACTGTTTCGCGCATAGCAGCCAAGGCATAAACAATCGGGTATTACTCGGCTTAAATCGCATATAAGCGGACATGGATTCCGAGTTATTTTGATGATAACCATAAATAGTGTCGTTCATATTTCTGGCATCATAAATACATTTCAGGATCGTTCTGGACGATGAATTGCCTTCGCTGGCTAAACGCATTTCATATGTTTTATTGTTTGCCGCTGAATAAACAATGCTGCTTTTATCAAGGTAAGATTGTGTACAGAACCGCCATTTATTTCTATAGGTCGCACTTGATACCCCATCTCCGCCAATGAAATAGGCTTCATCACCCGCAGTAATACTACCTATCCCCGTAGCAACAGAGCCGATCGAATAAAATGGCTCATGATTCGATAAGTTGACTAAACAAATACCAAACAGTTCTTCATTACTGAAAATATGGATATATACGGGGAAATGTAACGCAGAGCCGGTGCTGTTTCGTGAGTGGTGTGTTGTTTCCAGCCCCCTCCTATTTTCTAAGCCGGGAAAGCCACTGCGCCATGCTGTCCCACCATTGATATTCATATTGTGGCCAGTTTGCGAGTGATGAAACGCTTCAATTGCAATCGCAACAGGCTTGCTCTTGTGGGCGACCACAAACTGGGTGGTACCATTATCATATTTCAACGCCCAATGGGATGATGGGTGCTTAGAGAAAAACTGTTTGATATTCCCGACAAGTTCCTCTCGATTTGCCATCACGGTGGTGTAATAAGCCATCAATCTAACTCCAAGCACATAAAGTCTGAATCACCCGTTCGGTAAATGTTCTGTACTACCAAATATGATCGTAAATTGTCCGTCGTGTTTATCACTTGTCCTGTCGATGTATTTGGCCCGCTCATCTGATAAGCCCCGATAAACGCCCCAAGGCACCGATGTATTTTTGAGCAGGGATAGATGGGCATCATCCAATGATCATCATTTAAATAGTTGGTTTGTAGATTCAATGACAGGCCGTAATAATAATTGGGCTGATAAGGCCAAGTGTATTCCACACTGAGCCATGACTTGTCCAGCCAATGAATATGGCGGGCGTCATTCCTTGCAAATTGAAACGTGGATACGCCATCACTTTGCGTATTCCATTTAAAGCTGGAGGCCGTTCCTTCACCAAAGCATCCATACTGATCCGGCCAATGCGCTATGGATGCAAACATATTGACCCGTCCCATATAAATCACATGGGTTGTGGTCGATATTTGAGCGACAACTTTTAAATGCCGATGGTCGGCATCTGTAATAAAGTAATACGTTAGAGGCTGATCCCATAAATACATATAGTGATACGGGTTTTTATCCGGCATCTGCTCAAACGTTAACGCCTCAAAATACGCAGGCGCGCAATAGAGCTTCCAGTTAAAGCGTGCATCGGTCGGTTCTTCATCGGTTTTAAATGCGGCAATGAACCGTTCTTTTGATACCGCATCAACCGATTCAAGAATCAACTCATCAAATGCCGTATCAACGGTTCTTGGCTGCCAACGCTTTACCGTCCAGCCATTCTGCTGAGCAAACACCTTAAGCTTTGCCAACAAATCCCGATAGCCATTCGCCGTCCCTGTTTCCCACGCCATACCCAATCCTTAATATTTAAAAACTCGCCTTATTTCGCTGTACGATTTTCACCACCGCCTGCTCGCCGGAGTCGCTGCGCAGATACGCTTTCAGCTGCTGCTGGTTATCGAGGAACGCCACATGCACCGGCGGGGCGGCGACATTGACATTCGGGCTTCCACCGTACTGCATTGCCTGTTGTTGCTGGCTCTGCATGGTTTTCATCTGCTGCATGGCTGTGACCATCCAGCGGAAGTTGTCGGCCTGGGCCGGGTTTAAGACCATTTCGTCTTTGCGCAGCATCCAGGTGCCTTCGTTCTGCGCCGGTACGCGGTTGATCCCGTCGTGGGCCTGACCTGCCAGCGCCTGCCCGGCAACAATCCCCACCGAGGCATAACCCATGGTGCGCACCGCCGTTGACAGCGCCATCCCAACCGGCGGCGGCCCGAAGCTTAACGCCTTGGTGGCCGCCTCTTCGGTAGCCATGATCATCGACGGAATGGCCGCCAGTTTCTGGGCCGCAAACAGCACCCGATAGAAACCGCCCTGCTCTTCACCGGCTTGCTTTAAAAAGTTGGTGGTTATGCTGAGCTGCTGCTGGGTAAACGTCAGGGTCGATTCGGCAACCTGCGCCTGATACGCCGCCCGCTCGTCGGTGGCCTGCTTATCAATATCGGTTAAGTTGGCTTCATGGTCAGCCCGCAGTATTTCCCGATTGGCGAAATACTCCCGTTCCAGCTCATCTTGTAGCTGCTGGTTCTCTTGGGCTTGCGCATAGGCAGATTGAAATGACTGGGAGAGCCGCGCCAGGCGATCATCAAAAGCATACTCTTCACGGATCTTGGCCTGATTTTCCATGTCGGCCTGCATCGCCAGCCGCATCAGCCATGCGCCGTTGATTTCGTCTGATTCGGCGTAGAACGCCTCGATATCGCGTTTGTTTTGAGGCACTTGCTGCTGCATTTGCACTAGACGGTCTTGCCCGGCCTCATTGAGCAAGGCTCCCGGCCTATCGGTGGCCTTCTGGGCGGCGGCGACCGCTGAAAACCCGGCGGCGACACCCAGCAGCTGATTGCGCAGCGAGAACATCTGCCCTTCCAGCGCATCAGACTGATGGTTCATGGTGCGCATCTGACGGCCCGTGGTGGCCGACTGGTTGCCAAGGGAGGCAACCGCATTGTCAGCGCCGCGAACCTGACCGATAAACTGTTTGTTTTCTGCGTCAAAGCGCAGGGTAAATTTCAGATCTTTACTCACGCAGGTTCAGTTCCTCGGCCATGACGCTGGCGATTGATTTGAGTTTTTGATAATCATCGGGGTTGATGGTTCGGCCAGACAGGTCGGCATCGGCTTTGACCTGGCAGACATCCATCCCCAAGCAACAGAAGCCATTCCAGCGCAGAAAGGCGGGAATAGTGAGCCACCATTCGAGTACCTCGGCATGCTCCTGCCACACCTCAATATCATCATTTACTTTGGGTTCGGGGTTTTGACTTACCCCCCAACTGGCGAGTTCCTGCTGCCAGTCCTGCTCATCTTTCGCAGTCGCGGGCTGGCGCTTAATGGCCGCCCGAACTGCGTCTAAGAGTTTTTTGTGCTGGCCTGCCCGCTCATCGCTTTCAGGTAGGCCGACAAGGCTCCGGCGGTAAAGTGCGGGTTCAGACACGCCGCGTTGAGGTTTTCAGGGGTAAATGCCAATGATTCACCGCTTTCATCGGCGATACCCGACCAGCCGGTGATCACCTCGGCAAACATTTGTGCATCGCCTTTACGGCTCAGCTCATTAAATGTCTTGCTATCGACCAGCTTAAAATCGATGGTCATGTCAAAGGTTTCCACCTTGCCGCCATCAACCGGCACACTGATACTGACGGGCCAGGCTTTTACTTTTCGGTCTGCTACGAGCTTGAACATGGAAATAGTCCTTAGAGTCGAGTTTTAAGGGGCGAGAGTCGAGTAACGAGAAGCTAGAAACTAGATCCTCGCTGACTGTCTATCGGGTAATAAACTGATCGGCATTAGCGATAATGCGCAGCGGGATGCTGTAGGTCTGGGTGCCTTCCTGCTCGCCATAGGTCGGGCGGCCAAGTTGTACCCGAGGGCTTTGCCAGACCACCTGATTACCGATTGCGCCATTGGTGAATACCAGCTCGTGCTCATCACCGGCCTGCGCCAGGGCAAACACATCCAGCTCTGCCAGTTGCGGCGCTTCAATCACCATGGTGGCGGTCGGCTGGTAGTCGGTGATCATCACCTCTTCATGGCCGACATATTCCTGATACGGCACCTGGTTGGCCTGATCATATTCAAGGGAAATGAGCTTGGCCGCTGTGCCATCAATGGTGAAGCTGGAATGCTGCACCCCGATCTTCAGCGGTGTCAGCCAGGTTGAAAAATCGGGCGCGGGATGGACCTGCGCCTCTGCCGGTACATGCAGGCCGGTGAACACAAACTTGATCCCGCCGAAAGCTTTGGCCGCCGCGTTAAACGACAGGCTGCCCCGCGTGCCGACGACTTTGTGCAAGGTGCCGGACTGGTAGTAATAGAGCGTCAGGCTGCCGGTGGCATCATCATCGATGCTGTAAACAGTCTGGCTGTTCACTGCATCTTCGGTCACCCGACGCAAACAGGCCGCCATCAGATCGCCCCACGGCGCAGCCTTGGCCGGATCGTTCGATGCCGCCAAATCCACCGTGAATTCAACCGAGACATACACCTCGGTCATGATCTCTGCTGACTGGCCCAAAGCACCGTCATCGTATTCCAGTGCCTGAGATTCACCGGCGAGCGGCGTAATAGAAAACTCACGCCCCAGCACATGCTTCATCACCGCACCATTGGCGATGTTTTCTGCCGACAGCGCATCGACGCCATAGGTTGTTTCGGGGGCAAAGCCGATAATTTTTTTCCGTTCTTTACGAGCCATACGCGTTTTGATCCTCGGTATATTCCGTTACAAATTGATCGAGCCATGTCGCCCGTCCGCTCTCTACCGCCAGCAACCGGCCACTACCCAGCCAGTACGGCTCAAACTCATCATCTCCCGACCAGCCAAACAGCCGTTTTTTCAGCTCATCGCGCAACGGCTTCCAGTTGAGCGGCTTACTGTTACTGCTGGCATCAACAATCACCACACCCACGGTCACCGTAACGGTTTGCAGGTAGGCTCCGCTGCCACGCACATCGGGCTGCGGAGCATCACCGACCTGAAACACATACAGCGACGGGGTTCTGACGGTTTTGCTGCGTTTCAAGTCCAGCTGCGTCAACGAATCAAGTTCATGGACGTCAATCCAGGGCGGCTTGGCGTCAACGGTTAATTTCAACCTCTCGACCGTTAGCTTGATCAAATCGGCCATCAGATGAACCCCTTCGCACGGTCGCGACCAAAGACACTGCCCGCACTGGTGATGGTGGCGGTGTTGTTGCTCTCGGGCCTGGCATTGTTACTGTCCACACCGAGCTGCAATACGCCGCGCCCCACTTTTTCCAGATAGCTGATGGCGTCTTTATAGCGTTTGGCGACCTGGTGCTCATCACCCAGAACATCATCATTGAGGTAGTAACGCGCCAAATCACACGCCGTACGCGCCAGCACCCGAGGAACAATGTGGAGCGGCAGACTGTATCTGCCCCCCAGATAGCCATCGATGGTGGCGCAGGCATCATCGATTGCCTGGTTCAGCACTGAATCTACAACGGCACCGGCACTGCCATCGCGATCGGTCAGCGCAATCAGCTCTTGCTCACCAAAGCGGCCCTTCATATCGTCTCGGGTGCAATACATAGGGGGCTCCTAATTTAAGTGGCGAGGGACGAGAACCGAGGAAAAGCATCTCCTGATTCGAGTCTCGTTACTCTCCTCGACTCTTGCTGCTCGACTTCGCTTTACTTTTTTTGTTTACACCGTCAGATATACGTCCTTGAACCAGTGCCCCTGGCGTATCGTCTGACGCACCTGCTTCGGCATACGACACTGCAAGGCGTGGATCTGCTTCAAGCATGGCCAGCTGCGAGCAGGTAACTGTACCCGCAGCCAGAATGTTCTCCCCGGCGCTGAACGCCATGCCTGCACGGCGGTAGCCATCGTGCGCCACGCTTTTAACAACCAGCTTTTTATCGATAATATTGCATTTTTCCATAACATGAAGATCTCCGTAGATAAGGGACAAGGAACGAGTGAAAAGTGGCGAGTGGCGAGTGGCGAGTGGCGAGTAGAGAGTAGAGAGAAGCTAGGCTCTCGTTACTCGATACTCGAAACTCGAAACTAGCCCCTCGACTCTCGAAACTCGCTACTGAGTCACTACGCCAACCAAGGCACCACGACTAACTCGACGGCCTTGTAGTTGGTGTTCGATTCGCCCTGGGCTTTGTTTTCGGCTTCCAGCACTTTCTTCGCCGCACTGCGATTGCTCGGGCCACACACCAGCACGTTAGCCATGATCCCCAGCGGACGGCCTTCATCGGATTTAAACGCCATCATGGCGCTGACTGCCGCATCAAAGTTGGTGTCATCCAAAGCGGCTTTTGACGCAAAGGCTTGCTGCCAGAACGCGACGCCCCAGTTGCCGCGACCATCGACGCCATAGACATACTCGTCTGCCATGAATACATGATCAGACTGACCCGCATCGGTTTTCGCATTGAGGCGATAGTCTTTACGCTTCTGGTAGATGAACGGCTTGAGCGGTCGGCGAGTATCAAGCAGGAACCATGGCACCCCCGCGCCCGCCTGCATGTTCGCCACCGACTCCTCTTTACCCGTTTCAGGGTTTACTACCGGATGGTCGGGATCAAAGAAGTACTGGCCGTCGTAACACTTGGTGGTAAAGCCCGCCGCCATTAAGGCAAACAGCATTTCATCAGGATGCGAGGCACTGGCGTAACCCATTTCCTGATACAGCGGCATAAACACACCATAGGCATCGTCGTCGATGGCTTCGGCAGGAATGGCGACGGTGCTTTCGTACTTTTTGTTCTTTAGGGTGTAATCATGGCTGGCCAGTTTCTTGACCTGGCGATCACCCACCCATTCACGCAATCGGGGAAACTGACCTAACCAGGTATAGGCTTCCGCCGACGTCGATGAAGGCACCATGGTCGCGAACTGCGGCCACAGTGCTTTATAGCTGCCGCTTCCGGTGTTAAAGGCGGTTTTAATCGCCGTATAAAGGGCGCTTAAATTCTTTTGATTAATGTCCATGTGTTAATTGCTCCAAACTATTTGGCTCTATCCGGTATGCCCCGGCCTACTTGATGCCAAGGCTGACCCACACGCCGTCATCATCGATTTGAGTGATCACCCCGGCTTTGGGCCGCGTATTGGTGGCGCTACTCATTGACAAGGTGCGCTCATCGACAAAGAAGGCATCAGCCCCCACATCGGCGTTAGCGATATCACCGCTGTTGAGAAACTTGTGCTCGCCAACCTCAACACCGATACGGGTTTCACCATCAAAACCCGCGGTGTTGTCTACACCGAGATTCGACACACCGGCACAGATATCCGTCGCGGCTGCACTGGCGAAACCGACGGCCAACCCTGCAGCCAACATCACCACCGCATTACCGGCGATGTACTGGCCGCCTTTGACCGGATAATCTCGGCGGGTGCCTGTTCGTTTTGCTTCTCCCATTAGCTGTTATCCTTTTTGGCTGCCAGGAACGCGGTCTTATCAAGGTCACACGCCTTGAGCACGGCCAGCTCTTCTGCTGTCAGATCGTCATCGTTCTTGGTTTGGTTTGTAGTCTGCCGGGCCGCCGTTTGTTGCGAAGAGAGGGCCGCAATGGCCGGGCGGTTTTCTAACATTGCGGTTAGCGCGGCCACACCTTGCTGCTTGCCAAACTGAGTCAGGTAGTCCACTTCTGCTTCAACAATCTGGCCTTTGTCTTTGGCCTTACTGATGGTGCTTTCAATGCTGCCGGTATCAGAGCCTGCTTTTAGCACCGCCATCTGCTGAACCAGGCCGTTATACGTTTCTACCGGCACGTGTTTCGTCAGGTCGATTTCGCTGCCTTGTTTGGCTTTCAGTGTCGCGATACTGGTTTCCAGCTCGCCACTTTTATCCGCTTTGACTTTGAGGGCATCGATCGCGGTTAACGCCGCCTCGCCCTGGGCGTCGGTTAGCTGCGTATCGTCAGCGAGTTCGATACCGAGCTTGCCGAGCAGCTTTTTCAGTAGATCATTCACATTACGATCCTCCGTTTGACCGTACAGGTTGAAGTCAGCCGCCAGCGCTGCCAGCGATTCCATACCTACTACACCGGGATCGTTGGTGATAGCAGCCATGCGCAGCAGTAGCGGGCGACCTTGTTTGTCATAGGGGAAAACAGCAGAAAGAAAGGCGTACTCTTTGGCGTCGATATGGCCTTTCGCCGTATCGGTCCAATCGGGGCGAATATATAAACCCTGCCCTTCTCGCCACTCAATATCGATATCACTATTCAGCCAGCCGGACGCAATTGCCTTCTGACCATTCTCAGCGGTATTGAGGGTTTGATGCTCGTAGTCGATTAGCACTTTGGGTGCAGTAGCTTTGGTGGCCGCAATCATCTGCGCGGCAATATCGGCATCGATGTGCCAATGGCCATCAGCGGTATCGTGTGGCCGACCGTCACGGGCTTTGAACTTGCCCGCAGGCAGCAGCTGGTGCCAGCCGTTATCTGACTGGTTTAAGTCAGCGGCCAGTACGGCAACCTTACCGGTATGGTTGGCAGATAAAACTGCCTGGGCGATTTGAGTGCGTTTTGATGTTTTCATAGCGCCATGATGGCGCTATTTGGCTAGGGGGCGTGGTGGAAGGGGTTCGGGAATGAGGGTTTATTTAGGCAGAAACGGCTTAGAGTGCTCACACTAAGCCGATGCAGGATAAAAACGAATTAGATAGATTATATCTAACTTAGGTCGCTTAGATTCATGAAACCATGTGAAATTATAAGGTCCGAGATCTAAGACCAGCCCCGATGACTTAGTTTGAGTTAGGTCTCAGTGTTGCTATAAAATACTACCAATAGTTCGTTATTATCCGTCCTTTATAATTTGCATTCTTACAAACGAATTTGATTAGAGATTCTAATTGGCTGCAATGTCTGATTCTGTTGCAGTATGCTGTTGTAAATTGACGAATCACCTTGAGAGCGAATTGTGAGAACTAAAGAATATTGAATAGGTGGAAGCTGTTCTGTAGCAGATGCTCCCTGCTCTCTAGCACGATATTTAACATCAAATATCGGCTCATTTAACGTAGTCCTTTTAAATCGTTTGTTTCTTGATAAACATGTTTCCCATTTATGAGCGTCGTCTCTAAGTTCATGTTCATTGGAATACAACTCACCACAACTGAAGAAGCTTGACGGTTTTGGATGATTCCCTTCAGTAGGATACTTTTCCTTATTAGCTCTAAAGGTAATTTCAAGCCCACTTCTCGTGTAGTGAAGTGGGTGTTCAGGATCGGTTAGTGTATTTATACAAAAAGTGGCATTTAAATGTACCCACGTGCAATCAATATTCTTAGGAAGAGGCACCGGGATCCTAACATGTTGAGAAGAATTTAAAGTACCTTGGAAAATGATAGTTGCTTCGTCCTCTAAACATTCAACAACTTCTTCGGGATTGAGAGGGAATCTTCCCCAGCCAACCTCTTTAATGTCGTTTTCTTGTTTATCTGTTTTATGAACCATCAGGGCTTTTATTGTTGTCGCGGTTAAATCGAAATCGGTTATAGCATCAATACCCGCAGCTACACGAAGAACTGAAGGTGCTGAGTAACTCGTTCCCATAGTCCCTATTATTTGATGTGTCAAAGGACTGTAAACCATAAATGGATTTTCGTTTGAACCTCCAAAGGCTACACCATCAGGTTTAACTACCCCCGGACTTCTACCAGGCCCAATGCAGCTGTATGAAGATCTTTTCCAGGTATCGTCAGTCGAATCACATGCGCCAACTGACAAGCTATTAACCATATCACTAGGTGGTTGAATTCTGGACAATTCACCCGGCAAATCACCGTCATTGCCAATCGCAACTGTTGCTAAACAATTACCGTCCTGTAAGTACTGATCCAGTACTGACGTCCATACATGCACGTCATCATCTTCAACGGACATACGTGGCCCTAAACTAAGATTGATGTACTTATATTTTTTTTGCTTCAATACATTTTCTATTCGAGTTAACACATCAAATAAATCGGGATCATCATCATCCGGTGATAAAACTCTGACTATATCCACATTCGTATACGGTGAGCTTAACTTTTCATTGATATAGGGCCCAAAAAGATATGTAGAACACACTTCACTTCCATGAGCCAATAAGCTTGGGTGTAGAGAAGTGACATCTTCAGGTATTATTTCATTGACCCACGGACCAAGCGCATGTGCATTTCCCATACCACCATCAAAAATGCAGACTTTAAAGTTGTTGTTTAAGCTCTGGTACATAGGAAGAACTATATCACTTGCTATAACGTTTCTTATTACATCCGGCTTATTAAACCGCAATTTCGGAACACTTCTTAACGCCCTTAAGTGTGAAAAATCAGCCAGTTTTTCTTCATGCCCTTTAGGTAAGTTAACAGGTACAAAAGTTAAACCACCGACTACTTTAACACGAGCTTCTTCAAGGTTTCCGTCAAGATAGTGAAGATATTTTTTAAAGTCATCTATTACAGATTTGTCATGCTCAGATGCATGAATTACAACTTCCAACCGTAGAGTGCTAGATTCTTGAGTTATTGCTTTTATTTTTTCTTTTCGCTCAACACTCAAAATACTTTCAAAAGTACGAATGGAATTGAGCGTTGTTCCATCAATATTACCGCTTTTAACATCAGACATCAGCTTATGATATTCAGCTTTAGTTCCTGAAACATAGATGCATGATGAAACAGCTTGCACTGGATGCTTTTTTGTAGCCCATTTTTCTGGTTTTACCATCACTGGTTTTGAACCAAGATCATTCATACCATACTTTTGGAATAGCCTTTTGGGGTAATATGTTTTTGCCAAATAAGCCGGATGTTGTATAAACTTAACAACAATTTCACCATTGGCACATTCAATTTCTGGTTTAGAATCAAGTTGTGATAATGTTTGGCCTAAACCTTGGACAAACCTCTTTCGTGATTCATATTCAGAATAGGGGTGATTCTTATCACCACCACCACTCTTTATCTCAACAGTGTCAGTTAGTGTTTCACCATAGCCAATGATGACGTTCTTCATAAATATTCCTTATTCTTATTAACTAATTTTAGCCGAATCAATAGCTTTTTTTACGGTCGGTCTACTAATACTAAGCTTTTCAGAAATAGTGCGCTGTGATTCTCCCGCCAAATGTAACTCTACAGCTATGCGTTTCTTCTCATTCATAGAGAGTTGGTCAATTGGCAGGTTATTTGTTTCTTTAACCAGAGTGCTTACTTCCATATTGGATAAAATACTTTCACGCTTTATCCTCTTTATTGAACGATCCATATCGCTGTATGAACTACCGTCAAATTGCGAGCTAAGAAACGTTTTATTTACGGCAAACTCAGGCCAGTACTCCTCAATGTATTTTTCTCTCATATCCAGAGTGGGCAGCTCAAAATTAATCTCAGAATCAAATCTTCTCCAGATTGCAGGATCTAGAAGTTCACCATGGTTTGTTGCTGCAATAAGAACAGAGGTAACGGGCCAGTCATCTATTGATTGAAGTAATACAGTAACAAGTCGTTTAAGCTCCCCTAGCTCCCTATCATCATCTCTACGTTTGGCAATAGCATCAAATTCATCAAGCAATAGTACGCAGGGATATGAAGATGCGTGATCTAAAACTGCTCTAATATTACTTCCTGTTTTACCCAAAAAACTACTCATTACCGTTGCTAAATCTAAAATAAGTAAAGGTAGTTCAAGTTTTGAAGCTAGCCAGCGAGCAGACATAGTCTTCCCAACGCCGGGAGGTCCCGAAAATATGATACTTTTAGTTGGTTGAAGACCTGCGTTTAAAAGTTGCTCACTTAAAAAACGTTCTCTGATTATTTGATTAAGGTGCAGGCTAGTTGTTTCATCATGGATGGGTTGTTGCTCAAATAATGCAGGCTGCTCAATTCTAACCAAATTTTGACGGCTATCTGAATCTACAGGCACTGGTTTTTTCAACTGTACACTTCGAGCAACAGTATTACTGAGTCGATTCGTCAGTTGTTCATAGAGTTTATGGTCTGTTGTTCTTATTTTGCTGGCTAACTTTCTCAAAGACATCTGTACAGCTTGAACGTCTCCAGACAACGCTGTATCAATGAAATTTAGCAAAATTTTGCTGTCCATTTTAATCCTGTTTTAAATTCTAAGAATTAATTAGTGGTAAACAATACGGTAAATTATGAACCATAACATAACCACTTTCCATAAAAGTTTACCGCGAAAGTTACATTTTCATTTAACACATTGAAATTAAATGATTTAATAGCATGAAAGTCTAACTTTGTATCAGATAGTGAGTTAGAGAGGAACAAGTCTTACGTTTGCCTCGCTCAATAGAATAGATACGGCAAATCCAGATAAACAATATGTGAATGAGTTTTGAATCTAAATGATTATGGGGGCATAAATGAGTTAGCTAAGCTGCAGCTAACTCATTCTTAATAGGATCTAGATAGCCTATCTTCTTAATTTATCAATCAGTTTCCCGTTTAAATCCTCCTGTAAACGTTTAACCATTTCCCATCCACACCGTTGCACCAGAAAGCCACTCAATCGCTTAGCGCGGGTTACAGGCGCTTTAGTCTGCAGTCAGGAAATCACCGAGGATCTGATAAATCTGCTGGGTATCTGCATCGGAAACACCCAACCAGGGACGAGCTGGAATGGCGGCATTTTGCGGGCGCATGTCGGATGAACCACCGAAGTGATGAATCGCGCCGTACTCAAAATTGGTGCCGAACTTGAAGGATTGGGGGGGATGCCTGGTAGTTCAGCTGTCGATAGGCGCATTCAGATTAGCAACCAGAACAAAACGTTACTTGTGAAGTTGGCCATTAACACTGCCTGGGCGTAACGATTGTCATGTCTGAACTAATTAGCTCACTTTGGATTAAAATATACCAGGTGTTTCACCAAAACGCTGACGAAATGCTTCAATATAAGCACTTACATTGTTGTAACCACTGAGCGCCGCAACTTCGTTAATCGTTAGTCCATCCTGAACCCACTGGAGCGATATAAGTTTTTTTCCTATTGGTGCCATTGGTTGATAGACAATGTTTTTTTATTATTGTAAGTGAAATCAAATACCTGATGCATTTTAATGCATGAGCTTTCATTGTCATCTATGTCTTTAAACTCATTAACCATTCACACATTTGCATTTATTTACACCCACTTGTGGGCTCTTTCGAAAATTGCACATTTAAAACTCCCCATTGCGCAGACAGTACTAAAGTTGATATGCAATTTGGCGCAAAAGGAGCCCGTTCATGTTAAGAAAGATGTATTTCGGATTAGTGTTGTTAGGTATAAGTAGTGGCGCTATGGCACATTCTTTATATCCCAACATCACCCCCCACGAAATCCCACTGGCAAAGTTAACAAGCAGCAAACTGCCAAGTGCTTTGATCAGTGATAACGATTTTGTCTACCAGCCCTACTTTCGACCGTTTGATTTCGATAGCTTTTTAGCGGATACCCAACCTTCATGGCAAACGCTTAAAGAACCACTTCAGCATTGGGCTGGAGCAACGGGTGTCGATCCTAGAGTGTTATTAACGACACTGGCGATTCTTCATCCAAAGCAAACACCGACAGTTAATGACATTAAAGCCGTGGCAAATCAACTGTCACAACATTTCTACTACTACGATTCACACACATCACTGACCCATCAAAATTACAACCCCGCAACTTTGGCCGTGGCACAGCAACTACCTACACTAGCTGCTTGGCATATTTGGCAACGTCAATATGAAATGTGGTTTGATCTGCTGATCCCAACGCCAGAAGTAAAATCAGCAA
Source organism: Photobacterium sp. (assembly GCF_033720175.1). Taxonomy (GTDB): domain Bacteria; phylum Pseudomonadota; class Gammaproteobacteria; order Enterobacterales; family Vibrionaceae; genus Photobacterium. The sequence goes on from NZ_JAWWDA010000001.1 coordinate 581,782, forward strand.
TGCCTTTTCTTGCTGATTCTGGCCTCATGCAATGGCCATGGCGACAAGGCTACGCATGGGTGCCTAATGGCCCGCATTCGCACAGTGGTTCTGGGTTTCCTTTGTCATCTATAGATGTGTCTTATGATTGGCCAAAATGGGGAGCTCCAACTTATAGTGTTACAGCCGCACACGATGGTTATGTGACTGTGATGTCTCGTTGCCAAGTAAGAGTGATCAACCCTAATGGATGGGCAACTAACTACTATCATATGGACGGGATTCAGGTGGGTAATAACCAATGGGTAACGAGAGATACCAAGTTAGGTGTTTATGCGAATCAACGTTCAATAGCACTTTGTGAAGGCGGTTCATCCACAGGACCGCATTTGCATTTTTCTTTACTTTTCCAAGGCCGTTTTCAATCCTTGCAGGGTGTTCAGTTTGGCCCATACCAAGTCCACACTGGCCGTTACAGTTATGATAATGATTGTCGACATACTTGGTTATACGATACGCGTGAACAACGCAAAGTGTGCCTGTTTCAACGTGTTGACAACCCTGCTCGTTAGTACTGAGGTTTGTCTGATTTTCATAAGAGGATAAAGTTTAATCTTCACCCCACACACATACACGCAGTCTATATAAATTCATTTAACGGTGTTTATTGTTCTTTTAAATACTGTTTCAGAATTTGGTTGATCTGTTCAATATCATCATCGGAAACCCCGAGCCACGGGCGTGCGGGAATGGCGGCATTTTGCGGCGACATATCGGTATTGCCGCCGTAGTGATGGATTGCGCCGTATTCGAGCGGGGTGCCGAAGCTGAGCCCCTGATCGTCACCCCAATAGCTGAGGCTCTGGCGCAGGTGGTCATTCAATACCAAGATCAGATCGCTGGCGGCGGGCTTGCTGCGCTGGTAGTCAGGACTGAGCGGGAGCCATGACTGCCCTTCTGGCGACTGTTGCAGCTGCCAACGTTGTCGATGGACGGTTAACAGGTAGTCGCCGATTTGCTGATACAGCGGCTGGAGGCTTGCTGTTTTTTTAAGGATGGTATGCAGTTTGCGCCGGGGCGACTGCATGGCTGGCAAGGTAATGGCGAACGTTGAGTTGCTCATAGTTTATGGCTCTTGTTTGGTGGGGTGGATGCACCTTCACTGTCCGGGTTTTGGCCTGATTTGCGTTGCCCTAATATGGCCTCCCCTTCTTTTGCTATGGGGATGCTGGTTTTTTGATGAAGCCAACGTTGCGGGATACGCATTCCCATATTAACCAGGCCAGGTAAAGCCTTTGATAGCAGCTCAATGTCTTCGGCTTCGGTGAGATCAAACTCAAAACGGGGAATACGGTGGCGGGTGCGATAGCTTTTGCCATTTAAGGCATACAGAGGGAACACCAAATCGCGGGTTAAGGTGGCGGCGATACGCTTAAGGTCGAAATCGCGGATTTCTTCCCGCACTTCGTTATGGACGTTACCCAGTGCATTGGTGCTGGTTTTGCCATCGGCCTGACTGGTAAGGGTGCCGCCCAGAATGGCTTTTGACTGGGATTTTTCACACCAGTTGACCATCGCCATAAACGGATCGCTGGCCCCATCGGCGGCATCCTGAAAATCAAGATCCATTCCCTTGGGAATAATGCCGCCCGCGTTATGGCCAATCGACATGACTGCCCGGAGCAAGGTGGATTTCTCGCGCTCGGTTGCCCCTTCGGGGTATTTGCCGAGGCGAATTGGCAAACCGTAGATCTCTAAGAACTCGGCCAAGTCGCGAATACTGTAGTTTTTAAACAGGAACGGCCAGGCCAGTACCCGCACCAGACCACGGCGGCTTAGATAACCCGACTTCGCCTTGGCGGTGTGGGAGATCCAGCCGAACGGGTTCAGCTCGGCCCCTTCGTGGCTGCCATCACGCAGGCGCAGCTGGTTGCGGTTATCCGGATGAGTCTGAAACCAGGACGGATCACGGTGGTCGTAGCCGGTGACGCTGTGCATCCCTTCTATCATTTCCCATTTCAGTTCGAGATTGGAAAAGGTTTTGAGGGTGGCATCGGCCATGTCAAAAAAGGCATCTTCTAGCCAGGTCGCATCTTCCAGCAGCTCTTGCAGCATGTCGGCATCGCGCTGCTCTTCTGCTGTGGCATTGCGTGGCGGGCGAATGTTCCAGTCGATATTGAGCAGGGCCATTTTGCGCTTTGCCAGTTCTGACTGAATATGGGCGTCTTTCTCTTCCATGTCTTCGGCCAGCTCGCACTGGGCGATCAAGTCACCGTCTTCGGCACGTTTCATGATGCCTGCCAGTTTCGATGGCGTAAGCCCTGATGACGGATGCCCGGCAAAGTGGCGTTTAAGTTGGATCAGCTTAGAGTCAGATTCTGTTTGTTGCTCGTCCAGATCTTCCGTTTCAATGGGGCGGCCCCATAAATCTTCAATTATTGACGTCGCCATGTGGCAGTTCCTTCTTTAATAACAGTGCGATTAATAACAGCCCTGATCGAACGCATGCCCTGGTTCATGAAACAGATCGGCGTACAGATCATCGTCTTCGGTCAGTTCGCCCTTGGCAGGCAGTGGTGTGAATTCAATCGCGGCCCCGTCCATCCAACTGGCACGGACGGCCATAGCCAACCCCACCGCAAAATCACCGTGGCGCTGTTTGCCGTCTTGCCCTTTGCTTTTGCCTTTGTCGATTTTGGGAACGCCGTTGATCACCTGAATGTGGCTGAGGTCATCTTTGATATCTTCATGGCGGGGTAGGTCGATGTTGAGGTCTTCAAATTCGGCTTTGAGTTTCGGCATCCATTCGCGATACCAGGGATCGTTCAATGACACCTGATCGACCATATCGGTGCCGTATTTGAGCGCGGCCGATTCCGCCAGATAGCCGCCGTTACCGGTAGCATCGAAGGCCATGCCGCGTTTGCGGGGCAACCCTTCAAGTAAGTAATGCAATATTTGCCGCTGGCCGTCATAGGTCATGTTGCGCAGTTCGACCACGAACGGCACGTATTTGCTGAGGTTGGGGCGAATGCCCAAGGGGACGAAGATGGACAAGTCCCCTTTGCGGGCGAAGTCTTCCCCGAACGAGTGCGAGTGGCTGGCATCGAGCTTTTCCAGCTCCGGCTTTAAGACCCGTTTACACCAGTCGTCAACGTGTGCCTTGCGCTGGCCGTCACTCCATTCCATAAACCCTTTTGGGGCTTCAATGGTCAAAATGTCAGGACCGTGCTTCATCGCGGAATCAATCAGTACTGATGGGATATACTGGCCACTGGAGGCTTTGGGAACGCAGTAATACTCTTCCAGGGCATCGTCTTCGGTGGCGGTATCGTTGAGCAGGTTAGCTTTCCACTCGTCCTCTTTTTGTCGCGTCCATTCGATTTTCTGGATCTGGCAGATGCGCTGATACAGCCCCTCCCTGCAGGCATCATCAAGGGTGATGGTGTGAACGCTATAGCGTTTTTTGCCTGCCCGCGAATCGTTAATCAGCGAGTTAAACAGGTTATTAACGCCATTGTGGGTGCTGATTAAACGCACCTTTGCGCCCCACATGGTTAATGCCAGTGCCGCTTTGAGCACTTCGGCCAGGCGATCATGAAAGGCGGCTTCATCGATGATAACGGTGCCCTGCATGCCCCGCAGGTTAGACGGGTTGGAGCTGAGCGCCTGAACCTTAAAGCCGGAATCGAAGTACACCACAAAGGTGAGGATGTCTTTGTCTTCATCGGTGAGCACTTCTTCCTGCACTTCACTGGCGACTTTATTAAACGCCCTGGCCCACATGGCCACCGCATCAATGAATTCGCGCGCCATCTCTTTATTCGAGCCGACATAGAAGACGTTGCTACCGCCTTGACCTTTGGCGGTGCCTGCAGTTAGCGATGAATCCGCCGCCTCGGCAAAGGTCAAACCGGTACGGCGGGATTTCTCGGCAATCTTCAGTACCGACTTATCTTCCATCCAGCGTTTCTGGTAGCCCAGCAGCAGCTCATCAGGGTCAAAGGTAAATGTCGTATCGCATTTAGAGGGACGAGGTTCGAGGGTCTGTGCTTCTTTGACCATTAGACGATCCCCAATATTTCTTTCTTGATGCTGGAAACCGTTTCGGCGGTCATTCCGGCTTTCTTGGCGACGGTTTCCGCCACCTTGGCCGCTTCATCGGCAAACGCCTTGCGGATCTCTTTTTCCCGCTTATGGCTCGACATTGCGGCACTTTCGAGGCGCTGCGCCGCTAACATGGCATCTTTGATCATCCCGATATCGACCTCACCCTCTTTTTCATTTGCGTTCATCATGGCTTTAAACAGCTGGGTGCGGCCTATTTCAAGGATGAGTTTGGAGACTTCACCCGTTGGCTTATCACCCAGTTGCGACACCAACGCCTGCGAGACTTCACGGACTTCACGCAGATCTTTGCCGATGGCTTCCATGCGAGATGAATAACGATTCAAACCGCTGCGGCTCGGTTTCAAGTCTTCGGGTAAGCCTTGCTGTTCTATGTGTTCATTCACGGCCTGCAGCACTTCTTGCTGGCTGTTCTTGCCATCACGCAGCAAGCCGTCAAGCAGCTGTTTTACATCATCAGGCAACAAGTCGATTTTGCTGCGGCGGCCACGGGTGGCTTTATCGGTTTTATCCGTCATATCATTCACCTGGGCGTGGCTTTTTAATCCCTGATACCGTGGCACGACCGACCGCAATATCCCCACCGCGTACTGTCAATGTGGCAACATACGTTGTGCCCAACTTTTCCAGCGCCACCAGCGACAGCTCCTGCAACCACTCTAGCTGAGCCCGCAGAGCATCACGGCTGATATCCAACCCGTAACGATCCAGCCCATCCTGCAGAATGGATTCATTCAGGTCATACCCTGGCACTTCCGACAACAACCGGAGAATCACCAGGCGCTGGTGCTCAACAATAATTTGTGAGATAGCCATTATTTTTGTTCCTGTCTTAATTCGTTTTCGTACAGCATCGCCAGACGGTTCTCGATGCTCTTCATCGAAGCGAGAATAGATTCATTCTGCGTGGTCACTTTCACCACGTTCTTATCCATCTGGTGCCACTCATCACGCGAAGGCAGACTGGCCTGCTCTTTCTCTATCGCAGCCACTCGCTCTGTCAGCTTGTTATGGTCATTCTTGGTCGCAAAGCGATTGGATAACCAGGCAAACACCCCGGCACCAACAAGGCCACCCGCCACTACCACAACGGGCCACCAGGTTTTAATCAGTTCACCGTCCATGTTTGCGTTTCTCTTCTTTAACTATCTTTTCTATTACGGTTTCGACTGCGGCCCTGTCTACAGCATCTGACATGGTTTATTCCTTGTGTAGCTACGCCTTAAATAGCCAGCCTTACGTGGCCGTTCCCTGGCCTTTTTCACGGTGACGAATACCCATATAGGCCGTTGCCAACGCGAACATGATCCCCGCGATAACCATGTCGGCCCCGTCACCTTTACTAAACGCCTGTAATCCTTCGGCCCCCAGCACATAGAGCGAGCCGGATATGGCACTGATATAGGCCAGGTTCGGGCGGCAGGCGGCAACCTTTTTACTCTGTGATTTATCGCCAGCCTGAATGGTTTGCTGCCCGGTCGCGAAGATGGTTTCTTGATGCTCCAGCTGGCGGGCTTCGCGTTCGGCTTCGATTTTTGCCAACTCGACCTGTACCTTACCCATGCGTTCCAGCTCTTCCGGCGATAGCTTATTCAGCTCGTTGGCCACGTGCTTTTGCTTCACTTCAAACGGGACGATGGACTTGTCAATCTGCTCAATTTTGTCCGCCATCCGCACTGCCGTTTCGCTGGCACTGTCGCCAAACATTCCACCAACGGTTTTGATCAACGTCGGCCCGGCAGAGAGCAAGGTTTTCGCCAGGCCGAAAATAGTGAATGGGTCCATTAGTTATGTACTCCTAATAATGAATATGTGCCTGCAACGGCTACGCGGTGATGATTTCCAGCTGCCATTCCTTGCCACCTAAAAAGGTCATTAGTCCATTGAATGCTTCTTCAGAGTTCGCCACAGCCCACTCACCACGGCTTACGCCAAAGTGTGTGCCTGGTGCGAGGCAGCCTTGCAGCTCTTTGGCTCGGTTGGCTTTGTGAAGTAAACAGTGGGTGCGCAGGCTTGGCCCATAACGGGTGACACCTAACGTCGGCGCTTCGAGCGCATAGCAGGTGCCAAACTTATTGCTCTGATGGGGGATGAACCGATAAGTACCTGACGGCACGCATGAAATGCTCGGTTTGTTGTTATCCCATTCACGCTCGACGATGCAGCACAGCTGTTCGCCGTCTTTGGTATGGAGTGTTGAAAAGGTGCCGTGAGGAAAATAACGGCGTTTGAGAAATAGCTTGTCCATGTGCATCCCCGCAATCTGATTTGAAAATCGTTTTGATTACGTTGATGTTATGGGGAATAGCTAGGTAGGTGTTGTCGAGTTCTTTCAGGAAAGACTGCTGAAATATAAAGCAGTTAGCGTGAACAATTATGGCAAATTCAAAGAAAAAACAGAGCCCTATCAGCAACAAAATCTCATAGTGAACGTTGAGGGTTTTTCGCGATACCTATCTAATTTTAGCCAGCCACTCTAGACACGATATCATCTGCACATAAAGAAGAAACATTCAATTTGCAAAGAGATCGCTCATGAAAGAACTGAAAAAGCTACTTAGTAAGATAATCAAGGAAGCTCTCGTGAAACTGTTGGCCGGCGGCATCATCACGCTACTGACCATGCTTAAAGATCGCCTTTAACTAAACACACCACATCAGTACCAAAACCCGCCAACCTGGCGGGTTATTTATTTGTAGTCCACAAATTAAAACAAACTTCTCTGCCTGCGTTTCACTTCAGCCTGGCGCTGCTCTCTGATTATCTCGGTAATTTGTCGTTCAGTCAGTTTATGGTAATTAGCCAGCTGTTCGATGTTACGGCCATTGTATTCACGCCAAATTTCGATATTACGCAGGGCGGATTTCAGTTTAGAACCGTTGGGGATGTAGATGTCGCGGCCACCGAAGTAATGGCCCAGGGCGATGGTGAGTTTGTCGGCCAGATGGGGCGCATCAATCTTGGCCCGTTTGAGTTCGCTATTTAGAACCTCACTCAATGATTGTAAGGTGGACGGCCAACGCTGGCGCACATTGTCATCAGCAATTTCAGAAACACTATTGATCAGTAGTTCCAGCTCTGACGTTTTAGTTTTGAAAATCTCCTGCTGCTGTTCCATTACTGCCCCCCGAGGATTAATTTCGATCTCCCTATTTAGCTATATGATTGATCTCCGGGTCAATACAAGGCTTCCGGGCGGGGGTAAAAAAACCGCCCGTAGGCGGTTAGCACTCATCCATATATTGTTCTGATTCTCCATCGCCCGTGAGTTACAGGGACGCCAATTAGCAGACTATTTTGAGTGACCGGTTCTATCTCACTTTTGGACAGAAGTGAGTCAGTCTGGAACTGACTGACTCGGACGACAGTCCCGTTCGAAAAATACTGGACTGTTGCAGAGGGTAAGTATCATTTACATGCCAAGGGCGGTATATAATATTTATCCCCCTGTTTGTTAATCTGAGTCTCTATAGCTGTCTGACAGACCATCGCTTAGATGGACATTATGCAACCGTCAATAACCATTTCAGCCAAGGTTTAAAACACCACCTCGAATGCTGTTTCGATGGCATGAATAACTGCCCTGACTCGTGCAGCTTGCTGCACATCCTGATGGGTGACCATCCATATTTCGTAGGTGGTGGGGAGTTGTCGCTCTGGCCAGATCCGCACCAATCCTGCTTGCTCTGCCAGCGGTACAGCCATCTCGCCAAGCCCCAGCCCCATCAAAAGCGCTTGGCGTAACATCAGGCTAGTATCTACCCCTGCAGCTATCTTAGCGCCATCAGCAGGCTCTTCCATTACAGTGGCGAAGCGGGAGCTCTGCCAATGGGGCTCGTAAACAACCAAGGAGTGGCCACTAAAGCCGCTACCCGCCTTCGGCAGACCATGTCGAGCCAGATAGTCCTGTGAAGCGTAGAGACCAACCGGCCAAGAGGCTAGCTTGCGGATGATCAAGTCGGGGTTGGTCGGCTTCACCGTGCGAATGGCTATATCGGCCTCACGAAGGGTCAGGTTAACCACCTGCGTGGAAGTCTTGAGAATCACCCTTATATCAGGATGATTGCGATGCAAATCCCCAAAGGCTGGTAGCAGGAAGTCCGTGGCTAGGGTATCGGTTGTTGCCACATTCACCTCTCCTACCAATCGGTTATCGACCCCTTGGGCGGCGCGAACGAAATCAGTCGCTGCTAGCTCCATCCGCTCGGCGCTGGCGAGCACCACCTCACCGATCTGGGTCAGAAGATAACCTTTCGAGGTACGTAGGAATAACGTGGCTGATAACGCGTGCTCCATAGCGGCGATACGTCTACCGATCGTGGCCTGATCAACACCCACTCTGCGGGCTGCGCCCCTCAGGGTGCCTTCGCGATAGAGGGCCAGAAAAATTTTGGCGTCGTCCCAATTCATCTTAGCTCCTGGTCAAGATGCATTTTTGCATGAGTTAGTTGTAATAATACTGCGTTTATTCATCTGCGGTTTCGATTATCTTCTAAACCTACTACAAACCAGCTACCGGAGTATCTGTGAGCCTTCAACCTGTGAGTCTGATTGTCATGTTGAACCTCGTCTTTGTTATGTCGACACAAGCGAGTGAACCCGTAACTCAAGAAAAAACAATAATAAGCAGTTTGCATATCAATAATAAACCAGATATTGAAGATTACGACACCTTGAATTATATAGGTTTAGATAAAGCTAGTAAGCAACTGATTGCATTTAAAGACAAAAGTAAGATTGTTTACAATAAATACATTTATAAAAAAAATGTCCATTATGGCCTTGGTTCTCGAGAAAGCTTTGACCATTTCCATAACCCAAGATTCAGTCACAAAGACACCCGTGGTGTGTTTATTTTTATTCATGGTGGTTATTGGCAAGGCGAGGTTAAGGACTCTTATGCTTTTATCGGAGAGCTGCTGCTAGAAAAGAATATTGATGTTATGTTAATTGAGTATGACCTCACAAAGGAGAATATGGTAGATGGGAAAACTATTCCACGAGTGAGCATGACAGCCTTAGTCAATCAGGTTGGCCGGGCTCTTGATACCATACAGACGTATATGAAAGATAACAATATGTCTGGAATGCCAGTTTACTTGTCTGGGCACTCTGCAGGTGGCCATCTTGCAGCCTTCTGGAAAGATCACCCAGTTGTCAACTCAGCCATATTGCCTATCAGTGGCCTATTTGATCTATCGCCTATTGCTGCGACAAAGAAGATTGGTGCCGCCTTACAACTGAGTGACAATGAAATTGTCAAGCTAAGCCCAATAAACAACATTCACCCAGCAAACAAGAGCTCACTACCGATGTATATTTACTATGGTGGTGATGAGCAACCAGAGCTCAAAGGGCAATCCCTCAACTACAGTGAGAAATTACAACGGCACGATTACAACATATCTGTGACAGAGGTGAGTGGTGTCAACCACTTTGAAATACTCGCCTCTCTTTTCACAAAACCAGATAGCGATATTTTAATGCGTATCACTAGTGAGTAGCTGAAAAATAACAATAATTTTATTCATCTTTCTACAGTGTTCAACAACTAAAATCACACAAGTCAATTCTTGCCAATCATCCAGTGACAAACGCACTTGGAATATGATGTCTAGAATTTTATGAAAACCGTATTTAAGAAGAAGTTTTATGCGAGCATCGATTTACTATCAATTTGGTGAGCCTTCTGAGGTACTAAATGAAGAAGAAACATCTCTTCCATCACCAGGTTTTAATCAGGTTAGAGTCAAAACAATTTTATCCCCTATTCATAATCACGACCTATGGACAGTCCGTGGAACATATGGCCACAAGCCCAATTTGCCAGCAATTGGTGGTAGCGAGGCCTTAGGGATCATCGATGCTGTAGGTGAAGGAGTCAAAGAGCTCACACTGGGCCAGCGTGTTGTGGGGTCACCCATTATGGGGGTATGGGCTGAATATTTCTTGGCCCCAGCAGAGATATTAACGGTTGTTCCCGATACAGTCAGTGATGAGGTTGGTGCGCAGCTTGGTTCTATGCCATTTAGTGCGCTGTTATTACTTGAATTTTTGAATGCGAAAGCAGGACAATGGATCATTCAAAATGCGGCAGGTGGAGCTATTGGTAAAACATTGTCGATCCTTGCAAGGGAGCAGGGTGTGAATACCATCAGTCTAGTTCGTGACAATAAAACAAAAAAAGCGTTGGCGGCGCAAGGTATCGAGTATGTCGTTTCGACTGCCAACCAAGGCTGGCAACAAAGAGTTCATGATCTGACAGGTGGAACTTCTATCAGTTATGCCATTGATTCCGTTGGAGGAGCCGCAACTGAAGCGCTGACTGCATTATTAGGTGAAAATGGCCTGCTTGTTTCCTTTGGGTCTATGTCAGGAGAGCCGATGCATATTCCCGCTGCAGACATTGCTTTCAAGCAGATTACGGTCAAAGGTTTTTGGCAGAAGAAGATTAATCAGTCCATGGCAGTGGAAAAAAGGAAGTCAATGATGGAGAAACTTATCTGCTTGGCAGAAACAGGAAAACTGAAGTTGCCAGTGGATTCGATTTACCCGATGAATGATGTAAAAAATGCGGTAACAGCAAGCTTACAATCATCGCGCAAGGGTAAAGTACTGCTTCGTCCATAATTAATGCTCATGAGTTAAGAGCGATCATTTTATATGGCCTTTGGAGTCAGACTACGATAAGAAATGCCTGACTCCACAAGCCCCCCTGTTGTAGTTACGCAGGCTGAGCTTGGGGCTCACCAGCTGTTTGTAACGGGACATTGCCGTTTCTGCCAGCGACCGCTAATGGTAGCTAGAGGTACGTTTTCACCATGATTTCAGCGCGGTGACCGCCGGATATCGTAAGCGCCATCGCCTGACTCCTGATGTAACCGACGCTGGAGCGGGTTGAGCAAGGTCGGCAAGACCTCGTTGTCAGCCACGTTCTCCAGTAGGGCGAACGCATGAATTTTGCAGTGCCCTTCCACATCAATGAGTTGCAAAAAAATTATTGCGTCGCGTTATTTTTTAATCACTGATTATGAATAAGTTTCTAACTTTTATGTATTTACGCTGCGTCCTCCATGCTCACTTGCCCCTCCCCTCCGAATACCTAGGCAGTTTTCTATACATCAAATTATATAAATTGGGTGAAGTAGAGATTTCCTCTGAGAATATCTTGTCCAATGTTATCTCTTACAACAGAACAGCATAATAATGCAGATGGAACTATCTGATTAGAAATGCTGATATAAAGAAAATGGGAGTTTTCTAGCATCGCTTCTCAGCTAACAATCATGAGAAAAAGTACTATGTTTTCAGTGGCAAGATCTGCTTTTGAGTAACTGCTTTAAACTGCAATGGGGCAGAACCGAGCCAGAAACGGATCTGCCAATGGTTCAGGTTCGAGTTGTTTGGTCTAAGACGGTATGTGACCAAAGCGTGTTTTATGTACGTGTAAGAAAGGTCTGGAACTGCCACGGACTGCAATAAAAAACCGCCTGAAGGCGGTTTATCATTAATTCACGTATTGCTGTGGTTCTTGCGCTTCTAAAACAATGGCTTATGATTCACTCATCGCTTCCCACCTAGCCGTTGACTGGCCATAAATTCATACCCTTCGACTACGGTTTGATATCCCGCAAGCCCTGTGCCATTACGATTGAGCGGTACTGTCCACCCCGCTTCTTTCATCCGATCGGCCAGTTCTCGCTTGTGCCAGTTTTTGAGCGATTCCAGCACCATGTAGGCTTGGTTGGCATCACACCAGCCTACATGCTCAACGCCTTCGCCTTTATTACGGTTAGTGATACGGCGAACGTAAGCATCAAGGGACGATTCGCTGCGATCACGCACGATGTCGTGCTGAGCCATGGTGATCCAGATGGCGCGGATTTTGTCTATTTCAGCGTGTTTGGCTTTGCCTGCTTTGGGACTTAAACGGCGTTTAAACGGTGTTTTACCGACCTTCCCCTGACGTTTGAATCCTTGTATCTCCATCACGGCCAGCACCAGCTCAAGCTGTTTAATGTTCATTTTTCTGCAGCTGGAATGCTCACCATTGGCAAACAGCAGAGCACGATAAGTGTCATCATCAAGTGCCAGTTCGCGCTTGCCGACATGGATGAGCTGAATTAGGCGGTTGCGGTTATCCATTGGCGGCCTCCTTCTCCGTAAGAATGCGGTTTGCCTTCGCTCGTGGCTCAGTCCGCCACCCTTTGCAATGTTTATCAGCCCATTGTTCGGCTGCATACCTGTCCATATTGCTGACCGACATAAGTTCTTCAATTAATTCGTTATCCATTGGCGGCCTCCAAGCAGCTGGCTTTAACCAACGTCAAACCATCAAGTTTCTTAAACTGACGAACCAGTACGGAGGCTTTAGTAAATTCTGGGTCTAAGTACTCATGTTTTTTATGTAATTCCGGATAGTACTTTTTCGCATTGCGTTTCCCGTGCAACTTCTCTATTCGCTGAATTTTTGATGGTGAATAACAAGCCTGACTCCGTTTACGCCAGACTTTTTCAACAACAGCCGGACGAATTCCAAACTTATTTACATACCAGCCACCTTTTATCTCCCCATCAATATAAACAAACAACGAAGTCACACCTTCACGAACAAGCCTCCGCCCAACACTAATTTCATGCCCATCAAGGTTAAAATGAACACTAGCAATTAACAGCGAAAGCTCTTTTTCAATGGCTACCCATTGTTCTTTTGTGATTTTCTCATCCATATTCAATCCCAAATTCAGAGTGTACGAAGCCCCACGCGGGGGCGTGTACTTTTTAAAATTTCATTTATTTCTCAATTTAGCTGCTCATCAGTACCCAGCAGCTACGCTGGATAGACATCACCCTTTTTACTGCTCAAACAAGGGCGATGTTTCGCTTCTTTACTCGCTCGGCGGCGGTATTTTCCCCACTACCCATAACAGGGCATCGCTCACCCCTTGGGCATAGCTTTTACCCGCAACTTCTGCGTTAATGTCTTCAAGCTGCTGCGCCTTATCCAGCTCGTTGAGCACAGCCAAGCGGGTATGAGGGGCGACGAACGGCATATTCAAATGACTCATTTTCTTCATTGCGCCCCCTACAATGCCGCCAGGTCTAACGGGATATTAACCAGCTTGCCTTCACTGGTGCGCTCGCGGAAGTTCAGGTATGTTTTTGACCCCGTTACCATAATGGCGTCGGCTATGGCTTCCATGGCATTCATCCAACGCTGGTCGATGATTTTGTCTTTGTGCTTGCGCAGGGAAAGAATACGGCCGGTGTTCAGGTTGCCCTCGCGGTCTACTTCAAAGGCGTCGTTGACCAGTACCTTCAGATAATCGTTGGCGTCTGAGCTCCAGTCTTGCACGCACTCATCTATCAGCTCTTTGGCTATCTGAAGTTCGGGGCCGAAGGTGATCCGATCTTGCACGGTGATTTTGATTTGCAGCGAGCCGTCATAGGCGGTGAACGAGAACCCACCTTTCGCACCACCTTTCTTTTTCTTGCTCTCGTACTTCTCGGCCAGCAGCTCTTGAAAGGCGTAGCAGTCATCGAAGACGTCACGCTTGAACCGCCTCAGTTCTGACTGGATCTCTCGCGCTTTCGCCGTGTGCTTAATCACGAAATCGTTAATTTCCATGTCATAGTCATCAACCATTGTGATGGGCACCATGCGCTGCTTGCTGTCAAACATGTAGCCTTCTGGCGCTGCCGACGCTGGTTGTACTTCTTGGGTATTCATTCAGTCATTCCTTTTTAAACAGGGTTATTGCTTTGTCGGGAGCCGATGGCCTGGCTCCTTAATAAACGGTGGTATGCCATGGCGCAGGCATCATCTTTTGCATACATCGCGGTTCTGGTGTTGACTCTGGTGCGGGGCTTATTGCTTGCCAACCAGCTTGAGTTACGGCAAAAGTGGCAGACACCACTTGTTACTGTCCAACAAGGACGAAAGCTGCCACAACAACCACACTCTTCAAGAAAGCCTTCTTCGGTAATAAAGTGATAGACTCGGCTGGTTTCATCTCCGCCTTTTACGAATCCATGTTTTGTCAGGTTTTTTAGCTGGTGAAGAATGGCGCGGGATGTCACTTCATCAATCAGTATTGAAAGCTCTGGCCGCGTTAATGGCCGTACTCTCAACTTCTCAACAATTCTTTCTGCTAACGTCATAGCTATGCCCTCCAGGTGACCAGGCAACCACACAATGACGCCACCCGCATTTGCCGGGTTTGCCCCTGCGCCCGGCAGGTAATATCAAACCCCTGGCACATGCCGTCTGGCCGTTCGATTTCAATCACCGGGCGGATGATACCGACGCGGGTTGAACGTACTTCCATGCCACACTTTTGAAGCTGTCGAACCGCCGCATTGATGCGATGTGAGTTGGCAAGTAATCCGTTTGCTCGTTTCATTTTTCGCTCGTTGAATATTTTTTGCTCCACAGCAGCTGGTTGTAGCGTGCGGAAAGCTTGGTCAGTTCTTTTTCTAGTAGTTGGTTGAGTTCAAGAGTATTTCCCTTAGCTGTTCGCTTTAAGTACGCCAGTTGATTATCGAGGTGGTACACCTCTTCCTCTGTTGCGGCTTTGATATCAATCCGCTGTGCTTTTGCTGTTGTTTCCAGCGAGGAATGAGGACATCCAGAGCGACATGCTCGATACATTCGCACCCGCTCTCTATTTGCAGATGAAAAGGGCATCTCCTGATACATCAAGCATTCATTGATAGGCAGTTCGCCTTTTATTGGGCACGTTACGGTTGCCTTCATGTATTTGCCTTTAACCTTGATCTTCAATATCTCGGTGTTGCCGGGATAAATCCCCCTGACAACCTGGCTCAACATAGAGGAACTAACCCCCAATTCCTTTGCTATCTTATTTTGTGAGCTTCCCGGCTTGGCAACCTCTCCTTTTAACGTTTCAAGCCAATCTTCATTGCTCATAAATTCTCCTCGTAAGGGAAGAACCGCTCCCTGTTTTGACAGCGAATACCGTCATCAGTGATCAATGGATGCTTATTACCTAAATCAATATTCAGTCGATACATAACGCCATCAGGTGTTTTTATCTCTCGAATTAAACGAGCGCGTTTCATTGCTCGTAAATACCGGTTCGTTACCTGCTCGCCCGCAACAGCGATTGAACGAAGATCGTGATGGTTAAAACGCTTCAGCACCCGACTGGCATTCCATAGTCGCTGCATGACTATGGGACGTTTTGAGGTTTTTCTCTTATCTGGCAGTGGATTAGTATCAATTAACTGATACTGGCTTGTTAAAACTGAGGTACGCTTTTCTACCAACAGAATTCTATTCTCAGAGACAAGTTCTTTGATGAACTGACGCACCTGTGAGTTGTTCATTTCTACAGCATCCATTATTTGTTTTGGTGAAAACATGGACTTGCCGAATTGACACATAAACTTCCATGCCATACGACGCTTCGACATAAAACCCCCTGCTAATCACGTAAACCATGAAATGGTTGATTGCCCCAATCTTGCCGGGTGACCAACTCAATATCATTGGCCTTTGCGAGCGTTTCAATCTTAGTTAGGCCGATGATAATTCTGCGCATTTCACCTGAGGTGCTTTTCCTTAAGTGTTCCAAAAGCTCTTCTTCTACGAGGATGTTGTCTTCAAGCAATGAGTTTGCCATTGTAGTTATGTCGTCTAAATCAGCTCGCTTAAACTCAACCCACTCACTAATACGATTAAAAAATTGTTTACGCTTGCTGATACGGCGAGCAATCTGATCCATGCCAATGAGAATTATTGGCGTTTCTGCTCCGTCATAAATGTCACGGATGGTATCGAGCATACGGACATCATTCATTAAGTAGTCAGCCTCATCGATGAATAACGGGCGTTCATTCATACTGATTTGCTCTATGATGAAATCGATATTTTTACTGATTCGATAGGCTGGGGTTGAACCTAGCTCTTCAACAACTCGCATCATTAAACTGCTTGTTGAATCATGTGCGCGAGCACTGACGTAGATTCCGTCAACCTGGCTATAGATGTATGCATTAGCTGTCGTTTTTCCCAAACCCGATTCGCCATGCATGAGGCAAATTCCTGGAATGCCGTACGGACGCCTGACAACGGTTTCAAACGCAACTTGCGCTGCAATAAGGTTCTTAACTGGTGCAACAATTGGTTTCATTGCTATACTCCTTTCGAGCATTAATAGTTTATTTAACGATGAATTTAATTAGTGTTTATGGCGCGTTATGCTTGCCGGCTGCGCGCCATTATTTCCTCGACAGCTTTACAGCCAAAGGGATTGTCCAACTTATACTTATCTAAAAATTTGCTCTCCTTTTCTGTCAGTTCTCTGCTTAATGACTGCTCAGCCAAATGTTTAGCCTTGTCATGTAAATTGCGGATCATTAATCCTTTCTGCTCTTGAACGCTTTGTTCACGGCGCTCAATGGTTTGTTTGGCTTGCTCTAAGCGGGAGATCTCATCATCACTTCGATAATTCGGATCAGGCTTTCCGTTTGTCGCTTTTGTTAATCCAGAAAGAGCTTCATTGCTATGTGATTCAACACCTTCAAATGCTGTTAAATTACCGTTTAGCGTTTTCTTCTGTGCTAGTTCCTGGGCATAAATAGTATCGATACCAAATTCATTCTGAAGACGCTTAGCTTCTCTTCTAAATGAAGCCAAAGCCTTTGTCTGTTCCTTACGCTTGGCCCGATAGGTTGCGGGGTCAATTTCACGGCCAATCAAGTCCATATTTACGGCTTCAACATAAGTCTCCCAGCCGTCTTCTGGATAAAGCGTTGCTCGGCCAATATCCGTTGGGTCAATAAACACTTTAACTTTTTTACGTTGCCACTCGACTTCCTGCAGCTCAGGGGCGGTATATTGAACACCTCCTGCTTTTACGTTTCCGCGAACAACGGTAGCCATACCGATATAGTTAAGTAACAAGTCAAGAACATGCGTTTCTTCAATTACTTGCTTCCTGTAACCGCTTTCGGCGTAAAGTTCGAAAGGTGATTTGTTCAATTTGTCATGTTGTTCGTGGTGATAATCGTATTGAAGATAGTCATCCAGTACTTGTTGTAATTCCTGCGGTGTTAACGCCAATGCAATACGCTCTTGCTCGACTTGCTTTTTACCTTGGCCTATTCGCTTGGCAAAGGTATGCATTGCTTCTATCTGCTGGCGATCTGTCACTGAGTGCCCAATGTAGCCAGGCATTTTTTCCATTAGTACGCGGCTCATGGTGCCAAAGAAACGTTCTATGAATGGCTTCTCCCAACCAGAAAAGGCCGCAGCTTTTGATAAGCCTAATTCGAGTAATCCAAAAATAGTGGTCGTTCTTTCACTTACATAATCAGAACCATTATCAGTTCGCATGAACGCATCTTTTTCAGGAACTCCCCAGTCAATCAGACATTTACGTAACAATAAGCAAATGGCTTCACTATTGGATGTAGGTGAAACTATTAAACGAACGCGGTGGCTATAAACATCAATAGCAGCAACGATACAGTGGCGCTTCAGCTTTCCATCAACATTCAGCTCGACATCTGTTGGTGTTGAGTCAAATTCCCAAACTTGATTTGGTCCTGTTATCCATGGATACATACGTCCATATAGTGGCCTGTATTTATCGGTATATTTCGTAGGGTTCGTGGTATATGCCAAAGCAACTTCATTTGTTTTTTGATAAGCCAGTATCCATCGACGAAAACTGCTGATAGCAGGCAATTCCCAGCCAAACTCTTCAGATTTAACCGCTGCCAATTTCCGTAATGTTTTAGGCTTATTCATCAGGTACGGTTTGCTGGTAATCAAAGCTATTAGGAATTGCTTCAATGTAGGTATCTGATCAATCTTGCTAATAACACTTTGCTTATAATTATCAGCCAAGCCAAATATGCCTTGCTTGTTGTAACTTCGTTGCCATCGGTAAAGTGATGTTTTCGTAATTTTATCAATAACCTGCCTCACCGGTGAGTCAGGTAAAATTTCCAATCGGTTATAGGATTCAACAAATATCTGAAGCCCTTGAACCTTTGCTTCCGCAGCTACATAAGGAGCCAAGAAGTTATCCAAAACTATCAATATCGTCTGACGCGCTTTGGCTTTCTCCTGTTTACTTTCAGGCAAGCACATGAATCGCTTCATTCCGTCAGATTTAGTTACGATCGATTCAAACCGCTCTGCATCCTCGTTACGTTCTGTTGTTACAATGCTATGTTGAGCCGATAGCTCTACTTTATCTCCCTGTGTAAGAGCCTGATTTTGTTCTTTAATATTCAATCTTACCTGTACTGCAATAGGTAAGCTCGATATGTGATATTCAAATCCTTTGCCTTTTAGTGCTTTTCTTGTCTTCCACTCTTCTTTTTGTGCGCGTCTCCTTATCGAATATGCTGCTGATGGGAGCCCTTCTACTCCGCAGAGTTCTGATACAGCGAACCATTGTCTAATCATCTTTAACCTCCAAAAGATCAACGCCTAATTTCTTTGATAGATCTTCCATGATTGACATTGATAGACGCCTTTTGGGCAACCTCTTATTTTCCGGTGCAAAAGTGCTGATACAATGAAGAACTGTTCTCGGGTTGTAGCCATTTGCAATAGCCCAACTCCTTACAGTCCAGCCTTTTGAACGCAAAGCACCTTGTAACTGGTAAGCATTTTCTATTTTCATTAGGCCACTCCGTGCTAAAATCTGTCGCAATTGGTAACTTTCCCTTTGCGACAATATGACGATAGTGCAAACAATATTACGAAACAAGATTAATATCGTTATATTTGACGGTATATCGGAAAATATAACGATGCGCCGCACTTTTATTGCAATAGAAAAACTCTTTACATGTGTTTTTCTCTAAACAATTACGGCTCCAAAACCAGACATCATTGCGATTAAAAACAGGACGTTACATGGAAAAGCACAAGCCAAATAAAAAAAGCACTCAATGTGTTTTTTCTGACGATAGAATCGCACAATTTTCCACGAGACTTAAAGAACTGATTGGAGCTGAATCAATCAGAGCCTTTGGGGAAAAAATAGGGGTAACGGACAGCGGTTTAAGGAAATACCTTCCACCTTATAACTCCAAACCTACGTTTGATAAATTGGTGGCTATTTCGCGCTATAAAGGGGTAAATATTGAATGGTTAGCTACGGGGGAAGGACCTAAGTTTTCAGTCTCTCATCATGAGTCCAAAAACGAGCAATTAAACTGTATAAATTCACCAAGCATCACTCTTGAGGAGTTTAATGAGGAATTTATTCTCGTACCTGGTTATCATGTGCAGGTATCAGCGGGGAACGGGTGTACTGCGTTTGATCAAGCACCAAAACGTCATTTGGCATTTAGACGTAAGTATTTCAAATATAGACGATTAAACCCCGATAACCTTGTTGTAGTCTTTGCCAAAGGCGATTCAATGGGCGACACCATAAAAGACAATGATTCATTGGTAGTTGATCTAAGCGACACGCAAGCAATCGATGGACAAATATTTGTAATCCGTCTAGGTGATGAGCTCTACGCTAAACGCATACAAAAAAGCTACAATGGCTCAATCATATTAATCAGTGACAACAAAGAGTACTCACCTATCGAGGTGCCAAAGGAAGAGCTAGATCAGTTGTGTATTATTGGAAGGGTTGTTCAAAGGTCAACAGATATGTGATTTTTGAGGATGGCTCTCAGTGCGGTTTGTCATTCCAACCGACTTTCCGCTAGGCCGGCTAACATAATTTCCATTTAAAGCGATTCCATATAAACACATTTAATCAGACTTTAAACATGTCATGAATCCAGTAAAGACAAGGGTTCACCCACCAAATACCGTAAGTTCTCACCTAATCCCACATATCTCCTGGTTTCTCATACCTAGTGACTGGTTACACATTCAGGTAATTAATAGATTTGGCATTCACCCTCAACCTAACATCAAACAAAAAAAGCCCCATCGAAAGATGAGGCTTTAAATGTGGCTCCCCTTGCTGGACTTGAACCAGCGACATACGGATTAACAGTCCGCCGTTCTACCAACTGAACTAAAGGGGAATTATCCAAGTGCTTTACCGCAGATAATTAAAATACTTGCGATAAGGCTAAATTTGGCTCCCCTTGCTGGACTTGAACCAGCGACATACGGATTAACAGTCCGCCGTTCTACCAACTGAACTAAAGGGGAATCACTTTGTTTTGCGAGGCAAATATTATCTAGCCTCCTAAAAGGTGTCAACCATAAATATTTTAAAAAATAACCGACCGGTGACACTTTCAACAGTTTGTTGCTTGCTTAATCATCCATACCACTTAACAACTCTTTTCTCTGTCATGGCCATGCGATGAGTGACTTCATGCTCATAGCTTTCAAAGGGGCCGACGGAGTATTAATATGTGAATTAGAGCCTTATCCCCTTCATTACCTGCCTGAACCGTTGATGAAAAGTTAATCAATTACGAAAAACCCTGCTTTAGGGGAGTTGTTATAGCCTGGACAAAGGAAGATAATATGCAGATCCCTTTCAATCATAATTAAGATGGTATGACTGAATACCTGCTACTACTCGTAGGTACAGTGTTGGTTAACAACTTTGTACTGGTAAAATTTTTAGGCTTGTGCCCTTTCATGGGGGTATCAAAGAAACTGGAAACTGCAATTGGTATGGGGTTAGCAACTACATTTGTGCTGACTCTTGCTTCTGTGTGCGCTTACCTGGTTGAAGCCTATATTCTGGTACCTTTAGGTATTCAATACTTACGCACCCTAAGCTTCATTCTGGTGATCGCTGTCGTAGTACAGTTCACTGAAATGGTGGTACACAAAACGAGCCCTACTCTCTACCGTTTACTCGGGATTTTCCTCCCCCTTATCACCACCAACTGTGCGGTGTTAGGTGTTGCCCTGTTAAACATTAACGAGCGTCATAACTTCATTGAGTCGGTTATTTATGGTTTCGGTGCCGCTGTCGGCTTCTCTCTGGTGCTCGTTCTATTTGCCTCTATGCGTGAGCGAATCGCGGCTGCCGATGTGCCTGAACCTTTTAAAGGTGCCTCAATCGCCATGATTACCGCAGGGCTGATGTCTCTTGCCTTTATGGGCTTTACTGGATTGGTGAAACTGTAAGATGAGCGGAATTTTAATTGCAGTGATTGCAATCGCCATTTTAGCCGCAATTTTTGGCCTTATTCTCGGCTTTGCTTCTATTCGCTTCAAAGTCGAAGCGGATCCTATTGTTGAACAAATCAATGCAATCCTGCCTCAAACCCAGTGTGGCCAGTGTGGTTACCCGGGTTGTCGCCCCTATGCAGAAGCCATTGCAAATGGTGATGAAATCAATAAGTGTCCTCCGGGAGGTCAGGCCGCAATCGAAAAACTGGCCGACCTAATGGGGGTTGAAGTTCAGGATTCAGCACATGACGAAAATAAAGGGCTGAAAAAAGTCGCGTTTATTCACGAAGATATGTGTATTGGCTGTACTAAATGCATTCAAGCATGTCCTGTTGACGCCATCGTTGGTGGCACAAAAGCACTACATACCGTCATTAAAGAGGAATGCACCGGCTGTGACCTTTGTGTCTCGCCTTGCCCTACAGACTGTATTGAAATGGTGCCGGTTGCAACCACACCGGAAAGCTGGAAGTGGGATCTTAATCAGATCCCTGTTGTTAACATTCCTGCAGAAGCTAGCGCCAACAAGGTAGAGTAACCATGCTGTCAATCATAGAGCAATTAAAACAAGGCCAGTTATGGGACTTCCCGGGGGGGATCCACCCGCCGGAGCAAAAAAAGCTGTCAAATCAATCTGAAATATCAGAAGCCATTATTCCTGATGAGTTAGTTCTTCCCCTCAAACAGCATATAGGTGCTGTGGGTGATATTTTAGTTTCCGCTGGCGACAAAGTTGTGAAAGGCCAGCCGCTGACACACGCTGATGTAGCATTGAGTGTACCAATCCATGCTCCGACGTCAGGTACGGTCAAAGCCGTGGAAGCACGTACCATTGCCCACCCTTCCGGCCTGGCTGATTTGTGTATCATCATAGAGCCAGACGGTGAAGATCGCTGGGGTGAACGAAAAACTATCAGCAACTATAACGATATAGAAGCGGCTGATCTGATTGAGCATATTCGCCTGAGTGGCATTGCCGGTATGGGCGGCGCGGGCTTCCCTGCCGGGCGAAAACTACAAAGTGGTTTAGGTAAAACAGATCTGCTTATTATTAATGCCGCCGAATGTGAACCTTACATCACCGCTGATGACCGCCTGATGCAGGATTATGCCGCCGAGGTAATCGAAGGCATTCGTATTATTCGCTACATTTTGAAGCCGGCACTGACGGTGATCGGTATTGAGGATAACAAGCCCGAAGCGATCAACGCCCTGAAGCGCTCTGTCTCTGAAGACGATGGTATCTTGATCCGCGTGATCCCAACCAAGTACCCGTCCGGAGGTGAAAAGCAGCTGATCAAAGTGCTGACAGGAAAAGAAGTTCCGGCGAAATGCATTCCAGCCGATATTGGCATCTTGATGCAGAACGTCGGTACCGTTCACGCGATTAAACGCGCGGTTATTAATGGCGAACCACTGATCCAGCGCGTGGTCACATTAACAGGCAACACCTTTAAGCAACCGGGTAATGCCTGGGTGCTACTAGGAACACCCGTTAGCTTTCTGCTGGAGCAATTCGGTTATAAAGCCGATAAGAAACTGCCACGCGTAATCATGGGTGGCCCGATGATGGGCTTTACACTACCACACTGCGATGTGCCAATAACCAAAACGGCAAACTGCATTCTTGCACCGACCCGTAAAGAAATTTCACCGCCCAATCACGAGCTGGCATGTATTCGTTGCACCGCATGTGCTGAAGCGTGCCCGGTTTCATTGCTGCCGCAACAATTGCAGTGGTATGCCAAAGCTCAAGATTTTGATAAGTGTGAAGAATATAACTTATTTGACTGTATTGAATGCGGTGCATGTGCCTATGTCTGCCCAAGTGAAATCCCATTGGTACAGTACTATCGCCAGGCAAAATCCGAGATCCGAACCCGAAAACAAGATGAAGCGAATGCCGAGCGAGCAAGGCTGCGCTATGAAGCCAAAACTGCCCGTATGGAGCGAGATAAGGCTGAACGCGAAAATCGCTTTAAGAAAGCAGCAGAAGAACGTCGTAAAGATATGGCAAGCGCCGGTGGCGATGACGCCGTTGCCGCAGCCATTGCACGGGTAAAAGCCAAGCAGGCAGCATCATCGGCCAGCGCAGAGAAGAAACCAGCCGTTGCTGCGGCAATTGCCCGGGCGAAAGCCAAACAGGCATCTGCGGCACAAGTTAAGTCGGAAACATCTGATCACGTTTTACCTGATGCTTCTTTACCCGATAATAAGGAAATGGCAAAGCTTCGTGAGGAGCGTAAGCGCCTGGCTCGCGAACGAAAAGCAGCAAAAGAAGCGTCTTCCGCCCAAGATCAGTCTTCGACAAAAGAGGATGGTGCGGCAAGTACCGGTGATGCGAAAAAAGATGCCGTTGCGGCTGCCGTCGCCCGCGCCAAAGCGCGCAAGGCGGCTCAACAGGCAGAACAGACCCAGGCTGCAACAGCTGATGTAACCGACACGACTGACGCCGACCCCAAAAAAGCTGCTGTCGCGGCTGCCGTCGCCCGCGCCAAAGCGCGTAAGGCAGCTCAACAGACAGAACAGACCCAGTCTGCAACAGCGGATGTAACCGATACGACTGACGCCGACCCCAAAAAAGCTGCTGTCGCGGCTGCCGTCGCCCGCGCCAAAGCGCGTAAGGCAGCTCAACAGACAGAACAGACCCAGTCTGCAACAGC
>NZ_JAWWDA010000002.1:0-412835 GCF_033720175.1 Photobacterium sp.
AGCTTGTTGAGCTAGAGGAATACGCGCGTTGTTCGCCGCCAGAGATGCAGCACGGAAGATTTTGTCAACTTGCTCTTGAGAGAAAGTCGCAAACTCTTTTTGAGCAGCTTTGACACGGGCAACCATTGCATCTAGTTCAGCTATATTCGTTACAGGCATAGTTAACTCCTAACTTAATATTAATAACTTTTAAATCAAAGATGTTTGCTTCAATCCAAAATACAGCAAGCGGTATCGTGGCTTCTGATGGTATTCTTGCAACAGACAGACTCAGTAGACGGGCTCAAGCGTAAATTCAGAAAAGCTCGCCGGGTTCGTTTTGACATCGTGGTGTATTTCCCCCCACAATGCCGCTGTTGTGACAAATAGAAGGAATGGTGATTCACCTAATTGAATGGTACCGCCATGATGGTTAACTGTGGTGAAATCTGTAATTCAGCTTCTGTTGCGGCCTGCACTTCCTCAATTGTTGTATCCGGTGCAATTTCAATCAGCTCCATCCCGGAGCCTGTTAGCTTAATGACACCCAGCTCGGTGATGATCAAATCAACTTGATTGGCCGCTGTCAGCGGTAAAGAGCAGTGCTTTAGAAGCTTAGGCTTACCTTTGACGGTGTGCTCCATTGCCACAATGACTT
Organism: Photobacterium sp.; assembly: GCF_033720175.1. GTDB lineage: Bacteria > Pseudomonadota > Gammaproteobacteria > Enterobacterales > Vibrionaceae > Photobacterium. The sequence goes on from NZ_JAWWDA010000002.1 coordinate 638, forward strand.
TCTTTGCTCCAACAACCAGATCCATTGCGCCTCCCATACCGGGCACCATCTTGCCGGGGATGATCCAGTTGGCAAGGTTCGCATGCTCATCGACCTGAAGCGCGCCGAGTACCGTGACATCAACATGCCCGCCGCGAATGATGGTAAATGAATCTGCACTGTCAAAATAACAAGCACCGGTTGTTGCCGTGATCGGCTGGCCTCCCGCATTAACCAAATCAGGGTCAAAACTGTCAGAGTCCGGCATTTCGCCAATCCCGATCAACCCATTTTCAGACTGCAGCAGAATTTCAATATCACTGGTCACTTCATTGGCAACCTGTGAGGGAAGGCCAATACCGAGGTTGACGACATCACCGTCATGAAGTTCCTGAGCGACACGCCACGCAATCATGCGGCGGATCTGATGTTTATCATGTTGCTTAGCCATGCTGCTATTCTCCCTGGTAGATATAGTCGACAAAGAGCCCCGGTGTATGAACAGATTCCGGTTCGATGTCACCGGCTTTAACCAGGATTTCAGCTTCGACAATGACGGTATCGGCCGCGGTTGCCATCAGCGGGTTGAAGTTCTGGGTAGTTCGCTTATAAAACACATTGCCTTTGGTATCGACGATGGAACCACGGATCAGTGCCAAGTCTGCACGAAGGGGCTTTTCAAGTAAGAAATCGGTGCCATCGACGTTGATGACCTGCTTATCTTCAGCCACTAGCGTGCCAAGACCTGTCGGGGTCAATACGCCGCCTAATCCCGCCCCTCCGGCCCGGATCTTTTCAGCCAGGCTGCCTTGTGGAACCAGTTCTACATCCAGCTCGCCGCGGTTCATCTGGTTCCCGGTTTCAGGGTTTAAACCAATATGAGAGGCATAGAGTTTGCTGACGGAACGATTTTTAATAAGCCTGCCCGAACCGGTATCGGGTGTTCCTGTATCGGTACTGATCAATGTGATATTTTTAATCCCTTTTTCGATCAGGATGTCGATCAGGCCTTCGGGGGCGCCATTGGCCATAAATCCGCCAATCATGATGGTCATGTCATCATGGAGAAGCTCGGCAATCATTTGTTTTGTAATCGCTTTTCTCATTGGTGGCTCCTTAATTTATGCTTGTTTGCAACGACGAAGGATCACCGCAGTACCCATTCCGCCACCAATACACAGTGATGCCAGCCCGTACTCATGATCCTGTCTTTCCATTTCGTAAAGCAGTGAGGTAAGAATACGGCCGCCTGATGCGCCAAGAGGATGACCAAGGGCAATTGCGCCGCCATTGGGGTTGGTTCGTTCTTGAATCCACGCTTCGGACACGGCGTGTTGTTCTGCGAGCTGCTTGACCACTCCCAGTGCCTGTGCCGCGAAGGCTTCATTTAACTCAAAGCATTGGATTTCATGAAGTGACAGGTTGGCTTTCTGGAGGGCATTGGCGATGGCGGGAACAGGCCCTAGCCCCATGACTTCAGGTGAAACACCTGCTTGGCCATATTCCACAATTTCAGCTAGCGGAGTCAGTTGATAGCGCTCTACGGCAGACTTTGACGCCAGGATAATCGCAGCAGCGCCATCATTAATACCGGACGCATTCCCTGCCGTGACTGTTCCTTCTTTCTTGAAAGCGGGGCGAAGGCTTTGCAGTCCTTCCAGCGTGGCATCAGCTTTCGGGTATTCGTCGCACTCTACCCGATACTGGTTGCGGCGGAGAGTTACTGTAACCGGCTCTATTTCACTGTTGAAGCCATGGGTTTCTAATGCTGCTGCGGCTTTCTGCTGGCTGCTAAGAGCAAAGCTATCTTGCTGCTGCCGAGTAATATTAAGTTGTTCTGCAATGTTTTCTGCAGTCATCCCCATGTGATACTGATTAAAAACATCGGTGAGACCGTCTTTGATGATGCTGTCTTCAATGGTCTGGTGCCCCATTCGTACCCCCGCACGCAATTGTGCTGACGTAATAAAAGGGGCCTGCGACATACTTTCCATGCCACAGGCGAGCACTATTTCTGCATCGCCGGCGCGGATGTGGCTGGCCGCATCCATGACGCTTTTCATTCCGCTACCGCAAATCATATTAAGGGTATAAGCGGGGACGGTGTCAGGAATACCCGCAGCAATAGCGGCCTGACGACCCGGGCCCATACCGATGCCTGCGCTGAGGACATTGCCGACAATCACTTCGTCAATCAATGTGGCGTCGAGCTGGCACTGGTTCATGGCGCCGCGAATAGCAACAGCGCCGAGCTCTGGTGCCGTCAGAGGAGCCAAAGAGCCGTTAAAACTGCCAATTGGTGTGCGCTTTGCTGCCACGATGTAAATAGGTTCCATAAACTTCAATCCTGTGAATTTTCTTATAGATACCTCATCAGTTTACGAGTCCGCCCTTGGTTAGTGTTATAGCCAAAAATTCAAATCAGATTTGCGTAAATGCAAAACCTGTGTGAGTGCCGCTTCACGAAACGCCCTTCAGGTTTGTAATAGCCTAGGCATTATTTATGTACTGTATTTAGGAAAAGTCGTCAGTTTTTATCAGAGAAAGGATTTTGTTTGTAGTCAGTGGAAGTCTGGTTGCAAGGTAAAGGTTTGATCATCGCGGGAATAAAACGATGGCAATAAGAGTCGCGCTTTCTTGCGAGAAAATGGTTTATAGGAGTCACCTTTAAGTATGTTTATCACCGATCCTTGGTTCTATCTAACGGCTATTCCTGCAGTACTGGTTTATGGGATCGGTAAAGGAGGCTTGGGTGGGGCATTGGGAATTATTGCTGTCCCGTTGATGGCGCTGGCAGTTTCTCCGACCCAAGCGGCCGCAATATTGTTACCGACCTTGTGTGTAATGGATGTATTTGCCGTCAGGCAACATTATAAGAGTGCAGACTACACCGTGATAAAAAGGATGTTACCCGGTTCGCTGCTCGGTATCCTCTTTGCCGGCCTTTTTCTAAGCATTACCCCAGAGGCAGGGCTGAAACTGCTTATAGGTGGCTTGTCGCTACTCTTTTGTATCCAATATATGTTGCAACGTGGTACTCGCCAACATCCAGCAGGGCTAGTTGCTGCGTGGTGGTGGAGCACGCTCGGCGGTTTTTCCAGTACTGCCATTCATGCCGGTGGCGGGCCTGTCAGCATCTATCTATTACCACTTCGATTAGAGAAAGTAACACTGGTGGCGACCATGGCTGTACTGTTTGCGGTTATTAATCTGGTTAAGCTGATCCCCTATGCCATGATCGGCGGATTCGATACCACCAATCTCATGACGGCATTGTTACTTACCCCGTTGGCACCTGTCGGCGTTTACATCGGGATCTGGCTCCTTCACCGGGTCAGCCAAGATTGGGTATACCGGCTATGTTATCTGTTTCTGTTTATCTCAGGGCTCAAGTTATCGATTGATGGCGTCTCAGTTTTCTAAGAGGTATTGTTTGAAATGCATGGCAACAGCTGACGCCGTCGTCGTTGAGTGGTAATACAGATTCAAGCTCCAGATACTGGTTTCAAATTCGTCCAGCAAGGAAACCAGTTCCCCATCATTGATCGCTGTTTCGACAAGAAAAGCGGGCAGGTAGGCAATGCCGGCCCCCATTTTTGCGCTTTTCAGCAGCAGATCACTGTCATTCACTTCAAGCGATTTAGGTACTTTTATCATCTGAGTCTCGCCTTTTTGGGTAAATATCCAGTCATTACTGCCTGTCAGTGTTGTCGCGAACAAGCATTGGTGCTCTGCGAGATCGGCGGGCACAACCGGAGCAGGCTTATGTTCGAGATAGCTTTTCGCTGCAACCACAACAAAGGGGCTTTGCATGATCTCTCGTCGTACTAAATGGAGATCTTTCTCTCGATAGCCCTGATAGCAGGCATTGGCACAGATGATTAAATCGCTATCGGCAATATGGTCAAGAGCCCATGGCGTTATATTGAGGTTGAATGTGACCTCTGGATTGGTGTTGAAATAATTGCTTATCTTCTGCATTAGGAAATGGTTGGCAAAAACAGGTGTACAGGCAATATCAAGATGGCCTTTATCATGATGCTGAAAATCTTGCATGGTGCGGCAAAGATGCTCTGCATCGTTGACCATCGGTGAGAATTCATCAAACAGCTTTTGCCCGGCAGGAGTGGGGGTGATTCTGCGGTTACTGCGGCGGCACAAGCTGATGCCAAAGCTCTGTTCTAGATCTTGTAACCAGCGACTGCCGGCCGACACCGATACCTTGAACTTGCGTGCGGCCGCTGAAATTGACCCTGTGCGGATCACATAGATGAAAAAAGCCATTTTATCTAACATTTTATTTTCCCCACGCATTACCGTTTGTTGAAAAAAAACAGGCTTATCAAGAGATAAGCCTGTATAAAGCGTTAACCGAAATATTTCAAATCGTTAAGCGTTGGATTCAGCAGTATGAACAGACTGTTTCTTGCCAAGTTTGGCGGCCATGACTTCTTCCATCTTTTCTAAGCTGACACCTTTCGTTTCAGGTACGTACTTAACGACAACGACCATACAAATGATAGAAAGAACCGCGAAAATCCAGAAGCTGAATGCACCATTAAAGTGCTCTTTCAGGAAGGCATTATCGTTTAGCATCGGGAACGCTTGGGTAACGATAAAACCTGTGAACCATTGTGCACCAACAGCGATTGCCATTGCGCGTGAACGGATGCTGTTCGGGAAGATTTCTGAAATCATCGTCCAACATGCACAGCCCCACGACGTCGCGTATGCCACAACATATAAACACAGTGCGAATAATGCAGCGTAGCCTTCAGTACCAGTGTAAAGCACATAACCGACAATTGTCATACCAAGAGCACAACCTAATGTACCGTATTTCATGAGTGGCAGACGGCCCACTTTATCAATCAGGTACATACCCAAGGCGTTACCCAGGATAAAGACGACACCGACAAATGTGGTCTGGAAGAGGGCATTTTCAGTACCGCCAGCAATTGGCTTCAAGATTTCAGGTGTGTAGTACATGATAACGTTGATACCGGTTAGCTGCTGGGCAGCGGCAACAAAGGTACCAATAAGTAAAATAGAGAAAAGAAGCGGAGAGCGCAGGCTTACCTTATTCTTATTCGCTGAATTGAGATCTGTTAACGATGCTTGAATTTCACTGATTAAACGGTCGGCATCTTCCGGGTTTGAAATACGGGATAGGGTTTGTTTGGCTTTACCTAGCTGGCCCTTAAGTACTAACCAGCGTGGCGATTCAGGGATCATGAAGAGCAGAACTGCGAATAACAGGGCGGGAATAATTTCAGAACCGAGCATCCAACGCCAGCCTAAATCAACCAGCCACTCTTCAGACATACCTTTTGCAATCAAATAGTTGACATAAAATACGCCCGTCTGACCAACAACCGCTGATTGTTGGAACATACTCACTGCCCGGCCACGGAAGTCTGCTGGAGCCACCTCAGACATATACATTGGCGAAACCACACAGGCCAGGCCGACAGCCACACCCCCTACAATGCGAAGCAAAACGTAGAGAATGAAAGTCGGTGCTAGGGCAGAGCCTACGGCCGAGATGGCAAATAAGATAGCGGCGATTAAAAGTGTGTTTCGACGACCATATTTAAGGGCACTCCAGCCCGCGCTGATAGCACCAAAAATACTACCGAGTACGACACTCGATACGGCCCAACCGGTTTGAGCGGACGTTAAGCCGAAGTACTCACGAATGGGCCCAATAGCACCAGAAATTACGGCGGTATCGTAGCCAAGTAAAATCCCTCCTAAAGCTGCGATACAACAAATTCTAATAATGTAGGCGAAATTATGTTTCTGGGACGGTGTCCTGGTATTGAGTGACATCTTCTACTCCTTTATTAAGATTCCCATCTCTTTCTCAACCACCGAATAAGTTTGAGTTGGGTAGTTATCCGATATCCATATGTCTGTAGGGTATTGGTATCGGGTTGCGTCATTTGCCAAGTATTTTAATAATTATAAATATTTGTTGAAAAATATTTTCCATTTGGCGTTGTTTTAATCATAGGGATTCAAAATGAATCCGGCTACCATTTAAACTTACTTTTCTCGAAAATGTTACCTTGGTCAAATTGTGGAAAATATTTTTCAAACGATAAATTCCATATAAGTCATTGTTTTTTAATGTGGTAGTCATTGTTGTGATCTTGTTCAAAAAGCTCGTCAGGCCGCGTTGGCTCTGTGTTTTTTCAGAAAATAATGGTTGTTTGAAAAAATGCTTTTGGCGTGAAAAATATTTTTCATTTCGTTCTTATTCGTTTATATTGATTTCCAGTGAAGCAAAGTGATGAAGATTGAACCGGTTTTTTGCGAAGTTGTGCAAAAGACATCATCAATAGGACCAGAGAGTCAATCTCATCTTCCTAATACTTAAAAATTGTGGAGAACAACATGAGCAAAGTGCAATACGGTATCAGCCCTTTGACCTGGACTAACGATGATATGCCAGAGCTTGGCGGTGATATCCCACTGGAAACGTGCTTGAGCGAAATGGCGGAAGCTGGATTTACCGGTACGGAACTAGGGACTAAATACCCACGTGAACCTGAAGTGTTAATTCCCCTACTGGAAAAACACGGACTGGTTTTGGCTTCTGGCTGGTACAGCGGCAACCTGATGACGCTGACTGCTGACGAAGAAATTGCGGCAATGCAAGAGCACATCAAATTACTAAAAGCGGCAGGTTGTAAGGCGATGGTGTTCGGTGAGGTGAGCAATACTGTTCACGGTGATATCAATACACCGCTGTCACAGCGCGTCATCCTGACCATGGATGAGTGGAAAATATACGCTGAAAAATTAACAACCGTAGCGGATTATCTGCTGAACGAGCACGGTATCAAGCTCTCTTTCCACCATCACGTTGGCACCATCGTCGAAACAGAAGATGACATCAATCTTCTGATGGAACTAACGGGCGACTCCGTTTATCTGACGCTGGATACCGGCCACATCACATATGGCGGTGGTAACCCTGTCACCATGATCAAACGCTGGGGTCACCGTATTGGCCACATGCACTTCAAAGATCTTCGTTTGGAAGTGATGAAGGCAGCCCGCGAGGCAGATAAATCATTCCTCAACGCAGTTCTTGATGGTGTATTTACCGTTCCGGGTACTGGCGATGTGGATTACGACGATGTCTTCGCAGCACTGAAAGAACGTAACTACGAAGGTTGGTTATTGGTTGAAGCTGAGCAGGATCCAGCTAAAGCTCCCCCATTAACATTTGCCAAGACTGCCTACGAAAATATCACCGGCTATGCAACAAAATATGGCCTGTAAGTAGCAACATTCAGTTCTGTTGGGGGGCGCTGGTTCCCCAATTAAAACACTGGCTGCAATTAAAGCAGGAAAACACACTGTAGCCGGGGCAAGGGCAAGGAAGCCATTATTTTGTGTGTCGAAGATCGAGGAAGAAGATGAAAACTGTACGCCTGACTGTTGCTGAAGCGCTTGCTAAATACCTTGCAGCACAGAAAATAGACATTGATGGTAACCAAGAGCAGCTTTTCGGTGCTGCATTTGCCATCTTTGGTCACGGTAATGTGACATGCTTTGGTCAGCAACTGAAAAACATCGAAGATAAAATTCCAACCTGGCGTGGTCAGAACGAACAGTCGATGGCAACAGCAGCCATTGCCTACGCCAAGGCTAATCAACGCCGACGTATTGGTATTGCAACCAGTTCTATTGGTCCAGGTGCGACCAACATGGTAACGGCAGCCGGTATTGCTCATACTAACCGTTTACCACTACTGCTTATTTCGGGCGATGCGTATGTAAGCCGCTTGCCTGATCCCGTTCTTCAGCAGCCGGAAAACTTTGAAGATCCGTCTGTGACGTCAAACGACGCCTTTAAGCCGCTAACTCGTTACTGGGATCGTATCTTATCGCCGACTCAGTTGATGCATACTCTGCCTCAAGCGTTGGATACGATGCTAGACCCTGCAACTTGTGGCCCGGTATTCCTCGGTTTACCACAAGATATTCAGGGTGTGGCGTACGATTTCCCTGAAGTGTTTTTTGCTGAAAAACTGCACCGTATTCGCCGTCCAGAGCCTGAAATGGTGGTGTTGGAAGAAGCGAAAGAGATCCTAATTAAGGCTAAGCGACCACTGATCATCTCTGGTGGCGGTGTGCATTACTCATTGGCAACCGATGAGTTGGCTGACTTTGCGGCTAAGCACAATATTCCAGTCGTTGAAACGATTGCAGGTCGCGCCACTATGCTGCAGGACAACCCATTAAATGCTGGCCCAATTGGTGTTACGGGATCAGATTCAGCTAACCATATGGCGAACGAAGCCGATGTTGTTCTGGCTATCGGTACTCGCCTGCAAGATTTCACCACCGGCTCCTGGACAGTATTCAAGAACCCGGACATGAAGCTGGTCAGCATTAACGTGGCGAAGTTTGATGCTATCAAGCACCTCTCTTACCCGGTACTGGGTGATGCCAAAACCTGTATGACCAAGCTGTCTGGCTTGCTGGGTGACTGGCGTTCAGGTGATGAGTGGTCTGCAAAAGCGAAAGCAGAAGCCGATGAGTGGAAAGCCCTGGTCCAGCGTCGTACCCATCCGCAAGAAGGTGATTTGCTGCCTGGCCTGTCTTCTTATGCTGAAGTGATTGGCAAGCTCAATACCTCAATGGAGAAAGGCGATACTGTGCTGACTGCGGCAGGTGGTCTGCCAGCTGAGCTTTCAATGAACTGGCAGAACTACCAGATCGGTAAGTTCGATATCGATTTTGGCTACTCGTGCATGGGATATGAAATTGCCGGTGGCTGGGGTGCCAAGATTGCGAATCCTGATAACGATGTCGTGGTACTGGTGGGTGATGGCTCTTACCTTATCCAAAATTCAGACATTTACTCTTCAGTGTTAACTGGTCACAAAATGATTGTGGTGGTGTGTGACAACGGCGGCTTCGCAGTTATCAATAAACTGCAAAACAATACCGGTAACGAGTCATTCAACAACCTGCTTGCAGACTGCCGCCGTCCAGATGGTGAGGTGGCTCGTGTGGATTTTGCCAAGCATGCCGAAGCACAGGGCGCTATCAGTGAGAAGCTGACCTCTGTCGATGAGTTTGATGCTGCCTTTGCCCGTGCAAAAGAAGCTGATCGCACGTATGTGATTGTTGTCGATATTGATCCTGTATCACCTGCGGCCTGGTCGAAATGTGACTGCTGGTGGGAAGTCGGTCTTCCTGAAGTGACTCGCAATGAAGAGACCGCGAAGAAAGTCGCTGACTGGGAAGAAGGTCGAGCCACACAACGTCGCGGTGTGTAGCCCCGAATCATATAAGCAATAAAGATAACAATTTTTCATTTTCCTCAACCTATACGCAGGCATCACCGAAAGCACAGCCTAACGTGGTCGTGATGCCGGCAAAGGAGCAAAGCTATGTTTAATGAAGAACGTCATTTTGACCAACCAATCCGCTGGGCAATGGTCGGTGGTGGTCGTGGAAGCCAGATTGGTTATTCACACCGTAATGCAGCACAGCGAGATGGTTTGTTCAAGCTGGTTGCGGGTGCTTTCGATTTAGATCCTGAGCGTTGCCGCGATTTCGGTACCAACCTAGGTCTGGATAGTGACCGTTGCTACGCTAACTACAAAGAAATGTTCGAAAAAGAAGCTCAGCGTGAAGACGGTATTCAGGCGGTCTCTATTGCCACACCAAACTCAACCCACTACGAAATTTGTAAAGCGGCATTAGAAGCAAGCTTGCACGTGGTGTGCGAAAAGCCAATTACCTTTACCACGGAAGAGGCGGAAGAACTAAAAGTGCTGGCTGCTCAGAAAAACCGTGTTATTGGTGTGATGTACGGCTATAGCGGTTTCCCAATGGTTCAGCAGGCACGTGAAATGGTTCAGCGTGGTGACCTTGGTGACGTTCGTGTTATCAATATGCAGTTCGCGCATGGCTTCCACAACGAAGAATATGAAAAGAATGATCCGGGTCTGAAATGGCGTGTAAGTCCTGAAGTTTCTGGCCCAACCTACGTGCTTGGCGATATCGGCACCCATGCGTTCTATCTGTGTGAAGTAATGACAGGCCTGGAGGTAGACCGTCTATCTTGCATGCGTCAAAGCTTTATCAAGTCTCGTACGCCGCTGGAAGATAATGCGCACGTCATGATGGAATTCAAAGGTGGCGCGGTCGGTACGCTCTGGGCATCAGCGGTTAACTCTGGCTCTATGCATCAGCAGAAAATTCGTATAGTCGGCTCAAAAGCTTCCATTGAATGGTGGGATGAGCAGCCAAACCAGCTTCGCTACGAAGTGCAGGGCGAACCTTCGCGCATTCTGGAGCGTGGCATGGGCTACCTGCACCAAGATGCTCAAGGTGTGGCGGCTAACCGTGTTGGCGGTGGTCACGCAGAAGGTTACTTCGAGTCTTGGGCAAACCTCTATCACCGTTTTGCGTTGGCATTTGATGCCGCAGATCGTGACGACCAAGAAGCGCTGGCGGGGATCTGGTTCCCGGGTATCGATGCGGGTATTGAAGGCGTTCGCCTTTGTGAGAAGTGCGTAGAGTCAGCAGACCAGAACGCCGCTTGGGTTGAATACAAGTAATAGGAAATTACGATGACAAAGATAGCACTTCAGCAAGACCGTCAGCTGGATGCCATCGTGTTAGGTCGCGCGGGCGTTGATTTATACGCCCGTGAATCAAACACGGATATGGCTGATATTTCAGGGTTTAATAAGTTCGTCGGTGGTTCTGCAGCCAACATTGCAGTGGCGATCAGTAAGCTAGGTGGCAACGTCGGCTTTATTGGCTGTGTCGCTGATGATGCTTTCGGCGGCTACGTAAAAGGCTATATGAACGAACAGGGTATCAACCTTGATGGCATGATGACTGACGATTCGGGTTCACGGACTTCTGTTGCGTTTACCGAGATGAAGCCAAGTGATTGTACGGTTCTAATTTACCGTAACAAAGCATCAGATTTAACCATCAAACCAGAACAGGTTGACCCTAACTATATTGCCAGCTCGAAAGTGCTGGTAGTAACAGGCACAGCACTATCAGAAAGCCCAAGCCGTGAAGCAACGTTAATTGCAATGGAGCATGCTCGCCGTAATAACACCGTTGTCGTTCTGGATGTGGATTATCGCCCTTATTCATGGCGAACCGATGTTGATGCCTCTATCTATTACGGCATTGCTGCAGGCCTGTCGGATATCGTTATCGGTAATCGTGAAGAATTCGACATGATGGAAACCGTGTTGGCTCCGGGTAACAAAGACGATGATGCAACGGCAGAGCGTTTCTTGCGCGCCAGTACCCAGGTGGTAGTGATCAAGGCCGGAGAGCTGGGCTCGAAAGTCTACTGCCGCGATGGATACCGGTTTCAGCAGGGTATATTTCGGGTTGATGTCCAGAAGCCCTTCGGCTCTGGCGACTCATTCGCAGGTGGCCTGATTTGGACGTTGGTAAACGGCGGCGATCTTGAAACGGGTGTCAAGCATGGCTCGGCGGCGGCGGCCATTAATGTGAGCGGCAACAGCTGCACCGAAGCGATGCCAACCAAAGAACAACTGCTTGATTTTATTGAGGCCCGAGAACAAAACCTTTGATATTTCATCTTCGGACGAAATGAATAGGGTTATTTAGGTCAGTCGGGCCAGTATTAACCGTCAGTATGGCCAGATAGGCCATCGCGGGCAATACATACCATCGAGGCCCGGCTTTTTTATCGACATTTTTAATAAGTCATTATTCAAAAATAGAATTTCTATTGCTATGCAGGTCTGATCCCTTGCGTGGCAAGTGAGGAGAAAGTGACAATGGGTAAACATATCCCACCATTTGATAATAAAAATCAGCCAATCATTGATATCAACGACGAAGTGACACCTTTGTGTTATTTCAATCAAGTTCGCTTAAGCCAAGGTGAGACACACCTGCACACTGTCGAAGGCTATGAGTCGGTGATTGTGCTGGCTGGCGGTACTTGCTGTATTAAAGTGAGTAATGGTGATCAGCAAGAAACGGTATTTGACAACATTGGCCAGCGAGCCTCAGTTTGGGAGGGAGACCCAGAATCTGTGTATGTCCCCGTGGGCTATACCGCAGTCATCGAGTGTGTGAGTGACACGGCTGACGTGATGATTGCAGGTGGCCGTTTTGAAGAATCCCTCGAACCATTTTGTATCCGCCAAGATAGCGTAGACATGATTCAGTACGGGTCAGATGACACCAAAACACACCGTAAAATCAAGCATGTGCTGGGTCAGAGTAATTCCGACAAGCGTGGGCGTTTACTGGTCAGCGAGCTGTTTACGGTCGGTGCGGGTGGCTGGTCGGGTTTCCCGCCACATAAACACGATGAAGATCGCACCAAGCCAGACGGCAGCAAAGAGACACTCTATGAAGAAGTGTACCAGTTCCGCTTTAATCCCGATTTTGGTTTCGGTGCCCAGTTCCTGTATGAGCATGAAGATGACTTCGGCCCGGTATACCACGTACGTACCGGTTCGGTGATTGCGATCGATAAAGGCTACCATCCAAGTGTCGCGGCACCGGGTTATGAAATGTATTACTTCACTATTATCGTTGGCAAAACATCCAAGTCACTGGTGCAGCACTTCGACCCGCACCATGAGTATCAGGTCGAGACCATCCCTGGCATCAAAGACATGGTTGCCAAATTCAAATAACAAGGAGCAATTATGCTGGTTAATTTAAATGATTTATTGCCACAGGCAGCGGCGTCTAACTATTCCGTTCCTTGTTTCAATATCTTTGGTTTTGAAGATGCGCGTGCCGTTGTTGAAGCGGCAGAAGAAGTCAACAAGCCGGTGATTCTTGCATGTAACAAAGATGTCGTGGATTTTTATGGTGTTGAAACCGCCGCAGCGATGTTTCTGAGCCTTGCCCATAACAGCACGGTGCCAGTTTGTTTACACCTGGATCATACCTATGAGGAAGATATTGTCTTTCGGGCATTGAAGGCCGGTTTTAGTTCCGTGATGTTTGACGGCTCACAGCTACCACTAGAAGAAAATATTGCACGAACACGTAGAGTGGCTGATGTTGCCCATGCACTGGGTGCGTCGGTTGAAGGTGAGATTGGTTCGGTACCTTACGAAGAGGGGCGTGATCATATAAAATCTATCTATACCGAACCGTCTGATGCCGCTAGGTTTGCCGAAGAAAGTGGTGCAGATTGTGTCGCGATATCGGTGGGGAATGTCCATCGTCTGACAGAGCCTACGTGCACCATCGATTTTGGCCTGCTGGATCGTATTGCCAACAAGGTCTCGATTCCATTGGTGATTCACGGCTCAAGCGGTATTTGTGATCAAGATATGGAGAAACTGAAGCAAAGCAGGGTCTCGAAATTTAATATAGGCACCTGTTTGCGTCAGGCATTAGGGTATAATTTGCGCGATCACATGAACAATGAGCCAGAAAAGTTTGATCGTATCTACTTTATGCAAAAGGCAATGCCCTTTGTGAAACAAGAAGCGATCCGCAACTTTCAATTACTATCCTAAAATACGTGCCCCAAGATGCTTCGCCTTGGGGTATGATCATTTTACTCAATAGCTTTCTAACGGGAGAGCAGCCAGATATGGAAGCTGAAGATATCCAATTACAACAAATGCCAGCCGATCTGGATACGCTACGAGAATTAATTGTAAAGCGTTACGATAAGTTGAGCCTGCGACTTCAGCAAGTCGCTGATTATGTGATGGCCCAGCCAATGTTAGTCGCAGTCGAGACCATGGCGACGATTGCCGAGCAGGCCAATGTACCACTATCGACCTTAAGCCGATTTTCTAATGCCATGGGTTTTAGTGGTTTTAGTCAGATGCAGGCATTATTCCGTGATCAGTATCTGAATCGACCAAGAGACTACAAAGAGCGTGTTCGTCAGGCTCGTGAGCAAGACACTGTGGGGCCTGAATCGCCGACTGCGATTTTTCAAGATTACGGCACCGCCAATATTGAAGCCATGGAGCAGCTCCAGATCTCGATATCACCGCAAAAGCTTGATCGCGCCGTCGCACTGATGGATAAGGCCGATACGATTTATATTCAGGGTATGCGTCGCGCCTATCCCGTCGCGTTTTATCTGTGGTATGCCTTGATGAAATCCGACAATAATGTGGTGTTGCTCGACGATCATGGTGGAATGCTGACCCCGATGACACGTCGAATGAGTGACAACGATGTATTAGTGGCGGTGACTTTTGCGCCTTACGCTCCTGAAACCGATGAGCTGATTGAAAAAGCCTTCGACAAAGGTGTGCCGATTGTTGCTATTACCGACAATCAAATGACTTCTCAAGGCAGCAAGATGGATGTTTGCTTTGAAGTCGAAGAAGGTGAGGTCATGGGATTTCGTTCACTGAGCAGCTCGATGTATCTGGCACAAACCCTGGCAGTCAGCCTGATGTGCCGCGAAATAAAATAACCCACATTTCAGGCCAAAGAAGTTGGCGTAGGTCAGCTTTTTTACTCCCCGTCATACCTAATAACAAGAGAATAACCATTATCCACCTTTATGCCGTCTGGTATTTACTCTCAATTTAACTCAGGAACGCTATGACGCAGGAACGCCGCGCAGATTTTATTTTAGTCGTGACCACCATGCTGGCTGCCGCCGGATGGATTTTTTCCAAACAAGCCATACAAGGGCTCCCCCCGTTTGGGTTTATTGGCTCACGGTTTGTGTTGGCCTCACTATTTCTATTGCCATTTAGCTATCAGGCATTAAGAAAGGTCAGCCGCGGTGATCTTGTTCGCGCCATGAGTGTTGGTTGCTTGCTGGGGAGTGCGTTATTACTTTGGATCTATGCCATTTCGGTGAGTGATACGCTCGGGGAAGGGGCATTTATCATGAGCCTTTCCATGTTATTTGTTCCTCTGGTTGCCTGGCCGTTGTTTAAACAGCGACCTCCCCGAATGTTCTGGCTCTCCTTACCGATTGCGATTGCCGGATTGGTGCTGCTGTCATCGGCCTCTGGTTGGCAGCAGTCAGCAAGCCAGATATGGTTTGTGTTGGCTGCCGTTATGCTGGCGGTGCATTTCAACTTCAACAGTCGTTTCGCCCAGCGTATTCCGACCTTGCTTCTGACCAGTATTCAGCTGTTTGTCACCGGCGTTATGGGGCTAGTAGCCTCACTGAGCTTTGAAACCTGGCCAGAGCAGATCAGCATTGATATCTGGGGCTGGTTTGCGATGAGTGTGCTACTTGCCACCAGTCTGCGCTACGTCATGCAAACCTCCGGACAGAAACATACTACCGCCGCCAATGCAGCGATTATTATGGTGCTAGAGCCGGTCTGGACAGTGGTACTGAGTATGTTGTGGTACGGCGAGCAGATGCCGATAAATAAATTGCTAGGCTGCGCCATGATTTTATGTGCTCTGTTGGTTTATCGAGGCAGCGCGAGGGTAATGGCAAAATTGCCAGGAGGATAAAAAATGGTCTCTAATTCAGAAGCCATTTGTTATAACCTGAGTGCGGATCTATGCCAATTTGTTAGCCCCCAAGGCACGAGCTCGATACGGTAAAATTGCTTATGACCCGAAGGAAAAATCCAGCTTCAGCCTTGCGAAGGCAAGGCTTTTTTTGGGCGTGCATTTATGACGAGTTAGCCGGAAAGAGCGTCTGTATCGTCACCCTGTTTTTTCCCTTGCCTGAAAGCAAGTGATACAGCCAGCGTTTGAGCCAGGCATAGTGAGGCAGACTGAGAGCGGAAGGCATCAACTTGCGCTTCTTTAACAACAAAACACACATCGCTGAACGAGGCGAGAGGGCTGATCTGGCTATCTGTAATGATAATTTGCTTGGCTCCCGCCTGAGAGGCGACTTCGCTCAGCATGACAGTTTCTGGTGCATAGGGGCTAAAGCTAATTGAAATAACCGCATCATTGGGTCCAATCATACTTAACTGTTCTTCAAACATTCCACCCAGGCCATCAATCAGAAAGGCTCGGCGTTCGACGTGACGCAAAGCATAAGTCAGGTAAGACGCGATGCTGAAAGAGCGGCGTAAACCGATAATGTAGATATTCTCGGCACTTGCCAGCATCTCAATAGCTTGCTCCATCTTGTCTGGAGAAGTTTGAGTCGCCAGTTGTTGCATCGCCTGGGCGTTGGCCCTTGCAAATTCTTGCAAAATGTCTTCGGGGCGCTCAGGCGGCTTCTGTTCAGTTTCTAGCTCTTTGAACAGGCGGGCTCTGTCAGTATAGCTTGCCGTTTCTTCAACCAAATTACGGCGGAATAACTGTTTCATTTCGTTGAAACCTTTGAAATCAAAGGCGTTGGCAAAACGGATCAGGGTTGATGGTGGTACACCTGCCTGTTTGGCGATAACGGCAACGGTATCGAAGGCAATGCTGTTAGTGTTGTCCAGCATATATTGAGCAACTTGTTGAAGGCGCTTGCTCAGATCACCGTATCGTGAACGGATCTGATCCTGCAGTTCGGTTAGGTTAGTCGCAATAGGCATAGAAGGCTCCCTGATTTCTACATTTTCTGATTGTAGGGGCTTGACGAACAAGATGAAACGTTTTTTTCAATAATGTCTATTTAGCTTTCATGCCGAAATATACATTTCGAAACAAATTACAAAACCAGGGCAAAAGCCACGACGCCTGAAAGAGCCGCTGCAAGCTATACGCTATCCACCCAGCAGCAAAGTAAACCCCGTGTTGCTGGTTGATGGCGTTGTCGGCTCTTTTTCCATTTTTACATCCCGTCCGGTAACGTATTTCCGCCATGTTAAACACCTCACCGCTACGGCCGTTATTTTTCCTGGCTATGGCTTAACTCCTTGTTCCGTCGTCAATCGGAATCTATTTCATGTTGCTTGAGAAAGACTATCAAGATCACAAAGAGGTTTTTTTGTTTCAATTTACATTGAAAATGAAATATTTGTTTCGTATAAGGGTGTTGTTGAAACAAAAACGTTGAAGCAATTTAGCGCCGATGCCTGGCCTGCCTCCTTATATTAGGAGGCTGGCCACTAGGGTTCAGGGCGACTTGTTCAGTGATCCGAGGAAGGAGTAAAAAGGATGAATACCAGCAATAAGAAGCTCGATCTTATTTGTATGGGTCGTGTGGCTGTTGATTTATACGGACAGCAAATAGGTACCCGCCTGGAAGATATGGGGTCGTTTTCCAAGTATCTTGGTGGTTCATCAGGGAATGTTGCTTACGGTACTGCACGACAAGGTCTCAAGTCGTCAATGCTGGCTCGAGTGGGCGATGAGCACATGGGCCGCTTCCTCAGGGAAGAGTTGGAAAGCGTGGGTGTCGATACCAGCCACCTGATCACAGACAAAGATCGCCTAACCGCATTGGTGATTCTGGGTATTAAGGATGAAGAAACGTTCCCGCTGATTTTCTATCGTGATAACTGTGCAGATATGGCCATCACGGCTGATGACGTTTCAGAAGAATACATCGCATCGGCCCGTTGTTTGGCCATTACCGGTACTCATTTATCCAATCCGAAAACCCGTGATGCTGTTCTTACTGCTCTCAAATATGCCCGCCGTCATGGCGTAAAAACAGCACTCGACATTGACTACCGCCCGGTACTGTGGGGATTAACATCACTGGGTGATGGCGAAACCCGTTTTATTGAATCGGGGCCGGTAACTGAGCAGTTACAGGAAGTATTGGGTTTGTTTGACCTGATTGTCGGCACGGAAGAAGAATTCCATATTGCCGGCGGCTCAACCGATACTGTTGAAGCTCTGTGCGCAGTACGCGAAGTAAGCCCGGCGGCATTGGTGTGCAAGCGTGGTCCGTTAGGCTGCTCGGTGTTTAGCCATGATATTCCCAATGATCTGGATGAAGGGATCACCATCGAGGGAGTACGTGTCGATGTGCTCAATGTCCTGGGGGCTGGTGATGCCTTTATGTCAGGGCTACTGCGTGGCTACCTGAATGGCGAAGGCTGGGAGCAGGCTTGCGCCTATGCCAATGCGTGCGGTGCACTGGTGGTTTCCCGCCACGGCTGTGCACCGGCGATGCCCTCCAAAGAAGAGCTGGATGATTACCTTGTCCGGGCCAACGAGGTACCGCGTCCGGATCGGGATCAGCGACTCAATCACCTCCATCGCGTGACAACCCGAAAGACAAACTGGGAAGAGTTATGTGTTCTGGCGTTTGACCATCGTATTCAGTTTGTCGATATGGCACGTGAAGTGGGAGCAAGTACCGACCGCATCTCTCCCCTGAAGCAATTGATCCTGAAGGCGAGCCAGGAAGTCGCTCAGGAAGCAGGGTTAGAAGGAAAAGCCGGCATTCTGTGCGATAGCAGCTTTGGTCAGAATGTCCTGAATGAAGTTACAGGCTCAGGCTGGTGGATCGGACGTCCGGTTGAATTACCGGGGTCGCGCCCGCTCCGTCTGGAGCATGGCAACATAGGATCACAGCTTATCGGCTGGCCACTGGAGCATGTTGTTAAGTGTTTAGTGTTCTTCCACCCGGAAGATCAGCATACCCTGCGTCTGGAGCAGGAGAATATGGTCAAAGAGGTGTATGCCGCTTGCTGCCAATCTGGCCATGAAATGCTGCTGGAAGTGATTTTACCGGCAGATATGGAACGTAGTGATGAGCTATACCTGGGGGCGATGACGCAGTTCTATAACCTGAATGTGAAGCCGGACTGGTGGAAACTGCCGCCATTGTCTGCACAATCCTGGGCAGAAGCCAGTGCCTTGATCGAAGCACGAGATCCGCATTGCCGTGGTGTTGTCTTACTCGGACTCGATGCACCAGAAGCCGAGCTGAAAGCGGGGTTTGATGCGGCTGCCAGTAATTCACTCGTTAAAGGATTTGCCGTTGGGCGCACTATCTTCGGACAACCGTCTCGAGATTGGCTGGCTGGAAATATAGATGACAGCGGATTGATCGAACAAGTAAAAAATAATTATCACAATCTGATCACGCTTTGGCGTCAGCGCGGTTAATCCGGGCTGTTTAATAGCAACCGCAATCAATGATTACAGGAGTAAAGAGTCATGGAAACCGTTCAGAATTATATCAACGGCCGGGTAAGTGAAAGTCACGGTAACCGCTGTGCCCCCGTATTTAATCCCGCGACCGGCGAGCAAACCCGTCAGGTTGTTTTGAGTTCGGCTGCTGAAACGGCAGAAGCCGTTGCAGTGGCAGATAACGCTTTTCCAGCATGGGCAAAAATATCCCCGCTGAAGCGGGCGCGGGTGATGTTTAAGTTTAAAGCCTTACTTGAAGCGAATATGGACAAGTTGGCGCGTATTATTTCCAACGAACACGGCAAAGTGTATTCCGATGCGGTCGGTGAAGTCACCCGCGGGCTGGAAGTGGTCGAGTTTGCATGTGGTATTCCTCACCTGCTGAAAGGCGAGCACTCTGCCAATGCCGGTACTGGTGTTGACAGCCATTCGTTGATGCAACCGCTTGGTGTCTGTGTCGGTATTACCCCGTTTAACTTCCCGGCAATGGTGCCGATGTGGATGTTTCCGATTGCGCTGGCAGCCGGTAATACCTTTGTGCTTAAGCCGTCTGAAAAAGATCCTTCTCTTGCCCTGATGCTAGCTGAACTGTTGAAAGAAGCAGGCCTGCCCGATGGTGTCTTCAACGTCGTTAATGGCGATAAAGAAGCCGTTGATGTGTTGCTAACGGATCATCGAGTCCAAGCCGTTAGCTTTGTCGGTTCAACACCCATTGCAGAATACATCTACAGCACAGCGTCAGTGCACGGTAAGCGCTGTCAGGCACTCGGCGGGGCGAAAAACCATTGTATCTTGATGCCCGATGCCGATGTGGATATGGCCGCCAACGCGATTATGGGCGCAGCTTACGGCGCAGCCGGTGAGCGTTGCATGGCGTTGTCAGTCGCCGTTGTCGTCGGTGATGAGACAGGCGATCTGCTGATTGAAAAGCTACAGCATTACATCGGTGAAATGAACGTCGGCCCAGGTCTTGTTGAAGGGAAAGAAAACGACATGGGGCCGGTCATTTCAGCCCAGCACAAAGCCAAGATCTGTGACTACATCACCTCAGGCGTTGAACAAGGCGCCTCGCTGGTTGTTGATGGCCGCGAGCTGGTGGTTGACGGTCATGAAGAGGGGTATTTCGTCGGGCCAACACTGTTCGATAATGTGTCGCCAGATATGGCGATTTATCAAGAAGAGATCTTCGGCCCGGTTCTGGCCGTGGTTCGTGTTTCTGATTACCAGACTGGATTGGATTTGATCAATCGTCATGAGTACGGCAACGGAACCGCTATCTTTACCCGTGATGGCGAAACAGCACGTCAGTTTAGCGAAGATGTGCTGGCGGGAATGGTCGGGGTCAATGTGCCCATTCCAGTACCAATGGCATTCCACAGCTTTGGCGGCTGGAAACGCTCGGTGTTTGGTCCGCTAAATGTTCACGGTAATGACGGGGTGCGTTTTTATACCCGAATGAAGACCGTGACCAGCCGCTGGCCGGCCAGTGTGCGCTTAGAGCAACATACCAGTGCTTTTGTTATGCCAACGATGGAGTGACATATTAATTTCGAACTAATCAAAAGGGGGCTGAGTCATTGATTTTCGAATCATATAGGTATGGCGAACCTGGCCTTTTACAAAAGTCGCCATAGGCGACTTCAGTACGCTTGTGCTTCTGTATAACTTAGCGACACAACCTTTCAGAGATTCATCGTTCGGGTGCTATGGCAGAGATGGCCTAAAACCGCCTAAAACCGCCACTTTACAGGTGGCGGTTACCCATCTTGCTGGCTTGCATCAAGTCGCAGAATTAAATAGGGACCATCTGTTCAGACTCTGGATTGATCAGCAAAGTCATGTAAACTATCGTTTTATAAAATTATTGTAAAATCGAAGGTTGGGAATATGGAAATGGCGTATTCTGAAGTAATGGCACTGCCAGCAAAAGAGCGGGGGCCTTTGCTTAAGCTTCTGGCAGAGTCCGGAGATAATGATGCCTGCTTAGAGTATGCAAAGTTGATTTTTGCCGACAAATACAGTGGCACGCCTTCTGCGGGACAATCGAAAGATGAAGCAAAAGCAGAAGCACGTTCAGTCGCCGTAACCTTTCTACATGACGCCGCTCTGCGGGGGCACCTGCCAAGCATTATTCTGGGACAGGATGCCGTCTTTTTAGGTCGTCATGGCGCATTTAACAAAGTGCTCTGCAAGGTGAGTTACACAAAGGCGATTGAGTTCTTAGATCTTTGGCTGGCACAAGAGCCGGAACCGAATGATCGCGCACTGGCACTGTTTCGAAAAGGTCTGTGTCTGAAGCTTATGAATGCGGAAACGCCTTGGGATGAAGTTAAGTCACTTTGGGAGCAATCAGCCAACCTAGATGGAGAGCATGGTATTGCAGCCGCGGCACAACTCGGAGTCTGGTATTATGACAATGGACGCTATGACGAAGCGATCCCATGGCTTGAAAAAGCCAAAACCACATCTATGATGGCAGCATCACACCTGATGTTGATCCACAAAAAACATACTAAGTCTGAGGATGATTATAAAGTGTGCTCAGATATTTGCTTAGCGCTGTGCAGCAGTAAAGCCAAACCGGGCCAAACTTAGACCGCTCTATTCGGAATGCTTGAAAATATGGACGGAGTGACTGTACCCCACTCAATATGCGGATGTTCATTCCAGTTTGCTACATAGTCCCTGAGAGACTAGTTTGTACTCACGATAGTTTTTAACACGTGGTGTGCTTGTTAAAATGATGGTGTTTGGCGTTAACATAACACTTACTATGCGGCGGTGAGAAAGATAACGGATGTGGCCAAGATATTCCTAGTAGCGTTTATTGCCAAATTCTGATTAATATCAGGTCCATATATCACCGTGACATAACTTTCTAGTTTTTCATTCTAATGGCACGTTCGGTTGATTATACTGTTGATGCTCTGTAATCAGCCTGCTATTTTATGGGAACACTCCCATAAAATAGTAGGAATAATGAAAAGAGTATTAGCACCCGTTCTTTTGGGGCTTACTGCTGCGGCATCGGTATCAGCAACTGAGATTGTAGAAAGTGTTATCGTTGATGACGTGAGCTTAAATGGGTATTCAAAGAAGAGCTATGAGGTAGTGCTCGAAAACGAGTCTGAAAATTCATCTTATGCTTTTCGTGGAAGCAGGGTTCAAATGAAATTGCTTGTCGAGCTGTTTCACAATTCAAACAATGGAAAAAAAGCAGCACGAGTTGTAACACTCGGCAGCGGTTATGTACCAGGGAAATCAGGGGTAAAGCAGACTTATAACTCCCCATTGCTTGCCCGGTTTACGCAAACATATCCTGTTGCATTTGACTATAGTATTTACCAAGCTGGAGGTACGTCGATTTTTGGCGATGACTATTCTCCGCAAAATGAAACTAATGACGTTTCTGTGTCGTCTACGACGGTTGCACCATCTATTGGTCTGACTGTGACGGCAACACCAGGAGCGATGCCGAGCTTCTCCGGTACACTGGGAAGCCAGCTGGGAGTAAGCTATACCTCTCGGTATACAAGCAAAGATTATGTTACGGCAGTGGTTCCACATGTCGGTGCTGGACGTGGCACCGGGGTTAAATGGGAAACATCACTAAATCAGCTTTATACCAATGATTACCAGTATTACGGTAAGTGGGCTGGGGTCTACCACTATACTGACTGTTATAATGAAAACTTGCTGCCCGAAGAAAACCTACCCCGCCTGATTTATGGATTTAAGCCGAAATTCCAGTACGTGTTCACGCCAGAACCTGAAAGTGGCACTGAAGCCAAAACTGAGATGATTGTCCGGGCCGGAATGAAGGAAGTAGAAGAAGGATTTAGCCGCAGTGCCTGTACCTGGTCTGACTATGGAACAAAAAACCATTACACAGAGGCACAGGTTCGATTCACCATCGACTGGGATAAGTTGGCCGTAAGCCAGTTTTAACAGAAAGAGTGAACTATATATATTTAATTAATATTAGTTAAGCAAGAGCGGCAAATCTACAATTGCCGCTCTCCTTTTTACAGTTAAGTCTGATTGGACTCGCCTTCTTAAACAATACGAAATTCGAATGCCAATGTGTTAGCGCTACATAATATCAATGTCCAACTCTGGTTGGCGGGGAAGATGCTCAACCTGGTTGAAGTGTTATTTGAACAACGTAGTTGAATAAAGCCATACTCGCCAGCGAGGAGCTGTAGTCGATGATTAAAAATGGGCAGCTCGATAACCTCCATCTGGGATGAGTTTTACGCGTTGGAAGACTAGTAGTATCTGGAAATCAGTACGATTGTGCTTCTGTATAACTTAGCGACACAACCATCATTCCAGCTTTTTACGATACTGCTCTGGCGTACAATGTGCGTGTTTCTTGAACAGGGTAATAAATGGCGAGGCCTGATGGTAACCCAAGGTCAGGGCTATTTCTTTGACGGATAAACCCTTGCGCAACAGGTGTAAGGCGTAGATAAACTTACGCCGTTGGCGCCATTCGGTAAAACTCATCCCCAGCTTATTCTGACAATGCCGGGCTAACGTACGTTCAGTGGTGTGAATCTCTTTTGCCCAGCGGGCCAGAGTTTTGTTATTGGTCGGGTCGCGTTCCAGTTCGGTCAAAATGGGTTTTAATAACTTATCTTCACTGCCTGGCAGAAATTGTTCGTGCTCATTGGCACAAAGCACCTGATCGAGAAGCACTCTCACCATTCGTTGATCTTCGCCGGTGCTGGGCACCGTAATACGACGTTCGCGCAGATCATTAATAATTGCATTCATGATCGGGCTGACTTCTAACAAGCATGCATAATCCGGCAGATCGTCGGCAAAGGGCCTGACGATATTCATCGAACAATAGTTCATGCTGCGACGCATATAACTCTCATGTTCAATTCCTGCTGGTACCCATACCGCATATTGTGATGGTGACAAAAACCGTTTGCCTTCTGCATTCAGCTCCAGAATACCGCCATTAATCAGCTGTAGCTGACCCCAGGAATGGTGGTGCTTCTGAGTGGTGCTATTAGGCAGAAAAACGTCATGGCCAAAAAAGATATCGCCTGGCGGGTTGTCGTTATCAAACAGTGGTTGATGGACATTTTTCATAAGGGCTGCTTATTATCAGAGATGGTCAGTGATGGCTATCTTACAGAAAGTTGTCATCGTTGAAGATCAAAAGGGGCAACTTTGCTGGGTAAACCGTGAAGAAATCGGCGTATATGGCAAAGTTACTTGATGATACTCAGCTAAGATTATATCAACAGAAAAGTGCCTTGATGAATTCAGTTTTACATAACCTTGAATATAAACTGGAGGACCGTGACATGGAGAGATTTAAAAATATAATTGTCGTCGCAACAGCCGAGGCGGCCAACGAGGCGGCATTGGAACGTGCCGCCGATCTGGCGAACAACAACCAGGCGCGTCTTACCGTTGTTGAAGTCATTGAAAAAATACCGACCAACCTGAAGTTATTTCATAACGACCTGTCCCCCGAGATCCTCCAGGCGAACATTGTTGCCGAGCATGAAAAAAGACTGGCAGAGTTGATTGCGCCGTGGAGCAAAAATATCGATATTCAAATCAAAGTGCTTATAGGTATCCCGTTTTTAGAAATCATCCGAGAGGTGATCCGAAATGGACGTGATCTGTTGGTCAAAGCCGCAGGCTGCGATGGATTGCGGGCGCAGGTTTTTGGCAGTGACGATATGCACTTGTTACGTAAATGTCCATGTCCGGTATGGTTAGTCCATTCGAAATCCCCGAAAGCATATCGCCGTATTCTGGTGGCGGCCGCGGTGGATATTTATAGCTCTTTTTTGCCGCAAGAGTCAGAGACCAAACATCAGCTTGATCTTCAGATCCTCGACCTGGCGGGTTCCTTAGCGCTGTCTGAATTCGCCGAGCTGCATATCGCGCATGTATGGGAGGCTATTGGTGAAAGTTCGCTGCGAGGCGGGTTTATGCACAAGACGGAAGATGAGGTTGTTGCCTATGTCGAAAAGGTCAAGCAGCAGCATCAGCAAAACTTGAATGAATTAGTGGCAGAGTTCACCAATCATTTGGGCAATCACGCCTGTGCCTATCTCAAACCTAAAATTCATTTGCTAAAAGGCTCACCACGCAAAGAGATCCCGCTTTTTGCCGATAAGATTGAGGCCGATCTTGTGGTTATGGGGACCGTGGTTCGCACGGGTATTCCCGGGTTCCTGATGGGTAACACGGCAGAAACGATACTCAGCCGAATCGACTGTTCGATACTTGCGGTCAAACCGCAGGGGTTTGTCACGCCGGTTACCCTCGAGGAATAGGTATAACGGGCTAACGGATGCAGATTCGGTCTTTCAGCTCAGGGTTTGACTCAAGGAGCCGGTGGAAGTCATCGCCCTGCAATACCAGCACCTCGCAGTAGCTGGCAGCAGTGACGTCGGCATTGCGCGGTCCCTGAGTCAGTAGTGCCTGTTCACCAAAGAAGTCGCCTCTGCCCAAGCGGACGGGGGCATGATTGTTCGTTACGTCAACTGAGCCGGCAGCAATAAAATACATCGCATTGCCTGCCTCTCCTTTATGTACCACCTGTTCGCCCGGCGCGACGAGAAGCGGTTTAAGGTGTCCGGCGATTTCAGCAATATGGCTGCTGTCCAATGGTGCAAATAAAGGGACCTTTGCCACCAGATCTTCCGGATCCAGACGCTTGCTGGCAACCTGGGTGATACGCTCCTGCAGATAGGGATGGGCTGAGGTTATTTTTTGGAAGTCTTTTACCGGCAGGACAAGCAGCTGGCAATAGGCAATTGCGGTGACAGTGGCACTGCGGGGTTCCTGGGTGAGCAATGCCAGCTCGCCAAAGAAGTCGCCGCTGCCAAGGCGTATCGACTGGTGCTTTGTTGCGGCTTCGACTGCACCGCTGGAGATAAAGTACATCGCATTGCCTGGTTCATCCTGAGTGACGATCCGTTCGCCCGGCACGACCAGCTGCGGGGTGAGCATCGCGGCAATTTCGCTGATACGGTGCGAACCCAGCTCAGAAAAGAACGGGACTTTGGCGACCAGCTTGGCGGGCTCGAGCCCGAGATCCAGCCGCGGCTGGCGATCCATGATGCGACTGCGTTTGTCGATCTCCCGCCCCAGCTCATTAAACACTTCCTGACTGATGATATCTTCATCAAGCATACGGCGGTAACTGGCTTCCTCTAGGCGTAAGGCCACCCGGACAAGGTGGCGCTTCTGGAGCGTTTCTGCGTATTCCGGATATTGTAAGTGAAGCGCTTCCAGCGCCTGCTGGGTGGTTTTGAGGCGGGCGGTTAATAATTGTTCCAGTTCATGGGCGGTGCTCTCGCCAAATAGTGAAGGGATTGTCTCCCGACTATAGCGGATAAGCGCAGTGACCACGGTATCGGTAACTTGCAGCACTTCAAAGCGGTTGGCCAGCTGTATGGCCAGGGGGCGAGAAAGCCCCAGATGCCGCTGCAGCAGCATGGCAGTATGAAAGAGGGGGCCGAATTTCAGAGCGGCATTGATAGTCTCCTGATAGCCGCCTAGCTTGCCAATTTTCAGCCCGTCTTGCAGATCATCGGCGTGAAACATCAGCGTGCGGGTGATTTTGGCAGAATCCAGCCCGTCGCCGAAACGTTGTAGGTAGAGATGACGTTCATGGTTGATCAGGGTGCTGAGTCCGACACAGAGGGTGATGGTATCGGGTTTCTGGCCAGTGCGCGCCATCGAGTGCTCGATCCTGTGCAGTCGCTGCTCATAAATATCAGCCACCCCGGTGGCGATGGTCGGATTGATTTTATCCTCCAGCGCAGCATGTTCAAGCCCCTCACGGATATGGCCTATCGAGAGTGCCATGACCCGGTTGCGAATTAGTCGTTCTTCGGGGGGCAGCTGATCAAGTCCAAAAAAACGCATCATCATGCCCATGGTCGGTGCGTTTACAAAAAGCGTGAACAGCACAAAACCGGTAACCAGCGAGGCGACAAAAGCCTGAATGTCAGGGGCAATGCCCGGCGTTTCGAGGATCACCAGCGCCAGTGCCAGCGAGACGGCACCGCGTAATCCTCCCCACAGCATCACAGTGCGAAAGGCCATGCTGATTTGCTGTCCCAGTCCGAGCCTATTCAGCGACGGCAACACCAGGTAGAGCACCACAGCACGGGCCATGAATGCCGCAATGATTAAGGCGAGCAGGGCGAGTAGCTGGGCTGAGGTAAAATTGACCAGGACTTTGGGAACCAGCAGGCCCACCAGAAAGAAGATCAGGGAATTGGCCCAGAACACCAGCTCTTCCCAGGTTTCGGTCAGCGTGTGCCAGGTATGGGGCGAGATCTTGGTACGTCCGAACGAATTGATCACCAAACCGGCTGTGACGACAGCCATCACACCGGATACATGCAGGTAGTGTTCGGCTAGCAGAAAGCTCAGATAGGCCAGACAGATGGTAAGAGTGATCTCGACCAGAGGGAGATTACGCAGCTGGCCGATCAAAGAAGCGACGAGCCAGGAGGTGATCAGGCCGACCAGAATGCCACCGAAAAACACTTCGATAAATTTGCCGGCCGCAGCCAGCATGCTCTCTTCTGCGCCACTGATCAGCATTGTCACCAGAATCGTAAATAGCACGATAGCCGTGGCATCGTTAAACAGGCTTTCGCCCTCGACCAGGATAGTAAGCCGTTTGGGGGCCCCGAGGTTTTTGAAGATGGCGACGATGGCGACCGGATCGGTGGCCGATACGATAGCGCCAACCAGTAAACAGGCTACCAGGCTGATACCGGAAACATACCAGACGGATAAGCCGACAAGCAGGGTGGATATCAGCAGGCCGATCACCGCAAGCAGGAGGATGGGGCCGAGATCCGCTACCAGGTGGCGGGCATTGATATTCAGTGCCGATTCGAAAATAAGCGCGGGCAGGAAAACAAAAAAGACAGCTTCGGAGGTAATATCCAGCGCTTCAAGTGAAGCCAGAAAATCCCCCAGTATTCCGGGTGCCTGAACGCCGCTCATTGCCAGTACGATGCCACCCAAGAGGCTTCCTGCGGCGGCCAGTAACACCGTATAGGGAAAATTGATACGGTTGGCGATGGGCAGCAGAAGACTTGCAATGGTAAGCAGGCCGACGAGCCCCAGGACCAGGAGAAATGTTTGATGCATGGCAACAGCCTCTACGATTGATCGTTTCCTGTCATACCAACCGCTCCGGCGGCTTGAAGTAAACGTCGGCGGCTGAACTTGGCATATGGCGTGAGAAGGTATCGCTCCCGGAAATGTTGACTCATCAGCCCACTCCTGAGCGCTGGTGGAGCAATATATTTAGGTTAGCTCAAAAATGGGTATTGAAGTCTATACTGACTTTGTGAGGAGCATTTTTTATTTGTTTTTCAGGGGGATTCCAATGGGGCTTTTGCAAAAGAGCCTGAAGGCGCGGATGACGGTCTACTTCTTGCTGGTTTCGGTACTGGTTGTTGTTGCGCTGGCGGCAGTGACGTATTTTCTTTCCGCTGAGACTCAAAAGGAGGTGGCAATCGCGCAGTTTGAGGTTATTGCTGATCACAAAGAATTTGAAATTAATCGGTTTGTTTCCGAGCAGATTGCCATTGCGACGAAAATTGCCGGACTGGATGAACTCCGTAAAGCTGCTGATTCACTATTGTCGAAGGAGTTTGATAGTGCACAGTACCAAGCCGCATATTTGGAGTTGGCCGAAGTCTTGTTTTTGTCCACGTTTCTTGACTATGGTTCAGCGAGCGCCTCTGATTTGACGGAAATTTTATTGCTGACAAATGTAGGCGGCCGGGTTTTCTTCTCCACTGATCCGTCTCATGAGGGGCAATATCGGCTCAGCGATCAGTATTTCACCAAAGGGCGTCAGGGAACCTACTTGAGAAAGGTGTATCCGGGAGCCGAGAGCGGCGTCCCGACCCTGACGGTGTCGACGCCGCTTCTGAGTCCGGCAGGAGAACTGCTTGGCGTGCTGGCAGCCCATATCCGGTTGTCAGTTCTGGTCGAGATTGTCAGCAGGCGAACCGGGTTGGGGGAAAGCGGCGAGGCTTATTTGATCGATGCCCACAACCGTTTTATTTCAGCCGAACGCTTTGGCGATGAATCCTACCCGCGGGGTGTACACAGCGTGGGTATCGAAGCGGCCCTGAAGGGGGAAAACGGAGCGGGCTTCTATGACAACTATTCCAACGTACCGGTCATTGGCAGTTACCGCTGGCTTCCCGATCTGGGCCTGGCGCTGATCACTGAAATTGAGGCTGCCACTGCCTTGGCACCTGCTAACCGTCTTGGCGGGATGATCCTGGGCGTTGGATTATTGGCGGTTGGGGTACTGAGTATCGGGATTTACCTGATTGCCTTTCGGATTGCCCGACCTATTTTGGCCGTAACGGATACCACCTTGAAAATCGCCGCCGGGGATCTCAATCAGACGGCGCCGGTTCTGACCCAGGATGAAACCGGGGTACTGGCGAAAAACTTTAATATTATGATCGAGCGGCTTAAAAGCACCCTTGACGACTTGGCCGAGGAGCAGGAAAAGTCGGAACATCTACTGCTTAATATTCTGCCGGCACCGATTGCAGAACGTCTCAAGCATGGCGAGGATACCATCGCAGACAGCTTTGCCGAGGTTTCGATTTTATTCGCTGATATCGTCAACTTCACCCCCATGTCTGCTCAACTGTCTGCTGCCGAATTGGTCGGGCTGCTCAACGAAATATTCTGTGAGTTTGACCGCTTGAGTGAGCTGCGGGGGCTGGAAAAGATCAAGACCATCGGGGATGCCTATATGGTTGGGGCCGGGATCCCCATCCCGCGAGATGATCATGCCCAGGTGGTTGCGGAGATGGCACTGGACATGATGGAGGTGATTGAGTGTTTCAACCGAAGGCATGGTAGTGATCTGAGCATGCGGATTGGGATCAACAGCGGGCCGGTCGTGGCAGGGGTAATTGGTACGAAAAAATTTGTCTATGACATCTGGGGAGATGCGGTGAATACCGCCTCCAGAATGGAGTCTCAGGGGCTTAAAGGAGGGATCCAAGTCACCGAAGCTACCCACAGGCACTTGCGGGATCAGTTTGTTTTTTCCGATCGCGGGATGATAGGCATCAAGGGTAAAGGAAAAATGCACACCTATATTTTAAAAGGGCGTAAAGAAGAGGCGATCAGTTAGGTTGCTTTTGTTATGCAGGGCTTGAATGAAGGATACTTACATGAAGTTAATGATTACCTTGCTGATGCTTGCCAGCCTTTTTTTGAGCGGTTGTAACGATCGGCAATCCAGAGTCAGGGAGTTCAGGATTGGCTTGATCGCGCCGATAAGCGGTCATATTCCGGAAGTAGGACTGGCCACGGTAGAAGCTGCGCAACTGGCTGTGCAGGAAGTCAACGACAGCGGCGGTCTGATCATTGACAATCAACGCTACCGGGTGGAACTGCTGATTGAAGATAATGAGGATAAGGCCGAGCAGGCTATCAGTGCTGCTCTGCGATTGATCAATCAGCAAAACGTCAGCGCCATTGTTGGTCCTCAGGCCAGCCGTAACGCGATCCCTGCAGCAAGATATGCCGAGTACGCCCGGATCCCTATGATCAGTCCCTGGTCGACGAATCCGGAAACAACCCGGGATAAAAGCTGGGTTTATCGTGTCGCTTTTGTTGATACTTTTCAGGGCCAGGTGATGGCAAGTTTTGCCTACGATGAACTGGGGTATAAAAAGGCAGCCGTGCTGTATGATATCTCCAGTGAGTACAACCGTAATCTGGCAGAGGTTTTCAGAACTGCTTTTAAGGCACTGGGAGGCGGGATCGTCGCCTTTGAGTTCTATACCCGCGACACCGAGGATGTTACTAAGCAGTTACGCCGGATTCAGGCCGCCGAACCCGAGGTGCTGTTTCTGCCCAATTACTACAATGAAGTGCCAGGCCAGGCCCGTCAGGCAAGAAAGATGGGAATAAGCGCCCAATTGCTCGGTAGTGATAGCTGGACTCAGATACCGGCAATTCAGCGTGATGCGATTGAGGGCGCTTTTTTCAGCACCCATTATGCCGTTGATACTTCCAATGACGAGACGATGAACTTCAGGGCGCGTTATCGTCAAGCGTTCAACAGGGAGCCTGACGATGTGGCCGCCCTGACTTATGATGCCTTCGGGATGTTATTCGAGGCCGCGAAACGTTATGGCGGGGTTGAACCAGAAGGGATCCGCGATGCGCTTAACAACCTCGACGTTTATAACGGTGTTACCGGGAAAATTAAGTTTCGTGATTCCGGTGACCCGATCAAAAGCGCTGTGCTGCTTGAGGTCAAACAAGGCGAATTTTCATTCAGTATGCGGGTTGAGCCCTGACGTCTCACGGTCACACACTCTTTTTGCAGTGTTTGAAAAAGCCAGCGGATTGCTCCACTGGCTTTAACTTGACTCTTTATTCGACATTCAGTTTTTGCTAAAGACCAAAAATTGGGTTGATAACGGCGGTAAAGTCACCTTGACGGAATACGGCAGGCCATGACTTGGCTCTTCCACCGCTTCAATACATTCATCGACGGCATAACCGCTGCCCCAGTAGCAGGTGGCATCCGTATTGAGTACGAGACGGTATTGCCCTTTCTCTGGCACACCCAGGGTATAACCGTTGCGCGGTTCTGGCGTGAAGTTACTGATCACCAGCACTTTGTCGCCATTGAGCGCGAAACGCTCATGGGCCAGTACGCTTTGCTCGGCATCATCTTGCACTCGCCATTGAAAACCTTCCGGCAAACAGTCGAGCTCATACAGTGCCGGAACACTGGTGTACAATCGGTTTAGGTCTCTCACTAAAGTTTGCACCCCTCGATGGCGAGGATACTGCAGCCAGTGCCACTCAAGCTGACTGTCGTGGTTCCACTCGGCACTCTGGGCAATTTCGGTTCCCATAAAGTTCAGCTTTTTCCCCGGCTGGCCATACATATACCCCATATAGGCACGCAGGTTGGCGGTTTTCTGCCACTCATCCCCCGGCATTTTATTCAGCATCGATCCTTTGCCGTACACCACTTCGTCGTGAGAAAGCGACAGAACGTAATTCTCACTGAATGCGTAAATCATGGGGAAGGTGATGGTATTGTGGTGGTATTTGCGGTGAATCGGTTCTTCTTTGATGTATGACAGACTGTCGTGCATCCACCCCATATTCCACTTAAAGCCAAAGCCCAAACCACCCATTGTCGTTGGTTTGGACACACCGGGAAAAGCCGTAGACTCTTCGGCAATGGTCATCGCATTGGGATAATGGCGATACACTTCTTCATTCATCCACTTCAGCAGGCTGATGGCATCATAGTTTTCATTACCGCCATCCTGGTTGGGGATCCATTCACCGTGCTTACGGGAATAATCGTGATAAAGCATGGAGGCAACCGCATCGACCCGCAAGCCATCAATATGGAAATGCTCAAACCAGTACAGCGCATTCGATACCAGGAAGCGGCGGACATGATCCCGGCTATAATCGTAGATATAGCTGCTCCAGTCCTGATGCCAGCCACGCCGCGGATCCGGGTCATTGAATAACGCGGTACCGTCAAAGTTTGCCAAACCGTGATCATCGGAGGGAAAATGTGCCGGCACCCAGTCAAGCACCACACCCAGACCGGCCTGGTGACACTGATCAACAAAAAACTTGAAATCATCCGGTGAGCCAAAGCGGCTGGTAGGAGCAAACAGGCCTATCGGTTGATAACCCCAAGAGCCATAAAACGGATACTCTGACACCGGCATCAGTTCAATATGGGTATACCCCATATCGGTTAAATAAGGGATCAGCTGTTGCGCCAACTCCCGGTAAGTCAGAAATTCACCGTGTTCATTCCTGCGCCATGACCCGACATGCAGTTCATAGAAAGACAGCGGCTGTTGGTGCTTTGATGTGACTTCCCGGGTTTGCCATGCCTGATCTTGCCACTGGTACTTGGCCTGATCAAAAACAAGCGACGAGAAAGACGGGTACTGCTCGGCATGGTAACCCCATGGATCGGCTTTATGGGGCAGGCCATTGCCAGCACGGTCTTTCAGCTCAAACTTGTAACACTCACCCTCGGCAAGCCCGGGAATGAATAATCCCCACAGGCCATGAGCCATGCGTTGCAAGGGATGGCGGCGGCCATCCCAGCCATTAAATTCACCGACGACACTGACAGCAGAAGCATTGGGTGCAAAAACCAGAAAACGAACACCTGACACCCGCTGGCCAGCTTTTTCCAGTGTGATGAGTTGTGCACCCATTTCTTTGTACATCTGTGACGGGGTGAAAAGTGCCTGGTCAGAAGGCAAAATACGATGATACTGATACGGGTCATTAATCGATTGCTGGCCGTCCGGCCAACACACCTGCAGCTGATAATTTGCCGTGGTCAGGTCTGTTTTTTCTTTCAGGATAAAACCACTGGCGGATTCACGTTCCATCGTGAAGCGTTCGCCATATTCGAGCTCTACCTCAACCTTTTCAGCTCCTGGCATCCATACCCGAAGTGAGATCTCTTCAGAATGGTATTGTGGCCCTAGAAAGGAAAAGGGATCTGAAAATGCGGCTCTCTCTAGCTGGCGGTATTCCTTTTCACCCTGTATTTCTCTGTTCAACGAAGTACTCCTTATTTAATCATTGAAGAGCTTTTGCTCGCACTTCTGCTAAGTGTGGTGTCAAATCGATAATTTCCTGATGGACAAAGACATCATCTAAAGCGGCAATGGACCTCCGAAAAGCCCTAATATGCGGGCTTTCGAGGTTAGAACGGCTGATTAAACGCCGGATACAGACTCTGTAGCTGTAGCGGATGGCAATCCGCGACCATCAAGGTACATCTCAAGGTACTGCTGTGCCGATTCCTGCCAGCTGAACTGGCAGGCTATTGCATTTTGTTGCAAGCGTTTAAATTCCTGTGGCTTTTGGCAGTAGAGCAGAAGGCTACGTTGCAGTTTAATCAACAGAGCCTCTGGGGTCGGATCGCTAAAGATAAATCCGGTCGCGACCTGAGGCTTGTCGTCATAGTCAATAACGGTATCAATCAGTCCGCCAACACCGCGAACGACGGGCAATGTACCATACGCCAAGCTGTACATTTGATTCAGGCCGCAAGGCTCAAATTCAGAAGGCATCATAAAAAAGTCAGCCCCGGCGGTAATACAGTGAGCCAATGGGTTGCTGTATGCCTCAACAAACGCGAATTGATCGGCATGCGCTTCGCTAATTTGACGTAAAGCCGACGCCAAGGCCGGATCGCCGGTTCCGACAATAACGACCTGAACCTCATTGACCAGGAAGTCGTTTAATATCGGGATCAGATACTGGATACCTTTTTGTTCGGTCAGGCGACACACCATGCCGTACACAGGTAGATCAACAACCGGCAAACCCACCTGTTGCTGCAAGTCTTTTTTGCAGGCCTTTTTGCCCCGAGCGAGGCTGATTTTATTTGCTTTGAATTTTTGCTTGATATAAGGATCGGTTTCCGGATTCCAATCGGCATAATCACAGCCATTTACAATGCCAGATAAATCACGGATTCGGTTTTGGAAGTCAGCCTCCATACCGTGTGAGCCGAGATGAGTCAGCAATTCTGAGGCATAGTTAGGGCTCACCGCATTCACTTTATCAGCATAAGCGACACCCGCTTTTAGCATACTGATATGGGAGGGATCTATTTCAGCATTAATGTAACGGTGCTGGATCAATTCTGGGATCAGGCGATACTGGTCGTAATTGAAAATACCTTTAAATACCGCATTATGAACAGTGAGCACACTCTTCGTATTAGCAAAAAAATCACTCTGGGCATAACGGGTTTTTAGTAAAAACGGCACCAGGCCGGCATGCCAGTCGTTACAGTGAATAATGTCTGGCTGAAAGTCGACTTTTTCACACATATCCAGCGCCGCTGCACTCAAGAAGGCAAAGCGCTCACCATTGTCTGGGTATGCCTGATTATTTTCGGCATACAATTCAGGGCGATCAAAGTATTGTGGTGCATCCAGCGCATAAACGGGCACATCACCACTTTTCAATTGCATGATCTGATACTCAACGGCAGCAGGCTGCGATTCTACGTATAGTGCTGTTGTAAGTAACGAAACCGCCTGGTCACGTTCTGTAACGGTCTTATAAAACGGCATGACAATTCGAACATCGTGCCCCATCTGCTTTAAAGCGGCCGGCAACGATTTAGCGACATCGGCAAGGCCGCCGGTTTTCACCAGCCCCTCTACTTCAGATGAAACAAATAAAACCTTGAGCGGCGCTGTTGGTATTACTTTCTTTTTAGTAGCCAATTTTCGCTCCTTTCGGGATCACAACAATACCGTCGTCAGATACGTGATATTTCTTTTTATCTTCTTCAAGATCCTCACCAATCACCGTACCCGGGGCAATCTGCACATCTTTATCGATAATCGCACGACGGATTATGCAGTTTGCACCTATTTTTACATCACCCAAAAGGACAGATTCAGAAATTGTGCTGTTGTGATCAACATTGGTGCGGAAGCCTAGTACTGATTGATAAATTTTAGCGCCTCGAATATAGCTACCGGCTGAAATCATGCAGTTATTAATATCTATCTTACAATTTTCGGTATCGAGAATTGTCGCGGGTGGCAATGGAGGATAATGAGTATGGAGCTGCCATTGGCGGTTATACAACGAAAAAGGGGCATCTTCAGAAAGCAGATCCATATGTGCTTGCCAGTAGGCTTCGATGGTACCGACATCACGCCAGTAGCCATTACTTTTCTCACCAGGGATAATGTTTGAATTGAAATCATAAACAAACACTTTTCCCAGCGGAAATAACTTAGGAATAATGTCTTTACCAAAGTCATGGCTGGAATTTTCGTTAGCCGCATCTTCATTTAATTCGGCGCACAAGGTGTCAGTATTGAAAATATAATTCCCCATTGAAACCAAGGCATGACCAGGATCACCCGGAATAGATTTTGGTTTGGCGGGTTTTTCTTCAAAACCAATCATGCAGCCTTTTTCATCGACTTCAATAACACCAAAGGCACTGGCTTCGTGAAGAGGCATACGCAAGGCAGAAACTGTCAGTTCAGCCTCTTTTTCTTTGTGGAAATCCAGCATTTGTTTCACATCCATTTTATAGATGTGATCACTACCAAAGATACAGACTTGGTCCGGTTCAGCCAGTTCAATAAAACCAATATTCTGATAAATAGCATCCGCTGTGCCATCATACCAGCGCTTGCCCATTCGCATTTGTGCCGGGATCGGGTCAATAAAACGGTCGGTGATACCTGTCAGGTTCCATCCCTTTTTCATGTGGACATACAATGACTGAGACTTAAATTGAGTCAGTACATATATCTTCAGAATATCGGCATTCACAAAGTTGTTTAATGCAAAATCGATAAGCCGGTAACTCCCGCCAAATGGAACCGCAGGTTTAGTCCGTTTATCCGTCAAAGGGCGTAATCGAGACCCCTCGCCGCCAGCCAGTATCATTCCTAAAACGCCAGACATCCTATACTCCATTATTACTATGCCGTTAATGCATGCGCAATTCGTATACATCATATTGGTTTATATCATATGGTGTATTTAATTTGAACTGTAAAATTAATAAAGGTGAAGTCATGTATACCTACATCACAGGTTATATTCTTTATGCAAATTCTTCACATTTTTAGCCATGACTAATGAGTCTATAACAAACGATCTTAAGGCCCAGAGTCTATGATGGGTAAAATGACGCTAACAGGATAAAATAAAGTGTTTATTGGCTTTGGGGAAGCGGTGGGTCAGAGGTATCGCAGATGGTCGGAACTGTACTTTTAGCTCGCAGTTATTCATTATTTACAAGCGGTAAACAATATTACCGAGCCAGCATGATTTCTAAACGTGCACCAACACGTTCGGCTAAATCGGCAAGTTCGCCGACCCATTCGATAATTTGATATAAAAATATGGCATCAATGGGATTTAAATCGGCTTCTATTGCCAATAAAGAACGGCGCAACTCAATTTGCATAGAATCGGTGCCATCTTCAATTGTATCGAGCTGATTGATCATTTTGTCAACCTGATCCACTTCGCGACCCTTAAAACCCGTTTCTAACAAGTCATCAAGTTCGTTGATCGCATCGGCGGCTTTTTCGGCCGCATCAATGCAGAGGCTTAAGTAATCAAAAAACTGTTTAGATAGTTCGTTGGGGATTTGTAACTTACGGCCGATTACCCGGCCTGAAATATCTTTGGCTTTGTTGGCAATCTTATCCTGCTGAGTCAGCAGTTCAAGCACATCGGTACGTTGTACCGGCATGAAAAAATTATTGGGTAATTCAAGACGGATTTCGCGCTTTAACCGATCGGCCTCTTTCTCTAGTTCCGATATCTGCTTGCGGATCTCTTCGGCCTTTCCCCACTCATTCTCGACACAAGCATGGAAAAATGGTTTTAATTGATGACAACATTGAGTAACCAGTCGAATATGCTTCTCTAATGGTTTCAGTGGCGATTTAGCAAAGACATCCAGTATCAAATTTCTTGTCATAGTGTGATCCAACGAAGTGATAGCTTCATGTTCAAATTTCAGACTGTTGCATGATGAGAACACGTTAGCTTATAAATTAGATTGTAAACAAAACATTGGCCTTCAGTCCTAATTATATATCTGGTTCTCGGTAATGTTATTATTTTACAACTTTGTTGTATTAAGAATAACTTATTTTCGTTTATGCCAATCATCATCAAGATTACCGGTATTAAGCAAAATGACCTCAATTTCTTCGATGATCTCTTCCCGGCGCAGGACATTAAATTGCTGGGTCAGTTCATCAGATAGATTGTCAAGGTGCTTGACTGCGCCTTCAAGATGTATCATGCGACGGTGGTTTTCCTCTATCAAAGAGGTATAGAGCAATTCATGCAAAGCAGCAAAAAGATACTGTTCGGTCAGATCGAACAGAAACCTTTTGGGGGGGAGGTTGAGTATCGGCGGATACGGAAAGCGCGGAGATTGCTGCCGGTTATGCTCAAAAGGCGGTAATAATTTTTTCGTGACTATACCTTCCTCGCCACTATGGTAAACACTATACAAACTTATTACCGTGTGTTGCGCCTGCAAGTCAGCGAGAGCTTCCACGGCACGGTCGAGAATGGCGGGTACTTCCTCCACGACGCTCGGGCCATCAATTCGGGCAAAGACGTGCATATCGTCTTGCATTAGGTTGTAAAGCTTGCGTCCGACCACAATTAAGGTTGGCTGCATGCTCGGGTGGGCCTTTAAAGACTGCTCAGTATGACGTATTACGGCTTGGTTGAAATCACCGCAGAAGCCCCGCTCGGTTCCGATCAGAAGGTAGACCGGGGTCGCCTCCATGGTTTCTGGCAGTGCTTCGGGGTGAAAGCTAATAAAGTCGGCGGCCACTTCCGTTAAACCTTCAACGACCTTGTGCTGAGAATCAAGAAACGTGCTGAGCTTGCGGCTTTCCATGTAGGCCAGAGTTTTCATGGCGTTCAGAATATTTCTGATCTCGTGCAGGCTATGGCGATGATGTTGTAAGTCTTGGCGTCGAGTCATCGGGCATTTTCCTCGGCGTTTACCTGATCGGTTGTGGCGGATGACAGCCAATCGGTTACCGCATGGCTCCATTTGTCCCTCGGGCTGTCAAGCGTCAGGCTGGTTTTTTGTGCCTGGTGCTCGAGGATATCAAGAAGTGAGCGAATTTTTTTCCGCTCGATATGATTGAAATGACCATCGTTAAAAGCCACGAGCCATGCCAGTTGAGAAGCTTCATCGAGCGGTGAGAATTGTTCTTGCTTGAGGATCTCTCTTAATATCAGGCCGCGTTCAATCGCCGCTTCCATGGAGGCCTCCAGGCGAGCGCCAAAGCGGGTGAAGCTCTCCAGCTCGAGGAACTGCAGGTAATGTAGTTTCATACTCCCCGCTTCCTCCTTGATGCGAGGGTGCTGTGCTTGTCCGCCAATACGAGAAACCGAACGGGCAATATCGATCGCAGGACGGAAGCCGCCGGTGTACAGGTTGCGTTCAAGGTAGATCTGGCCGTCTGTTATCGAGATCAGGTTGGTGGGGATATAGCCGGCGATTTCTCCCTGCTGGGTTTCGACAATAGGCAGAGCGGTCATGCTGCCGCCGCCATGTGCCGGACTCAGGCAGGTGGTGCGTTCCAGCAGTCGGGCATGTATCGAGAAAATGTCGCCGGGATAGGCTTCTCGTCCCGGTGGCCGCCGCAAAAGCAGCGACAGCTCGCGGTATATCTTAGCGTGAGTACTGAGATCGTCATACACCACCAGCGTGTCGTGGCCTTGCTGCATCCAAAACTCGGCAATTGCGCAACCGGAAAATGGCGCCAGGTGTTGTAAGCCGGGCAGGCTGCTCGCCTCTGCAACCACCACTGTTGTATAGTCCAGCGCCCCATATTCGCGCAGAATGTCGATGGTATTGATCACGGTAGAGCGTCTCTGACCGATGAGTACATAGACGCAGCGTACATTTTTATTGCGTTGGTTAATCAACGTATCCAGCGCGAGTGCACTTCGGCCCAGACCTTCGTCTCCAATGAGTAACTGGCGTTGCCCCTTGCCGATGGGGATCAATGTATCAATGATCTTGATCCCCGTATACAAAGGCGAATGAACAAAGTCGCGGCTGATAATGGGCGGGGAAACGCTATTGATACGCTGCCATGCTGAAGCGTTCGACGCGGCTTTGCCATCAAGCGGGATGCCCAGCGGATCGACGACCCGGCTGAGTAATCCGTCACCGACAGGTACGCTTAAAGAGTGGCAGGCACGGTGGACCGGCGTACCCGAGGTCAGGTTTTTTGTTTCATGCAATAAAACGGCGCCGACCTGATCGTCGGTCAGATCAAAGACCATTGCTCGGCTACCGTCCTCCAAGGTGAGGATATCGTCCATTGCCGCCGAAGGAAGCCCTGTGATCCTTGCGATGCCATCACCGACCGATAGCACGATGCCACGCTCCTCGATGCGCAAGCCCGATCGAAAATCCTTGAGCCACTCGGCTTGCTGCGAAAGCGGACTGCTGAGTTCGTATTCATTTACTGGCATAGGCAAATTCCGCAAAACCTTTTAAGTCATCCTGTACATTGGCATGTAATCTCCAGGCGCCGATAGTGATTCGCAATCCCGCCAACAGCTCAGGATCCTGGTCATAATGTACCGGTACTGATAATCCGGTGATGGTTGCGATCACGCTCTCCAGCTGTTGCCGCTTGTTCTCGGGTAATGGGTACACGCTGGTGATCGTAATCGATTCAGGTAACTCCCCCCATTGCAGCCGCAGGGCGGCGGTATCGTCACGGGAGAGTGTGGATAAATCGTTCAGCAATATATCCAGCAGACGTGCTTCCAGTTCGGGCCCGGAGGCTCTACTGAGCAGGGCGGTGGCGAACTGCGCACTCTGCTGTAATGCCTGGTACTCTATCTCACGAGTGGCTTCCATCCGTTGGCGAGATTCGGCTACCTTGGCTTTTTCTCTTTCCTGTTCAAGTGTCTGTCTCAGCAGATTTAACTTAGATATCCGCTCGGCGTTAAGCTCCTCCATCAACTCGGTTCGTGCCAACTGACACTCATGCTCCCAATTCGCCAGGCGGTTTTTATATTCTTTTTTTAATACTGTGGACTCATCATTAAGGCGCTGGGACTCGGCGAGTTGTTCCTCAATACTGGTACGACGCTGGGTGATCACCGCCATAACCGGTTTAAAAAGAAAGTGCTTGAGAATCCAGACCAAAACCAGGAAATTGATGATCTCCAGCAGGAAAGTAGACCAGCTAAACTCCACAACATCACTCCTTCATGGTGGCGTGCTATCAACGTCGTTGCCTGCTTGACCTATTTAATAAGGTATTCCAGCAGCGGATTTCGGAACAATACGATCAGCACGATAACGAGTACGTATATCGCGAGTGACTCAATCATGGCCAAGCCGATGAAGAGGGTGCGCATTATTGCTTTCTCCGCCTCGGGTTGACGCGCTAATGCATCCATGGCTCGGCTGACAGCCCACCCCATCGCAACCGCCGGCATCATGACACCCAGTGATATACCGAATATTGCTGCAGCGGTCGATGACGTGACGAAGATAGATAAATCAGGCATTCGATTTTCCTTCTTGTTGCTGCCGCTGGTGTTGATATTGCAGACCGCCGGCGACATAAATGAGTGCAAGCATGCCGAAGATGTAGGCCTGTACCAGCGCTTCGATGATGTGAAGCATCAGGATTGGCACCGGTGCCAGGAATCCCGCCACCATAAGAAACATTAAGGCTGCCATTTCCAGGCTCATCATGTTGCCAAACAGCCTCACCGCCAGAGCCACTGTACGGGTGATTTCCGCGATGAGGTGAAACGGCAACAGGATTGGACTGGGTGTGATGTAATGGATCAGGTAGCGCTTCAGGCCCTGAAGCCGGATGCCGTACCAGTGTGTTGAGAGGAAGACGATAATTGCCAGCGCGGAAGTCGCCGACAGGTCACGTGTCGGGGAATGGACCCCCGGGATGAGTCCGCTGAGATTGGCGATAGCCAGGAATACCCAAAGGCTGCCAATGAATGGCATCAGGCGTCGGGCGTGTTCAGGTGCGACCTCCGCAATAGCATCCTCAATACTGACGATGATGCCTTCAACGGCGGTTTGCACCAGTCCGGGACTGACACATAACCGGCGCGATAATAACCAGGCGAGCAGCCATACGACGCCGATGATTATCCATGTTGTGACTACCGTGCTGTCTATCATACCAAGCGCAGCATGAAGTCGGTTGGTGCCGGTAAGCTCTCTTTGTTCATGGCACTATTCCTTTATAAAAAGATAGACGTTTACTGCTCCCAGCATTACGCCGAGCAGGATCAGGCTGGTTGTCCAGCGAATAGAGTAACCGTCCATCATGCCGTCTAGCCAATGGCCCAGATAGGCCCCACCAACAATGGGCAACACAAGAAGCAGACCTAAGGTACCAATGTAGATGGTCTGACCGATAAGCGTCTCTCGCTCGCGCTCCGCTTTCTTCATGCGGTTTGCCTGACGTTCTATTTTTTCTTTCAAACCATTAAGTCTGGGCATAGTATTAAACCGACTCTTTTTTGCCAATTTCCCAAAACCGCTTGAACACTTCCTCTTCCATATGATGAAGGCTTTCTTTGAGCTTCTGTAACATCTCTTCCTCTGCGAGCAGTTGTTGTTGTAGAGCCTGGCTTAAGCGCATGTAGTCATCGTCCAGCAGATAGCGGTAGGTACACAATGTGAGTATGTTGTGGTGAAAATAGATAACACCGCCAGGTACAGCCAGGTATTTCCAGCGACCGCTGCCGATTCGGTACTTCGTTATCCCGATCGACATAATCGTCATGAAACGCGCGTGATCTGCCTGTATTCCGAAACTGCCGGAGGCGTCTTCACCAACAAAAGAGGACACATCCGCTATTTCCTCGGAATGAGTGGCGTCCTGTAGCTGGAGCCTAAATGCCTTCACCGTACCAAATCCTCCATCACGCCCCGCATATAACAGCGCTCTTCGGGGATCTCATCGTAGTGACCAAGCAGGAAATTCTCGCAGTCGGTAAGCGTCGATTCCAGCGGTACCGACACGCCGGGGATCCCGGAGTGGACGGCTGTCGTCCAGAAAGGTTGAGTCAGATAACGTTGAAGCTTGCGTGCCCGCATGATGATTTTACGATCGGCAACCGAGAGCTCTTCTACCCCTAGCATCGTGATAATGTCCTCCAGCTCATGGTAGCGGGCCAGGTGTTCCCGAACACCTTCTGCAATGCTGTAATGGCGTGGTCCGAGGGTATGGCGATCCATCAGCTTGTTGCTTGACTGCAAGACATCAACCGCGGGATAGATACCTTTACTGGCTTGGGCTCGCGACAAGATCACGGTGCTATCTAAGTGGCTGAGGATAGTGCTGACTGCCGGATCTGCCATATCATCGGCAGGTACATAAACCGCCTGTACTGAGGTGATTGAACCGTTGTGGGTCGAAAGGATCCGGTCTTGCATTTCGGCGACATCCGTCGACAGGGTGGGCTGGTAGCCTACGGTCGCCGGCATACGGCCGAGAAGGCTGGAGACCTCGCTGCCGGCCTGGACGAAGCGAAACACGTTATCCATTACAAACAGGACATCTTTTTTCAGGGCATCACGCAGATACTCGGCATAGGTCAGCGCCGAAAGCCCGACTCGGAAGCGGACGCCCGGCGACTCATCCATTTGCCCGAATACCATCAGCGTCTGCGGCAATACCCCGGCGTCGCGGATCGCGTGCCAAAGCTCATGACCTTCGCGTATCCGTTCGCCTACGCCAGAAAAGACCGAGACTCCCTTGTGGAGTGTAGCGACGGAGTGCATAAACTCCATGATCAGAACCGTCTTGCCAACGCCTGCCCCCCCGAACAGCCCTGTTTTACCGCCTTTGATAAAGGGGCAGAGCAGATCGATGACTTTGATCCCGGTCTCTAGCACTTTGCCGACTCCCACAGACTCATGGATCGGAACGGGCTTGCTATGGACGTCACGGTATTCCGTTGTATTAAGCGTGCTGCCGCCGTCAAGCGGCTCGCCGAAAATATTCAGTAAGCGTCCGAGGCAGTCGGGCGTAACCGGGACATGGAGTGACGCGCCAGTGTCATAAACCGTCATGCCCCGGTGCAAAGAGGCATTTCGGTGTAAAATGATGGTGCGGATATGGCGCTTATCAAGGTGTTGGTGGACTTCGAACAGGTAGGTTTCTTCAGCAATGTTGGCACACAAGGCCTGATGCAGAGGCGGTAGTTTAACACAGTCGATGACCGCCACTGGGCCGTGGATCTCAGTAATAACCCCTATAGGTACCGGCTTCCTTTCTGCTTCAACC
This sequence comes from Photobacterium sp., assembly GCF_033720175.1. Taxonomy (GTDB): domain Bacteria; phylum Pseudomonadota; class Gammaproteobacteria; order Enterobacterales; family Vibrionaceae; genus Photobacterium. The sequence goes on from NZ_JAWWDA010000002.1 coordinate 44,503, forward strand.
ATGAACGCCTCAGCCACAAATTGTGTGTCGAACGATTAATTTGCTTGTATTTTTATGCTTTATATTCTCATCGTAGCAGAATTGCCCAAGATTGCTGTATGGCCTGTGTGGTTGACCTTATGTGTCACGTTATAACTATTCTATTGACTGCAGAGGGTTGGGGGACTGAGGCTTAAAGCCCCTCGGTGACTTGGACAGGTATTATTTCTGTTCAACTAAGATCAGTTCTTTTGTGTCGAAACCTAATTCTTCAGACAGGGTAATAAATCGTTGCAAGATCTCAGGTGCGATGTCTGGAGTTCGGGATAGCAACCATAAATACGACAAGTCAGGACCTGAGACGAAAGCATACTGATAATTCTCTTTATCCAAATCGAATACGACGTAGGAGCCATAGAACGGACCAAAAAAAGATACTTTTAAATAACCTTCATCCGGTGATTTTACAAAGTACGCTTTTCCTTCTGCTTCTTGCCATTCACCTTCTGATTCAGAGAAGCCTCGATTAAGAACAGCAACACCACCATCTTCTCGCAAATTGTATTCAGCAGTAACGTTTGTTAGACCTCTTTCAAATGAATGGTCGAGTCGAGCTATTTCATACCACTTACCGAGGTAATTATTAATTTCGAATTCATTTACCGGAGTTACTCGCTCTGGCATACCAAGGCAGCCACTTAGAAACAACAATGAGATAATGCTCAGTATCTTTTTCATGTTTTCTGGTACTCCTGATTTCTAAAGCTAATAATCAATAAGTGAAGGACACTTTACGATAGTTATGATAAACGAAGAAATCACTTAATGCTTTTTGCTTTGTTTTATTAGAAACCGTTCTAACTAAACGTTTTATGTTTTCCTTTCTAATCGAGGGATTGAACCTTTTCCTGAGTGATTTAATACCACTGTTCCCGTATGGTCCGTCCAATGTTGGGCATCCTATTTTCGGCTCTAAAGCTCTAGTGTTCGATCTTTTAGCGGTGCCTCGCTCCGCACATTGCGCATATCGATAATTATATCTGGATAATACTTAGTCTTGAATGTTGTGCATTTAGTGGCACTAAAACAAAGTTTGTATTAAAAAAAGAAAATAAAAAACAACAGTGTTCAATAGTTGCAGATGTGGCGCAAAATGACAGGATATTAATGACTTTATATATATGATGAATACATCATGCGAATCTCAATCACAATATAAAGCAACAAATATAGGTAGGCATTATTGTTTATAAAATAATGTTAATTAAAAGCGTGTAATTTGAATGTTATGTGTGACTGATTTTCAACTAGTGCCGTTCGTTTACAATTTTGGTCTTAAACAAGACTGCCAATAATGATTTAAGAAGTCGTTCTAAAAATAATAGAAGGTTTAAGAAAAGTGAAAGATTTAAGAACATGCATATTATCCGCTATAATTTCTTCTGCCCTTATTGGTTGCGGAGGTGGTGGCAGTGGTAAATCAAATGTTGTCATCGACGATACGCAGGCTGTATCCTATGATATCGAAAATATTGTTGAAGCATTCCTCAATTCAAATATTGAATATACGACATCATATAAGACAGAGGGTTATTCTAGCGAGCTTGAAAAATTCTATGACAAAAACAACAACATTATTGACTTCAAGATCCCAACCAATACAATCGCTAAAGATGGCTGTAAAGCTGAGCCATTAGCCCTTGATAATAGAAGTGTTAACCTGAATGGCGCTAGCTTTAATGTTGAGCCTATTAATGACAGTCGACGCTTAGTCAGCTTTACATCGTTACCAAAATCGTTTGTTAATACCGCTTTTGGTAACAAGATCTGTATATATAGTAATTTTTCTTACACCGGAAATTACATTATCGGAAACTCTAACCAAAAGTTAGTTGATCTAAGTAAAGATGAAAGTGTATTTAAGTCAACAGGTTTTTCCAATTTATCAACAATGAACCGATTGTTTAATACCGATGCTCAAACCATAGTCAAAGACGCAAAAGTATTGCTTAAGCCATATGTTTCCGCCAAGGTAAACTATGCCGAACATGAGTTTATTGTTAATAAAAACGGCGAGGTGAAGATCTTTGACAGCGCTACCGGGCAATATGTTGCGCTTCCAGATACAACGGGAGAAGAATGGCAATTCTTTAGTGACAAATACATTATTTCAAAACCACGTGGTGGCTCGGTCTCTGTTTATGATATTACCCTAAAACAACGAGTCAAGGCCGCATCTATTTCAGCGCTCCAAAACCTTGAAACCAACCTGAATAATACTGAAACAGCTACATTGAGCTATGGCATATGGCCAGGTCTTGATGATATCAGTCACTATGGTATACCTTTCAAGCTTATTTCTGAAGATTATGGTAATGAGTCTAACTTATACTTATGGGATGAAGGAAAGTGGGTCATAGTCACAGTAACCGATTTAGCCAATGCAAAATTGTATAATGATCTGAAGCAATCAATAAGCGCTATCCAAGCAGTAGCAAAGAGCACTGATAGCAATATTTATTTAAACCAAAAAACTGATCAGTTTATTGCTGCTAATAATGTATCAAACAGCGGATTTAATCTTGTTTCAGGAAAAACATCCAGTCCATTTGGTGCTGTAACTATTCCAGACTTCGCTCATTATCTAAATAATGTAAATACGATTAATGGCAAAGTCGTCATTGAAGCATCTGATAAAATACTCAACAATGAGCATAAGTCATTTTACCTACTCGATGGCGATAAGAAGCAAATTATTGGCAATGCGAGAGAGAATATTACCATGATCAGATCTTCATCTCATAATTGATCGATAACAATTATTGATAGTTAAGCCCGAGGCATCGTATTCGGGCTTGGTTTGATGCTATATTATGTATGATGAAACTAATAAAGAGCGATGGGAAATGATCGGATCACTTTCAGCACTGCCTTTGTCCAACGCCTTGGCATTATTACCGTTTCTGAATTACTATAATAAAATCGGTTTTAGTGAAATAGAGTTATTAAGTAACTTCAGTCTCACTCGTAATTATATTCATGGTAATTGCTATCTTCCAACTTTTCATATTTACAATATAATTAATGAAATATCAAACACGATTAATGTCGACAATATAGGCATAATGATACCAGTTCCAGATAACTATTTACATTTACCTCCTGTTATTAAAGAAAATATACTGGAGTCCGTAAGCTTTTTTGATCTATTTATTTTCGTATCATCTAACCAAAGTCTTCTCGGTTCTCATTTGAATATATGGTTAGAGCACGATAAAGATACCTTTTATATCTGTCATCAAAGAACGGCTCCACATAAAATTCAAGGGTTGTATCAAGGGGAATATCATAGAACATTAACAATAATTAATATTATTCGACGTTTTCTCGGTGATGATTGGAAACCTGAAACTCTGTATTTGGCATCCTGCATAGCGCCGCCGCATGGCATCATAACAATGACAAGTTCTGGTAAAGTCTTTAATAATCATATGTATGGATGTATCCCTGTTAAAGTTAGTGTTGATGATATCGCTGAAAAAGTAAAGATCGGTCAGATAATATCCCCAAATAATTCTGACCCTCTCGATAGGATCAAAGTTGCTGTAGATACATTTATTGAAAATGAAGATCTTGATTTATCTTTTTTGTCTGATATTTTCGGCTGCTCAAAACGGAGCATTCAACGAATACTTAAATGTCATGGCACCACTTTTCAGAATATTATAACGCAGCAAAAAACAGCGCATGCTATAACGCTACTCAATAGAGATATCAGTATCATTAATATTGCGCAAAAACTAGGTTACAGTGACCCAGCAAATTTCACCCGTGCATTCAAGAGACACACAGGATTATCACCGTCTTCATTTCGTCGGGAAGGCACTGTCTGACATAAAACCCGAAAATAAAATAATTATATTTATCCTCATGAATACCAATATGGTTTTATCAACAAATATTAGTTAAATAGCCATGAGGCCTAATATAGAAATAAAAAGGCTTTCAGAAACATCGAATTAGTATCTAGCTTCATAGATAATCAACAACCTGCGTCAATTCTCTACTTTCTTCAACAATAAGATAATGTTAGATCCATACGACTACTGATCCACTGCTAAAAAGCTGAAGGAAATCTCGGTCTGTGCTTACCCGGCTGCATAATCATATATATTCATAGCTCATACAGTTCAAGGGGTAATCCATCAGGATCGTTGAAAAATGTAAACATTTTACCGGTAAGTTCATCAATCCTGATTGGTTCAACGGCAATATTAAAGCCCTGTAAATGCTGAGAAACAGATTCGACAGAATCAACTTTGAATGCAAGATGCCTCAGTCCCTGGGCTTCAGGATAATTGGGTCTTGGTGGTGAATTTAAAAATGAAAACAACTCAATTTGGCTACCATCCGGCAACTTCAAATCAAGCTTGTAGGAATCACGATCTTCTCGATAATTTTCACCGATCACTTCTAGGCCAATAATTTCAGTGTAAAAATGTTTGGATACCTCGTAATCAGAGCAAACAATTGCAACATGATGAATACCTTTAAACATAATGATCCTTACTATTAACAACTAGAAGAAGGTGTACGATACTACCGCCCTAGTCAAAGTTAAAATTTTAATGACGAGAATGGCTATGTGAATTGATTTTATTCTTGCCTATTCTTCTTTATTACCTATCATTATGTGTGCTGGTGGGCGTTAAGCTATTGCATTATTTGAATAAATAGCAAAAAAACAGCTCCCTGAGTCTCAGAAGGCTAGTTTAAGTCGATTGATTAAGCTTAGGGGGCAACTTATGTAAAGCATCACTTCGCCAACAAGACTGAATTCGTACGAGTACTCGGCATGACAGAGGAAGTTGTAACAGAAACGGAGAAAAGATATGGCGTTTTATTTGTTGATATGGGTCATCAGATGTTATGCCTGCTCTTTCAATTAGACGCTAAGTTGACAGTTTTTTGACGCACTACAATGTGTAGTCAAGGAAAACTGCAGGGATAAACTAGGACTGCTGAGAAATGGGAACATGTTCGTTGCGTTGGTTGATTATCAGCCCGTTTTTTGTATTAATGCTGATATCTGGATTCGTCTTGTATCTATTTTCAACGGTTACAATATCAAATGTCGCCAACAGTATTGGAACCCAGTACATACAAGAAGTTGAAAGTCGAATATATGATCGAATCTCTGACTTTACAGCTCCACTTAGTTCTATTGTTGAAATTAACCGCAATGCTTTTTCCTATCAACCAACACGACTTGATGATCTAACAGCTGTTTCTGGTCGGTTATACGAACAGGCGATTCCTTATCCTCATATGACTTTTGTATCCATTGCGACTATTGATGGACGCTATATCGCGTCATCAAGAGACCCTATCGGGGAGATTCGGCACAACATTGCAGCAAACTATGTTAATCAAGCTTTCATGATGGAAGGGTTTGAGTATGACCCTGTTAACTTTATTGGAGATAAGATTCTAACCGATCCGAGTTTTAGTTATGATCCCAGAACGCGGCCGTTTTATACAGATGCCGTGAAAAATCGGGGGATGACTTGGAGTCCAATTCACCCGTATTACGGGTTTCCAACTCTGGGAATTGGTTTAGCTGGTCCAATATATAGCCAGCAAGGCGATCTGTTGGGAGTCGCAGCCGCAAGCATTGCTTTAATCGAGCTGGATGAATACTTAGAAGCCATCGACCTCGTTGAGAATGCTTATACTTTTATTGCAGAAGAAGATGGCGCTTTAATCGCAACCTCTGAAAGGGATGAGCTCTATAAGATCGTTGATGGTGTGGTGACTCGAATCACGCTAGCTACCCACGCAAATAAGTTATTTAATACTGCAAATCAATATCTTGACAACGGTGAACATAGTTTTGACGTCGACGGGGACTTGTACTTATATCGTGTACACCCGATCACTCTTCCCTATGGTAAAAAATGGTTGATAGGGATCATTATTCCTGAGTCTCACCACAAAAATTTACTAGCAGAGTATTCTCACTCCTTGGCTGCAATTACACTCGGCATCTTTGTTTGTATTGGCTTGGTCGGTTCACTCATCGCCCATTACATTAGCAAGCCTATACAACAACTAAATCTAGCCGCTAATGACAGTAAACTTGAAAGTATTCAGAGGCTTCCTCGACCAATAAGTCACATCTTTGAGATTAACTCTCTTGCCCAAGAATTGCAGAAAATGGCCAATATTTTGTCTGATATTATGCAAAACCTTGAACAAAAAGTGGCACAAAGAACCTCTTATTTACAAGGTGAAAATCAAGATCTGTTAGAACTGAGTCTTAAGGATGAACTTACCGGACTTTATAACCGACGAGGGTTCAACCAAATATTTAGTGAATCTTTAGCTTATGCAGAAAAGAATCATAAAACAGTCACATTTGTTATGTGTGATATTGATTACTTCAAACATATCAATGATAACTATGGGCATAACGTTGGAGATCTCACTCTCATATACGTAGCAGAAACCTTTAAGAGCCATGTGCGACCGCACGACATTGTGGCCAGATATGGCGGGGAGGAATTTGCATTAGTGTTTGTCGATATCGAGATTACACAAGTTATCTTGAGACTCAACCAAATTCGTCAATCATTATCAGAGAACCCAGCAATTGAAAATCATCATATTACGTTAAGTTTTGGTGTCACAGAACAAAAAGAAGTTTCACCCGCTTCATTTGAGGAGCTAATAAGTAGCAGTGATGGAAAACTCTACCAAGCCAAACACTGTGGACGAAATAGAATAATCAGTTAAATGTTGACTCATTCGGAATCAGCAGCTTGGATAGCAAGCTGAGCGGGGCTGTTGATAATAATATGAGAATTGTACTTAACCACGAAATAAAAAATCTTTAATCTGGTTGATGAAGGGTCAATAACAAAGGTTATAATAACCCCTCCCCCTTTTGACATGTTAGGGGAGGGTGGAAATTAAGTTGACATTATTTGTCACGACGTTTCCGTTGCTTTTTTACTATTTTTTCTATTGCTTTATCCTGCTTTATTTTCCTCTTTTCTTTGAGGGTTGCTTGAGGTTTCTTCATTTTATTCTTACTCATTTTACACCTTCAATATCATGGTTGTAAGGTTTATAATATTGTATTATTAATTGTTTTTTCAGGTGTTATTTTTGTTATTTCAAATTGATATAACTCACCTAAAACAAAAACATTAAATTTGTTATTTAATTCAAGCCCAAGTAAAGCCCCCCCTAAATAAGAGTAAATAGAAATAAAACCTTGCTTTGGATTGTTGTGGATAGAGCTAGCAATAATAACTTAAAATGGTTTATTTGTTTTAATGTTAACAAATTCAACTCTGTCACCAATAGCTATTCGATGATTACATGGTACATCTCTAGAGTACTCATACTTATCTAAAATACTTTGCAAAAACAATGGCGAATGATATGTGATTATATCACTCGTTAATAAAAAACTTTTCAGGGAGGTCGTTCCACTCCGAATTAAACGAAAAAACATTCCCAATTTCCCATTATCATAAAATACTGAGTTAGTGCCTTACAGGACCAACTTCAGACTCTACCTAAAATATAAATTAAAGCAATTGATGAAATAATAATGAAAAACACAAAATGCTTAGAGTAAATTTATTTAAAAATAAAGTTAACATTTCCCAGATTAAAGCGAAGCATAAGGCCAAATTAAAGCGATTTCCCAGAATAAAAAATCATTTGTAACTAATTGTGTTGGCTCTGTTCGGAAACGAAGGGGCGTAAGAAGGCACGTCGCTATCAATGCATCCCCGGATAGCCTCTTCGAGGCTGCCGATGAAAGTCACATCAAAGTGAGGTGGGGGAATACCAAAGCAAGCTTGATCAACCGCCCGGAATTTCGAATCATTACGGATGTTGAATAAAGACAGGATGTTATTTTTACGGGATGAAATTATGCTTGTTATTTTCAGGTCAACTTAAATAAATCGATAGGGTTTTACAGTTTGATGCTGGTTTTTTATTAAACAGCATAGCCTCTATTAACGCTATGCTGTTTATAAAAACATCAGAAATGGACTGATGTTTCTCCATTAAGTGTCTGAAGCCGAAATATTTTATAGCCTTACGATGACATCTTCCATCGCTAAGCGAGACTTGGGATATTTAGCATTATAGTCCATATTCTCGTCACGATAGCCAATGGCAAGTGCAACATGGCAAACATGTCCATCAAGCTCTTTAGCAAATTCCTTACTAATCATTTCACTATCAATGCCTTCCATTGTTGTCGAATCGATACCTAAACGAGCAACAGTGTGCAGCGTATTGCCAAGGGCAATGTATGTTTGTGCTTTAGTCCAAACTTCCGTGTTACCTGTTTCATCAGTATTTATCTCGGCAAATACAAAACCACCGAATGCACTTTCTTTATCTTCAGCCTTGGTACGCTTGTCTTCAATCGCTTTATCAACAACAGCTTCATAATTTGCACGTGTATATGCAGGGTTATGAGCAAAAAGAATAATGTGTGATGCACCGAACACATGTGGTTGGTTAAATTGAAACTTATTAATAAACGTATCATGCATACGTTGCTTTGCTTCATCACTCTCGATAACAATAAACTTCCAAGGTTGAGAGTTTATTGAAGAAGCCGATAAGCGAATAGCTTCCAGTATTACATTGAGGTCTTCTTGAGAAATTTTCTTCGACGAATCAAATCTCTTTGTCGTGTAACGAGCATTTAAATCATTGATAATTGGGTGAGTCATTTTCTATCCATAATAATAATTATACAGCCTAAGGCGATGGAGGAGGCTGCTATTAATAGCTTGCTTCTATCTTGTCAGATTTATGATAATGAGGGTGGATTTCTAGCTGCTTAGCATAAGCGGCGATATTGGAAAAGTTATCTAGTGCACCGCTGTTATGCAATATCTCAACAATAAAAGACATCATAATGTCAGCACCAGTCAGCTTATCTGCCACCAGATATCGCTTACCTTGTAACGCCTGGTTGAAATAGCTCATCACTTTTGCCGTTTCTGTATCGGCATAGCCGGCGAGAAAATTGGTTTCGCAGCCATCTTTGACAACAAACATCTTCAGCAGTAGCGGAAGAATGGCTGAGCTCTCGGCAAAGTGCAGCCACTGAGAATACTCGACGTAATCTTGCGTACCTCTCTCTGGGGACAATCGCTCGGCGCCATATTTATCGATAAGGTATTCTGTGATTGCACCTGATTCAGCAATCACCATCCCCCCGTCTTCAATCACCGGCGATTTACCCAAGGGGTGAACCGACTTCAGCTCTGGCGGTGCAAGAAAAGTAACACTATCACGTTGGTAAGGTGTAATTTGGTAGTTCACGCCTAACTCTTCCAATAACCAGATAATTCGCTTCGAACGGGACTTATTAAGATGATGTAAGGTAATCATTACAGGGTTCCTTTTGCTGTTTATAGCGGCTGATTGATTTGGATAACAAGCTTACCGAAGTTCTTACCTTCCAATAGGCCAATAAAAGCTTCAGGCGCGTTCACCAGCCCTTCGACCAAATGCTCACGGTATTGAATTTTGCCTTCAGATATCCATTGAGTCATATCTTGAGCAAACTCATTGTAGTGGGATGCATAGTCTTCAAAAATGATGAACCCCTGCATCTTAATGCGCTTGGCGAGGATAATGCCCATCAACATAGAGGTGCGGTCTGGGCCCTCAGGTAGAGAGGTCGCGTTGTATTGGGAAATCAAACCACATACCGGTACGCGAGCACTTGTGTTGAGGAGTGGCAGAACCGCATCAAATACCTTGCCGCCGACATTTTCAAAATAGATATCAATACCATTGTCACACGCTGTGGCTAGTTGCAGCTCAAAGTCTTCTGCCTTGTGGTCGATACATTCATCAAACCCCAATATTTCTTTTGCGTAACGACACTTTTCTTCGCCTCCGGCAATACCGATAACGCGGCAGCCTTTTAGTTTACCAATTTGTCCAACGGTTGCCCCGACAGGGCCTGTGGCTGCTGCCACCACCAACGTATCCCCTTGCTTTGGCTGGCCAATGTCCAATAAACCCATATACGCGGTAAAACCAGGCATTCCCATAATGCCTAATGCATAAGATGGGGCTGTCGGTTCTTTCCCAAGCTTGAGCAGGCCTTCGCCGTCAGAAAGACCGTATTGTTGCCAACCGGTATAAGCAAGCACCCATTCTCCCACCTCAAATTCTGGGTTATTAGACTGTTCTATCTGGCAAACCGTTGATCCAAGCATAACATCCTCCACGGCGAGAGGTTCAGCGTAAGATTTTGCGTCACTCATACGTCCGCGCATGTACGGGTCGAGAGAGAGATACACAGCGCGAAGCAGCACTTCACCGCTGGCGGGTACAGGTTTTGCCACAGTCTCTAAGCGAAAATTATTTTCTGTAGGTGCTCCTACAGGTCGTGAAGCTAAAACAATACGTGAGTTGGTACTTTGTGTCTCTGTCATAAGGGAATTCCTATTTGAGCCATTGTTAATGTGTTGATCAGACAGCCTGGACATGATTTTATTAGACCGGTCGTCTAGTCATTGTTTGAAAAAATCCCCGTCACCGAAATGACGGGGCGAACGATTCGATATATCTTAGTTTTCGGGATCGCCAACCAGGATCTGCTTGGTTGTTTTCATTGCCTGCTCTAAGCCGGTTTGATCTTGACTTAACTTACTCATCAAGCTTGCGCCAAGCCAAAGGCTGTAAAGTAGCTGAGCCGTTTCCTGGCTATTTTTTACTTTTATAGAGCCGTCACTATTACCCTCTTCAATACACTGGCTGACAGACGAAATAATTTGGGTGGCGCCTTTCAGTAGAGCTAAACGCATTGAGTCAGACAGATCTGAAACTTCTGCACTTAGTTTCACCACTAAGCATTTTTGTGCACCACAGGTGCCTTGTTGATCATCAAGCCAATGCTGCCAATAACTGATGAGGCGGTCGTAAGCACTTCCTGCCTCACTGCTAAATAGGGTATTTAACCGCCCAGAGTAGTTGGCAAAATAGTCATTGATTAAGGCTTCACCAAACTGCTCTTTCGACTTGAAATAGTGATAAAAAGAGCCTTTTGGTACTTCTGCGTGTTGTAGCAGTTGTGACAAGCCAACATTTGAGAACCCTTTAGCGACGATCAAGTCGTAACCGGTATCAAGAATATGTTGGCGAGTTGCTTTAGTTTGTGTGTTCATGGTGCAAGGATAGAGTAAAATAGACTAGTCGTCTAGTCATTAAGCAAGGCTGGGCTGATATGATTGGTTTTGGGCGTCCGTTGGTTTCTGCTCCGGATTTACCCGGCCGTATTGAAAAGGGTTGGGACTGCACGGCGCATCAAGCTATTTTTCTATTTTACGTGATTAATTGAAATTGACTCAAAAAAGTTGAGGCTTCCCTCTGGGCGATACCCCCGTTTTTTTGTGGTCAGAAGGTTACTCATCCCTCTTCTTTGTGGCACGGAAGAACTCGTAGTGAGTAGCGTGGCGTCACATTAAAAGCCTTTTACTATTACTGGGTTACTTTATTTTTGTGACTGTCGGTGATAGGTTGGATTGTATTTTATCTCGCCATGTACAGGTGCTGAATTTTTTTGTTAGGCTGAAATAAATTAGAAAATCGGTAATAAAGTGGTTGTTTCACACGGTTAATTATTGACGAGTAAAATCAAATTTACCGCTAATCATTAAATTATTTTTTGATTTAATCAAAAAATATGATAAATTGGCCGCAGATTTGAGTGAATCAAATTGCCAACACTTAGGCAGTTTTCCTTTTTGTAGGAAGGAAAACTGCAAAGGTCTAGGGAGCGACATGACGCCGAATAGATCTTGCTGGGGGCACCCAGCTTACCCTGCTTGGAACACAGGATAATTACGGAACGGAAACGGCCCTGAGCAGATGCTCAGGGCCGTTTTTTTGTTTCTATGTCTAGATGTCAGGGTGCTTATCGAATACCTACAGTGTGCATAGCCGTGGTAACTTACTCCACCATGCCTTTTATGTATTCGCCTAGCTCTGAGTGGTGCATGATTTTTGAGACAGGAATGATTTCTTTCAGTGGCCCCCACGCAAAGACATTGACTGGGGTATGAGTGTGGGTACCCGTTCCCCACACGGTGTTTTGGCCTGTGGCGTGTTCGCGAGCCAGCAAGTTGCCGCGATCGTTGTAAGGGAAGAAGGCATCAAAATCGTTGATTGCGGGCACCTCTTCCTCCGCTAGATACTGATGGTTATCTTGGTGGTATGGGTTTGGCTTCGTCGTCATTATGTTAGCGGCTTGAGCTACTGTGATGGGGAAATCGCTATTTGCATTGACGATTTCAGCAAGTTTCTCCGGTGTTTGCTGCGCTTTATCAAACTCGCTGAACATCGTGGCGTAACTCATCTTCTGGTTGTATAGACCATCCAGGATGTCAAACTTGCCAAAGTTGAAATTAGGGGCGTAATCGCGTTTTTGAAATGCTTGGCCAGAGCGTTTTTCCGGTTTTGGCAAGCCTTGCGAAGAGTAGCTAAAGCCGAATGAGCCTGTTTCGTGGTCTGCGGTAACGATGATCAGCGTATCATCTCGATCTTTGGCCCACTGGTAAACAGACTGTACCGCTTCGTCGAATTTGATCATTTCATGCAGCATTGTACCGGCATCGTTACTATGCCCCGCCCAGTCGATTTGACCGCCTTCAACCATCAGGAAGAAACCGTCTTTATCTTTGGAAAGCAGGTCGAGTGCTTTTTCGGTCATCTCTTTTAGCGCAGGCTGAGTACGGTTTGGATCATTTCTCGATTTGCTATAGGCAATCCCGTCATTCATACCTGAATAGGAAAACAGACCAAGCAATTTTTCGCCTTGCGCTTTATCTAGCATCTCTTTGTTAAACGCCAGGCTATAACCTTGGCTTGTCGCTTCAGTCAGTAGGTTGCGGTCATCTTTACGCTTAGATTTCAGGTATACATCCCCTTGAGTAAGTTTCTCAAGCTCCTTATAGATTGCTCCTTTATCGTTAGTTGATTTTGGAATCCAGTGACGAAGCCCACCCGATAGCATGACATCAACGCCCGTTTCCAGCATGTCAGATGCAATCTCGTTTTCTAATGAGCGATGCGGTTGGTGAGCGGCAAATGCTGCTGGCGTGGCATGGGTAAGGCGAGTATCAGAAACCAAACCGGTTGCTTTGCCAAGGCGTTTTGCTTTTTCAAGTACCGTTTCAACATGGTCGCCGTTTGGGTTGATGCCAATCACCTCCGAAGCTGTGTAGATCCCTGTAGCCAGCATAGTGGCTGAACATGCAGAATCGACAACAATCGCATCTTCGGGATGGGTTAAAGATGAGCCAATTACCCCTTCTTCAGCGAGTTTATATAATGCAGTGGTTTTACCTTTGTAGATAGAGTGAGGCGCATTATTTGCGTATGTCTCTAACAATCCAACTTGCTGTGGGCCCATACCGTCTCCAATCATTAGGATAACGTTTTTGATTTCTGCCGATACGACAGAGAAGGAAACCGTAGAAGTTACCGCTGCTAAAACGAGAGGTTTGAAGATGTGCTTCATTATATATTCCTGAGTTATAAAGGCGGAGTAAGTTAAGCATTGAGATGTGGTATTTTTGTTACAGTCACAAAAAATTCATATTTTATTGAGTTTATTTATCCTTTGAGATGATTAAATATGAACATGTCTCGCGCTATATGACTGAAATATCACAGAAACGAGCATCTAGAGGTTGCTAGGGTATAATTACTCAGGATAAGGGAGGTGGCTGGGCGGAATCTTTAAAATATTTATCGTTATAATAAATATTTTTTGTTGTACTCATTCCGATCTCTAACTTAATCTCAACTATAGTATTACAGGTAAAAGTAATAGCAATTAGGTGCTCATTGTCCACATCAATCAGATGCGATAATGGGTCTCCTTGAAAAACAATGTTGTTATCTATTTATTTAGAAGCGACGTGTTTTATATGTGTAACAGTTATTCTTGATTTATTCAGGTACTAAAAATGGCTAAATGGGAACAGTGGTTAGGTAACGGCTCTCAATCAAAAGAGAAATTTAAAACCAAAAATCATGATGATTTTTTCGATGTTTCTACCTCAGGCAAAAACAAGAAGCGTAGGAAGAGTCATAAACAGCGTTCTGATTACAATGAAATGGACGACTACATCATGATGTGACAGCTTTTCTCACTCATCCGTCATTTAAACCGTCAACAAATCAATCCAATGAAGGAGGAGAGTGGTTATAAGACCCCTCTTCCTTATTTAGTTTTGATAGCATGACAGCTTTGAGTGCTTGTTTAAGGCCACATAAGTGGCCTTTGCTATAATATCTGTAAAGAATGCCACACGTAGTATTCTTGCTTAATGACCAGATTGTCATCCCGGTTGGTATTATGCAGTTCTGAGGCTATTTAATTGAATGCATCATGTAATCGAGAACCGGGTCATCTTTGCGCTTTATATCTAATGCTTTAGGCAAAAAATCTGGTTTGTGTAAAATCTCGCGGGCAATAAGTTCATCCAGCAGTGGTTTGAATTCAAAGCTAGTCTTGCCGAGAAAAAGTGCGGTTAAATCTTCATTGTGGTGACAATTCAATGCATCGCGCAATCCCTTCAGGTAGAGATAGTCTTTAGTGAATCCACCCCCACGATAAGCACGAGCCGCGACAGTAAAGGCGTTGTCATCACTGAGTTTGTAGTCGTGCTTTAGTGTATGGAACGTTTCACCAAACGTTTCACCCTTCACCATCATATTGACGGCAATGACCCGTAAGGCCAGCGTTTTTAATCGCGACAGCGAGAAGCTCCCTGACAGGTGCTCGCATAATATAGCCAACCCTTCTTGGGTATGGGTATTTCCCGGAAACCCTAATTTTAATATTTGTAGCGGCTGCTTTTCGGCATTGATACTTGTTACCATGTGCACCCCCATCTCATGATGGATCAAGGCATTAAGGTCTTTTCTACCAAACATAACGTTAGTATTAACCTTGAGCGTCTTGCCACTCACCATGGCCCGGGCGATGAGTTTGTTAGAGCCGATCACTTTGCAGCTAAATCCATACTCATCAGCAGCCTGACGGAATTCAGCCATTACCTCTGACGGCGTGAGGTCATACGGTTCCAGTTCCTCATATTCTGCGGCATGCATGATAAACTTGGCATTGGCAATATCTTGGTCATCCGGCTGGCCATAATAACGCAGCGAATTATACAAAAACTCTTCATGGCCAATACTGGTTAATAAATCAATACGTACCGCCAATTGATCGATGACTTTTCGATACAGTTTTTGGATGTCGGCATCGCGGATGTCGTCAACCGGCAAGCGGTAGAGCTTTTCCCTGAACAGGTAAGGATCGATATCCAACTGTCGGTATGTAAAATGCGGCTGGTATGTGTACGGTTTGGTTAAAAAGCGCCGCTTTTCCTGACGTAAGTTAGTCGGGTTGATGTAATTGAGTGTATTGAGGCCTTTGGCTAAGCTGTACAGCTGCCGATCGACTTTACGCACTTCCGAGGGCAGTTTTGAAGACAGAATATGACCGCGGGTAATTTTTTTTGCACCAGATGTATTACGTAAGGTGAACGCAGCGTGTTCGCTGATCACCGTTTTCAGGCCTTCCTTCAGCTTTTCGATCACCAAGGGATAGCTTTCACCTCTGGCTTCATCCATATAGATCTTTTTGATTTCCAAAGGCAGAATCAAAGTCTTGGTGAAATGCTGTTTGATAAATGTGGCCTGATAGCCCATCCCCTGAAATACGTCATTTTCACTGGCGATCACTTCCAGGTTAGGCAACGCTATACCGCCAAGGCGGGAAATGAAGTCGTTAATCGCCTTATGCCAGCGACGGGTATTGACCTGTTTGGTACCAACATTGAAGGTCGGGGCCAGTTTTTCAATACGCTGATAGTTGTAAGAGTGGAGATCGTACAACAGACAAATCCCAAACTCTTTTTCCAGTGTCTCGACCATGCACTTGATAATGCGGTAGTAGCGGGCGTGTTTACGCTCACTATGAACCCGTTCGAGGGTGCTGAGCGGTGAAGTCCAAACCTCTTTGCCCCATGCCTGTTCATAGACGCAATTATTCGGGGCACGATTTAAATCGTACTCATAGCGAGAGTCTTCGCCCTGAAAAACGATCGGCAATGAAGAGATAAAATCGCCCGTGTGGGGATCTTCCTCAAAGTAGCGTTCGCTTTCTGTTAATGCACACTTTGCCGCAAGGTCATCGCGCAAGCGATGACCGTGGTGAATAGCAGTCGCAACATACGGCTGATATTCAGTAATGCGAATAGTAAGGCTGCCATCGTCAAGCTGGGCTTCAAACGGAACCAGGTTCTGGATTTTATCCAGAACCTCCTGCTCAGTAAGCGTCAGCATCTTCGATCACTTTACGGAATTCGTTTTTACGACTGATCACCAACTCTTTGGCGTTGACGACACTTTCTGTAAAATCGATTACTTGGCGCTGCAACTTGGTACGGTTAAGGCGGTTGATACGGGTAATGCCACCTGGGCTTAAGACGTTTACTTCTATCAATTTACCATTGATCACATCCAGGCCGACAAAGTACAGGCCGTCACGCACCAGTTTAGGTCCGATATGCTTACAAAGGCGTTTTTCCTGCTTGGATAAGATGTGTTTAACTTCCTTGCCACCGGCGTGGATGTTAGATCGCACATCACCTTCGGCCGGTACACGACGCATGGCACCAATTGGCTCACCGTTGAGCATCATAATGCGCACATCGCCTTGTTCTGCGCCTTCAACATAGTCCTGAAGAATCACATAGTTCTTTTCGTCGCCGATATAAAAATCAAGGAGCGATTTCACGCTGGACTGGGCGCTTTTTTCTACCAGGATAACACCACTACCACCGTAGCCGTTGAGCGGCTTCATGATCATACGCTCATTCGTATTCTCGGCTAGTACCCGCTCTAGGTAATCACGGTTTTTGGACACGTAGGTGGCCGGAATAAATTCGTTGTGTGGATCGTGCAGCGACGCGGTATAGAGCTTATTGTTGGCAACGCGTAAGCCATCGATATCATTCATGATAAAGACGTCACCACGAACCGAATCAAGGAAGTTCAGCGCCATAGTATCTAACGGTGGATTTGCACGCATAAAAATGACATCAAATCCGGCCAGTGGCAGCTGCGCTTTTCTGAACTCAACATGGCGGTAGAAACTTGGAATGTTATTTGAGATTGGATCTGACGATTTTTTTATGACCTTACAAAAAGCGATTGCCGAGCTGTCACGCATCGTCAGATTGTTAGGCGTTGTAATTGCTACAGTATGTCCACGGCTGACCGCTTCATGGATCATGCGCAGAGTAGAGTCAGATTCTGGCTCTACTCTGTCCCATGGGTACATTACAAAGCAAAATTTCATAGAGGTATTCCAAGCATTAGTTGAGGTGTGGCCCGATGATTAACTCGGTCCTTAAATAAATCAGACATAGTGTGATCATGTCTGTTTATGTGATGTCTTACATTCAGAATGGTTTGTCAGGGTATTTATACCTCGTCAAACTCTATGTCTGATTCGCCGTAGCTTTCGTTGCTATTGCGCTGGGTGTTACATAAAGTATAGGTTATTGACTTATTTTGTGTTTTGTTCAGGTATTTAAGCCAGCATCTTGCATAATGGGAAGTCACTTCCTGTTGACCTGTGATCTCTTTGACGAAATTCACTTCTGATTCTTCAAGCGGTGTGATCTGCCTTTCGTACAGGGCTTTCATGGTCCGGCCAAAATTTTCCAGTATGTCGGCTTCATTGATAGTGAAATCTCCACTTCGGTTGAATCCCCGAGGGAAATTTTTATCGTCGTAAAATTTACCTTCGCTTCTCATTTGTGCCATTCCTATAAATATTTTGCAGATATTTAATCCAAACTGTATTTTGTGTAAAACAAAAACTTTTCGCGTTAACGATAAAAAAAATTTATCAGCCGATTGAAGTGCCGCGCTGTATGATGTCGTTAGCTTTTATCTTCTTAATTTCGAGAGAAAATTTTGGATACTGAACTACTCAAGACCTTTCTGGAAGTGACAAAAACCCGTCATTTTGGCCGTGCAGCAGAGAATTTATACCTGACTCAGTCAGCCGTGAGTTTTCGTATCCGGCAGCTCGAATCACAACTCGGAAACCCCCTGCTCACGCGCCAACGCGGTAATGTTCAGCTAACCGGAGCGGGTGAACGCCTGCTGCCTTATGCGGAAGCCATTTTACAAACTTGGGGCAGGGCTAAGCATGATGTCGCGCTGACGGAAAACTACAACATCCAAATTGCCATCGGAGCATCTTCATTGTTTTGGGAGTTTGACGGAATCTCCGATTGGATAAACCGCATTTACGGTGCGGTACCGGGGCTGGCTTTGCGTTTGGAGTCGGTACCACGGCATGACTTATCAAAGTCGCTGCTGGAAAAAAATATCGATCTTTTTATTACCAGTGAGCCACCAAAAGTTGAGAACTTCAATGTATTGAAAGTTCGTGATTTCCAACTGCAGTTGATCACTCATCGTCCGAATTGCAATATGGATGATCTGCGTGACATGCCTCTTGTGTACCTGGATTGGGGGACCCGTTTCGCGATTGAACACGGTCGAGTGGCCGAATTGCAACGCACTCCGATTTTGCACACCCACTCTTCCCGCATGGCACTGGAGTATATTATTGCCAATGGCGGTGTAGGTTACCTGCCGGCTCCCGTGGTCAGCCAGAGAGTGGAAGATGGCGAGCTGTATCTGGTGCAAGGCGCTCCTCTCATGGAGCAGGCTTTATATCTGGTTTGGCGTGAAGATAATGAAAAGCAAGAGTTGATTAAAGATATACTGGAAGTGCCACTGAAAATGGTTGCGGCAAGTGTGTAAGAGGCATTTACTAACGGCTGAAGCGTTGATATTGCGGCTGATAATACCGGTAATATTGCCATCCGACCCAGAGTACTAAGCCGGTTGCTACGGTGATCTCAAAGATCCCCAGCTTTTCCAGCCAAGCCCATTGCGGGTAGTCGATGACCAGCCAAGTGGTCAGGTGGTCAATTGAGACGGCGCTGATCACTGAAGGAAATGTAACGGCCGCGAGTGATGGCTGAAATTTTTGTTTGAGCAGATCCAAATAGCACAGATAGACCAGAATCGTCATGGTAATACCCACACCCGCCAAGGCGCCGGTCAAAATAGGATCGGGTTGTTCAATATTCAGCAGATAAGCGGTTAATGACAGATTGACCGGGGCAGCCATGATAGCCAGGGTTGGTCTGGCCGGGCGGGGTAAGCGACCGGCAAAACAGAGCCGGTACAACACAACAGGCAGCATAATAAAGTAGATAGTAATGCAGATTTCTGTCATCGCCAGAGCAAAATCGGTGTGCCCTAACTGGGGCCCTGCAAAGGAACCACTGATCGCGCCGACCGGATACAGAAACCAACTCGGATACAAGTGGATTAGCCGAAATTTTTGCAATTGAAAGCCGAAGAACAGTACCAGCATAGCAAAATGTAAAAATAGTGCCGGGTACCAAAGTAGACGTGCGCTTTCAACATGGATGGAAGAAAGGTAATCAGACAGAACCAGCAGAGTCATGGTCATCGGAGCCATCAGACTACCATACAGCGGATGCCGTAAATCCTGAATAAACAGCTGAGGGTTAAAGGTATATTTCAGAACAACAGGAATGAGTAAACAGAGACCAATTAAGGCACAAGCACCGCGAATGGCACTCGCGCTATCCGGTAAGAAAAGTGACCATGCCAATCCCATTCCGGTGACTGCGAGCGCCAATGCCGCTTGTGCTGTGGGAATCGTTCGAAAAGCATTACCTATTGCTGCCATTAACCTTGTGCCTCCTCGTTACCGGTCGAAATTCAACCAGAAGCTTACACTATAAAGGCAATGCAATGCTCTTGGAGAGTTCAAAAAATAATAAGATTGGGCGTTGTAAGGATGGAAAAACATTAATAGGCGTAAGTTAATGAATCTGATAGGCATGTTGATTGAATTTGAATTGCGCTGGTATTTATGTGAACTGGCAACAAGAAAATAATTTGCGAAAATCGAAAAGTAAGACCATATTTAATATGAAGCCTGTGTTGAGTAATTATTAATGCTTTAGATTCTCGGAGGAACAGAGCCGTATTCGTTATGCTCTAGAATGCAGGTTTCGGGTTGCCGCTGATATCGAGTCAACGAGCGACTTGTGACAAGTAAATGTAAAAGCGTCTAAGTGAATACTTAAATGTTAACAATTTGGTTAGTGTCACCATAAATATTGTTTTAAATATTTTTTCTTCGCCAGAACAGAAGAGTTCGATGAATCCTATTGAATGGTATCGAACACGGCAAACTCAACGTAATGAGTGGCGAAGTTCCAATAGACCGTAATAACCTTGTGTGTGCTGAGTAAGTAGACAAAGGTAGGTAAAGATACAAAATCAAGCCGCACTGCAATGGTGCGGCTTTCTTTGTTATAAGTGTTTTATTTAATCTGCAATGATATAGCTTTTTTATTATTCACAATCATGGGTAAAAATGCAGCCTAGTGCTTTTTGTCATACCGGCATTCGCATGGGACATGCTATGTGGAACAAGAATTTTCATGGATTTCATTTCCGTCCTCGGAGATAGTGCAATATTCTTATTTTATATATTGAAAATATTATCTTGTTGTTTTTTAATGTATAAGTTGGTTTATCCACAAAAACAGTGGGTAACTCACTGCAAGCAGATTCACCGTATTGGGCGAAATTTAATCTATCCGGTGTCTCCGTCTGAACTATTCATCTGAAGGCATTGCTGAATAAATCAGAATGGTTAAGCATCTTGAGGTTACTTCGGTATATCTCTTTGTCTCTAATGGTGTTGGTATTTATGATTTCATTTTAGTGGGTCATTTTAAGGTAAAAGAATAAAGAGTGCGTGATTTCAAGGAACAGGTGGTTTGAGGGGAGAAAGCTATAATGTTTAAGTGGCATAGGAAATAGTCATACTTTAAGTATGGTTACCGAGCCTGACGGCTTATGTACGGATATAACGAAAGAAAGTATGTTAAAAATAAACCAGCGGTATTTATGAGTTGAACTGCGGTGTTCATTGTCGAGAAAATGACCATTTCCGTCAATATTTCGACAGTATTTGCGCCAATTCATCATTCGTTGCTCTTATTATTTCCCCGACATTGTTATTGATATTAATTCGAGTGCAGTTCAGTAGTGTGAATAACGATCTTTTTGTTCAGAAGAGCCATTTTTATTAATACCACTCAAACCTGCAACAGGATTTCATCATAATGAGAGCTTACGCACTGATATATTTATGATTTTAGTTAATCATAAATAAATGCTATTTCTGCAATTTTTCAATGAGTGGGCATGACCATCCAACAAGTAATTAATTTTAATGATGCACTACTGTCCAAACTTGAGGCTCATTTTGGTATCACTCGGCACATTAAAGATGGCGGTTATATTTTACCTGATGGCCGTTTATTGAATTTGCAACGATCTGACATGGAGAACCGCCAGTTTCACCGGGCAGTAGCGGCATTAATGCCTCAAGAGATGGTTGGGATTATTGATGAAATCACCATTGTTAATCTCATGGCATCGACCGGGGCAATCCGTTATGAATCGCGAGGGCGGGTGCATGTTGCGGTAAAACCGACTCAGTTACAGCGGCGTAAGTTGTTCGATATAATGAAATACAGTGTACATAGTTACCGTGTGTTAGTGTCTGATCTAAATGGTGCCACGATCGGCGATCAAACTTTTCAGTCGCCTCATGCTCACGAACTGCTGAATTTTTTTAATCGTTGTTTCAGTGGTGAGCAGAAACAATATCGTGATGATGAGTTTTGCCTTCGCGAAGAGCTGGATGATTACACCTTTACGTTCCGTCCGGAACAGCGCCAGATTGGCCGTTATCAATCAAGCACAAAGACATTCATTATTTTGCCCGAATTCGAAGGATCGCTTGCCATGTTCAAACAGCAAGTTGAAAAGCGACAAAGACAAGAAAGTTTTGTTGAATAAGGGATTAAGAGGCCGTTTACTTTCTTGTCTGTTTTTGCTTAATACGTTCGACATGGATGATCAATGTATCAACTGTTTCCTTCAATAAATCAAGCTCGTCAATAGTCAGATCATTCAATTGTTCGAGGTTGTATTCGATGGTATCAATTATCCTTTTATGAGGTCGCTGCATCGGCCTCATGAAATAGGTGGTAACCGTTGCAACGATAGCCCCAAAGAACAACGTTGAACCAATAACAATCCATAATCCACCGATGAACTGAGCCATACTCGATATCGGTGTATCCGCTATTCCTGCAGTGGTAAATGCAGCGACGCACCAATACAGCGCATCTCCATAGGTACGGATAGAGGAGCCTTCACTGTTCAATTCTGAAAAGTACACCGCACCAGAAAAAATGAGCCATAGCACAATCAATAGCACTAACATTTCCGAGAAAGGGGTGTGAACCGAGATATCTGTCATAAACCGTTTTAATCGCGTCGGTGGCTTTGATCTTTTCATCGTTCATCACCTTAAATAGGAAGAGGGATCGTAAGTGCTATCTCTTGAAAGGCTAACCAAGCAGTCTCTGGCGGGGCACTGCGTTCGTCATGATTTATCCCCTAGCTAGATTATTATGGCCCCAATCAGAAAGATCTGCTTTCAATTTTTCAATAACTTAAAGAGTCGGAATACCTCCTCTGTTCACAAACTAAATTCATCAGCAGTAATCAGCAAGTAACCAGCAGTTTTTGGCTAGTTATCTTGCTGTCCGCCATCCAAAATAGACACCAACAAGCGGCTTTTTATTGTTTGTCTGAACGAGATGACGGCGATAGATAAACAATAAAGGTTAAGAGTAATATCAATAAAAATCAGATGGATAAGTTCGACGGATGTTTTTTCTTCGGTCGAAGTCTATCCGTTTTTATCAGTATATTGTGATCTTGTATAAGGGATAAAAATGCTTACTGGATATTGGTCTGTCGATGTGTTTATTATTGCCAATCTGTTGCTATGGGGGATTGTGGCCATCATTTTTGGCTATCAACATACAACGGGCGGTGGAATGCTCAATGACCAATCAAATAATAACGATCGAAGAGGTGAGTCATGAATACCAAAACATTAGGTTATAGCACCATGATTGTATCGGCAGCCCTCATGGGTTGTGTCGGATTGTTTGCCCGTAATATCAACACCAGCGGCGATGTTATCGCCTTTACCCGAATGACTGTCGGTGCGATTTGTGTCTTTGCCCTGATGTTCCATCAGCAAAAAACCATGCAGATCAAGTCAACTAAACTAACGCCGTCAGTTATTGCCAGCGGCGCTTGTTTAGGGCTTTGCTTGGCGGCATATGTTTCATCGACGCAGTATACAACACTGGCCAATGCGGTATTCCTCATTTATACCGGCCCGGTATTCTCAACCATACTGGCGGCTATTTTCCTGAAGGAAAAAATATCGAAACTCACTGCTGGCTTATTAACCGCAGTTTTTATCGGCTGTTTATTCATTATCGGTATCATTAACTATGATTCGACAAATGGTCTGACCGTGTCACTCTCCTTTTCAAAAGAGAATTTTATCGGTGATATGTTAGGTTTGGCATCCGGAGTTGGCTACGGCCTGTATTTGTTCTTCAGCCGCTACCGTACTGATGTCGGCTCTGATTCTCGTTCGTTCTATAACTTCTTATTTGGCGCGATTGCCATTGCACTTTGTTTTACCGTTAACCCGCCGTCACTTGCAAAGATGGATACCAGCTCTTGGGTGTGGTTGATCTCGATGGGTATTTTCATTGGCTTTGGCGCGCTGTCACTTCTTACTATTGCCGCTAAGCACCTTAAAGCCGCTGAACTTGCTTGTGTCTCTTATTTTGAAACCGTTGTGGGGGCGGGTATCGGTATCAGCATGTTTGGCGAATCGCTTACGGCGTTGCAAACGCTGGGAGGAGTGCTTGTCATCGGCGGTGGTATGGGTGAAATTGTGCTATCGATGGCGAAAAAGCACAGCACTGCAAAACAAGCTAAAGCCACCAGCCAACAATAACCACGGAGGTTACGATGGCCATCTTATTAAACTGGGCGCTGCTAATTGCCACTGTGATCATCATGATCGGCTTAGCACTGTACAGTAACAAGATTGTGCATTCGAGTAAGGGTGAAGGTGGTTTTCTATTGGCAGCCAACAGTTTGGGGCCCTTCATTGGAGGGGCCACCATCGTGGCGACAGGCTTTTCCGGCTGGGGATTTATGGGCTCGCCAGGTGTGGCCTATAAATACGGAGCGATCGAGCTGCTTGGAAATTTCTTTTTTGCCCCTGCAATGGTTTTTGCTGTTCTGTTCTGTGCCCGTTTCCTGCATCAAAAAGCGCAGGAGATAGGTAGCTTAACGCTACCGGAATACGTTGCTTACAGCCATGATGGGCCAGACTCGGTTAAGCGGATCACCCAGGCCTTCGTGGCGGTAATTACCATCATACTGTTGTTGGTCTTTCTGGTCGGTCAAATCAAAGCATTAGGGCTTTTGGCGGGTCCCTGGCTTGGTATCGATCACAATACGGCATCACTGTTAATGATTGCAATCATTGTGGTTTATACCTCAATTGGCGGGTTAGCGGCGGTCGCATTTACCGATGCTTTTATGGTTGTCGGGATGTGCATTTCGGCACTGGTCATTGTCTGGGCAATTTTTTCTGATATGCCTGTTTACGAGCTATTAGATAACCTGAATGCGATTGATCCCGATTTGCTGGCTCCAAGCGATTCCGGGCCTTATGGATCGTCGGTCTGGCACGTGTTGATGGTATTGCCCTACGCGTTTATTTACAGTGCGACTTTACCATATATGTCTGTTCGTTTTATGGCCTTATCATCCAAAACCAAATTACACCATATTGCGGCTTACATGACCCCGATGGCTTGCTTACTGAGTTTGGTACCCATAGCAGGGCTTTATACCCGGGTTAAAGTGCCGGGGCTGGAAAATCCAGACCAGGCAATGCCGACATTTTTAACCACGTTTCTGTCGCCAACTGTCTCAGCAGTGGTGACGTTATTTATCCTCTTTGCGATGAAATCAACCACCAACTCGGTATTGCATTCTATCGCCGGCTCGGTTTCTCATGATCTGCGTCAGGCTATCTGGCCCAATTGTAAGCTCTCCGGTAAATCTCTGTTGTATCTGAACCGTTTAGCTGTTTGGGTCTTGGGCGGGGTGGGGTTCGTTATTATGTTATATGCGCCACCGTTTATGCTATCTATGCTGGCTATTTTAGGTTCAGGCACCCTGATGGCGGCGTTGGTTGCTCCGACACTATTGGCTCACTTTATTCCTTCTAATATCTATGCCGCATTATTCTCTATAGTGATTGGTTTCGTGACGGGATGTACGCTTTTCCTTCGTTTTGATCTTGGCTGGGTTGAAGCGCCAATGTACGCATCAATATTGGCGTGTTTTTCATACTGGCTGATTGCCAAAGCATTTCAACTTCATGCTATAGGGCACAATGTTATCTCACGCTAATTTAAATAAAAATGAATGAGTGAAAAATAAAGGCTGGTCATTTTAAATGCCAGCCTTTATTAATAGGAGCGTGATGTGCTCAATAGTTCATCATGAAATATATGGGTAATCGTTATTCGTATTGGTCAGTTGGTTTTGTAATTGTCCTTCAACAGAGCGATGCTGGCCAATATTATGCCGCATATCGATATGACTGGAACGATACTCCTTGGGGGTTAACTTGAGTAGACATTTGAATTTAGAATTAAAGTTAGATAAAGAAGAAAAGCCCACTTCTGCACCAATATGAGCAATACTCCAGTCAGTGACGACCAAATAGCGTGCTGCCTGCCGCACCCGTTGTTCAATAATATATTGGCGGAAAGTGATCCCCATATTGGCATGGAAAAAACGGGAGAAGGTACTTTCGGCCATATGTAATTGTTCGGCAACGATTGAAACAGATAAAGGCTCAGCTAAATTATTAGCAATATACTTCAATGCAATCTGAACCCGATCTTCGATTCTCTGACTATTCTTTATCTCAAAACTGTCGGCGAGAAAACTCATTGTGGGTTGTACATGAGACAACTTATGAAGCAAGCTCAGCAGGTTCAGTACCTGTGAAAATTCAAACGTATTCTCCAGCATTTTCAAAAAGGTATAGATGTTTGAACTTGCAGGTATATCAAACAACATACCGCTACGTGATTGATCTAACATTTTTTTAATGTTGCTAAATTGCACACTGTCGACAAATGTCTGTCCTAGCGCATTCAACCGAAAGTGGAGCTCATCACAGCCATGCTCAGCCCCCTCTTCGAGCGAGCCTAAGACTATACGGAAAGGATTAAACGGCGCGAGTAACACGAGTTGCCCGGGCTTAAGACTATAGTGTGATGTACCTAAGTGCAGCGTACATTCACAATGGCGTGGCCAGACCAGAATGTAATCTGCTGCAAAAATCATATGCTCTGTTTCTTCTACCTCTTGAATATCAAACATAAGAAATTCAGGTGTATTGGCCTTAACGCGCTGATACATATTCTCTCCCTCGATCTACCTCCTTACATCGTCGCTGTAGACCAGGATAAAAACCACATTGAAAATTTAGAAACGTGATATCAAACCACATAAACGCCATCGATAGTATGCTTGTGTGACATATGTGAGTTGTACTTTTTGTCTCGATAGCAGGGCAGAGATCACATTTTATAAGCATCAATAATTATCTATTTATTATGACGATAAACGAAAGCATAAATCAGCCATTTGTCAGCATTAAATGACTATATTTCATCACACTAAGGCGGCATATTATAACCATTGAAGAGCAAAAATATTCCAGGCTCATCAAGCATAAAGATTAAATCCATATTGTATTTATATGTAGGTATCAAACATCTAATTATTAATTAAAAATTAGAAAGAATTAAAAACAGCCATCAGACTGCTTATATTTTATTGGGAGATGGTTATTAATGTACCTATTTAATTATTCATGTTAATTCTCTTGGAGATTATAAAATGAGTGTTTCCAACGATCTATATCCAAATGCTTCAGCGCCTCTTGAAAGAAAAGATAGTGGTGTTCCCTATGTTCGTCCTGGCCTCCATGTTGAATCTTATAATGACTTCGATCCTCTACGTCATGTCATTGTTGGTATTGCCGATAACCAGCATATTCCAGAGGCATGCCCGGCAAGTAATGAAAAAATCCCTGCGGACTCTCCGATGCGTGGAGGGAAAGCTGGGCGCCGGACTCAAGAGTCGATTGATCGTGCTAATGAATGTTTAAACGGCTTTGCCAAGCAACTGGAAGATCGTGGAATTATTGTCGACCGTCCGGGAGCAGTTGATTGGCATCAGCGCATTACGACGCCAGATTTCACCATCAGCTCTGGCTTTGGCGTTATGCCGCCACGAGACTGCTTGTTAACCATGGGTAAAAGCATACTGATGGCGCCGATGAGTTTCCGTAGCCGTTATTTTGAATATCTCGCTTATGTTGATTTACTGCGCGAATATTTCGAATCTGATCCTGAATGCTTAATTGAACAAGCGCCACGTCCTCGTCTTTCTGATGATAGCTTCCGGATGGATTATGTTGCCGCTTATGAACATCTTTCCGATGCAGAAACCATGGCACGTTCGCTGCGTAAAGAATACAGTACCAAAGAGACTGATATTCTTTTTGATGCCGCTGATATCATGCGCTTAGGTAAAGATATCTTTGTTCAGCATGGACTGACAACGAACTTAGCCGGTATTCGCTGGATCAAACGTCGTTATGAACCTCAGGGTTATCGTGTTCACACTTTGAGCTTTGAAGATAACCACCCAATCCATATTGACGCAACATTCTGCCCGCTTCGTCCGGGACTTATGTTGCTTAACCCCAATCGCCCATTATTCAAAGGCCAGCGTGAGATCTTTGAAAAGAATGACTGGGAAATTGTTGAAGCGGTTAACCCTGCGTGGGATAACCCACCGCCGCTATGTTACTCAAGCACATGGCTGTCAATGAATACTCTGATCCTTGACCATAAAACCGTGTGTGTCGAAGCATCGGAAAAAGCCCAGCAAGAGCAGTTTGATAAGCTTGGTTTTGAGGTTGTTCCGGTTGATTTGCGTGACGCTTATGCCTTTGGCGGCGGCTTACATTGTGCAACGGCTGATGTATGGCGTGAGGGTACGTGTGAAGATTACTTCCCGAATCAATTTGCAGGCGCGCACGATATCAGCCACTGGGAATACTAACGAATTATAAAGCGTCTCCTTTAGGGTATTCTATTGGATGGGAATAATCCTAAATATCGACAGAATCCGGGATCACTATTGATCCCGGATTTTTATTTATTTTGTGTCTGCCAGGTGGTGGAGTGACGCTGTCACTTTTTGAGGCTCTGATGCCTGAAACCTGCCAGTTAGAACAGCATACAGATCACAGCCAGATCGGCACGTAAAACGGAACGATGATCAAGGTGTAAGGTCGAATTGTAATTCTGTGTGCATCGCAGCATGTAAGGCGATACGGTGCACCCATTAAACCAGTGCAGAAATAGAGAATTACCTCCCTACTCTTGGATAGGCAACAAACCTATGCCGACTTTTACTATTAAAGCGTAAAGTAATTGTACTTAAGTTCACCGAGATTAGCGGATGATACTTGCGAGGTTAATTGCTTGAAATCGGCAATGATCAGCTTCAGAGCGGCTAAAACCCTATAAAGGTGTAACGCTTGTTCCGCGGTCAAAGAAACCAGTAATACGGAATCTGTATTAATATTCTGCATGCTTTTGTGCAAGTGTAACTGCAACTGCTCTAATTTCTTCTCCAGCGGTTGAAGATGGTCAATATCACCGCTACGTTCCAGTATCTCTGACAAGCCCATAATCGTGTCAGCAAGTAGTTTGGTCATTTGGGGACCTGCGCCCTGTGATAACCACTTCGTATAGCCATCCTGAAGAGAAATCAGTCGTAAAGTAATGGTATAGAGTTTGGGTATGATCGGAGCAACCTGATCTTTATCAAGCGCTGGATACCTTGACCAATCAATCCGCGTTACCGCTTGATCTGCCAGCATCACTGAGCGGAGCGGGCTCTGACCAAGCAAGAGTTGACCACAAACGCGGGTTAATAAGTTCCCTTTTTTTGCACGCAGGCTCAGCCGGCGTAGTTGCCAGGTGAACAGATGGTGTAACAGCTTTATATGGCGGAGAAATACCCGCTCCGGCAAGCTGGAAAACAATCCGTGGTTGAAGAAATAAATCACCAACATGGCCACGCCGATCAAAAACAAGAGCAGCAGAGTGCCTTGAATATCATATACAGGCTGTAATTTGAGCGCCCCCATTGTTATAACGATCAAGAGCTGTGACCCAAGCATCCGGGACAACACCTGCTGAGGCTGATAAAACCAATACCAAATTGCAAAACAATTCAGAAAATAAAAAGCGCCCAGCTGCCACACCTCGGTAAAGTAGGGCATCACGAAGACAAACTGCAGCAAAATAACGCAGGACCAGCCGATGATGCTAAATGTGATAGCTTTAATATCACAAAAGGGCATTGATACCACCACACTCGCTAAGATAACGCCCAGCATGACAATCATCGAACCACCCGTCATCGGGATCAATAACCACAAGCCAATAAAAACCCAGATCATAACCCATGCTTTGAAAGCCTGACACAGACGTTCACAGTCCAGCGAACCACGCCACGAGGACGCCTTCGGCATGACGGCGACATCCAAAGAGTTAAGCGCCAAAGCCGCAGACAAGGTGAGCAACATATCGCGGCTCAATAGCTCTAAATCATTCAGTACCTGCTCCAGTTGCAACACTGCGCCATGCTGTTGGGGATCCTCCACCATTTCCTTTTGCAAAGTGATGATCATGGGATCCGGATTATCATTCTGTCCAGTTCCCCGGAGCGCCGCTTCTGCACTCATAAAGCGTTGTTTAATTCTAGCCAGCAGGGCCTGAATATCCTGCTGGCTAGGGGTGACCACCGACGGATCCAGCAACTCACAGGCCTCGGACAGGTGCCCGCAAAGAAGTGCCCACTCACGGGTTTGTGTCAAGAAACCGTTCCAGGTCTTGGCCTCGCTCGCGATGTGGTAACTGTCGACCATCGCTGCCGGAAGCAGATCCTCAAGCCGGGTCAAAAACTTCAACCCGTCACCAAATCCAAGCCCCTGTAAAAGCATATCTTTTCCAGCTAAAGCTTCAGCCGTTTTAGCTATCTTATTCTGCTGATCAGTAAAGAAATTCAACAATGTTGCATGTAATCCCTGTCGGCTGGATGTCGGCCAAACCAGACTGAAGACCAAGGTAAAACAGATGATCCCCAGAACCGTCTCCTGCAAACGCAGCACTGCTACCGTAAATGTCAGCTCCCCCGACAGTTTTCCCATGACCACTATCAGGGTGCACACAGTCAGAGCCATCGACCAGATATACCCCGTACGGGGGTTAGCCTGCAGATAGACACACAATGCGGCGAAGAAGGTAAAGCTAAGCAGAAACGGTAGTTGCTGCTGGGCAAAGAAACCGACAAACAGAAAAGCAGATATAACCCCGATCAGCGTCCCAACCAATCGATGGCGCCCTTTGCGCAGCGAGTGGCCGGTTGTTTCCGTCACCGACATCACAATAACCGCGATTCCGGCCCAGTATGGCTTATCCCAACCCAGCCACAAGGCACTCACCATCGCCAAGGTTAATGCCAGGGCAACTTTCAGCGGTAGTTTACTGCGGTTGCTAATCATTGTTCCTCCTTGTTTACGGTTGCTCGGTACGAGGATGCTTGATGATCATCACCGAAGCTGAAGTGCCGACCCTAAGCTGCACATTCTCTGGTATCGCATCAAGCTTGATCCGTACCGGGATCCGTTGTGCCAGGCGGATCCATTGAAAGGTCGGACTGACATTTGGCAACAGATCGACGCCGGTACTACCGTCTTTATGTGCAATGCCATACCCAATGCTCTCCACCCGGCCCTTTAGCGGTTGGTCCGGATATGCCATCAAGGTCACCACCGCCAGCTCGCCCGGGCTGACATCATGGATATCGGTCTCTTTAAAAAAGCCTTCGATCCAAAAGCTATCTCGGTCGACCAACGCCAAAGATGGCTGATTGGCTACAACCTGACTGCCGTTACGCAGTGTTAAGTTTGTCACAAATCCATCCGTCGGTGCCTTCACTTCGGTAAACGCCAGATTAAGAGCAACCTGCTCGACGGTGGCACGGGCAACCATCACTCCCGCTTCTGCGGCTTCCACCGCCTTGTTAACATTGATCAAGGTCGATATCGATACCGCTCCAGAACCGCGTTTATGCAGCGCCTGCTGGCGTCGGGCTTCATCCTGTACTTTGGTCAATCCAACCTGGGCCTGCACCAAACTGGCTTTAGCCTGGTTAAGGGCAACCTGATAGGTCCGCGGATCTATTTCGAACAACGTCTCACCTGCTGAAACCGCCGAATTGTCCTTTACTTGCAGCGAAACAATCGGACCCGTCACCCGAGGCGTGATTTGGATAACCTGCGCCCGGACCTGTCCGTCTCGGGTCCAGGGATTTTCGAGGTAATGCTGGTACTTCCAGCCAATAGCAGACAGGGCGGCCAAAACAAGAACCGCCGTCAGGAAAAAGCGTTTTAACACAGGCATACTCACAACAGACAATTATGAAGGAATGAAAAAGATGCTAATTAGCACGGTATAAATCACGGTCAGCGATAACTCGACCAGAGGCGGAATAACAAAAAAACGGTGCCAGCGTAATTTGTTCATCAGGCGGACAGTGAGTGACGTTAAAACCAAGCCGATCAATGCGGCGACCAGCAGCGGTGGAACATAGAGATCGCTCAGGGCAATCTCTCGCGGGGCAGCAGACAAAAAAGTGTTCATATTCACCAAATCAGTTCAACAGCTCATATTCACCACCGGTGATTAATTATTACCCAGCCAGCATAGTGAATATAAAGTGTGATGATACTCACGGATTTACAGGTAATAAATAGGTAGAAACGATACACTATCAAAACTGACAGTTTCGAATAAAGTACGTTATAGGTCTTACACAACGACCAGAGTAAACAGAGGACAGGATGGATCGACTAACCAGTATTGAGGTTTTTGTACGTGCCGTAGAATGCGGCTCGTTTGTCTCTGTCGCTGAAGAGAAAAATCTCAGCGCCCAGATGGTCGGTAAGCATGTCAGGGGACTTGAAACTTTGTTGGGTACCAAGTTACTGAATAAATCTACCCGGCACCAAAGCCTTACCCCGGCTGGCGAACAATATTATCGCCGGTGCAAGAACATTCTGGCGGAACTGCACGCCGCAGAGGAGGACATCCACCGTACCCTGAATGAACCCTGCGGTAAATTAACCGTCGCATCAGGTGTCAATTTTGGTATCAGCAGACTTGCCCCGATAATGGCAAGATTCCACAATGACTACCCCAAAATGAACATCGATGTGTGCCTGAGCAATCATTCCATTGATTTGCTTAAAGATGGCTATGACATTATTTTTCTTGATCATAACCAGGTGAGTGACTCTCTTATCGCGAAAAAGATAAGAAGCTACTCCATGGTTGTCTGCGCTTCTCCTCGTTATCTTGAACGCTTCGGTATACCGCAACACCCCAAAGAATTGGTCGATCACCAGTGCCTGCAAAGCAGTTCGAGCAAACACACCCAGCAATGGCAATTTATTGATGGCGATACATTTTACTCCCCAGCGATTTCATCACGACTAATGATCAACAGCGGACAAGCCATGCTCAATGCTGCCCTGGAGGACGCCGGTATTACTCTGCAACCCATTTTTCAAGTTGCCGACGCTTTAAAAAACGGCCAGTTAGTCCAAATATTGGCGCAGTATCCGCTGCAGAAGATCGACCTATACATGATCTATCCTCCTCATCTACGCAATACCGCCCGATTAAATGCACTACTAAAATATTTTGAAGAAACATGACGGCCTCGTTGTAAAGTTATACTGAAATTCAACCAACGTAAGCGTGAGGATATAACAATGTATAAAATGATGAGGTATGGAACGGTAAGACCAACCGATTTAGAATCTGACTCTGCTTAAAGTGTGAAAACAAAACCTGATACTTAGGATGGCAAAGCCTAATGAATAATTCACGATTAAAGGTTATGTCCACCGAGAGGAGTGCCGGGTCTATTGGGCTGTCCATTAAATGACCGAACAGTGCCTACTCTTTCCCCTTGGCAATTTCAAAACACTCTTCTCCGTGTTTCTTGATCAGGTTCACGATATCTTGATCGAGTTTTCCACTGCTGGTTAACTCATCAAGAATATCAATCACCTTGTTTAATGGCATTCCATCCCGGTATGGCCTGTCTTGTACCAACGCCTGAAAGACATCTGCAACAGCAATAATTCGTGCTTCAACACTTAAATCTTGTTTATTAGGATGAAATGGATAGCCAATACCGTTAAGTCCCTCATGGTGGAATGCAGCCCAACAGGCAATTTCATCAAGTCCCTTGATATGTCGAAGAATTTCATATGTCTCATAGCTGTGCTGGTTCATAATTGAGCGTTCAATATCACTTAAAGGCCCGGGCTTATCAAGTATATGGTCTGGAATATGGAGCTTTCCAAGATCGTGCAATAAGCCTGCGATTTCAATTTTTTCGCATTGTTCGCTAAATAACCCAATCGTTACTGCAAGATAGCGCGCTAAACTGGCAACCCTTCTTGAGTGCTGGGCGGTAAATGGACTTTTCTGGTCGACGATATAAGCCATAATCAATGAAAGTTGTTTAAGCTGAACAATATTTAATGACTGACTGCTCTCAAATTGCCCCATATCCCATGCATACCGTGTGATATGACGATTTTCTAATGCAATCCAAAAAGCCTCGGACTTGCATATCTGACGAAAAGCGCTAACAATTGACCGATCAAAATATGTTCCTTCATGCTGAGTAATGGATCGAACGATATCCTCCCTGGCAAGTAATATATCTGTCTCGTAATGAGTTGCAGCCAGCACATCAATACGATCGGAGAGAAAAATAAGGTTAGCCATGCGAGAATCGTGCGGACTCACATCGAGCTTCTTCAGTTCTTCCCACGGTGTGTGGTGGTAAAGAATCGGTATGGCAAATGTTGAAAGTGGCTCGAAATCCTTCAGCAAAGCGTAGCCAATTTCACAGTGTTTATGCGCACCGCTCCAGTCAAAATGATTGACAAGTTGAGAGTGCATTTGCTCGGTAGATACGCCGCAGTCATGCAGTAAACCAAGATCAAATGAAAACTGTATAGCTTGTTCACTAAAACCAAGCTGTTTTCCCAGTTGACTCGCAATATAACCAACACGCTTTCCGTGATTTGTATCGTTCATTCCCACAAGAGAGACAGCAGTCTCGATCGCCAGAATCATTTGCCGAAGATTGATTTGTAATTTTGAGAATGTACTCATGCATCACCCCTGATTTAATTGCTTTTTAAAAAACATTAAACGTTCCATGCTGATTATTTTACAAGAGAGGATCGAAGGTCATTTTTTAAAGACGTATAAAATCAGTTACTTATTGGGGGGCGTTTCTGGTTACAACCGACCTTCGGTATGCAAAGCCCACAGCTTAAGATCAGACTAGCAACATATGTATGCAGTTTTATTGAAATGGTTCACGTTATGTGAATGCTGTTGCATTTGTTGTGCTGATTAAACCTCTAGCCTGAAGGTGTTATTGAGCGTCGACACGTAGTAATAGTCGTCTACATAATTCGCGATTAATACCAACTAACGAGAAAGTATGAATACTGAGCTGTCTTAATGTTTTTCATAAAAAGACATCAGTAATGATGTGAAAATCTAACGTTGTGCTAGAGTTTTTAAAAAAGAAACAGAATGATGTTTAAATAATAGGTCATCAATACAAGGGCTTATTGGGCATGAAATGTTTCGGCACTGAGCGCTATTCAACGTAATGGTTAGCAAACGCTCTCAATTTAACCTGTTATCCTCTGATACTGTTGACTTAGCTTGTTGCTATGCCTCAGCTAACGCTCCGGTGGTAGACCCAGGCCAAACAGAACGTTCAAGAGCAAGCCCATCAACTGGCAATACCCTGAGCGTTGCACCACTATTGGTTCCGGCTATTAAACAAGTGATTCGAAAAATAGCATCGTCAGATATTTGATCTGAAAAACAGTCTCAAAAATTACTGTCGATCAACGTGACTTGGGCAGTTATTTTTACCAATTCGCCACAAAGTGGATAACAGACAATGGCTTTGACCCAAACGCCCTTAGAAAAAGGCTTTGAAAAACTATACACACCGTTTCAAAAGTTTATTCACGATCAAACTACGTCGAGTATTATTCTTATTTTGTGCTTTATAGCTGCGCTCGTCATTTCTAATTCGCCACTGCTTCAAAGCTATGAATCATTTACTAAAATATCTGCCGGATTTATTTTTGGTGATCGATCTTTTCATATGGATCTGAAGCATTGGGTAAATGAAGGGCTAATGACCTATTTCTTTTTTTTGATTGGAATGGAAATCAAGCGAGAAATATTAGTGGGTGACATTAGAACTACCCAGCAGTTAACCCCAATTTTGGCAGCGGCGATAGGTGGCATGTTGCTACCAGCCAGTATTTACTATTTGTTTAATCTATCAAATGAATTCTCTCATGGATGGGGAGTTCCTATGGCCACAGATACAGCACTCTCCCTTGGTATTTTAGCTTTAATTGGTAAGCGGATACCTGCAGTGACGGCCATATTTTTTACTTTATTTGCCATTATTGATGATTTGGGGGCCATTTTAGTCATCGCTTTCTTTTATTCTGAATCAATTAACACCGGCAACATAATAATAAGCATAATGCTACTTATGACATTGGTTCTTTGTAATTTATTTGGTATCCGGAAGCCGAGTATCTATTTCTTTGGTGGTGTTGTGATTTGGGCCGTTATGCTTGATTCTGGCATACATGCCACCATATCCGGGATACTTGTTGCTGCAACCATTCCGGCACGGTCTAAACACGAGCCAAGTTGGTTTATACATCGTGTTCATCGACTACTTCGCAGATATGAACACATTGAATATGAAAAAGATAATAATACCCCAGTGTTAGGCGAGCCTGAGCAGCATGATGTAGTAGAAAGAGTAAAAGAGGCCGCGGAAAAAGCGACAACGCCCTTAAAGCGATGGGAGAATGTATTAGAGCAGCCTGTAGCGTTATTCATCCTGCCTTTATTTGCGTTTTTTAATGCGGGCGTACCCGTTAGTTCAGACTTATTAGTCGGTGCCGTTACCGAACCCTTTGCGCTTGGCATATTGTTTGGCCTTGTTATTGGTAAAGGTGTCGGTATCCCATTATTTTGTTGGATAGCGGTTCAGTTGAAGTTAGGGCAGCTGCCAGCAGGAATGAATATGCAACACGTTATCGGTGTTGGTTTATTGGGTGGGGTGGGGTTCACTATGTCAATATTCATCAGCGGGCTAGAATTTGAAAATAACCTGCAAGCATTACTGACATCGAAAATGGCAATAATGCTCGCTTCTTGTATTGCAGGGTTAGGTGGCTACTTATGGCTTCGCTTTCAATCCTCCTCCAAAATTTCAGACGTTGCCAAGTAGATAAAGTGAAGGTGGCGCTCATACTGGGTAAGTGCATCGGCAATGATCTGTTCCTTGCTGTAACCGAGAACATCATATTGCTGGCCGCCTTGCAGCAGGTAGACTTCTGCCCGGTAATACTCTTCGTGCTTTTCATCGGCATAAGTTGGAACCGCAAAACGGCGCAACCGAATGCCATAGGAAAAATTTTCGACATCACTTTTATTAATAGTCAGACGAACCCCGTTTTCTTTTACCGCAACCTGGGTCGTTAATCCTTCTTTGTCCATCTGCTGAGCCAATTCTGTCAGAGCAGGAACCGCTACCCGCTGAATAAAGCTATTTGCCTCATTAATACGCGGATAATTGAGTAACGCAAAAAGCCTGGATTGCCAGTTGACACTTGTCTGAGTATATTGCAGCGACGTATTATGGTTTTGTACGCTGTTTTGTAACATCTGGTCATTTTTGATCGCCACAAACAAGCTATAGCAAAATGCCAGCATAATCAGCATAAAAGGAAATGCGGTAGCAATGGTCAATGTCTGCAAAGCGGAAAGGCCGCCAGCGGCCAGTAAGGTAGCAGCAACGATCCCTTCCAGAGAAGCCCAGAACATACGCTGCCATACCGGGGGATGCTCCGAGCCTCCAGAGGTTAGAGTATCGATGACAAATGACCCGGAATCAGAGGAACTGACAAAGAAAGTGATGATCAGCATCACGGCAAGCGCTGAAAGAACTGAAGAGAACGGCATATGTTCAAAAAATACAAATAAGGCCACCGAAACATCATCGTTCACAGCATCCGCTAGATATTGACCGGCATTAGTACTGATTTCATGAATTGCCGTATTGCCAAAAACGGTCATCCACAGAAAAGTAAAGCCGGCCGGTATAAACAAGACTCCTACAATAAACTGACGAATGGTACGGCCTCGTGAAACCCGAGCGATAAACATGCCAACAAAAGGAGACCAGGACATCCACCACCCCCAGTAGAGCAAAGTCCAACCGCCTATCCAGTCTTCTTTCGGATCATAGGCATACAAATTAAAGGTGTTATTAACAATTTCGCTCAAGTAACTCCCTGTATTTTGCACGAAAGTTTGCAAAATAAAGACAGACGGCCCAACCAATAACACGAAAATAAGCAGTGTAACCGCCAGTGTCATGTTGATATTTGAGAGGCGCTTAATACCGCCTTCCAACCCCAGGAGCAAAGAAATCATGGCAAATAGAGTAATAATCGCAATCAGCCCGATTTGGACGCCAACCGTCTGAGGTAAATCAAACAAATAGTGAAAACCAGCATTAACCTGTACTACCCCAAAGCCCAGAGAGGTGGCGACACCAAACAAAGTGCCAAGTACGGCAAAGGTATCGACCGCATGGCCCAGCACACCGTAAATTTTGTCTCCGATGATGGGATAAAGGGCTGAACGAGGCAGCAGTGGCAACCCATGCCGGTACGAAAAATACGAAAGAGCCAAGGCGACAACGGCATAAATTGCCCAGGCATGGAGTCCCCAGTGAAAGAACGTGATCCGCATGGCTTGCCGGGCAGCCTCAATACTTCCCGGCTCTCCAATCGGCGGCGATAAAAAATGCATGACAGGCTCGGCAACCCCGAAGAACATCAGGCCTATCCCCATTCCGGCAGAAAATAACATGGCAAACCACGAGCGATTAGAGTAATCGGGGGTGGAATGATCCGGTCCGAGCTTAATGTCGCCAAGGCGACTAAACATAATGGACACCGAGAAAATGAGGAATATGGCGGCAGATAAGATATAAAACCAGCTAGCTTTGGTAACGAGCCAGTGTTGGATCCCCTTGAAAAACTGCTCAGTGGCCGCCGGGAAGATCGCAGCGGTTATCACAATGATAAGAGACAGCGCCAGCGAAGGGAAAAAGACAGCTTTGTTTAAATCGGATTTAACATCCATAGCTATGTACCTATTCGTTATCTTATCGAAATAGCTGGTCTTAACTGGATTGTTTGTTATTCAAATATAGAAGCTAACCAAGAAATGAGTAGATGATTCGATTTTTTTGCTGGATTTTTCCAAAATGATTTGAACCCAATTGCCCAGGCCGCCGTTCATGGAGAGAGCGACACGGTATCCAAATCAACCATCTGCTCACACTCACTATTCCCCGCAACAACGTTATCTCATCATGTCATTCAGCGTCATTGCAGCGATAGTAGCAGGGCGATTACCAAAGCCATTGCCAATTGAGATCGTCTGGCAATGGCTTACCAGCTTTACTAACCAATCGGCCAGATATTTACAGTACGAAACGTCTGGTGGCGTATTCGACAGCACAATAACAACATTAAAATCAATGGCTTTAGGCGGTTCGACGGAATATTATCAATATTAACTCTTGATATATTCGTCGTAAGACGTAATAATCATACGCTAATTGTTTAGACCACTAAGGAATATGGGCGCAAAATGATTACGACAGCACCTTGGATTGTCAGCTCGGCAACATTGACCAAGGATGAATACAAATGGGTCTTTAGAGCACCAAACATCGGCGATGGTGACCAGGTGCATAAGCTTATCGCTGCATGTTCGCCGTTGGATGTGAACTCGTCTTATTGCAACTTTTTGCAATCTACTCACTTTAGGCAAACCTGCATCATTGCAGAATGCAATGACGAAATAGCCGGTTTTATATCCAGCTACCTAAAGCCTGAAAACAATCGTGAACTGTTTGTTTGGCAGGTTGCCGTAGCCCCTAAATATAGGGGGAAAGGGCTTGCATTTCATATGCTAAAAGAACTTCTAATGCGCGATAGCCTGGAACAAGTGAAGGCGGTCGAAACAACCATCACAAAAGACAATCAAGGCTCATGGAGCCTGTTTAAGAAACTGGACAAGGCCAATGATAGCCAAGGGTCAGTGACAACTTTTCTGGACGAGCATAAACACTTTAAGGGCAAACACGATACCGAATACCTGTATCGCATCCCTCTTAGTAACACTCATTAATTCACTAAAAACATGGTCCCCCAATGGATATCTTCAAAAAGCAAGAATCAAACGTACAATCTTATGCAAATAACTTCCCCGTTGTTTTTTCATCTGCAAAAGGGTGTTGGCTACATACCGAAGATGATAAACGTTACCTCGACTTTCTGGCTGGCGCAGGTTCGTTGAACTACGGTCATAACAATGCAGTACTGAAACAGGATCTACTTGATTACATCGATAGCGATGGGATCACTCACGGGCTGGATATGCACTCACAGGCCAAAGCGGAGTTTTTAACCGCACTCCGTAATCATATATTCGAACCCCGAAAGCTTGATTACAAAGTGCAGTTCACCGGCCCTACCGGCACCAATGCTGTTGAAGCGGCAATGAAGCTTGCTCGTAAAGTAACCGGCCGTACGAACATCGTTACGTTTACCAACGGCTTTCACGGTTGTACCGCCGGTGCTCTGGCGGCAACGGGAAACCAGCACCACCGCAGCGGAGCGGGTATGCCTCTGACAGGCACATCTCGTCTTCCGTACGAAGGCTACGCTGGGGTTGATGGCCTGACTCTGTTTGAAACCATGTTAAACGATAACTCAAGTGGGTTAGACAAGCCTGCAGCCGTATTAGTTGAAACGGTGCAAGGTGAAGGCGGCCTGAATGTCGCATCCAATAACTGGCTGAAACGACTGAGCGCAATTTGTCAGCAGTACGAAATCCTGCTGATAGTTGACGATATTCAAGCTGGGTGCGGCCGTACCGGCACATTTTTTAGTTTTGAACCGGCGGGGATCAAACCAGACATCGTGACCCTGTCCAAGTCTATTAGTGGTTATGGGCTGCCAATGGCATTGGTGCTATTAAAACCAGAACTCGATATATGGCAGCCAGGCGAACATAACGGAACTTTCCGTGGAAATAACCATGCCTTTGTGACAGCCACAAAAGCAATTACGGCTTACTGGGCAAACCATGACTTTGAAGAGCATATTGCGCAGCGCGCAAATCAGGTCCACAAAGCGATTAAACGTGCCATGCACCGTTACCCTTCATTGTTTGTCCGCGGGAAAGGCCGAGGCATGATGCAAGGTGTCGAGTGCAAGAGCGGCGCAATTTCATCTGCCATCGCCAGAATATGTTTCGAAAAAGGGATGGTTATTGAGACCGCAGGCCCAGATAACGAAGTCGTTAAATTCTTCTGTCCACTGACTATTAGTGAGTCCGAGCTTGAGCAAGGATTGCATATTTTCGACCAGGCAGCAGATATCGTCGCCACTAAACTGATGAAGAAAGCGTCTTAAGGATTTTAAGCATGATTGTAAGAACTCTGGAAGAGTGTCAAAACAGTGAACGCCGTGTCGTGTCGGACAGCTGGGAAAGTATCCGCATGCTGTTAAAAGACGACAAGATGGGGTTTTCATTCCACATCACCACTATTTATGAAGATACGGAAACCCATATCCATTACCAGAACCATTTAGAATCGGTTTACTGTATTTCCGGCGAAGGTGAGATCGAAGTGATCGGCGATAAAACCTACCCGATTAAGCCAGGTACATTGTATATCTTAGATAACAACGATGAGCATTACTTACGTGCCTATAAAAATAAAGAGATGGTAATGGCCTGTGTGTTTAATCCGCCGATTACCGGTGCCGAGATCCATGACGAGAATGGAGTGTATCCGTTAGTGGAATAATCCTCTTATCAAGGGCAGTCAATGCCCTTTTCCCCCACGGATTTAATACAACGAGTAAAGGATTCCCTCATGAGTTATACCGTAGAGAAGATCGGCGGTACATCAATGTCAGCATTCGATGCTGTCTTAGATAATATAATGCTGCGCCCCGCCTCTCCCTATAATCGAGTTTTTGTGGTATCGGCTTACAGCGGTATCACCGATGCGCTGCTAGAGTGCAAGCGCACCGGCAAGCCCGGCATTTACCAGTATATCGCCAAGCGTGATGAAACATGGCGAAAAGCTGTCGCCGATTTAGAAATGCGAATGATACTTGTCAACGGAAATATGTTTGCCGACCCTGTTAATCGCCGGCGTGCCGATACGTTTATCCGTTCACGAATCACAGACGCCATCAGCTGTATCACTAACATTATGGAAACCTGCCAGTATGGCCAGTTCTCTTTGCGCCATTACTTGCCGCAAATCAGAGAATTTTTATCATCGCTCGGTGAGGCACACAGCGCCTATAACACGGCCCTGAAATTAAAAACCCTGGGCATTAATGCCAAGTTTGTTGATTTGTCCGGTTGGGATGACAAGAGCTATGGCAGCCTGGATGACGTCATCAAACATGCATTTGCCGATATTGATGTGACTCAAGAACTGCCTATCGTGACTGGCTACGCCTATTGTGATGAAGGGCTGATGAAAACCTACGATCGCGGTTACAGCGAAATCACCTTTAGTCGTATCGCATGTTTAACTCACGCAGATCAGGCCATCATCCATAAGGAATATCACCTAAGCAGTGCCGATCCGCGCATTGTCGGTCCTGAAAAGGTCTTCCCGATGGGGCACACCAACTTTGACGTTGCCGATCAATTGGCCAACTTGGGCATGGAGGCGATCCACCCTAATGCAGCATCTGGGCTACGTCAAAATAACATTGAAATACGGATCAAAAACACTTTTGAACCTGAACACCCGGGCACACTTATTTCACAAGACTACCAGCCTGAAGCTGAAATGGTGGAAATCATTGCCGGTAAAAGCAAGGTCTTCGCTCTGCACATTTTTGATCAGGCGATGGTTGGTAAGGCCGATAATGTCAGCTATGAAATGATGGAAATTATTTCTGACGCCAGGGTGAAATTAATTGGTAAAGAAATGAACGCCAACTCCATTACTTACTATTTAAGTGGTGGGACAGAAAGCTTGAACAAATTGCTCTATAGGGCAGAAAAACGCTATCCAAATTCAACCATTACCGGCTGTATGGTTGCACTGATTTCAATTGTTGGTGCCTTTATCAATACCAACACCGCGTTAAGCAAGGGCATACTCGCCTTAACAGAGAAGCAGATTTCACCAATAGCGGCACACTCTTCCATGCGTAATGTGAATGTCCAGTTTGTGGTAGAAGACAAACACTACAAGGCGGCGATATGTGCACTTCACTCCGAGTTTATCAGCCGGGCTGAAACGCTGACAAAAAAGGCCGGTTAGAGTCAGTGCATCATGCTCCTTTTCTGAAAGCGAGCGGCTAAAATCGACCGGAAAATTCCCTCAAGTCTTATGCTCCGCTCGTAAATGGGCGTTTTCTGGTTCACTTTACGGCATTAACCTTTGTAAGCTATCGAGGCAGATCTCAGATTGATAATCAACGCCCTTAAGATCAAAGCCGTTCAGTTGCATAAAGTCTGATTTATAGCCCTGATAATCGCCGAGCTGGGCAAAATTATCATGGTTTATTTGTGCCATCAGTGCATCAACCTCGCGCTGCACATCGTCACTGAGCTCCCGGTCATCGATACGGATCAGGCGCTGACAATCAACCGGCACGGTATGTTCTGTGCCGTATAACCGTTCAGCAAACAGCCGCTGCATCTGTTCGATACAGCCTTCATGCAAGCCTTTTTCTTTCATCACTTTAAACAGTGCCAGAATGTAAGGCGAAAATGCAGGAATAAAGACGCTGGCTTTGGTAACCAGCGCTTTACATACCGAGACGTGGGCACTGCCGCCAATGGCTGCCAGCTTGTCATTCAGGGTATTGCTGGTGGCATGTAAGTGCATTTTTGCCCGTCCCAGTGTTCCCTGATGGTAGATAGGGTAGGTACTTTTTGCCCCGATATAGGAATACGCCACGGTCTTACACCCTTCGGCAAGCACACCCGCCTCAGACAACATGTCAATCCAGCTGGCCCAGTCTTCACCGCCCATCACTTTTTCTGTGGCTTCAATTTCCTGCTCAAGCGCTGATTCGATGGTCATTTGTTCCATCTTATCGGTTTCAAGATTGATCGTCGGCCCGGTAACGGGCTCGCCGATAGCTTTAATGGAAGACCGCCACA
Organism: Photobacterium sp.; assembly: GCF_033720175.1. Taxonomy (GTDB): domain Bacteria; phylum Pseudomonadota; class Gammaproteobacteria; order Enterobacterales; family Vibrionaceae; genus Photobacterium. Next base: position 88,206 of record NZ_JAWWDA010000002.1, read on the forward strand.
TTTCGCCGGTTTCAGGGTTGGGGCGCACGCCTGTTGCCAGGCTGTAGACCACTAAATCGAGCTGGCCGCCGAATTCGGTTTTGATGTAATCAATCACTTGCTGTCGGGTTTGCGGAGAAAATGCATCGCCGATAACGTTTTTACCGATCAGGCCCGCTTTTTCCGCTTCTTGGCGGAAGAAGATATTGTTGTACCAGCCGGCACTGCCTATGCCTTTGTCGCTGGGACCCCGCTCGAATGAAACACCGATGGTATCTGCGTGCGCCCCACCAAAGGCAAGGGCGATACGCGAGGCTAACCCATAGCCGGATGATGCACCTAAGATCAGGACTTTCTTCGGCCCGTTATCAATGGGCGCGACCGATTTTACGTAGTCGATTTGATTGCGAACGGCTTGCTGACAGCCTACTGGATGGGCTGAACGGGCAACGACCCCTTTAATAACGGGTTTAATGATCAATGGGATCTCCTCAGATGCGACCAGCGGTAATGGTCTGGCTAAATATTCACCACGACATTAAACCAATATTCGTGAAGATTTGTTTTGATGCCAGATAAAGAAAGCCCCGTTTCGGGGCTTCTGGTTTTTGTTCCGGTAAAACGCTTTAGCAGATAAGCGCTAAGTTAACGTCAGCCCTGCCAGCGCTTGAATATCAGTGAGGTGTTGATCCCACCAAAGGCAAAGTTATTGCTCATAATGTACTGGCAATCTAACTCGCGGCCTAGTCCTGAAATGTAGTCGAGGTTGCCACAGCGTTCATCAATGTGCTCCAGATTCAGGGTCGGGTTAAACCAGCCGCTGTTCATCATTTCCAAACTTAACCACGCTTCAATCGCACCGCAGGCACCTAACGTATGGCCGAAGTAGCTTTTTAGCGAGCTGATCGGCGCTTTATTGCCGAAGATGTTGGCCGTGGCATTGCTTTCAGCAATATCGCCTTTTTCCGTTGCGGTACCATGGGCTGAGATGTAGTCGATGGCATCAGCTGAAAGCTTGGCATCTTTCAGTGCCATTTCCATACAGATCTGCATTGTATCCATTTGAGGCTGGGTGACATGGGCTGCATCGCAGTTGGTAGCAAAGCCGACAAGCTCTGCATAAATCTTCGCCCCGCGGGCAACAGCATGTTCGTACTCTTCCAGTACTAATGTACCTGCACCTTCACCAATCACCAGGCCATCACGTTCAGCATCGTATGGGCGGGGAGTGGACTTCGGCACATCGTTTTTCAAGCTGGTTGCAAATAGCGTATCAAAGACCGCGGATTCAGTCGGGCATAGCTCTTCTGCCCCGCCAGCAACCATGACGGTCTGGTAGCCATGCTTAATGGCTTCATAAGCATAGCCAATGGCCTGGCTGCCAGATGTACAGGCACTGCTGGTCGGGATCACCCGGCCGCGCAAACCGAAGAACAAACCGACATTCACCGCGGTGGTGTGTGGCATCATCTGGACATAAGTGGTCGCGGTGATCGCTTTGGTGGTCTTTTCATTTAGCATCACCCCGAAGGCACCGATTGCCGCGGTACTGCCCGTTGATGAACCGTAGGCAATACCGGTCTGGCCGTTGGTCAGCACGTCGTTATCGATCAAGCCGCTTTGGATCAGGGCATTTTCAGTTGCAAGAGTGGAAAGCTTGGAAACCCGGCCCATTGAGCGGATCTTTTTACGGGTATAGTGCTTGGGCAACGTGAAGTCTGCGATGGGGGCGGCCAGCTTGGTATTTAAACCGTCATACTGCTCATAGTCCGTCATGTACACGGTGGCATTCTCACATGCACGGAGTTTAGGCTCAACGCTTGTCCAGTCATTACCGAAAGCGGTAACACCAGACATACCTGTAACAACAACGCGGCGGGTCATACAAGACCTCCGTTTACAGAAATAACTTGGCGGGTGACATAAGCGGCGATATCAGACATCAGATAACTGACCAGCCCTGCGACTTCTTCTGGTTCCCCCATACGTCGAAGTGGCACCAGAGGTAACGCTTGTTCTTTTACGTGCTCTTCGACCATGCCGGTATCAATCAGCCCCGGTGCGACACAGTTAACGGTGATTTTGCGTTTTGCCAGTTCGAGAGCCAGTGATTTGGTTGCACCTATCACGCCGGCTTTGGCGGCACTATAATTGGTTTGACCGCGGTTCCCCATAATGCCAGACGCTGAAGCGATGGTGATAATACGGCCACCTTTGCGTTTTTGTACCATCGGCATGACACACGGGTGAAGCACGTTATAGAAGCTGTCGAGGTTAGTGCTGATCACGCCATCCCACTCTTCTTCTGTCATGGCTGGGAAGGCGGTATCCCGGGTTATTCCCGCATTGTTGATCACGCCATAATAGGCGCCATGTTCGGCTATATCGGCTTCCAGACGTTCTCGGCACTGGTTGCGATCACAGATATCAAACTGAATTAGATGACCGGAACCACCCGCTTGTTCAATTTCGGCCAATGTGGCCTCTGCGCCTGATTTATCACTCATATAATGGACGGCAATACTAAAGCCATCTTTAGCCAGCTGAGTTGCAATGGCACGTCCGATGCCTTTGCTCGCACCTGTAACTAACACGTGTCGGATCATGAGTGGTTCCTATTGTTCTGAAAACTGCCTAACATTTTATCTAATTTCTCTTGAGGTGGTACGAAGGCATTCAGCTGGCTGGATGCCAGTTCTTGGCCCTGACATTCAATACGGCAGCTAAATACCGCCATGCCATTGCTTTCCATTAAGCGCTCGGCATAAATGTCGAGTATATCGCCTTCCTTAAACGCGCTGCAGCTAGTTTGATAGCGACGGCTGCCAAGTAAAAAACCGATGGGCGAGGCTTCGCCTTGTCGCCAGGCATGATAGCCTGACCAGCCGGCAACAGACTGTGCCATAAACTCAATGCCGACATAACCCGGAATGGTTCGGCTATCTGGATTGAAGAAAATACAGTGTTCACTGATGGTGACCTGGCAATGGACATGTTCTTCGCCGACGTCGATAAGCTCGTCAACCAACACCATCGGCGTATCGTGTGGAAGCAGTTGATGGAGGTGGGGAATACTAGTCATGGACATACCCAAAGATCAGGCTGATGTTATTGCCGCCAAAGGCAAAAGAATTGCTTAAAACTGCCTGTTTCGTCAGTTTTGTCTTGGGTTGAACCAGATTCACCGGCGCTAAGGTATCGGCAATCTGAGCGTCATTGATCTGCGCGGGCAGATCGAGATTGTAGCGCAGAATATGCCAGCAAATGGCGGCTTCTACTGCACTGGCTGCCCCCAGCGTGTGGCCTGTGAAAGGTTTGGTTGAACTGACAGGCGTATGCGGGCCGAATACCCGGTGAATGGCTTTGGCCTCCATTTCATCGTTAAGCGGCGTTGCGGTGCCATGGGCATTAACATAGCCGATATCTTGCGGCGTTAACCCCGCATCTGCTAATGCTTTTCGCATCGCTTCTTCTGCCCCGTTGCCTTCCGGGTGAGGGGCTGAAATATGGTGCGCATCGGAACTGTCGCCGGCACCTAATAACGCAAGCGGGGTGTCACTATTGCCGGTTTGTTGTGGCTTATCAGCATCAAGAGGTTGCAGTTCGGCGGAAAGAGACAGCAGCATGAAGGCAGCTGCCTCGCCAATATTGATGCCATCGCGGTTTTTGCTAAAAGGGTTGCACAAGGTGCTGGAAAGCGCCTCTAAACCATGAAATCCGTTGAGTGTCAGACGGCATAACGAATCAGCACCGCCGACGATCACGGCATCGACAATACCGGCTTGAAGCAGCCGTTTGGCTGACAAAAATACCCGGCCGCTGGACGAGCAAGCGGTAGAAAGGGTGTAGACCGGCCCCGTGAGGGCAAAGTAATCGGCAATAAATTCGCTCGTATTGCCAACTTCCTGTTGGTAGTAATGAAAATCTTCAGGAAAGCTACCGTCTTTAATATTGGCTGTGAGCGCTTGTTCGCCGTCAGCAATGCCAGAAGTGCTGGTACCGACAATAACGGCAATACGATCATGGCCATATTGGGCAATGGCTTGTTCAATGGGCTCGGCAATTTGCAGCAGTGCCGATAATGCCAGGCGGTTATTAAACGTATCCTGCTGTTTGCAGCGTGACGGAATAGCGGGTAGTTCACTGGCCACTTTCCCCACCACCGTCTCTGTTCCGTCATTGAGCCACCCTGAGACAGGGATCATGTCAGGTGAACGCCCCTGTTGCAGACGAGCATGTACCTCCTTGGCATTGAGGCCTAATGCAGAATTAAAACCACACCCGTGGATATAAACCGGGCAGGGGCCGTGTTTCAAGAGTCTGTTGATTTTCGATATTTTTATGGTCATCGCGAATAATCGAACTTATTTTAATGGGCTGTAATGTAATGTTTTAATCGTAATGGTGTATCCCAACGGGTAATGGGTAAACACGATGTCACCAGCGAGATGCGGGGTTGCTTTATAGTCAACATCAGCGACCACATTACCTCTATCATCAATCAGCTGACGATGCTGTGATATTTCTATCAATTGCCAGCCGATGGTTTGCAATGGGTTGTGCCAGGCGTCAGCCGGCCACAGGGTGAGCATCAGATTGAACAGTACCTGCTCCGGTTGCGGCAGCGTGTCGCCAAGCCCCGGTAGTACGCTGGCTTCGATGGTCTGATTTTCATAAGTCAGGCTGAGAATACGTGAGCCCCAGGATGAAAAACCGGCAAGCGCAATTTTTTGATGATCGACTTGCAGCTGCACGGGAAGCTGGTGGCTCTGTCCGGCCCATTGCGCAGTAATGAGCTGGCTGGCTGTTAATGTTTGGCCAAGGGCTGCGGGGGCAGGCAGGGTGACATAAGTATCAGGGGCGATATTGACCTGATTGGCCAGGGGCTCAGGCTTGCTGGCACAACCACTGAGCACCGTCATCAAAAAAAACAGAATGCAGGCTTTTATTAACGGTACTGGCTTTATTAACCGAACCGACGTTAATAACCGTATGCTCCGGGGCATGAGCCTCATCCATCTACCTCATCTGTGTGGCTAACCAGCTGTGGCATGGAAAGCGGGGCAAGTAACCAGGCGACCATGATACCTGTTAGTACGGTGATCCCAAAACTGTGGATTGCCTGAGTCGCGCTCAATGCCAGCAAGCCGAAAGAGAGCAGGGTGGTTGCTGCCGACAGGCTGATGGCCAATAGCGTACTTTTGGGCTGGGTCTGTTCAGCAAAGAACACGGTATAGTCGATACCGATACCTAAGATCAGGATCAACGCAAGCAGATTGAACAGGTTTAGCGGTACCCCTGTTATGGCGGTCACCGCAATGCCGACACAGCCGGCGACAACCGGCGGAATAATCAGCAAGATTGCTTGTTTTAGCCCATAGCGCCATGCGAGCAAGGCCAGAATAGCCCCGGTGGCGGCCACTAACAGTTCAGTGACCCGTATCCGGTATTCACCAAACAATGAAGAGACTTCGTCGGCTTTATCGAGATAACTGAGCGCCGGATCCTGAGCTGAAAATTGTTGTATCGCTTGCGGATCTCTGACGCCGCTTAACAGAATAATGGCTGCCTGCTGACCGCTGAGTTTACCCAGCCACATAAAGCGCAGTGGCGCTGATACCGGTGATGCCAGAAATTCATTAACCGTCAATGGACTGAAGTCATGATCAAGTTTTATATTCGTGTTGAGTTTAAGTTGCTGAGTCAGCGCCGCCCCCTGTTGCTGGTAGAGCTGGCGGATCAGCCGGAAATTATCTTGTTGTGCCTGTTCCGAGGGTAAGTACTGACTAATGCTCTGATAGCCTGCTAAAGCGGCCTGTTTGAGAGATGTGCTTGTTCCGATCATAGTATCGAGCTGATCGGTTACCAGGTTTAGCTGCGCTAATAACGCCTGCTCGTCGGTTGCTTTGACCAGCAGCATCTGCTGGCTATGACTGATGCCGGTGATGGTCTTAATGGTTTCTTCCTGCTGCTTAAGTGCGGCAGGAAGGGCCTGTAGCTGGCGAATATCATCGTTATAGCTGGTATGGTAAATACCGACTAACGAGGCGAGTAGCAAGACCGATGGCAGAGCAATACGGACCGCGGGCTTTTGCCACATTGCCAGCCATGCCGTCATCAATGGCGTCATTGGCAAGATCCGAGGCTGACTCGGATTACGAGCGAGGATCGGGTACCAACATACCACTGTGGCATAAGCGGCGGCTAAGCCGAATGCCGAAAATAATGACAGTTGCTGCAAGCCGGGAAACGGTGCAATCAACATGCCTAAATAGCCAATCAAACTGGTGATCAGGCCCAGAGTGATGGCAACAAAAATATGCTTCAGCCCTCGCCGCGCATCCCAGTGACTGCCTTCGGCTAACCGATCGGTCAGGAAGTGGAACGCATAATCAATCGAGACCCCGATCAGGCTGGCACCAAACACTAAGCTGAACAGATGTACCTTGCCGAAAATCGCTACGGTAAGCACAAAAGCCGCTAACAGCCCGCAGGAAATTGAAAGCAGGGCCAGTACCAGTGGCAGCGGGCTGCGATAGACCACCAATAGCAATACGACAATGCCGAGCAGTGAACCAATACCGATGGTGCTGATTTCACTCTTGGCACTTTCTGTACCGTGTGCGGCATAGAAAATCACCCCGGTATGGAGGATATCAACAGCAAACTGCTGGCGGATTTGATCTTCGAGTGCGGCTAATTCGGGGAGTTGCTGTTGTAATCCCAGATTATAGGCCGAGCCTGCCAGATCGGCGGTGATCAGGGCATAGTCCCGGTCTTGGTCGCTTGATGTTAAGAACCCGTCAGTCAGCTTGAAGCTGCCAGACTGGGCGGTCAGTTGGGCTAAAAAATCCCGGAACAACAGGAAGGGGTCGCTTTTCAGCTCGTTGCCGGTGACACCCGAAAAAGGATTGTAAAGCGCGTGGATCACGCGTTGGACTTGTTGTTCGGGTACTTCTCGTAAGCGTGTTTTTTGCTCTGATGTTAATAACTGAAAGCGCTTCGGAAAGTAAAGCTGGCCCCAGGCTTGTTGCAGATTCTGACTCAGTTTGCCCGTGACGTCACTGAACATGCCGAGGGTTGAGAGCTGGGTTGAGAATTGCTCGGCGGCAGAGATCAGCTGTGTTTTATCTTTACTGCCGATCAGAAAGATGACTTTGTTGCTCATGCTATCGGCAACCTGATCGAAAGCTTGCTGTGCTATCGGATCTTTCCGGTTCTCAGGCAGCAACGCCAGAATATTGGTTTCAATCGGCGTATGGCGGCTGGCTGTTAGCTGGTATCCCAAGGCACCAGCCAGTAACAGTACAATCAACAGCCAAACGGCGGCAAGTTTAGAATTGGAAGGCACGTTGTTCTTCTGCGGTTAGTTCAGCGGGTACAGCACGTTGGTTAGAAAACGTAATGTCGGTGATATCACCACGAATTTCAGTCAGTGTCAGGTTATTGATATAATCTTGCCCATTAATGGTGATCGTTTTAAAAACGGCATTCAATGGGGCAGATTTGGGAGTAAGCACTAACTGCCACTGATTTGCTTTGGTGGAGGTTTTGGCATTATCGGTTAACACCATGTCGAACTGATCTGTCAGCTGGCTGGTATCACCTTTGAACAGCGAGAGAAATACGTGGCTGAAATAGAATACCATCGGGTTTTCACTGGCTGAAATAACCTGGGCTGGCTGATCTGCGACCTGCTGGCTTAATTTATCTTGGGTCAGGATCAGCGATACCGGAAAAGGCACAGTCTGTTGCCACAATAACCCCTGCTTTTCAGCCAGCAGAAACTGGCCTTGTGAAGTCAGCGGCTGATTGAACATTTCCATTTTGCGGGTTTGTTCAAAGTCACCGCGCACAATGGGCTGGTGAGAGAGCTGTTGCTGCAGCTCAGGCAATGAAATTGCCTGAGCTGAAACACTTGCCATGACGGTGAGACTAAAGCAGAGAGTCGCACCGAGAAATCGCCCCCACTGTTTGATTATCGGCTTAGTTATTAACAGCATGCCATGTCTCTATTTTGTCAGTGAATACTGTCGGTGACACAAAGCACATCTCACCATTGTCGATATTGACAGCGACCTGCATGGTGTGTGCTTTGGTCATACGCTGCCCGGTATCGGCATCATAGATCACGTAATCGACTCGGAGCCGGTTTTCCCACTCGGTCAGAGAAGCAGAAATACGGATCCGGTGATTGTACGGAATTGGCTTGACGTACTTTACCCGGGTATCAATGATTGGCCACATATAGCCGGAGTCCATCATCTCCCGGTAACTGTAATCAATCTTTTCCATCAATATTCGACGTGCTTCTTCAAAGAAGCGGAAGTAATTGCCGTGATAGACCACGCCCATAGGGTCAGCATCCTGAAAGGACGTGACCATAGTGACTTCAGCGCTTAAGTGAGTCACATTTTTTGTCATTTATACAGTTCCCAGTGTTGCTGCTGAATTTTTGCGATGAAGCGCCGCAAATCACTTTCCAGCGGGCGGTCTTCTATAACAGGGTCAAAGTCTTGCAATACCGCGTCTGTTATTGCCTTCAGCGCCGGGCTGAAGTGGTTTTCATCCAGTTCATTATGGCGCTTGCGGAGCTCTAACGCCTGCGATGCTGCCAGTAGCGACGCGGCGGTTACCTGCTCTGTCAGCTGCAACACGCGCAGACAGTCGCGGGAGGCAATGGTCCCCATGCTGACTTTGTCCTGGTTGTGGCATTCGGTCGAGCGTGAGAATACGCTGGCAGGCATGGTGTGTTTCAGCGCTTCTGCCGTCCACGCCGAGACACCAATCTGGACCGCTTTAAAGCCGTGATTAATAGGCTTTCGTTCACCTTCTGCACCGGTGAGATTGAACGGCAGGCCGTTATTAAATTTATAATCCATGAGCTGAGCCATCTGGCGATCCAGCAGATCGGCGATGTTCGCCACGGCTGTTTTCAGGGTATCCATCGCCATTGCGATATGGCCGCCGTAGAAATGACCGCCATGCAGTACGCGTTCGTTGTCGCCGTCGATAATGGGGTTATCGTTAGCACTGTTGAGTTCATTTTCGATCATCTGACGCAGCCATGGCAGAGTGTCTTGCAGCACGCCGATAACATGCGGCGCGCAGCGCAATGAGTAACGGTCTTGCAGGCGGTCACTGTTTCGTGGCGGACGATCAGCCTGGAGATCAGAGCGTAACCAGCTGGCAATTTGCTGCTGGCCCGGATGGGGTTTCACTGCAAACAGTGCTTCATCAAAATGAAAGTCGTTGCCGTGCATGCCGACAGAGACCATTGCCGTGATTTTGGTTGCTAGCTGTGCCAGATATTCTGCCCGTTTATAGGCAATACAAGCTAACGCAGTCATCACGGCAGTCCCGTTCATCAAGGCCAGACCTTCTTTGGGTTTCAGCTTGATGGGCTTGATCCCAAGTTCGGCGAAGACGTCAGCGGTCGGGCGGATCTCACCCTGATAGATAACTTCACGTTCACCAATTAACACTGCCGCCAAATAAGACAGAGGGGTCAAATCACCGCTGGCCCCGACAGAGCCTTCCTGAGGAATGCGCGGTGAGATGTCATGGTTGATCAGGGTAACAATCTGATTAAGCAGATCATGGCTGACGCCGGAAACGCCCTGTGCCAGAGAACATAACCGGGTTGCCAGTACGGCACGGGCTTGCTGGTGGTCAAGATTTTCGCCCAGTCCGCAGCCGTGGAAACGGGTCAGGTGAAGTGGCAGTTCATCAACCAGATTCGGCGGAATGGCGACGGTACAAGAATCACCGTAGCCTGTTGTTACACCGTATATAACGCCCTCTTCCTTGAGCAGGCGCTCAAGAAAGGCGACGCCACGATCAATTTTTGCTGTAAATTCAACCGAGCTGTTCATTTCAGCCAGGCTGCCATTGGCAACGGAAAGTACATCTTCAATGGTCAGGCGCTCTGCGCCGAATTGGATCTTTTCTTGGGGCTTATTTGTCATTATTTTTTTCACTTAACTGCCAGAAATTAAAGAAGTTATACCACTGTAGTGGCGCCATCATCGTATAGTGTTCGAGACGGCGGGCATACTGGCTAACGACCGTTTTTAGAGCCTCTTCACGTTGCCCTCTTGGCAGTTTGACTTGTTCGCAAAAGGGTTCGAAATAGATATCAAAATGCGGTGTTTTCTTATTCTCATCGCGCAGACCAAATAAGAGGTAAACCGGTGATTTCAAAACCGCAGCCAGAATGAATGGCCCTTGCGGAAACGGGGCTGGCTGGCCAAGAAAATCGGCCCAGACGACGCGTTGCTCTTTAGTGGCAGAGGTGCGATCGCCAACAATGACAATCCATTCTCCTTGCGCTAACTTTTGTTCCAGCAAAATGGCGGTATCCGGACCCAACTGGCTAACCTGGATCAGGTTGATCTCAGATTTTGGATTGACCGCTTTCATGACCGCGTTAAAGCGCTCGGCATGTTCGGTGAAAACCAGCGCGTTAATTTTCAGGCTCTCATGACGGCGACTCAGTGCCCGGCACAGTTCCAGATTGCCAAGATGAGAGCCGATGATCACGCTCCCCCTATCTTGATGAACAAGATCCTCAAAATGTTCAAAGCCATGCAGGGTCAGGTTTTTTTCGGAAAAATCTCCCCGCCATGCCGCTAATTTGTCCAGCACGGTATGGCCAAAAGAGAGCAGATGCTGGTAGCTGCTAAGCTTTCCTGGCAATGCGCTTCCTTGTCGTCTGGCGTGGGTGGTTAATTTGTCCAGGTATAATTCGGATGTCTTACGTGCGGATTTTCCGGTCAGGTAGTAGTAGGCGATGACCGGTTTCAGCAATAAGTTAAATGCGGATCGTCCCAGCAGTGAATAGACCGCCAGCAGGGTTTGAATGCCGATAATGGTGCCTCGCTCGGCATGCGAAGACCAATGTTGCTGCTGGCTTGACCGACGTTTTAATAGCTTAGGGATACGCGGTAACATGCCAAAGAACAATCGGGTGTGCATGGCACTGATTTTCACGTTGTCCCATAACGCATCGAAGTGGGAAATCCCTCCTTCGGGATAAATGACTTTCGTGTCAATAAAGCGAATGTCGCACTCATCCCAGTACATACGAACCATGATTTCAGTATCAAAATCCATCCTTTTACCGGTCTGATTGCGATCCAATATTTTTATCGTGCGACCGATAGGGTAAGCACGAAAGCCACACATACTGTCTTTGATCGTAAAAGAGAGCGTTTCAATCCAGACCCAGATGTGGGTTGCATAGCGGCCATATAAGCGGGACTTTGGAACTGATTCGTCATATACGGGCTGACCCGAAATTAACGCCGTTGGATGGGCTTGCGCCTCTGCAATCAGCTTGGGCAGTGCGTCTAAGTTGTGTTGGCCATCCGCATCAATCTGAATGGCATGGCTGAAGCTTTGCTTAAATGCCTGATAAATACCCGCAATGACCGCACCGCCTTTGCCCTGGTTTTCTGGCAGGGTGATGACACTGACATGCTCGCGCTGTTGTTGTTCGGCAAGAATCGCTTTGGTTTGTTCATTACTGCCATCATCAACAATAATCACCGGCAAGTTGTAACTTGCCAGTGAATCTAATACTGCCGGCACGGTTTTGCCGTGGTTATAACAGGGGATCAGAAAGCAGGGGTGGAACGTCGTCATCACTCTGTATCCAATTTGATTCGTCCTGACGAGTGGGAGCCGCTTGCGGACGAGTAAGTAAACTGCAGTTTCTGTTTTTCTTCAGACCAGCTCAGGCTCAGTTCGACAATACTGTCGGGTAAAATGGGGTTCTGAAATTTAATCACTTCCATCCCGGCAAAATTGGGGTGGGCATTTAAGAGGGTCTGGCCGTAAAATAACGCCCAGTCAATTTGAGTGACGCCCGGCAGTAATGGGTGTGACGGGAAATGGCCCTGAAAATCTAAAATATCGGCATCGACTTTCAATGTCAGTACAGCACGGTCATCCGTGATGTGCTGAGCGATAATAGTGGGTTTACGTTTGGTCATTATAGTACCGGCTTTCTCTTAAATGTCTTTGGATTGTTGTTTGAACAGCAGTTCCAAGTCCCTGATCAGTCGTTTACCCTGGGTGTTAAGCGGGATTTCATCAACGACTCGATAGCGACGGGGGATACCGACAGGTTCCAGCCATAGCCTTAATTCCTGTCTCAGCGTCAACCAGAACTTGCCTTTACCCATCTCTGATAGGGTTGCGTGACCTTGCTCGCTCAGGGTGATGACGGCTGCCAGAATCAGGCGATTGGTTTCTTGCAGCGGAAAAACGGCTGCTTCTTCAATCCATTCCAGCTGGCACAAGCGACGTTCGACTTCTGTTAACGAGATCCGCTTTTCTTCAATTTTAACCACCCTGTCAGCGCGGCCTTTTAGTATAAACTGATCATCCGCTAGCAGCTCGCATTGATCGCTGGTTTGATACCAGCTTTGTGGATCAACAAACGGTGAGCGCAAACGCAAACATCCCTCGGCATTTAATGCCATCTCGATAGAGGAGAATCGTTGCCATGGGGTTGCTGGTTCCCGCTGCTGTCGATAGCCGATACCGCCGGTTTCGGTACTGCCAAATACTTCAAACGGCAGTTGCTCAAATAATTGCAAACTCTGCTGGGCAGCACTTGGTGGTAATGGGCCCCCGGATGAAAAAATGGCGCGATAGGCGGTGGTTGCCTGATCATCCGTCAGTCGTTTCAACAGGGCTGGACTACTGATTAAGGTACTGTTCTGACTGGCATGTGCCATGACTTGCTCTGGATAGATCAGGTCAAATCGTTCAAATCGCCGACCGGCACAGAGCGGCCATAATACCCGGAACAGCAAGCCGTAAATATGTTGGTGCGAAACGGTACTGGCAACGATTGAGTCTGACAGTAGCTCGCCCCAGGTTGTCTCCAGCTGGGCGATTTCAGCATCGAGCAAATCGAGGGTTTTCTCAATCGCTTTCGGGGTACCGCTAGAGCCTGAGGTAAACAGAGTTAACCGAATGTCACTCAAAGGTAATGGCGAAAAACGGGTGGAATTGGTTATCTCTGCAGCAGATGACGCCGGTAGCTTAAACGCGGCTTTATCGAAGTTATGCTGAAATACGCCATCATGCAAAACTGCATCGAAGTGGGTTGATAGTTCAGCTAATGCGGCAGGTTGATGGTTGCCGGGCAAAATAAGATGGCGCCTGGCGTGCGCTGCCGCCATAAAGGCAACGGCAAAATAGTAGCTGTCATCAAAGCAGATAGCCCAACGCTGGTGCTTGCTGGATGTCAGTTGTTGAGTCAGTTGGCTGACATCATGATAAAACCGTGACCAGGAGACGATATCAGCCTGTGCAATTGCCACTGGCTGAGAGTCGGGCCGGGGAGAGGCCATCAGGTTTGCTAATGATTTGGAGGTCATGACTTTTTTTGCATCCATTGGCGAATAAACCATTCCGAGATAAACAGACAGCCTGCCAGAATATAACTGATCAAGCCGTTATACAGAGTCCATGTCGCTAATGGCATAAAGCAGGTGGCTAACGCTACCGAACCATTGAATAAAAAAAATCCGCACCAAACCTTGGTGACCGTTCGGGTGTAACGTACGCCACTTTCAGGTAAGTCCGGTTCTTGTAACCGTGCCAGACGTTCAATCAGGGTTTCTTGCTGCCATAAGCTGGATGCGAACAAACCGAGCATCAGCGTATTGACTATCACCGGGTAAAAGGTGAACCAGCCTTCTTGTCGAAACAGGCCGCCAAGTAACGTCAAAACAATCCCGGCCCCACCACTGAGCCAGGCGATATATTTGAATTCGCGCAGACGAGTTTGGTTTCCCGCGATGATCCGCAGCAAAAACAACACCGCCAGCAGTCCGGCTACCGTTCCCAGCCCCCATTGGCTAAGCCCGTAATAAACTGCTAGCGGGTAAGCAAGTAATGCAGTCGCTGACAGCACCGTCAGCAGACGCATTATTCAGCCTTCAGAAGATTAACAACCGCATCGACAATATCGTCGACGGTACGGACAGATTTAAACTCTTCTGGTTTGATTTTTTTTCCGGTCTGATTTTGCAGATGAACGACAAGATCCACAGCGTCAATGCTGTCTAGATCAAGCTCTTGATAAAGCTGTGCTTCAGGTTTGATGGCGTCAGCATCAAGTTCGAATAACTCCACTAATGCATCACGTACGAGTTCAAAAATTTGGTTACGATTTACTTCTGTCATAATGGTTACGCTTTGTTTGCCGTTAGGCTTTGTTCTGTGAGATGTATTTTGCCAGATTTGCCACGGAAGCAAAGTGTTGACGCGTATTCGTGTCATCGGCATCGATCACAACGTGATAGGTTTTCTTAATTGCGAGCCCTAATTCTAACGCATCGATTGAGTCCAGGCCTAAACCGTCACCGAATAGTGGTGCATTGGTTTCGATATCATCAACCGTGATATCTTCGAGGTTCAGTGCTTCAATGATGAGCATTTTTAGTTCAGTTTGTAATTGGTCCACAGTGGCCTACCTGTCTTTAATCGTATTTATGCCTTCATCAGAAGGCGGAAAAATAACATCCGCAAGGTGGCGATTTAATTGCCTGGCCGCTGATGTTGATGAACTGGTTTCGCGGAGAATAGAAGCAATGTCTATTTTCTCCTTCACGTCTATGCGAAAAAAGGGTTTGGTATCCGGTACCTGATACCATTTTTTCTCTTTGGTTAAAAAGCTGGGCTTAACGGTAATATGGACCACGCGTACATCTGTTTGGGTTCTGACCGCTATTTGTGCCGCCCCTCGCTGAAGTTTCGAGGCCTGGCCCGGCGTTGTACGCGTACCTTCCGGAAAAACTAATAAGACATTGCCACTTTTAAGCCTTACGCTGCAGTCTTCCAGTAAGCTCTCAGGATCGCGATTTGGAATATAACCTGCTGCTTTTACAATCCCTTTCATAAATGGATTGTGCCATATAGCCGCTTTAACTAAACAGTCGCATTGCGGTAAACGCGACGCAATTAACACGTAGTCAATCAAACTCGGGTGATTGGCGACAATTAAGCAGTTGCGATCTTGTTGCAGTACTTCCTCGCCGATAAATTTGTAGTCAATGGCTCCCCAGAACCGCATCGTCTGGCAAAAGAACGCGAAAGAGTGACGAATGATTGATTGCACTTTCAATTCTCGCTGTGCCTGATTTTTTGTTGATATTGTTATCAGAGGAAAGATGATAAACGTCAGGCAAAGAGCCCCAAGGCCGAACAATGAAAAACAGAGACCGGTTGCAAATACGCGCCAGATTTTATTGATGCGTTGAGACAGAGATAAAGATTGGTCCGCCACGAATTAACGCTTCCAATGCCAATGCGTTCGCCGCGCAGCTATCGACCATGTGTTGTTATTGCTCAGTAAATTAGCAATGACACCAAGAGATTGCGGCATCTGTTCTTCCGGTGACGGCGCTTCTGATAACGGCTTTTCAGAAAAGGGGGCTTGTGGTGAACCAGTGACAGTCTGACTTGATACTGGCTCCCAGGATAGTTGGTAATCACCACCACCGGTTAACACCATCCCCAGTGCGTACCTCTGGTAGTGGCCCACGTCAAATTGCTGATACGGGCTTGGGAGTGGCTCATCAAAATCGACAACCAGCACGCGATGATTCGGGTATTCGGCTAAATAGGCGGCAGCGTCAATCAATGCGGAATGTAAGGTGTTTTCGCCAGCACCAATTGAGGCGACCGGAATCGCCTTTCGGGTTGCAATGGTAAATAAACCTGCAGCCGTATTATGGACGGATTGCGAAAATGCGGTGGGAGAGGCATCTTCTCCATTAAGGATATCCTGCAGCAGTTTGACCGTTCTGGTCAGTTCACCATGTCGGCTCGAAAAAACAATGTAATCAATGTCCTGATCAGGTATTTGTTGGATCAGGGAGATCGCTGTTTGCATAGCAAGCTTGCTCAATGAGCTCATACGACGGCGCATCATCGCCGGGATCAGGGTGCTGGGAACCGGCACGGGAGTTTCTGGCCAGATCTGATGATTGTCTGCCCAGGTCGCCCATGCTGCCGGATCGATTAAGCCTGGAGAAAGTGCCTGCCAGTTAATGATGTTAAAATGTACACTGTTCATTGGGGGGATTGTATACTTCCTGCTTTCTCGGTTCCATCATTAAAAGTAAAGTTTGCCGTCAGATGGTTACGAGAAGAGTATATGATTGTTTATTGTTCAGGCAACGACTCTTTCGCGGCCTACTCATCGAATAAGGAAACCCCATGAAACTCATAAAAGGGCTGGTGGTCGCAGCTATGTTTGTTACGCTAGTGGGTTGTAGTCGAGTGCAACCGCTCCTTAATGTAGAGAATACCCCAGTTGTATTTAACCTTCAAAGCTCTCACGTAAAACAAGCTATTATAGAGGCTGGCATTGGCCGAGGATGGGTCATGCGGGAAACAACGCCGGGGAAAATCCGAGGTGAATATCAGGCGAGATCACATCGAGCGATCATTGATATTACCTATAATGCGAAAACTTACTCAATCGAATACGCTGATTCGGACAACCTCAAGTATGAGGACGGGAAAATTCACCGTAATTACAACCGGTGGATAAATAATCTTGATGTGGATATTAAGAAGAAGCTGGCGATGCTGGCTCAGTAAAATCCATTTTTTAACAACAATATTAGTTAGGCTTATTTTGTGACTTTATATCAACGCGACCCATTTAATGCACTTGATGCAAAAACGGAAGCTCAAAAACTGGCGTTTGCGCCAATTGTGTTTCATACCGCAAGAACATTGCGTGATTTAGGCATTTTGGCTGCTATTGATGAGGCGGGTCAAGACGGCCTAAATGCTCAGCAAATTGCCGCGCAAACAGAGGTTTCCGAATACGGTGTTAAAGTGCTGCTGGATATGGCCCTGAGTGCACATATTGTCACCTGGAATAAACCTAACTATGTTTTAGCAAAGCTGGGGCATTACTTGCAACATGATGGCATGACTCAGGCGAATATGGACTTCACTGCAGATGTTTGTTACGCCGCGATGATGCACCTGACCGAAGCGATTAAAGAAGGCACGCCAGCAGGTCTCAAAGAGCTGGGCGACTGGGCAACGATTTATGAAGGCTTATCGCAGTTACCTGAAAAAGCCAAAGAGAGCTGGTTCAATTTTGATCATTTCTATTCAGATCGTTCCTTTCCTGTTTTGCTAAATCGTGTCTTTGCCCGTAAACCAAAACGTCTTTTTGATATTGGCGGCAATACCGGTAAATGGGCACTGCAGTGTTGTAATTATGACCCCGACGTTGAAGTGACTATCATTGATCTGCCGCAGCAAATTGAAATGGCACTGGAAAATGCCAAACAACAGGGTTTTTCCGATCGTATCAAAGGTCACCCAACCAATATGCTGGATCCATCTCAACCTTTGCCGAATGGCGCAGATGTGTGGTGGATGAGCCAGTTTCTTGATTGCTTCTCGCCAATGGAAATTCTCAGTATTTTACGCCGAGTTCGCCAGGCAATGTCACCCGATGCCACGGTGTATATTCTGGAACTGTTTTGGGATGCCCAGCGTTACGACGCTGCTGCCTACAGCCTGAATGCGACATCACTGTATTTTACCTGTTTAGCTAACGGCAACAGCCGTTTCTATCGCAGTGACGATTTCCTTGAAATTGTCGCTGAAGCGGGTTTTGACGTCGCGACCCGGACCGATGATATTGGCTTGGGCCACACGTTACTCGAGCTGAAACCTTCTCTTCCATCGAAGTAGCGGGCAAATGATGAGTCAATGAGCACGCCATCGATATGTACTGGATGGCAAAGCGATTGTGCAATTGACGAGATTGAGTGACTATTAGCGCTGCCACTAAAAGGTGTGGCAGTACGAAAGAAAGATGTAAGGTAAAGGCATGTCGAAAAAGTTCTACGTTGTATGGGTGGGTCGGGAAACAGGTGTATTCACGAGCTGGCCGTATACCAAAAAGCAGGTTGATAAGTATCCTCAGGCAAAATACAAATCCTTTCCCTCTCAGCAGGAAGCTGAAGCGGCTTATGCTGCAGGATGGAGTTCTGCGGGTAAAAGCGTGGTGAAAAAGCCGGCCAGTGCAGCAGGTAAGGCTCCTGCGACATTGAAAACCACCGGTGTGAAATCGGCAGAGCAGGATAATGCATCATCCCAACATTTTGACGTCAAAATATACTGCGATGGTGGCTGCGATCCGAATCCAGGCAAAGCAGGGTCGGGCGTGGCGGTGTATCGCGACGGAAGTTTAGCCGAGCTGTGGTACGGGCTGTATAACCCTCAGGGAACCAATAACTCAGCAGAGCTGAACGCGTTATATCAATCATTGCAGATAGCGAAAAAAGCGATTGATAATGGCAAAACGGTTCAAATTCTCTGTGATTCACAATACTCCATAAACTGTATTACTAACTGGGCATTTAGTTGGCAGAAAAAGGGGTGGAAGAGGAGAACGGAAGGAGATATAAAAAATCTTGAAATTATTCAGCAGGCTCATGAGCTCTATAAAGAAATAAGCGATGACGTGGTTGTCTCTCATGTCAAGGCGCACATCGGGATCGAAGGTAACGAGTTGGCAGACCGCATGTCAATCTTTGGCATCGACCAGCAAGAAGTCCGTTTCAGCCAGTATTCAGGCCCCCTGGATATACAGAACATTCTTGCGCTGAGAGCGGGCTAACGGCTGCAATAAGACCTAATACCAATCGGTACCAAGGTGCTGATTGGTCTATTCAAAATACGAGGTTCAGGGCTCCCTCTGGCCATTTTTAGTCCGCCAGAAAATAGATGTTTATGCCATAATCGCTTATTGGGCGGTTTTTGATTTAGTCATCCAATCGTTTTGTGATAGACATACGTTTCCTAACTGTAACCTTATGTAATAATTATGAATAATAATTAACTAAAAACGTACCAGAACGTATTTGAAGAGTATGGACATCACGTGAATATATTATCGAGTTTTAAGGGCCGTATTATCGCGGTCGTTGTCTTATTATTAACCGCTTCATTAGCTATTTCGACTTCCCTTTCCTATCGCCAGCTTTCAGCGTCAATTCTGAGTAATGTTGATGAATATTCAATGCTCAAAATTGAGAGCTCATCTGATAAAATTACCGACTGGTTTCATACCATTAAAGAAGGCCTTATCGCAACAGCACCGGACTTCGCGACTGATCGCGGTGATTTGCAACTTACCCTGATGGTTAAGCAAATCGCGAACGCGACAAAAGCATCAGATATTGTTGTGGGATTTGAAGATGGCCGCTCTTATGGTGCCAAAAGTGGTATGCGCAGCGTATTTATCTACGATCCGCGTACTCGTGGTTGGTATAAGTCTGCCAAGCAGAAGCGCAGCACGGTAATCACCGGTATTTATACCGGGGCATCATCGGGCAACCTGATGGTCAGCATCGCTGAACCTTTCTTCGATGGAGGCAAGTTCCGCGGTGTTTTACTTGCCGATATCGAGTTGAGCCTGCTTACCGATGTGGTTAATCAGTCCCCTTTCCCCGGTGCTATGACTGGTTTATATGACAGCCAGGGTACAACGATTGCGGCAACCAACGAAGTCTATGAGCCCGGTAAAACCAAACTTTCTGACTTTCCCGAACTT
Organism: Photobacterium sp.; assembly: GCF_033720175.1. GTDB lineage: Bacteria > Pseudomonadota > Gammaproteobacteria > Enterobacterales > Vibrionaceae > Photobacterium. The sequence goes on from NZ_JAWWDA010000002.1 coordinate 107,800, forward strand.
GCTGAACTCGAGCGCAAGGTGCTTGCCTCGGATAGCGGAATTTTCAATTACCGCTTCGGTGGTGTTGACAAGATAGCTTACTTCCAGACCATTGAGCTTGATAAAGAGGCTCGTTGGCACCTGCTTGTGGGTATCGACAAGTCAGTGGCTTACGCTAAAGTCGATGAAGCCTTGAAGACCGCCTTATTCACTGCCGGGTTACTGATCCTCTTTGCTTCGGCGATTATTTTGGTAGTACTGAATCGGTTGTATCGTCCAATTCTTGCGTTGAAAAGCACGGTGGTTGATTTATCGCAGGGCAATGGCGATCTCACCCGGCGCCTTGATGTGAATACCAAAGATGATCTGGGCCAAATCGCCGAGGCGGTAAATACTTTTATCGGCAATTTGCAAGCGATGATGCTGGAAGTATCCCAATCATCCCGGCATATTTCAGAAGGTATCGAGCAACTTAAGACACAGACCGAGCTGAACGATACCGTTTTGGCTTCTCACGCTTTAGAAACAGATCAGGTCGTCACCGCTGTAAATGAAATGAGCTCAACGGCAGACAGTGTCGCGCAAAGTGCTTCACAATCGGCGGCATTTACGCAAGATACCAGTGATGAAGCCGAGGAATCTAAACGAGTGGTTGACGGTGCCGTAAGCAGCGTGGCGGCCTTGGTTGATGAAGTTGACGCCATGGCACTCAATATTCAGACCATGAGTGAAGATGCTCAAAAAATCGGTTCTGTCCTTAGCGTTATTGGCGAAATTGCCGATCAGACCAACTTACTGGCTTTGAATGCTGCTATCGAAGCAGCGCGTGCCGGAGAGCAGGGGCGGGGGTTTGCGGTTGTTGCTGACGAGGTACGAGCACTGGCTGCCAGAACGCAGCAGAGTACATCTGAAATCAACGAAATGCTCACTAAGTTACATAAGGGCACAAGTTCAGTCGTCACCGCGATGGATGATACTAAGCGGCGTTGCCAACAAACGGCTGATACGACCTCCAACGTTAACGATAGCCTGGACACGATGGCGACATCTGTGGTCAAAATTAATGATCTCGGGATTCAGATTGCCACGGCTGCAGAGGAGCAGAGTACGGTTACAGAAGAGATCAACCGCAACATGATGACAATCCAGGACATGGTTGGTCAGCTGACCGAAAATGGAGCCCAAACCATGGACAGCACACGCAACCTCGCGAGCAGTAACGAACAGCTGGCGGCGATTGTCAGTCAATTTAAGCTTAAGTAAGTCATTTAATTCCTTAGCTTAAACATGTATTCAAGGCCAGCGTTGGAACGCTGGCTTTTTTTCGCCGGTAGAAAACCGAAATAATCGAAAACCTAACAAGAGTGGTCATTGAATGAGCAGTGTGTGGACTACACTAATACGATTGGTTTAATGACAACAGGCACTTAAAAGGATAATAAGATGACCAGCAGAATAAAAATGATATTGGCAGGATTACTGTTTGTCTCCGGTTCAGTTCTGGCGCTGCAGGGTGAGTCAGTGAGTTACCAGGTAAACGGGCAAAATTATGAGGGATACTATATATCACCGGCTAAAGATGCTCCGTTGATATTGATGGTTCATGACTGGGACGGATTAACTGACTACGAAATAAAGCGTGCCGAGATGCTGGTTGAAGAAGGATACGCTGTATTTGCCGTTGATTTGTTTGGTGCCGGGATCAGGCCGACAAAAGTTGAAGACAAGCGCCAGCATACCGGCGAACTCTATAAAGACAGGCAGAAAATGCGCGACTTGCTTAATGGCGGACTAAAAGCAGCAGAAGCCAAGGGAGCGCAAACCGATGACGTTGTTGCCATGGGATATTGCTTTGGTGGTGCCGCCGTTTTAGAACTTGCCCGTTCCGGTGCAGATATGAAAGGTTTTGTCACTTTTCATGGTGGGCTGAAAACCCCGCAAGATCAGGATTATGCCAAAACGAAAGGAAGTGTGCTGGTCATGCACGGCGCGGCAGATCAGGCTATTTCAATGGAAGACTTTGCCGCTCTGTCGAAAGCGTTAGAAGCGAGTCAGGTTAGTCACGAAATGATTGTTTACAGCGGCGCACCTCACGCCTTTACGGTGTTCGATTCTCCCAATTATCGTGAAGAGGCAGATCATAAATCATGGCATCGTTTTCTGGCGTATTTGAATGAATTGAAGTAGTTAATCAGGTTTTTAAACGTTATGGTATAGGCAAAGCCAACAGCGAAAGATATTGCATGATTGAAGAAGTAACCGATAGCGATATTCCTGAGATAATTGTGCTAATCGATAACGCTATCAAGACTTGTATCGATGTACCTCATGCCATTGCCGATGATCTGGTCAACCATTGTGCGGATAATGTTTTGTGGTGGAAGGATAATAAGCAAAGTGCCGCACATTTTCTGTATCGTCTCGATGGCAGGATAGTCGGTGTCGTGTTGGTCAAAAATCACTGGAATCTGGCCAACTTGTTTGTCGATCCGGATTATCATGCCAGAGGGATAGGCAGAGACTTGGTTTTAAAAGCGCTGTCTGCCTGTAAGAATCGATCTGCAAAAGGCCGGGTAAAGCTTTCTTCATCAAACCATGCTGCGGGTTTCTATCATCGCGTGGGCTTTGAGCAGATAGGTGACGCCAAACCTTTACCCGGTGGTTGTATTCCATTTGAGTACCGTTTTTAAGGGAGTTTAAGGTATGTTATGTGTCACAACACCCGATATTTCAGCCCGCGAGATCAAAGAAACGCTCGGCGTGGTTACGGGCAATATCGTGCAATCGAAGCATGTCGGACGAGATATTATGGCCGGTTTTAAAACCATCTTTGGTGGTGAGATCAGAGGCTATACCGAAATGCTGACAGAAGCTCGGGAAGAAGCGCTGAACCGAGCGATTGCCGAAGCTGAATCTTTGGGCGCTGACGCGATTGTCAACCTGCGCTTTACTACCAGCGCCATCATGGAAGGCGCATCAGAAATTCTGGCTTATGGTACAGCGGTAAAACTACGCTAACGGTGTAATAAATGTGATACGTGCAAAGTCATATGCTTTCAGCGACAGTGCATCTGAAATGAGACCTGCCGAACAGGCAGTAAGAAATATTCACGCACTGTTACAGCGAAAATAGGTATGAATCAAAGCCTCCGTTAATCGGGGGCTTTGTTTTGAATATCTTCTGCTTGCTTACCCATTAAAGGCTTGGTTCTGTCGCATCTTGGAATTGGAATGTAGAAACACCTATCCCCAGATATAATCAGACCGCCAGTGAGTAAAATGGCTCCCTATCAGACATATCTCCAGCATTTTTGATCTGACCTTTGCGAAGCATCTTCCATAACTCAACAACGGCGATACTCGATAGACTTGAATCCGAGCGCGGTACCGCATCTTCCATTTCACCGCACGGTGGCTTTGCTCCACGATATTGTTGAGGTACTTCACTTGGAGCACCTCAATAAACCCGCCGATTATGCCAGCAAACCAAATCTGCCAATTCAAGCTACCTAACGCGGCGGCGTTATTACCACTCTTGTCGATGACCACCCTCTCTGGTAAGCCATGTCGTCCTATCGCCTTATCAAAGAAGCTTCTGGCGGCGGCTTCATCCCGTTTTTCAGTCAACATGAAATCGATTGTGTCACCGTACTTATCGACAGCCCGATAGAGGTAGTACCAAGATGCGACAGAACCGGAATGAGTATTACTCGTAAAAAAGGCAAAAAACGAAAGCTGAGCCGTTTCTTTTTTTCATGTTTTCATGTTGGTATTTATTTGTGTCATCGTAAGCCTACGAAAGGTTGGCAGCTTGGGATGAGATCAAAAAAGAAGCGATGTTGCATGGCTTTCTTTCAAAATGAAAGCCGATGTATTTTTGATTTGAAGGAAATAATAAGTTAAATTGTGACTTGTATGGCTATTATTTATTAGCTTTAACGTATGATGTTTTTTCGTTTTTTGTATTTCTAATCTTGCGAGTGCAAGATATCGTAAATCAGGATGGCAATACCGAAAGATTGTGAAAGAGATCGCAAGATTTTAATTTTCGGGTTGTTGCTTTGTTTTTTGGGTGTAAGCTTAATTCGAAATCAATCGAAAGTGATGGTTGGTTTCGCGAGGAGACTAAACAAGATGAAAAGTGCTGTCGAAAGACGGATGGAAATCGTCAATGTGGTTAACCAAGATGGTAAAGCACGTGTCGAGGACCTAGCTGATCGATTTAGTGTCTCCAGTGTCACCATTCGCAGTGACCTCAGTTTTTTGGAAAAAAATGGTTATGTTGTTCGTTCTCATGGCGCTGCAATTCCAAACACAGGGGTAATAGCAGAGCTGACTGTTCATGAAAAGCGCCGTCAAAACGCTGGCATTAAATCTTTACTTGGACAAGCTGCTGCTCAACTGATTGAAAGTGGTGACACAGTCATTCTGGATTCAGGTACTACTACTCGCGAAATCGCGTCCAACCTCAAAAATGTTGAGGATGTAGTAGTAATGACCAATGGTCTGGATGTGGCTATGGAGTTGTCGTCGGCTTCTGGAGTAGAAGTATTGATGACAGGTGGTGTACTTCGTAAGAATGCGCTCTCTTTTTCCGGCTCGCAAGCTGAAAACAGTTTAAAGAATTATCGCTTTGACAAAGTTTTCTTAGGTGTAGACGGTTTTGACTTACGATCAGGAATTACAACACACAATGAACAGGAAGCCAGTTTAAACCGGCTGATGTGTGAAATTTCTGAACAAGTTATAGCAGTTGCTGATTCAAGTAAATTTGGTAAACACAGCTGCCACATGATTCGCGAATTCGGTCATATTGATACTTTAGTGACTGATTCTGATATTCCAGAAGAATATGCTCAAGGCCTTCGGGATATGCGAGTCAATCTTGTTATCGTAGATACAAAGAGATAGCTCTTACAATAGTACTACTAACTCCATAGTTACATATCAAATGTTGATTGTGGAGTTAGTACATGAACACCCTTCTAGATATTGTTAAACGTCATAAAGCAGGTGGCTGCAATGGCATTTATTCTGTTTGCTCTGCGCATCCATTAGTAATTGAAGCATCTCTTCTTCAGGCGTTAAGCGATAATTCTTTTCTGCTGATTGAAGCAACTTCCAATCAGGTTGATCAATTTGGAGGTTATACCGGTATGACACCGGTTAATTTCCGAAATTTTGTTTTTGATCTGGCGGAATCACTTTACTTCCCAATAGAAAAATTAATTTTAGGTGGTGATCACCTTGGACCTAATCGTTGGCAAGATCTTCCGGCTGCTGAAGCAATGGCTAAAGCTGATGATCTTATCGCCGCTTATGTTGCAGCTGGGTTTAAGAAAATTCACCTCGACTGCAGTATGTCTTGCGCTGGTGATCCGGTGCCGCTTTCCGATGAAGTTGTAGCAGAGCGTGCAGCTCGATTAGCTAAAGTGTCGGAAAGTACAGCAGTAAATACATTTGGTCGCAGTGATGTTGTCTATGTGATAGGTACTGAAGTACCAGTTCCAGGTGGTGCGGCAGAAGAGTTAGAGGAATTGGACGTTACCTCTCCTGATGCGGCCAGAAAAACTATCCATTGTCATCAGGAAGCGTTTGTTAAAGCAGGTATTTCTACTTGCTGGGAACGGGTTATCGGCTTAGTTGTACAACCTGGCGTTGAATTTGATCACACTGGGGTTATTGATTATTGCTCAGAAAAAGCCGAGACATTAAGTCGTGTTGTTGATGATTACGACCATCTGATATTTGAGGCACACTCAACAGATTATCAAACAGAAAATGCTTATCAGAGTTTAGTTAATGACCATTTCGCGATTTTAAAAGTAGGGCCAGCTCTTACGTTTGCGATGCGAGAAGGTTTATTTAATTTATGTGCGATTGAAGAAGAGAGCATTGCAAAAGCACATTGTTCAAATCTTAAAGATCATATTGAACAGCAGATGTGTGAAGCTCCTGAATATTGGAATAAATATTATCATGGTGATGCGCATCAACAACGTTTCGCCCGTTGTTACAGCTTCAGTGATCGTATTCGTTATTACTGGCCAGATAAAAATATAAATACTGCACAGAGTAAATTGTTTGAAAACTTATCACGATCAGGGATCCCATTACCGTTATTAAGTCAATATTTGCCTGAGCAATTCCATGCCGTACGTAATGGTGAATTAGACGCTACGCCTAAAGCATTCGTTATCGACAAAATTCGTCAGGTTCTTCGTGTTTATGCGAAGGCTTGTAAGTTTGGACAAAATTAAGGAACACATTATGAGCCAGTATTTAGGCCTTGCGAAAAATAAACTTGAACCATTGAGTGCGTTCTGGACTGCAAAAGAGATTGAACAACAACCAGCATGTTGGCGAAAAACACACGCTATTATTCAAGAGTGTCAGCCTGCAATTAATGTATTTATGGAGCTGGTTTTAGCTCAGAAGGATCTGCGTATTGTGATGACAGGTGCTGGAACTTCTGCTTTTGCTGGTTGTGCATTAGCACCTGAACTTTCAAAAATCACTGGCCGTCGCGTAGAAGCTGTTGCAACAACTGATCTTGTTTCAAATCCAGGTCAGTATTTTGCTGAGGATCTTCCAACACTACTTGTATCGTTTGCCCGATCAGGAAACAGTCCAGAAAGTTTAGCCGCAGTCGAATTAGCAAATCAGTGTCTGACTAACTGCTATCACTTGGTAGTAACCTGCAACAGCGAAGGTCACCTTTATAAAGGCAGTGTAAATGATAGCAAGTCATTTGCCTTGTTAATGCCTGAAGAAACAAATGATAAATCTTTTGCGATGACATCAAGCTTTTCTTCGATGATGTTAGCTGTTTTTTCGGTATTTATGCTGGAAAAAGATTTATCGAAAGAAATCGAAAGCATTTGTAAGTGTTCTGAGGCGTTGATCAAAGAAATTAATATAAATATAAGTAATAATGCAAGCCATAACATTGACCGGGTTATTTATTTGGGAAGCGGTGGTTTGCAAGGATTAGCAAAAGAATCGGCATTGAAGTTACTTGAACTAACCGCTGGTGAAGTAGTGGCTTGCTTTGATTCACCGTTGGGCTTTCGTCATGGTCCAAAATCTATTGTTAATAATAAAACCATGATTGTGGTTTTCATTTCCAATAACGCATACACCCGTAAATATGACCTCGATCTGTTGAACGAACTGCGTCGCGATAATATCGCTAGCAAGGTGATAGCAATTACAGCTCAGCTTGACGATCAGGTGACAAACGGTGATTTCTGGCATGTTCCAGGAATGGAAACCGCCGCTGATGTTGAACTGTTATTTCCTTATGTTCTTTTTGCTCAAATCTATGCGTTCCATCGTTCTTTAGCTTTGGGCTATACCCCTGACAACCCTTGTCCAACAGGCGAAGTAAATCGCGTTGTCCAAGGTGTCACTATCCATAACTTTAATAATTAAGAAGAGGTAGAACTCTGATGACTGCACCAAATATTGTCTGGACGCGTATTGATGAGCGTCTTTTACATGGCCAAATTCGCATTACCTGGGGTAAGCACACTGAAGCAAATCTTATTTTAGTTGCAAATGATGATGCGGCTGAAGGCCCAAATGCAGCCTTTATGCAGGCAGGAATGAAAGCCTCTGCCGGTGGTGAATATGCGGTACGTTTCTTTTCAATCCAAAAGACGATTGATGTGATTGGTAAAGCATCGCCAAAGCAAAAAATCTTCATCCTGTGTAATAACCCGAATGACGTAGCCCGTTTAGTTGAAGGTGGTGTGCCAATTACCCACTGTAATGTTGGCAACATGCACTTCCATGACGGTAAACGCCAGATTGCTAAAACCGTTTCTGTTGATGAAATAGATATTAACGCATTTGAACGTATGGTCGAACGCGGTGTGATTTGCACAGTGCAAAACACACCGGATCAAAATCCAGTAAATGTACTTGAACTTGCCGCGGCGGTTGCGTAAGCACCGCCAAACAAACCATAAACAGAGATTTAAAAAGGAATGAATCATGTTTTTTGAAGCTACGCTTGTCGCAATATGGGCGTTCTTCTGTGGTATCGATAAATTCGATGTCGCGTTGAACATCCACCGCCCACTTATTACAGGCCCTGTCGTTGGTCTGATCATGGGTGATATGCAAATTGGCCTGATTGCCGGTGCAACACTGGAATTGGCCTGGTTAGGTCTGGTACCTAATGCCGGTGCTCAGCCGCCAGATGTCACCATGGGTACTATCGCCGCTGTTGCATTTGCAGTAATGACCGGTCAGTCAGCTGAAGTTGCAATGGGTGTGGGTATGCCTATCGCAGTGCTGATGCAAATGCTGGTTATTGGTTTCTTCGCAATGACATCTTTCACGATGGGCAAAGCGGATAAATTCGCAGAAACTGGTGATTCAGCGGGTATCGACCGACTTCTTATAACTACCATTGGTTTGCGAAGCCTGATGTACGCTCTTGTTGCATTTATTACCGTTTATTTTGGCGAGCATGCTGCAAGCTGGATTGATGAAAATGCTCCGAAAGTCCTGTTAGAAGGTCTGGGTATTGGTGCGAAGATGGTTCCGGCTATCGGTTTCGCTATGCTATTAAAAATCATGTGGTCGAAAGAAGTGTCTGGTGTGTTCTTCATTGGTTTCGTGATGACGACTTACCTGAAACTGCCCATTATGGCGGTAGCAATCTTAGGTGCATCAGCAGCAGCACTGTATTACTTCTTCAGCGGTAACAATGGAAATTCAAATAATCAAGTAGAGGAATTCGAAGATGGCATCTGATATCACTGCAGGCAAACTAGCCGATAGAAACTCCAAGGTTCATGAAAGTCTGGTTGATGATATTGATGCATACGAAGACACCACTCCGCGTAAAGTGATTAGCAAGAAAGATCTTTGGCTCTGTGCTTTTCGCGGACTGTTCATGGAAGGTAACTTTAACTTCGAACGTATGCAGGCGGGTGGCTTTGCATATTCGATTATTCCGGCACTGAAGAAAATTCACGGTAATAACAAGCGTGACTTTGCAAAATCATTAAAGAACCACCTGCAGTTTTTTAATGCGAGCCCGAAATTGTTCACTTTCTTGCTTGGCACATCGATTGCGATGGAAGAGAACAAAGAAAAACCTTCGACGGTGAACGTACTGAAGGTTGCGGGCATGGGTCCAACAGGTGGTATCGGTGATGCTATCGACCATATGACTCTAATGCCCCTGACATTGGCACTAGGTGCATCAATAGCGATGGAAGGCTCGATTGCAGGTCCTTTCGTATTCTTCTTCTTGTACCAGATTGTTCATTTTTTCGTGTATTTTGGCCTGATGTTTATGGGTTATAAGGCCGGTACGGCTGCCATGGTGAACCTGAGCGACGCCACTGAAAAGGTGGCAAAAGCCGCCAATATCATGGGTATCTTTGTGATTGGTGCGCTGTCAGCCACCTTTATACGGGTGCAGACGACAGCATCACTCGAGTTGGGGGGTAAGGTTGTTGAGCTGCAAAGTGCTCTGTTCGACAAAGTTATGCCGAATATACTGCCACTGGCGTTGGTGTTCTTCATGCTTAAGTTGGTGAAAGGCACCGGATTCTGGGCGAAACCTCCTGTTTTGATTTTCTCGACCTTAGCTGCGGGTGTCGTCGGTCACTATTTAGGCATTCTTTAAGTTATTAGAATTAAGAGCTCATAAGGGGGGAGTTATCCCCCCATTATCAAGGATTAACCCATGATTGGTATTGTTGTATCAGGTCATATCAACTTTGCTTCAGGTATGCAATCGGCAGTAAAAGCAATTGCTGGTGAACAAGAGCAAATGATGTTTATTGATTTTGTTGAATCTATGTCAACTGACGAATTAGAAGTGCAACTTCGTCAAGCAGCCAAAGAGGTTGATTCAGGGGAAGGTGTTCTGTTTTTAGCAGACATTCCAGGTGGTTCACCATCAAACCGTGCCTTAAGCATCATGATGGATACTGACAATGTTGAACTGATTGGTGGTGCGAACCTGCCAATGATTGCCAATGCAGCGTTTGAACGTGAAGACGTTAGCGTAAAAGAGTTGGTTGACATCCTGTTAGAGATTGGTGGTTCTTGCATACAAGACATGCGCAAGCAGCTGGAAGCTGTTATGGCTGAACCTGAACCAGATCTTGAATGTGAAGACGGACTATAAGCATGCGTTACGCCTTACTCGCAGATCGCGTATTTACCCCAGCTAGTATTGAAACCGATACTGTTGTGATCATTGCTGACGGTAAGATCGAAGCAGTGACAGCAACGATACCGACAGACTGTGATGTGATCCATCTTGAAGGTCAGTCATTGTTACCGGGTTTTGTTGATATCCATATTCATGGTCGTCAAGGGGCTGATGTGATGGATGCAACGGATGAAGCGTTGCAGAACATTGCTAATGCCTTGCCGCAAACCGGTGTGGTCGGCTGGGTAGGTACCACAGTAACAGCACCTTGGGACGATATTTTAAACGCGTTATCTGGTGTGCGTACTTTCATTGAGCAGAAACAAACCCATGGCGCAGAGCTGTTGGGCAGTTTTTTAGAGGGACCGTATTTTACTGAACCACATCGTGGCTCTCATCCCCCTGCTTATTTGAAATCTCCATCAATTGGAGAACTGGAACAGTTAAAAGAAGCGGCTTCGGCTTCATTACTTCGTGCTGCAGTTGCACCGGAAGCTGAAGGTGCGATGGAAGCCATTAGCTGGCTAACAGAACACGGTATTAAAACATCAGTAGCACATACTGATGCAACGTTTGACCAAGTGACTGAAGCGCATAACCGTGGTGCTGATTGTGGTGTGCATTTGTTTAATGGTATGCGTGGACTTCATCATCGTGAACCAGGTTGTTGTGGCGCTGTTTTATACCACGACATGCTAGCTGAACTGATTGCTGATGGCATTCATGTTAACCCTGTCATGATGCAATTAGCGTATCGGATGAAAGGTTATCAGGGCATTGCATTAATCACGGATTGCATGCGAGCTGGTGGGTTAAGTGATGGTGAGTATCAGCTTGGTGCTCAGACGATCACGGTTACTCAGGGTGAAGCGCGTAGTCCATGCGGTTCTTTAGCGGGCAGTACTTGTAGTTTAGATCAAGCATTACGAAACATGGTCTTTGAAAGCCATGTACCAGAGTGGGATGCGGTGCAAATGGCATCGTCAGTACCTGCGAAATATCTCGGGGTCGCGCATCGCCTAGGCAGCATTGCTGAAGGTATGGATGCGAGCCTCACAATAATGAATAACGATTTACAAGTGCAAGGCACTTTAATCAACGGTGAATGGGCATATAAAGCAGTGTAATGACATCTACGTCAGTCATTCTAGCCCTTTTACCAATCTGATAGTTACGAGGTTTTATAATGGAAATTCGCCAACCAATTCATAGCGAACATGCAAAGCAGTTAGATACTGCAGGTTTACGTGAGCAATTCCTGATTGAGGATATGTTTCAGGAAGGTCAAATTAATCTTACCTATAGCCACATTGACCGTATTATCGTTGGTGGTGCAGTACCAACGACAGAAGCACTAACACTTGAAGGCGGAAAAGAAATTGGTGTTGATTTCTTCCTTGAGCGCCGTGAATTAGGTGCTATTAACATCGGTGAACCTGGTTTGGTTATCGTTGATGGTGAAACATTTGAAATTGGCACGCGTGAAGCAATTTACGTGGGTAAGGGTACCAAAGAAGTTAAGTTTGAAAGTGTATCAGCAGAAAAGCCAGCACGTTTCTATGTAAACAGTGCACCTGCTCATATGACATACCCGACACGTAAAATTACACGTGAAGACGCTTCTCCTGAAACACTAGGTAGCCAGGAAAACTGCAACGTACGTACTATCAATAAGTACCTGCATCCAGCAGTATTGCCAACGTGTCAGCTGTTAATGGGCTTGACTGAACTGGCTCCTGGCAGCCTGTGGAACACAATGCCGTGTCATACGCATGAGCGCCGTATGGAAGTGTACCTGTACTTCAACATGAAAGATGACAATATTGTGTTCCACTACATGGGTGAACCACAAGAAACCCGCCACATTGTTCTTCGTAATGGACAAGCCGTGATTAGTCCAAGCTGGTCAATTCATTCTGGTGTCGGTACAGCGGCATATACCTTTATCTGGAGCATGGTTGGTGAAAATCAGACGTTCCACGATATGGACCATGTTGCGATGAGCGACCTGAAATAATCCCCACCTCTTATTTATTACTTAGCGGTATGGCATACCTTGCCTATTAATATTGCATTGTCGAACGTGCCGTACCGTATTTAAAAGTTATCAGGAATTCAAAATGAATATATTTGATCTATCAGGCAAAGTTGCCATTGTAACGGGTTGTGATACGGGCCTTGGTCAAGGCATGGCAGTTGGCTTGGCACAGGCTGGTGCTGACATTCTGGGTATCGGTTATGTCCCAGCTGAAGAAACGCGCGAGAAAGTTGAAGCGCTGGGCCGCAAGTTTCACTACATCACTGCCAACCTTATCGCCGACTCGAACAAAGAAGCTCTGACTGCACTGGTTGACCAGGCTGTGACTGAAATGGGTCGTGTTGATATTTTGGTAAACAATGCCGGTATTATTCGCCGTGAAGACCTGCTGGATTTTTCAGAAGAGAACTGGGACGATGTTATCGCCATTAATCAAAAAGCGGTTGTCTTCCTGTCTCAGGCTGTTGCTAAACACTTCATTGCGCAAGGCAATGGCGGCAAGATTATCAATATTGCTTCTATGTTGTCTTTCCAAGGCGGTATCCGTGTTATTTCCTACACAGCATCCAAGTCTGCGGTCATGGGTATTACCCGTGCACTGGCGACTGAACTGTCCCCACACAAAATCACTGTGAACGCTATCGCCCCGGGTTATATGGCAACCAATAACACTCAGGCGCTGCGTGAAGACCAAGAGCGCAACAAGGCCATCCTGGAGCGTATTCCTGCTAGTCGTTGGGGACTGCCATCTGATATGGCCGGTCCTGTTATCTTCCTGGCCTCTCCGGCGTCAGATTACGTAACGGGGTACACCCTTGCTGTTGACGGCGGCTGGTTGGCTCGCTAATAGGTGATGACATGACATTGATGAAAGAACATGTACTAAAGCAGCTAAAACATGTCTACCGCTACCAAGCCGCGAACCAGACTCGTTCTGTGATTCGCCGCAGTGGCGCGACTCGTTTTATCAAGGATACGGACTGGGAACGTGGAGTATTCTGGTCTTGTGTCTCTGCTGCATGGATGGCAACTGACGATCAGGAATACCTGAACGGTGTAATGAACTACACATTACACACAGGTTTTCGGACCGGTGTATTTCCGCGTTTTGCTGATGACCATGTTTGTGCCCAAGCTTATCTGGATGTCTACCCAATAATAAACATCCCTCAAGCGTTGGAACCGACCATTAAAGCGTTCGATATTATGCTTGATGAGCCGAAACCAGGCCATCGCGACTGGTGGTGGTTGGACTCACTGTTCATGGCACCTCCTGCCTTTGCGGCTTTGTCGAAAGTGACCGGCGAGCGCAAGTATGTTGATTACATGCATACGGCGTTCTGGGATTCGATTGATCACCTTTACGATCGTGAAACGGGCCTGTTTTACCGTGACTACCGTTACATGCCAACTGAGCTAGGCCAGAAGTACCGTGATGAATTCGGTCACGGTGGGGCAGAGCTACGCGAAGCTAACGGTGAGAAGGTGTTCTGGTCGCGCGGTATCGGCTGGATGTTGGCAGCATGCCCGCGAATTTTGGCGCGTCTGCCAGAGGATTTCGAGCAGCGCCAGCCTTATATCGACCTGTTTACAGCATTGGCAGCAGAAGTTATCAAGTATCAACAAGCAGATGGTTTCTGGCGGACAAGTTTGCTAGATCCTGAAAGCTTCCCTGCCCCAGAGAGTAGTGCAACAGCATTATTCTGTTACGGCTTAGCATGGGGAATTAATAACGGTATTTTAGACCGTGAAACATATTTACCTGTCGTTGAAACATCCTGGGCGGCACTACAAACGGCAATTCATGACAACGGTATGATGGGGTGGGTTCAGCTTCCGGCTTTCAATCCGCGTGATGTGAAGTTTGAACACAATATCGATTATGGTGCCGGTGCATTTATTCTGGCTGCAACAGAAGTTATGCATTTAGCTGAATAATCGAGAATCTGTCAAATTTGATCTTTAAAAATTCAAGCTGATTTTATGAAAATAAAATCAGTTTTTTTAATCAATGGAAAATAAGCAAGATAAAAATAACAGGAATTTATTATGAAAAAGAAACTTACTTTCTCTTCCCTATTATTAGCGAGTATTGTTGCAACACATGTAAACGCATCTGATGCGGAAAATACTTATGAAATTAACTTTACCCAAGAAGCACCGGTCATTGATGGAAAAGGAGTGGATAAAGCCTGGGAAAAAGCGGTTCCATTAACCCAATTTACCTTTCCGTGGCGTGGCGATGTTGCACCTGATACCGAGTTTCGCGCAGTATGGGATAAGCAGGCCGTTTACTTTCGCTATGTGGTAGAAGATCAGCACCTGGCCATTGGTACAGATCCTGAGCGTGCGATCCTTGACTCAGATCGGGTGGAAATCTTTCTGGCGAAAGATCCGCAGTTATCTGCTTATTATACAATGGAAGTGGATCCCAAAGCGCGAGTTTTCAGTGCTGAAGCATCTTACGATATGGTGAAGAAAAAGCGTGCCTCTCTGGATAGCAACTGGAACTGGCCTGGTCTTGAGACCAAGACTAGCATCATGAATAACGGTTATATTATTGAAGGTAAACTACCGCTAACGACAATTTCTGAGATGGGCCTTTGGCAGGATGACAAGCAATCACTACTGCTGTGTGCTTTGATGCGTGCTGAATTTACCCCACAGAAAGACGGTAGTATTGATATGGGCTGGATGACTTGGGTTGATCCTCAAACAGCAAAACCAAACTTTCATAATCCTGACACCTTCGGTTTTTGCAAGCTGGTTAAGTAACAATAAGCAACATCTGAGTTAATCTGCCTCTTTTTTTAATTCTGTCAAATTGAATGAGAGAGAGGCTTTTTATTTCGTGCACAAGAGAACACTATATTCATGTCAGATCAAAATACCTATCTGATTGCACAATTATTTGGTTTTTTTAGTTTTGCTATCGGATTATTTGCGTTTTATCAGAAAAAAGATGCAAAGCTGAAATTGTGGATGGCAGTATTATGTTTGATGAATGTGTTCCACTTTATTTTACTTAGTTCCTTTTCATCTGCATTCTGTGCTGCAGTTTCGATGGTTAGGAATTTAATTACGATAAAAATCCGTTCAAGGCTCGTGATGGTGGGGTTTCTTCTCTTTAGCTGTGTTGGATTTCTCACTATTCAGCGCCCGAGTGAAGTGCTTGGTGTGCTGGGAATCTGTGTAGGAACCTACTCACTTTTTATGCTGGATGGGATCAGGCTACGCTTAGGCTTGCTGACTGGTTCATTATTGTGGTTAGGCAATAATATAGCTTTGGGTTCTATTGGTGGATCCTTGCTAGAAGCCTGTAGCGCAACAATGAATATCGTGACTTTATATCGGTTATATTGTGATAGAAAAATGGCTTCATTCGGTATTTGATGTTGAGCAAAGGCAAATTCGTACCTGGACGCGAACACCTATCATGTTCGCGTCAATGACAACAGATATTATGCTTTACAATAAGATCCGCGAGCAGCAGTAACTACTGCTTGTTTTGCAGCCTCAATCGCTTTTATATCATTCTTTTTTTCTAGTGGACGAATTTCACGGAGATAAATATCTATTGATGAGTCACCTTCATGATTGTGATAACCAAGCTCATGACTACGCCAACGTTTATCAACCACTACCTCTTGGGTGAAGAACGGATCAACAGTATTAGCAACATAAATTTTAAATCGACTACGCATATCCTCAAGTACACTGGCGAACGCAGGATCTTTACTTAGATTCTTCATTTCTCCTTGATCATTAATCATGTCATAAAGTTCTTCATCACTATCTTCACGATAAACAATGTACTTGTATTTCTCAGTGCGCATCATGCGAGCTGGTTGAATTGTCATTTCACGGTTTGTGTGCCAGTGTGAAACAACCTCTTCATGCCAGTCATCTAGCTTGTTACCTTGCAACAATGGTAAGACAGACTTTCCATAAATATGTTCAGGTATTGGTAAGCCTACATAGTCACATAAAGTCGGAAGCAAATCACAAAGAGATACAAGCTGGTTTAACTGATTTCCTTGCTTAATATCTGGTCCAGAGAATACAAAAGGAACGTTAGTCGTTTCATCATAGAACCAGTTCATTTTAGTTACTAATCGGTGCGCGCCCATTGAATCACCATGATCAGCAAAAAATACAACGAGAGTATCTTTATCGTGACCAGTCTCTTTTAAGGTGTTCAAAACCTGCCCAATACAATCATCGGCTAGCTCAGTGTAATGGTAGTAAGCTTTTAGATACTGACGAAAGTTAAGTTCATTCCAGTGAGATGCCTGACGAGTACGGTTATGAGTACAACAAGCATATTGTACCGACTTAGAACGACTCATTAGATCATCATTGGCTTCAAAGTTTTCAGGTAGTTCAGGTAACTCACCAATTCCGTTAATATCACCGTGTTCTCCCTGAAATTTACCAACCCAACCACAAATGTTATGTGGGTTGTTGAATTCAACCGCCATTAGGAAAGGTTTTTTGTTTGTCTTGCCCTTCAGGAACTTAACACTTTCTTCTAAGCAATAAACATCCTCACGTGAATCATAGTTAACAGGAAAAGCAGAAGTTGTTGCAACATCTTTCTGTACTTGATCCGCTCGAATAAATCTTTTCAATGAACCGTAGTCATGCTGTTTGCCAAAATGGACACACTCATAACCCGCTTGGTAGAAAATATTACCCAACGTTTCCATGGAGTTTGGAATGTTTGGGCTACTGTTCGCAATAATACCCGTCTGGTGTGGCAAGCGGCCAGTCCAGAAACTTGCGCGTGATGGTGCACAAAGAGGGAATGAACAGTAAGCATTTTCAAAGCGTGTACCTTTGTTAATGATAGAGTCCATTGCAGGAGTCTTAACAAAATCATTGCCATAACCGGCGACCGCTTTTTTTGCTAATTGATCTGCGGTGATAATCAGAATGTTTTTAGGGTTAGTGGGTTTATTAATAACAACAGAGTTTGTTTTATTTGCGAAAGCTGTTGGTGAAAATGCACTGGCAGTACCAGCGATAGTCGCACCTTTTATAAAGTTTCGACGAGAGATTGACATAACATGACCTTAATACAATTGAGATATTTAATTTAGAACGGATAAATTAAACCAAGATTAGACTAGGTGAGATTAAAGCTCATCGCCTTATCTTTTCTTTTATCTAACGCAATTAATTGTACTCATCAAGCCTAAAACAAACATATCGAAACCCTGTAAGTGAGATCGAAATCAAAAACGAAAGGTTCGGAAGTGGTAAGTGAAAGGATTCCTTCATTTGAATAATGTGTTCTTTTATTGTCATCTCAAAACCACCACCTATAGTGGTGTGTATTATTGAAAAATTAACAGTATCATGCTCCCGCACAGCCATCGAAGAGCCCTATTAAAAACCGCCTTAAGAGGCGGTTTTTTATTTTTTACAAAGGCTACATTGGAGCCTTTATAATAATAACCTTCTTATTCGTTACGATTCTCGTCATCATGTAACAGGGCGTCATAACGCTCTTCCATATCATTTACATCATCATATGGTTGATATGATGATGTCGATAGATTTGGTGAAGTGGTACATCCCGCGAGGATTAACCCAAAAAATAAGATAGCAGTTATTTTCATTTTATTATCCTTTTTTGACTATTTACATTCTAATGCTAGTCAAAAGATGAAATTTTTCCACATTAAATCACACCCATAGGTATCTATACAAAATTATTAAAGTTTGACCTTGATCATTAATCAAAAAATAGTAAGCGATAAACCACGTATAGAAAACTGGATCAAATTTACTTAGGAGTTGAGCTATTACTTATTATTCTCACATCATCGGTTCGAAGATATTGCTTGTCATACCGAAATATGTTTTCGGAATCATTTATTGAAAATATGAAGGTTATTGTAAATATCACTCGTAAGTCATCTGAAAAAGACCTGAAACTAGCCAAAACAACGAAACAGCTTTCGATATGCAAGATGATATTAATTTTCACTTGAAAAAATCATGGTCCATTAGATTTAATCCCAGCTTGCGCTGGGATTTTTATAAAACGCTACTTTTGTTTGGTGATTCGAAAATCATCAAGCTTTCGTGATAATTAAATGATATCCCACGACCTTCATATCCTTCCGGCTGTATCTTTGTTTTCTTTTGATGGGCCCATTGTTTCTTTTGAATTCCTTTGTTTTGTTTTTGTTTGTTTTCGTTTTGTGATCTTGAACGTTTCTTTTGACCCTGTAGTTAGCGTATATTCTTTACGTCTTTTATTTTTTGTTTTGTCTTTATTAGTTACAGCCTCAGAGGTGAGCGATGGTTTGTTAAGGCGTTATGTCCATGATTACAGTTGTTCACAAGGGGCTGATGTTGTTGATTTTTCCTGAGGGAAGGATCGATATCAAATACTGATGGATTCAGCAAAAAGCTAAGTATCATTGAGTAATTTAAGGTCATTTAATGAAAATTAGAAATCAAAGTTTATCCTTGCTAACAATATCGGTAATAGCGGGATTAGCAGCATTTAATGCAAATGCTAACACTGAACTTGCTCAGAGCGATGTTCGTAATGCAAGCGCAGCAGCAGAAGATTTATCATATCTAGCGAAAAAAGCGTTCTATGAAGATTCTTCTGCGAAACTACACTCTTTCTTATACATTCGTGATCGCGAACAAAAAAATGCTGAGGGTGATTACAAACCACAAATTGAAAACCAAACGCTTCAACTAGCACTTGATTACCGTTCTGGTTATTTCAAAGATGTAATTGGTTTTGATCTTTGGGCAAGTACCAACTTAAAGCTTGGCGATACAGTCGGTCAATCAGAAATCCTTCTGTATGATTACGACTGTAACGATGATGGTGTCACCGATGACCCTTGTGAGAAAACGAACACTTCCCTTAACGTTGCAGCAGTTAAAGCTAAATTTGGTAACGAAGATATGGGCTTGGCAGTACGTGGTGGTTACACTCGTATTAACATCGGTACCATCCGTTCAAGCTGGGGTCTGAACCCACATGCTTACCGTGGTGCTGAAGCAAAAGCTTCATTCGGTAAATTCATCGTTGGTTATGCATGGGCTGATCAGTTTAAAAACGATTGGTCAAGCAAGTTTAAAGACTTGACGAATAAGTGGCATCAGGGCGAAGAAGGTATGTCAGCCGCTGAGAATATCGATTTTATTCATACGGTTGGTGCTATCTATAAGTTAGATAACGGTGTGATCGATTTGGGTTACGGCGAAGGCAAGGAATACCGTAAAAACTGGCAAGCACTGGTTAAGTATAACTTCGATCTAGGCTCAGATTTGAAACTGAATACTGCTGCCTTCTATCACGGTGGTAAATACATTGAAGGTGATGTATCTCAAGTTCAAGATGCGTCAAATGAAAGCTATATTGGTTTAGGCGCTGACCTTAAACATGGTGGCTTCAGCTGGCGTTTAGCATATAGCCAAACAGATGCGCCTGATACCAAAGCGTACAACTTCCGCTTAACGCCTTGGGCGAACTCAGATAATCGTAAATTCCTGCAAGCTAAAGCACAGCTTGATGATTACGCTGCCGATGGTACAAATGCGGTTAAGTTCGGGGTTGACTATAACTTTGCTGATTGGGGTATTCCAGAGCTAAGTGCTGGTGTAAGTGCGAACTACGGTTGGAACGTTGTTACTGATGTGAAAGCAAAAGCTGATGCTCGTACTTATGATGGTACAATGAAATCTCTTGATTACAACATTCGCTATAAGTTCATGGACGGTGGTCTAGAAGGTCTGAATGTTAAGTTCTATCCTGCGTATTTCCGTTCAGAGGATACGAACTATAAAGCTGATCGTAACGATATGAAACTACTGTTCTCTTATACTTATACAGCAAAATAATCAGCTTAGAACAGATATAAAACGTCAGTTTTCAACTTCTAAAGTTAAAGCTAATGATGTTAACACCATGCTATTCGTTTAAGCATTATTAGGCTTATATCGTAAAGGATAGCGGCTAGGCAAGTAGAGCACTGAACGTGAAAACGTTCGGTGCTTTCTTTTTCTGGTTATGAATTCAAATTGTTGATCAGCAACCTTGTGAAAATAGATGAAAATGATCAGCTTTAACAAGCGGCTTAAATATTTCCAGACGACAATTACCTTGAGAAAATATGTAGCAGAAATGTTCTTATATTAGTTTTACTTTGGTTAAGTCGAGGCATTATAGATATTTTCAAGTAATCTAAAAACCCTACAGGTAAATAATGAAACAAGCGACATAGCCAGGTACACTTAGTAAAAGGTCCGTTTTGAAATGACCATTATCTATATGGTAAGCCGTCTGAAGCTGATATTATTAAATCCATTGAAACGTAGAAGAGCCGCATTAAGCCACCAGCATCTGAGCTAGTTGTTTATGCTAAAGCAACTGATAAATTAAAAAAATTCTGATACCAAAAGATCTAGACAACTTAGTATCAATCAATGATTGATGTGAAATTGGAAGCGGCACGAGACATAAAAGAACATTATATTTATGGAAACGCTGAATATTAGTGGGCTGATATGAAGTGACACTGAACAACCTCACCCCAAATGAATTAGGATGAGGTCTGCGAGCTATGTGTGTTTAGGTAAACGCTTTTGTAACACTGACAGGAACTTCGGTAGGTCGCCAAGGATCACCGGTTTTTTCTAGCCAAGGAATTAATTCTTCAATAATGATTTTTTCAATTAGTACTTCGTTTCCATTAGCAATGTTTTCCATTTGGTAAGGATCATTCTTATTGTCATGAAGAACGTAAGTTAAAGGCTTACCAATTCTGCGAGTGATGGACAGAGTATAGCGATTAGTACGTATACCTCTACGGCCATAAGATTGACCACCATAAGGCATAAAGGTGTATAGCTGAGAGGTAGGTTTATCATCACCAGGAAGACCAGCAACTGTATTCGCAAAGTTACGACCTTCAACGGTATCTGGAATTAAATCAGATAGGCCCATAACACCAAACATAGTTGGGTAAATATCTGGTGCTGAAAATAGGATGTCATCATTGCGAGGGGAAAGTTTACCTGGCCAACGGAACATCATAGGAATACGCATTGATTCTTCATAATGATTATTCTTGGTTGGTTTACCATGAGACCCCATACAGCAGCCGTGGTCAGAGAAAAACACAACCAAAGTATCTTCAGCAAGATTTAAACGTTCCAATTCATTGATGATGCGGCCAAACTGCTCATCAACACCATTAATCATAGCCATGTATTCTTTAAAGAAGTCAGGACCATAGCCTTTAAGATACTCTTTATCCCACACTACGTTTGGTCGGCTATTCAATTCTTTAGAGGTCTTGCCTTCAAAACGATCTAGATATTTTTGAGGTACCTGATCATAAGGTGAGTGAGGCGGATTCATAGAAACCACTAAAGTAAATGGTTTTTCGCTGTCACGATATTTACCATCTTCATTACGAAGATATTTGATCGCAACATCCGCTTCATGTTCTGGACTCCACTGATTAATGCGCAATGGTTGATCGCGTGGGGTTTCATTAGTCCAATACATAGGCGTCATGTGCTTATCATAAGTGCCATAGCTGTACCAGAAGTCAAAGCCATGACGTTTTTCTGGTTCCGTCCAGTCGTTCCAGTAACGACCTTCCATTGGGTTGTTATAACTAGGAATAAATGGCGGCTTAGGTGTGTCAAGGTGCCATTTACCGATATAACCCATGCTATAACCTTCTCCTTTAAGAATGTCAGACCATGTACGTTGCTGTTGCTTTAGTTCGATACCAAAATCCTGACCACCGAATTTACCTGGCATAGGAGTATGGCTATTACCCTGGATACCATTGCGGTAAGGATACTGGCCTGTCATTAACATACCACGAAAAGGGGTACATAAAGGGAAGTTTGAAACCGCTTGCTTCAGTACAACACTTTCATTCGAAAATTTATTCAGGTTCGGTGTAAGTGAAGGATCTTGGTTCATAAACCCAAGTGATTGTGTACGCATTTCATCTGGAAAAATGATTAATAGATTTGGATTTTTAGTATTCAGTGGTACTTGAGTTGAGCGTTTTGATGGTGCACATCCAGTTGTAACAGCACCTGCTGCAACAACACTTGTAGCAGCCATGCTTTTAAGCAAACTGCGACGGGTTATAGACATAATCTACTCCTGATAAGTAAAGGTATTACAGTTTTTTAAGTATGAATTGAGTAATAAAGATTATTCTTTTCATTTAACAATACGTGATTCTATCGCTTTCGTACTGTTGTGAATCGTAAGGCATCAAAATGTTTTTCACTGTGTGATTGATCACATCAATGAAAGATTTCGAAAGCTATCGAAGGTTTATCCCGGTTGGTGAAGGCTAATGAAGGCATGTGAATGTGGTGGGTCACTCATCGCTATATGAAGGTTTATTTGGTTTGGATTTCACCCATCAGAGTACTGGGTGCATAGTTTTGATTATCAGAAGTAATAATGGCTTCTGGCACACCGTATTCAAAGAAGTACCTATATCCGGCAGGCTTGAGATTCTGCCTTTTTCTGAGATACTCCCGAACTTTCGGGGTCTTGAAGACTCTTTGGCTTTTGTAATTACAATCGGATAATACGATGAAAATACTAAAAGCCAGCAGTGATATGTTTTTTATTTCCATTTTCTTCTTTATTTGTGTAGTTAAGTAAGTCTCGGAAGGCCAGTGAAAATGGGTTGTCTTTTTCTTGATCGGTTTCAAGAAAGTCAACCATTAACTTGTTTACGTTTTTTGTTGTGCTTTGTATCTACGCATTACAATCACAACCCTTCGTTTTATTTCGTTTGTTTGTTTTTGTGTTTTTTGTCGTCTTGGTGTTTCGTTTTGTTGTGTATACTGTGGGCAGTTATTTGCGCTATTTCAGATATTGAAATGTCGATCCTGTAGAGGTGGGGTTGGTCTTTTTCAGTATTAAAGTCATAAGTTTTAGAACGCATCCTGCCTACGATGGATATAAAAATGATGATCATAGGTATATTGGGGAGAAGAAATGTTCAGATTAGATCAGTATAGTTTTGGTTAACGGTTAGGTGCTGGCTTTGCCATCATCATTTTTCTGTTGCTATTGGTATATGGCGAAGGGTTAAGAGCGCGCAGGCTCATTGATGATGGTATTGATCAGTTAAATGCTGCGAATGTCGGTGTCAGGGAAGTCTTTGGATTGCAGGTGCTGGAGAATAATTACCTTAATACCCGAGATCCATTGTACGCACAGCGATTTAAAAAATGGCATAAAGTCAATCTCGATAACTTCATGGCCAGTAAGCACCTTTTTAATTCGAGTCATGATCGCCCGTTGGCGGAGCGGTTTGAAACTGCCAGTATCAAATACGGTAAAGAATTTGAACAATTTTACCAGCAAGTGACAACAATCCAGAATATCACCTTGCAGATGGTCGAGGCAGAGAGGCGTTGGTCAGAGCAATATTTGGCTGATTCGGCCCAGCTAACACTGGCTCGGCTTGAACAAGGTGCGAACCCAAACCGAATTGTCACTAGATCCAGCATTGATTAGTCAGTGGGAAGCCAATATTAGTCAATGGGCAAGCTATGTAGAGCCATCGGAGATTGCGGTTTATCAAAACAAGCTCAATCAGATCGGTAGTTTGGTTCATGCTTCTGTCGAAATGCGTGAGCTCATGCTTCAAGCCGCTACAGATGTCCGTGACAGCGCTAAGTCGTTGGTCGCTAATGTCGAGCAGAAAATGGCGCAGGATAAGCAGTTGAGTACCTGGATGGGCGTCATCGTGTGCTTATCGGCAGTGATGGTCAGTTTTGTTAGTGGCCTAGTGATCACCCGTTCGGTGATTAATCCGATCAAGTCCACGATTGGCATTGTCGAGAAACTGGCTGATGGAGAGCTATATCACCAGCTCTCTTCTGATGCTCGGATGAGCTGGCAAGTTTGTCACAGGCAATAAATCATATGACAAATTCGCTTCGCCATATGGTCGGGGATATTAGCCAGAACCTGGATCTTCTAAATACGGTGACATCGGAAATGAGCACGATTGCCAAAGATAATAACAGTGGTGTGCAGAAGCAGTTGGCGGAATCCGAACTGGTGGCAACGGCCATGACCCAGCTGACAACCACAATGACTGAAATTAGCAGCAGTGTGGCCGAGGTGGCCGAGAGTGCCAGTCAGAGCCTGCAGCTGATTGAACACTGTAATCAGATTACAGATATTGCTATTGCCGATATTTGCCAGCTAGATGCCAGTATTACAGATGCTGCCGGAGTCGTCGGACATCTGGCACAGGGGACTGAGAATATAAGCTCGGTACTTGAGGTGATCAGCAGTATTTCCGAACAGACTAACCTGCTGGCGCTTAATGCGGCAATTGAGGCGGCACGGGCAGGTGATCGTCAGTATTACTCGGCAGTCGTCTGATACTGCCGGGCAATTGGATAAAACATATCGCCAGCTTTCACAGTGCAAGGACGAGATTAATTTTCATATGGCTAAATTCAATTTGTCTTAGCTGTAAGCACAACTCGTTGTGAATATGAGGCTTTTGTCCTTAGAACCTTAGTGAGATAACGAATGTTAAGTTAGCTCATCTTCTCTCCAGAAAAGTGATTGGCTGGTTAATTAATCGTCTTAATGAATGTTTCGATAAAAAAATCTTATTGATTCGATGATAGTTATCGTTTGAAGGCATTAAATGGACACTGTATTATTCGCCGAGGTATTACGTGTTTACTCTAAAACAGAACCTGGATAAGCGATAAAGCGCATTTTGACTAATGAGACCATAGCTTTTGTTTGCTACGGCAGATCCGTATACCCGAAATTTATTGCCTTCGTGGTTTTTTCTTTTCTTTTTATTATTGAATGCATGATGAAAATGAAACATTTTTTTGTTGTACTCACTTCGACCATGTTATTTGCGTGTGGTGGTGGGTCGGGTAGCGGCTCTTCGGATAATACGAAATCTCCTGTAACGGGGGGAGCTTCTCCAACTCAATCGGTTCCGCAACCTGAAACTAATGATGAGGTTCAAACTGCAGAAGGTCCCATTGCTCCTGCTGTTCAATCGGCTCCACAATCAGAACCGAAACCAAATGAGGCGGTGCAGTCAGTACAGGCTCCTGAGAACACACACTCTTCTGCAGTACAGTCAACTCCGCAGCAGACTAGGGAAGTACAGTTACCTGAGCCGACTTTTACCTTGAATGAGGCTGGCCCGGTCCCCCTGAGAGGGCAAATTGTCTCTGGCAACCTAGTCACCCAGCCTGATTATCAAGTCGGGTTAGAGTGGCAAATTGACCAGCGTGGTGTCAGTCAGTGCACGGTGACACCGACAGAGCCTACCTGTTCATATACGATTACTAGCCAGGATGAAGGGCATTTCCTACGTCTGTGTAGCGTTGCGGGAGAACAGAGCAATTGTACTGAGGAGCAGCAGTTGCCGCAGATTAGTTTCACCGGATTGCTCAATTACAAAGGCGAGGTAAGTGCGCAACTGCCCGGTTTTTCCGAGCAGTTGGAAATAGGCTGGTACCTGTCTGATACTGAAGTGTTTGATATCGATACCGATGGTCCGGGCCGCCTCGCGCCAGGGATGAATGAAGAACTCACTTATCAGTTACAGGTGGCGTCCCACAACGCCAGAGATTACGTCCATCATTTCTTGACCTTTTGTGTGAACGACCGTGCGCGTCTTTGGGAAACCACTTGTCGTGTTGTCGGCACGATAGATTCTATCTATCCATCAAGACAAGGGATAGACACGCTGTTCCCAATATTCGCTGATGAATATAAAAAACAGCAACTTGTGGGTGGGGAGCTATTGGAGCGAGGTGATACCCATCGTCGCATTGCGCCCGTTTTGGCAATTAAACATGAATTCCGTTCTTATACTTCTTATATCAATCGGCCAATCACATCGGCTGAGCTGGATTATTTCCAGTTCACTTTGGCTCCAATGTATTCAACAAAATATAGAAAAGAAAAACAGGGCGACTATCCATCCCTGATGTATAAGTATGAGGATGATGAAGATACAAGAGAAAACCCATACGATAACATCATCACAACTGCCGACGATTTGTGCAGCAGTATTGGCCGACGATTACCTGAAGCTATTCAGTTTGAGCGTAGTGACTTTACAGACTCAGGCTGGCCAATGAAAGGCTATCCGTTTGGTTTGTACTGGACGGCGTCCAGGGAAATTGGCGCGTATTACCCGAACCTGGCGACAGATATTGTGACAGGGGAAAGCTATACAGAGTCAGATAAGCTGCTTTTCAATGTCGCTTGCGGGCACAACGGCTGATTTATAATTACACAAGAGATGTATGTAGAATACGTGCTGTGGCTGTTCATGAACCTCGCTTTTTTAGCGGGGTTCTTTTTTTCGTCTGTTAGTAGCAGATTAAATGGAACCACATTGAGCCAATAAGCAACGCATGTTGGTCTGCATTTTCTTTATGATATTACTGAAAAATATAAAGGAGCCGTATTTTTGAACAGCCCCTTTATTTAGCTGGTTACAAGCTAGCTCACTGCTTAATCAGGTTAAATGCCTGCGGTATGGCATCTACAGTTATGACTGTCACCAAGGTGTTGCCGTTTTCAATTTTGGTTGTCACTTGCGCATTGTCGATCCCTACTTTCCATTCGCCCTTGACGGTGAATTGACTGACCACAGGCTTCGACAGGTCAAAGCGCCAAGGTCGGCTGTAGATACTGGCTTCTATCTGCTCGCCGTTGGTGTCGACTTGCTCCGGATCCTGGTCATCGTAGAGCGCCAGATCTGGATTGACTACGCTGAGCGAGAGCTGATCAGCAGTCGTGTTGGCCTTGAGCATGATCTGCGAGGCCGTTTCGGATGCCAGTACCCAGTTAGATGCGGCAAGGGTAGCTGGCTCAAAGAAGGCGTAGGCCTCGACACCGTCTTCGCTGCGAACTGCATGCACGTTACTGTTTTTCTGAAGTACGGTGTAGACAGGTTTGGCTTCATCCTGCGCTTCAATCTTGATGGAATATTCGTAGCAACCGTCGGTCGGCGCTTTGCCGTGATCAATCACCGCGGTGGCAAACTGGCCCGATGTTGGCGTACCATCATCCTCGTCGTTGGAATCTTGGATTTGGTAGCTGAAGCGAACCTGTTCTTTTTCGGTATCTGTTACAAAGTAACGGTTACCGGCCGGGTCGAGTAGTGTTGTTTCGCCCGGAAGAGTCATTTCAGTACTCAGAGTATCGACGGAATAGCCGTTAATCTCGACTGACTCAAGCTTTGGCACGCTGTATTGGAACAAGGTGGTCTCGGTTTCATGCTGTGTATCGTTATTCTGGATTCCCGAACCGAGGGCTACCACGCTATTGCCGAATATGAAATACGATTTATTGGCGCGCAGGCTTTGCTGTTCATATTTTTTGTGTCCGTGCAACTTCATGGCAAACATAGCGCTATCGCTTCCCAAGCTGTTGGCACCCGAGTAGCTACCTGTTGACAGCAGCATCTCTTCGATACCCGCACCTGGCAGTTGATTGAGTACCGTTCGCAGTTCGTTGTTTGGCAGGTGAATGGTCGTTGTGCCCGGGTAGCGGTTCCAGTCCCAACCATCATGGCTGAAAGCCTGCTTAGAAAAGTTCGAAGGGGTAATTTCAAGCTGACCATATTGCAGATAGCGGCCATACAGGTTATTGGCCTGATAGGTTTCATTTCCGACCAGATAACGGCTAAAGCCCCGGGCGATAGCCAGCCAGGAATGACTTGGTTCAGCCGGGCTTTGCCCTCTGGCTACTGCCATGGATGCATAGTTCATGGCCCATACACCGGTAGGTTCGGCTTCGGCTGCCACGTCTTTATATGATGGAAGATGACGCAGGTTTGCATAGGCGGCAGCCAGTTCGGTATCGATCGGCTCGGCGCCATCCGGCGAGCCAGCAAGCGCCAGCCACTGAAACGGTGTCGGTGAAATCTTCTGTTTGCCATCGGGGTGACGACCACTCAACACAATGGGTGTGTGGGTTTCCTTGGTGTAAATACGCATCTTGAGCAAGACGTCTTTGATTCGCTCATGGGCTGCCTGTGAAATTTGATAAGGGCTGTTACTTAAGCCGAATACGGCGCCGGAAAGTCCGTTAAAGGCATCTTTGCCATAGGCGGGATAATGTTGCGAGTGGTGGAAGACGCTGCCATCAGGTTTAAAACCACCGCTTAATCCGTCTGAAGCAAGCAGGGTTTTGCTGAGCCAAGATTGCAGCTGGCGCAGCATGGCGTCGCGTTCTGTTTGAGCCGGTAACAGCAGGAAGCTCTTGATCATCCATTGCAGCTGGGTATTTAAGATATCGACATTGGATGAGTTGATTTGATCGTCGGTTTCATAGACTCGGCCGGTGGCGTTGAACCACATCATAGATTGCTGTATCGGTTCGAGTAGTTGGTTGTCTGCAAGCAGTTGGCGGGCGATGAACATGGCATTGAAAAATTCACGGGTCTGATAGCCGACATGAGTGATGATCTGGAAACCTGACCCGCCTTCCCAACCTTGATCAAGGGCGTATCGGGTGGCATCGATAAAGGCTTTTTCCAGTGCTACGCGGTTGGCATCAGAAAGTGATTGGCTCCGCAGGAATTTGGCTGTTTCGAGCATGGCCTTGCCTAGCGTACGAATTGTCATGGTATCTGTCAGCACGGCAAGTGTCTCATCACTGACAATACCTGCTTTCAGGAAGTTATGACGCTTTGGGTGGTCAAGTGGACTCCCGGTTGGCGAGCCATCGGCATTATAAGAGATGCTAAACGGGGCGTATTTCGCCAGGTTGGCATCGATTTTTTCCTGTGTGATGGTTGTCTGCGTATTGACTGCAAGGTGCTGATCGAACTGACGGTACAGGGGGGCGGTATCTCCCTGGCTATCATCGAAGACAGTGTCGAAATTAAAGCTCGGATTGTCTTCTCGCAGCATCTGATCGTACATCAACAATGCCGTCCAGTTTTTGCTTGCCATATCGACGACACCCGGGTTGACGAAAGGTTGCTGGTAATCCGGTGTCGGCCAGCGGTTGTCAACAGGGACAGCCATCATAACCTGGTCGAAAAGCAGCGTGCCTGCCAAGTCAGGCGCAGTAACGGTCAGCCGATTCATGTCCGCTGTCGGGGTACCATCCATATCCCTGAAGGGGACAGAAATCCCCCGCCAGCCCTCGAAGTTCAGGGAATAGGTAAACTGGGTTTGAGGACTGTCATCTTTGCCAAACTGGAAGGTAAGGGTGTTATCCGATGCTTGCTCGTTATAGACCCAGGCCATAAAGGTATAAGGTGTTATCTCACTGTCATCATCGGCGTAATTGATTTGCTGGTGGAAGCTCAGCTGGCTGTTGGGGCTATAGGTCCATTTCAGGGAGTTCGAGCCATCTTTGAAATGTTCATCGCTGATTGTTAGCGGTGTGGTTGATGAGGAAGTGATAGCCTGTGGTAATCCTTTTTCGAAAAAGTACATATAACCACCGGGCTCAAGTTGTGCCCCTTTTCCTTCAATATCTTGGTTGCCTTCCGTGTTTGGTTGAGTTCCTGGATTGGTGAGGCCACCAGTGTTTTGAATACTTTCGTTTCCGCACCCACCAAGGGCGATAATAATACATAGGGTGAGGTATTTAGGTTTTTTCCATGCTTTCACTTTTTATTTCCTCTCATGTTGTGATTTTGTGCGAAAGGTTAGCGAAAGTTTCCTGGTTGATTTTTGATCGCCCTCACATTTTTTTACATACCAACGCTTTCGAATGCTTTTACTTTTGTTTGCTGAACATGTATCACAATAAATTTACTTACGAAGTCTTTCATGTGTTTTTGTTGGTGTGATCCTTATCGCTTTATTGTTTCGTTTGTTTGCGTATATTGCGTTTCAGTTGTTTTGAACTGCGGAACGAAAGGAAAGTCCCATGGCGATATCACACCAAAAGCAAGCTCGTTTTCACATGATGGCAAAACCAGCAAGCTATCGCTGTAACCTGAAATGTGATTATTGTTTCTATCTTGAAAAAGAAGAGATGATGGAACAGCCATCAATGAACAAAGATGTCGGACAGATGCCAGATGCGATGCTCAAGCGCTATGTGCGTGACTATATTCGCTCCCAGAACGCAGACGAGATTGATTTTGCTTGGCAGGGGGGGGAGCCGACGTTAGCTGGATTAGACTTTTACAAGAATGTCGTGAAATACCAAAAGTTATATGCAGATGATAAAACCATTACGAACAGTTTTCAGACTAATGCAGTTGCTATTAACCGCCAATGGGCGCAATTCTTCGCAGATAATAACTTTCTTATTGGTGTTTCGGTTGATGGTGCTGCCGAAGTGCATGATAAATATCGTATTTCAATCAATGGTAAGCCGACGTTTGAAAGGGTTAAACATGCAATTGAACTATTGAAAGAATATAAGGTGAACTTTAATACCTTAACGGTGATTAACGATCTAAATTGGAATAAAGGCAAAGAAACCTATCAGGTATTAAAAGCGCTGGGTTCAGAACACTTTCAATTTATTCCGATTGTGGAAGTTGAGCAAAACTGTCAGCAAACCAATACAGGTCATTATTCCCCAGCCGCTGATGCCACATTGACCCACTTCTCCGTGCCCGCCCACGGCTATGGCCAGTTTATGGCGGCGATCTTTGACGAGTGGATCAAAGAGGATGTCGGTCGCATTTTTGTCCGTATGTTTGACAGTATGCTGGCGACGTGGATGGGCTATCCCGCTTCTGTGTGCGTTCAGTCGCAAGAGTGTGGTCAGGCAATGGTGATTGAGGCCAATGGCGATCTTTATTCGTGCGATCACTACGTTTATCCGGCCAATCGCCTCGGTAATATTGCCCTCACTAATATCGGAAGACTCGCGACCAGCAAGCAGCAACAGCGGTTTGGCGGCGCCAAATCGACTAAGCTCACCAGTCAGTGTCAGCAGTGCGACCTCAGGGCGCTGTGCCATGGCGGCTGTCCCAAGCACCGTATCACCCCGATTGCAGGGGAAAAGCACAAACAAAATTACCTGTGTGCTTCCTATCAACAGATTTTCAGGCATACCGCTCCGGCAATGCACCTCATGGTGCAGGAAATACAGCGCGGGGGAGTGGCTGCTAATGTGATGCCGTTACTGGCAAATATGGATGCACATTAATACGTTTTAATTAAAAAGGAGTGAACAATGAAACTGTCCTCAAACAAGAAGACGGTACTGGCAGGCCTTGTGGCTGCTGCCTGTGCAATATCACCGGCAATGACGCTGGCAGCAGAGAAGGCTGAACAACCAAATGTCCTATTAATCGTGATGGATGATTTAGGCTCGGCACAATTAGACTTTGCGATGGATAATATCGACAAGGATACGCTAGCCAAGCGACCTGTACCTATGCGTTACGATGGTGATTTCGACAAGCTATATGACGCAGCCAAGCGTTCGATGCCGAATATTACCTTGCTGGCTAACGAAGGGGTCAGGATGACCAATGCCTATGTGGCAACCCCTGTTTGTGGTCCGTCTCGTGCCGGTATGATGACCGGACGTTTCCCGCATAGTTTCGGCACTTACAGTAATGATGATGCCAAGCTGGGGATCCCGCTGGATATCAAGTTGCTGCCAGCGCTGATGAATGAAAATGGCTATGCCACGGCAAACATTGGCAAATACCATAATGCCAAGGTGCGTAAGGAATTTAAGCCGAAAGATGAGCAGAGCCGAGATTATCACGACAACCAGATTTCGATTGCTGAGCCGGGTTATGGGCCGGAAGAGCGCGGCTTTGACTACTCCTATAGCTATTATGTGTCGGGAGCGGCGCTGTATAACTCTCCGACTGTGTTCAGAAACGGCGAGAATGTTGCGTCACCGGGTTACATGACCTATAACCTCACCAACGAAGCGATAAATTTTATCGAAAAAGCCAACGATAACGATCAGCCGTTCTTTATCAACCTGGCCTACAGTGTGCC
The DNA here is from genome assembly GCF_033720175.1 of Photobacterium sp. Taxonomy (GTDB): domain Bacteria; phylum Pseudomonadota; class Gammaproteobacteria; order Enterobacterales; family Vibrionaceae; genus Photobacterium. The sequence goes on from NZ_JAWWDA010000002.1 coordinate 139,980, forward strand.
TCATATTCCGCTAGAGCAGGCGGCTCCGGCTAAATTCATGGAGCGCTTTAATACCGGCAACGTCGAGGTGGATAAATACTACGCCCACGTCAATGCTTCCGATGAAGGGATCGGTAAGGTCATTGATAAGCTAAAAGAGATGGGTGAGTACGAAAATACCCTGATTTTCTTCCTGTCGGACAATGGTGCCGTGCATGAGTCTCCGATGCCGATGAACGGCATGAACCGTGCCTTCAAGGGCCAGCGCTACCGTGGTGGTGTCCATGTACCTTTCGTTGCACACTGGAAAGGCGTCCTTCCAGAAGGCAATGTTGATAACACCATGATTTCAGCAATGGATATTTTACCGACGGCACTTGCGGCGGCAGGTATTGATACCCCTGCAGAAATGAAGATAGACGGCAAAAACATCATGCCGCTTCTAAGCGGCGAACAGCAGACACCGCATCCATATCTATACTGGGCCGGCCCGAGAGCCCTTCACTATGATTCGAGTAATGTGGACTTCTGGAGTAACTACTGGAAGTGGATCACTTTCGAAACCAATGAGTTTATTCCGAGCAAGCACATTGAAAAGCGCTCGAAAGGGGAATGGGCAATCAAAGATCAGAGCTGGTCGCTGCATTATTACGATGATGGCAATAAGGGTTATGAACTTTATAACTATGCCGAAGATCCGGCGGAGTCGATTAACCTAGCGAAGAAATACCCTGAGAAGGTCAAGGAGCTTAAATCAGCATTCTATGACTGGATCAAAGACAAGCCAGCCCCAATCGCATGGGGACAGGACCGCTACGAAATCTTAACTGAGTCGGCCAAATAACCATGATGAAGGGCCTCGCAAGAGGCCCTTTTCTTGTGTGAGCTAATGAGAGAAATCATCATGCAAAAAAAAATTAGTGCCCAGCCACGCCCGATGATCCCCTACGAGCACCCTGATGCTGCCATGTATTATAAATTGTGCAAGGAGCACCTGATCCGGCTACGATATAAAAAGCCAGCCTACAATAAACATGACGAAACTATTCGGCAAGTGTTTGATTCGAGTTTAGGTAGTTTTCAGGTGAGCTTGAAAGAGGAGTGCGAGCAGTTGGTTCGCTACATCACCGAAGCCTTTGAGCATTATGCTGTTTGGGACTATACGCATGCCTATTACCCCGGTCGGCCGAGCCAGCAGACTGCCAGAACCGATGCAATGGAAGGGGTCAGTAGGGTGATACCGACCTTGGCCGTGTGGTTACATGCCAATGGCCAGTCAACAACGGTGATCTACGGGCTGAACAATAAAGTGATAGACGTGGCCCAGTTGCTGCGAACGGCATTTCTTGCCGGCACCAACCCTGAGCACAAAGGTTACTGGGGACAGTTACACGACTACGATCAGCGAATTTGCGAAAGTGCCGACCTAGCGCTTGCGCTTTGGCTGAGCAAAGCTTGGGTCTGGGAGCGCTTCAGTCAGGGTGAACAGCAGCAGGTGGAGGCTTGGTTCAAGCAGGTAAATACCTGCCAGACAGTTGATAATAACTGGCATCTCTTTCCGTTAACCGTGCAGTTGGTGATCAAGGCACTTACCGGGGAAGATACGATTTCCCATGAAAAATACCAGCGTGTGAAAGAGTTTTATGTCGGGGATGGCTGGTTCCGTGATGGCGCGCGAGGAAACTATGATTATTACAATGCCTGGGGGTTTTTCTACTCGCTCTATTGGATGGATCAAATCGATCCGGAATTTGATCCTGAATTTATCCATCGGTCTTTATCTGATTTTGTGACGAAGTACCGCTATTTCTTTACCCCAGAGGGGGTGCCGTTCTTTGGTCGCAGTGTCTGTTATCGGCTTGCTGCATCTGCACCACTTCTCGCTGCGGTCGATCAGGGGGCTACGACATTATCGTCAGGTGAAGCAAAGCGCGCGTTTCATACTAGTTTGAAATACTTCATCAGTCATGGAGCGTTGCAAAATGGTGCGCCAACCCAAGGTGTGTTTGCTGATGATACGCGCTTGGTGGATAACTACAGTGGACCAGCGAGCAGCTTCTGGTCGCTGCGTGCGTTAAATATTGCATTGTTTTGCGGAGAGAGAACAGGGTTATGGGATGCGGAAGAATCACCGCTTGAAATTGAAAAAGGGGATTTTTCCTTTGAGATCCCAGCCATAGAAGCCAAAGTCATTGGTACTTTCAAAACGAAAGAAGTTGTTGTCATCTTTCAAAATGAATATACCGACCAGCAAACTCCACTGACTCGCCGTTTAGCGCGACAATCATGGAGCGAAAAGCTCTCTGAAATGGTTGTAGGGCGTGCTGAACGACCGAAGAACAACCTCCTGCGTAAGGGCGTAACCTGTTACACATCGAAAATGTATCATTTCTTTTGATTTCACAGGTTTTCGCTTTGAAAGTGTTTATGTGATCAAGATCGATTTCTTTCCTTTTGTTTTCGATTATCATCGAACCGAAAGATAACGAAGGTTTTGAGGTTTTATATGTTTCTGGTTTCTTCTCGCGAAATGCTCCATAAAGCGCAGATTGGCGGTTATGCTGTTCCTGCGTTCAATATTCACAACCTAGAAACCGTTCAGGTTGTGGTTGAAACGGCAGCCGAAATGGCATCGCCAGTTATTCTGGCCGGTACTCCTGGTACCTTCTCGTATGCTGGTACGGACTATTTGGTGGGTATTTGCAAAGAGGCGGCTAAACGCTACCAGATGCCAATCGCCCTTCATCTCGATCACCATGAGTCGTTTGGTGATATCCGTAACAAGGTAGAGGCAGGGATCAAGTCTGCAATGATTGATGGTTCCCATCTTAATTTCGAGGGCAACATTGATCTAGTTCAACAGGTGGTTTCCTTCTGTCATCGTTGGGACTGCTCTGTTGAAGCTGAACTGGGTCGTCTTGGCGGGCAGGAAGATGATCTGATTGTCGATGCTAAGGATGCGTTGTATACCGATCCGGAAGCAGCGTTGGAGTTTGTCAACCGTACCGGAATCGACTCGCTGGCCATCGCGATTGGTACTGCACACGGTATGTACAAAGAAGAGCCACGACTGGACTTTGATCGCCTAGGAATTATTCGCAGCAAAACTGACGTTCCTCTTGTTCTGCACGGCGCTTCAGGGGTACCAGATGCAGATGTCCGCCGCTGTATCGAGCTGGGGATCACCAAGGTTAATGTAGCCACTGAGCTGAAAATTGCCTTCTCTGATGCAGTGAAGCAGTACTTCATTGAAAACCCTAATGCCAACGATCCTCGTCACTACATTGTTCCAGGCAAAGAAGCTATGAAGAAAGTGGTGATGGAGAAAATTACTGTGTGCGGTAGCGCTGGTAAGTTGTAATCGTTTTTCGGAAAAAGAAATTGCAAGCACGCCCCCTGTGTTATTGCTCCGGGCTACATTAACAGTGCTCCCTCAACATCTATGGTGTAGCCATTTTTCTTTTTCATCCTAGAAAATATAAGAAATGGATAGCAAACTGATGGCTTCATCTGTGAAGTTTAAGCAAAAGAAAATCGCCATCATTGGCGAGTGCATGATTGAGCTGAGTGGTCAGCCATTTTCTACTCAGGATCAGCGTTTTGGTGGCGATACGCTCAACACTGCGGTTTACCTGTCTCGTTTGGTGCCGGGGTTAGCTCCCAGTTACGTGACTGGGCTGGGTCAAGATAGCTATAGTCGCCAAATGGTATCGGCATGGCAAAGTGAAGGCATTGATACTTCAATGGTGCTAGAAGTTGCTGACAAGCTACCTGGTATGTATGCGATTGAAATTGATCCGCAGGGTGAGCGCAGTTTTCACTATTGGCGCAATGATTCTGCCGCCCGTCAGCTTTGCCAGCATCGCGATTTCCCTGCCATTGTCGAATCATTAAAAACGTTTGATCTTGTTTACCTTTCAGGTATTTCGTTGGCCATCTTATCCGATCAGGACAAGCGTACTTTGTTAGTAGCGCTGGAGCAGCTTAAGCAAAGCGGTGTACGCATTGCCGTTGACTCTAATTACCGGCCTCGGCTGTGGCACAGTGCGTCTGACGCCTGTGAATGGCTGGGTAAGCTCTATCAGTTAAGTGATATTGCCTTGGTTACTGCAGAAGATGAAGATTTACTGCTTGGTATGAAGGATTCTCCGGCCAGTATTATTGCTAAGCGATTGCATTCCATGGGTATCAAGCAGGTGGTCGTCAAGCTTGGTAGCGAGGGGGCAATGTGGTCTGAATATGGCCACAGTGGCATTGCAGCCGGTAACAAGGTAGATAACGTTGTCGATACGACGGCGGCTGGAGACTCGTTCAACGCGGGCTTCCTTGCAGCCTGGAGCATAGGCATGGAAATTGACGAGTGCAGCCATTGGGGCAATAAGTTAGCGGCTCGGGTCATCCAGCACAAGGGGGCCATTATCCCGCTGGATCAGACGCGGTATATTACAGAATTGATGAGTATTTGATATGAACAAAGAGTGGATTGAAACATTACGAGCATTACGAGTGATGCCAGTCATCCAGATTGAAGATGCCAAAGATGCCGTAAAACTGGCACAGGTACTGAGTGACAATGGCTTGCCAGCCGCAGAAATTACGTTTCGCAGTGAAGCGGCGGCAGAGTCTATACGCCTTATTCGCGAGGCGCTTCCTGATCTTATTCTGTGTGCTGGTACAGTACTGACTCCTGCACAGGTGGATTTGGCAGTTGAGGCGGGGGCGGACTTTATTGTTAGCCCTGGCTTTAACCCGACGACGGTTAAGTATTGCCTTGAAAGGGGGGTAAAAATCATCCCGGGCGTGAATAGTCCAAGCCAGGTTGAACAGGCTCTGGAGCTAGGGGTTACTGCCTTAAAGTTTTTCCCGGCAGAAGCATCCGGCGGGATCAATATGCTCAAGTCGCTGACAGGCCCATACGGCAATATCCAGTTGATGCCAACTGGGGGTGTGAAACCGACGAACCTGATGGAGTATCTTGCGATCCCTCAGGTTATCGCCTGTGGAGGTACCTGGATTGCACCAACAGCGGCCATTCGTGACAACGACTGGGAAACCATCGCTCACAATGCTCGTGAGACTTGTAAGTTAGTGAATGCCTAGGAGCTCTGTGATGACAGAAAAGCATGTCGCCGTGTTACTGGCAGATGGATTTGAAGAAGGTGAAGCAGTTGTCTTTATCGATATCATGCGCCGGTTGGATATTAAAGTTACAGTATTGTCGTGCATGCAAACGACAGCACTGAATACCTATTTCGAAACCCGCATAACTGCCGACGATGTCCTGAAAAACTGTTACGACAATAACTATGACGCAGTCATGATGCCTGGCGGCCCGAAAGGGACGGACAACCTGTCGGCCAACCCAATGGTGATTAATTTCCTCAAGCGGCATATCACTGAAGACAAATATATCTGTGCCTTGTGCTCATCCGGTGCCAAGGTACTGGCGGCAAATAACTTGTTAGAAGGCCGCAACTATACGACTGGTGGTGGTCTTGAGAAGAAATTCGAAGACGGTAACTTCCTTGATCAAAAAGTGGTGATAGACGGCAATTTCATTAGTGGTAAAGGGCTTGGCGTTAGTTTTGAGTTTGCGTTTACTGTGGCAAAAATGCTGCTTACTGACGATCAGGGAAAAGTGGACTGGCAAGCAAGCCATATCTATTTTGATCATTGGCCACTGTAAGCGAGTAAAGTCGCTGTGATCTATCGGTGATTGACTTAGAGCTGAAAGTTCAACGCGATTTTGTCCCAAGCTGTTCGGATACCGACTTTCGTAATGCTCGGTTTCAGGCAAATCGAGCGTCATCACCGTGATCGATTTGACCTCGAACAAAAATACCCACGCTCGTTAATTCCCGCATAGTGAGCGTTACAGATACAATTTAAGGTGAGGTGTCGCAGATAGTTTGCGATATTTCTCCTTATCCGAACACAGTCAATCTGAGTAAATACCCTAACGCGTTTATGTCCGTGCGACCTGAAGTCGTATGAAGCGTTGTTCTGTCAGAAGTTGCTTGAGTATGGGTAACTTTTGTGCACGGGTAACTTGAAAATTCCCCACAACGGCTTAGGGTGATCGTTCTAAGCCAGAATTACTTCAAATTGAGAGGTGAGGAATCTTGAGGGAAATTATCACTGCTTCTGGAATGAATTCTAAAAGTAGTAAATTTACAACAAAGCTATTTCCAGAATGAACATTTTTCTAACTATTACTGCATTTTTAGACATAAATTATTGATAGTTGAATTGAATTATGATGATGTTTTATTGCACATATCAAATGAAATTGTCGCTGAAAGCATAAAGCGCCCTAAACTGATTTTAGTTGTTTATTTACAACAATTAGTTAAACGGTATTAGGGCAGTATCGCTTTTATTGGGACATTCAACGTTAGACAACACTATTTGTTATCTAGGCGTTAACTAGAAAAGTTGAGGCACAGGCTTGTGTTTACCTTTGGAAAACATGTGTACCAATCGTTGATTTCCAAAATGAATGCTGATACTTTGCCTGCATGAAAATTTACACAATTCCCACATCATTCTTCTTTTGGTGGCGCTCTAATTAGAGCGGCACGGAATTATCACATTCTTAAGCTGCTGGAAGGTAGCTAAGACTGTGGTCTCTTTTTATCTCCAGTAGCGATCTTTTTACTAGGAGATAACCTTATGATAGATAAACAACCCGCGGATCAACCAGAAATTATTCTAACGGGTGATAGAGCTACTGGCCCCCTTCATTTAGGTCACTATGTTGGTTCTTTGAGACAACGAGTGGACTTACAAAATATTCATGATCAGACGATCCTCGTTGCGGATATGCAAGGTCTTACCGACAATGCTCATAATCCGACAAAGGTATCATCCAACATTCTAAATGTTGTCGCTGATTACCTGGCGGTTGGCATCGATCCCTCTAAAACGACAATTTGCCTTCAATCACAACTACCTGCTCTTGCAGAGTTGACTATGTATTACAGCAATCTTGTCACCATCGCTCGGTTAGAAAGAAATCCAACGGTCAAAAGCGAGATACAGAGCAAAGGTTTTGAGCGCTCTATTCCTGCCGGTTTTTTAACATATCCGATATCTCAAGCGGCTGATATCACGGGCTTCAATGCAACACTAGTTCCTGTTGGAGACGATCAATTGCCAATGCTAGAACAAACCAATGAAATTGTACGTAAAGTCAATTCATTAGCAGGCAAAATTATATTGAATGAATGCAGACCACTATTAAGCAATGCGTCACGATTGCCAAGTACAGATGGCAAAAACAAAATGTCGAAGACGATGGGTAATACCATAAATCTTGGTTCTTCTGAAAAGGAGATCAGCGCGGCGGTTAAATCCATGTATACCGATCCTACTCATTTACGGGTTGAAGACCCAGGGAATATCGAGGGAAATGTTGTATTTACTTATCTAGATGCATTTCATCCTGACACATCCTATGTAAATGAGCTTAAAGAGCACTACCAACGTGGCGGTCTTGGCGACGGAACAACTAAAAAGATATTGGAAGAGTGCTTACAAGAGATCCTAAGACCGATCAGGAAAAAGAGGGCTGAGTATCTAGGTGATAAGGCTCAACTCATCGAAATTTTGTCTGGGGGCAGCCAAGTTTCTCGAGAAAAAACACAACGAGTGCTCTTTGATGTTAAGGATACTTTTGGTCTGAACATTCTCTGATCAAACGATTTCAAGAGTTAGCCTCGGAAAGCCGTGTGCTCATCTATTAACGGCTTAGGGTTACTACTCTAAGCCGGGTTTACCTCATTCTTGCTTAGAGTAGATACGTATTCACAGGCTATTAATGCCAGTTGGTAATACATTTTTAAATCGTTTTTACGAAGCGACAGTCCTTCAGTCATTATCCATAGAATGGATGCTATGTTTAACTCTTATCTATAATTATTTATGTTTCTGATAAGCTCATAACGGTTTGTGATACATTTTCGGTCCCGTTATAAATCTCATCCATAACGGTTGACACCTCGATGATCTTGTTCATTCCATCATTTGCTATATTTGCCACTTCATCCATAGCTATCGTGACACTATCTGTCAGGTTTTTGTTATCTAAAACAGCCATTTTGGGGCTTCGGAGAAGATCTTTTAAGACATCTATAATTAATACTGCCAATAATGATCGAAGCGACCATTTCTCGTTATGCCTTTATCTCGTTCTTAGATATCTTACAAACCATCCTTGAAGGTTACCTGTTGTCCAAGTCTCTTGAACACTGAGATGTGATTAAGAGACAGGCCTTGGGCAACTTTTTAGGGGGCGGTTTACGGGCGTTATAATAAATCAAGTCGCTTAATGCGATGCCGAATCGTTACAACCACTTTGTGCCAATGACTCAAGCATTATCCAATGCTTGTTTACGTAACTCAGTGGCATGTTGTGTTGATAACGGCTCGTCACGATCTCGTGGCGTAAATGACGTAACATCATTACGTACAGGCTCATCCAATGCTAGCTTACGGAGCTCAGTGGCATGCAGTGTGGATACAGGCTCGTCACGGTCTACTAACAGCCGTGGATTAACTTTTACCTGATAACTCGTTTCGCCTTCAAAGGTTTTCAGGCGAAGTTCATTTGCATGTCGATCGTTGCCGTTGTCATCATGATGATTGTATTGAGCAGCTGAAGCACCAAAAGATATTAGTCCCAATAGAGTTACTATAAGTACAGGATTTTTCATGTTTATCTCCACTTTTATAATATTAAATGTTTTTGCAGTGTTGAAAACCTGTCATTCCATCTTAGGAGTAATCCCTTTACCTTTACGGTTCAGACTTCGTTTCGATTTACACAAATAGTAGAGTGTGACGGACTTCAAAAATAGTAAGGAAAATAGAACGAGTTAGTCAGAAAATTTGTTGATCTCAAAAATACCGCCGAATCGACCTTAATTTCACTCACACAAGCAGAGACGTTTCACGGATTTTATGGTCAATTCCAGTAACAGCGTTTCATTACGTTTCTTATAAACTCACCTACCCTTTCCATTCACGACGGTTAGAAAGCGCTGCCTTCTGCTTGGATGTAAACACCAGATTTCTTAGCCAAAGCAAAATTATTTACTGCCATAGGCTATACATTCATTCTATCTAAATATATATTCGTAAATAACGAATTAAAAATCACATCTCAATGCGGCAGGTTGGATCGTTTTGAAAAGGGAATATATATGGAACAGACAGATCTAAGCTCGTTAATACCCATCGTAATTACGTTGGCTTTGTCTCTTACTACTCGAAACGTGGTTATTGGGCTTTTTGCGGGTGTGCTTAGTGGGGTGTTTATGCTTAATGGCTGGCACCCTCTTGATACATTCGGAGTCATGGTGAAAGGGCATTTGGTGCCACAACTCACGGACAGTTATAATGCGGGCGTGATCGTTTTATTGGTGTTTATCGGTGGTTTTGTCGCGCTGATGGAGCAGTCTGGTGGTGGGCATGCTTTTGCAAAAAAGGTGACTCATTGGGTTGATTCAAAGTGTAGAGCCCAGGTATCCGCTTGGTTTGGTGGGATTTTCATTTTCTTCTCGGATCTTGGTACGCCATTAATTGTTGGGCCGGTGTTTAGGCCGTTGTTTGACAAACTGAAAGTCTCTCGTCAGAAATTAGCATTTATTATTGACTCCACGTCTTCTCCTGTCGCCATTTTGATTCCTTTCATTGGTTGGGGAGTTTACATTATGGGGTTATTGCAAAAAGAGTTTACTGCTCTTAACGCAAACGTCTCCGATTGGGATGCGTTTATTGGTGCGATTCCTTATCAATTTTATGCGATTTTAGCTATTGCTATCGTGCCTTTAGTGGCACTTAAGGCATTGGACTTCGGGCCAATGGCTCGAGCTGAAATGGATGCAAAGCAAGGGGAGGTAACCGGAAATGACGCGACATCGCTCAATGTATTTGTGCATAAAAATTCAAAAGCGTCGTTTGTGTGGGGGCCTTTGTTAGTGATGGCGGTGGTGTTGGTCACTATGTTAGCTCCTCTTGGTTTCCCTTTTCAGAAAGTATCTGGCTCGGTGTTCCGCGCAGCTTTATCTAGCGCTTATTTCTTTGCCGCCATTACGCTTATTAGTTTGATGGCTTATTACAGAGTTCGTTCACTAGGCGATGGCATTAACGTTTACCTCAAGGGTATGGGTAATATGATGCAAGTGGCGATCATTTTGATATTGGCCTGGACTCTCAGCAGCGTCGGTAAAGAACTGGGTACAGCGGCCTATATTGCCGAGCAAGCTCAGGCAGGTTTTCCTTCTTGGTTAGTCCCTGCGGTTGCATTTTTGTTCTCTGCAATTATCTCTTTTGCGACCGGATCCTCTTGGGGCACGTTCGCTATTATGATGCCATTAGTGATTCCTACCTCATTTGCGATAGATGCGCCTCTATTTGCCTGTATCGGTGCAGTATTATCTGGCGGGTTATTTGGTGATCATTGCTCACCAATATCAGAAACGACCATTCTTTCATCTACAGGTTCAGGCTGTGACCAATTTGAACACTTCCGCACTCAGCTCCCTTATGCCTTGCTTAATGGCGCTATTGCTTTGGGAAGTTTTGTCTTAGCTGGGATTTATGAATCACCAGTTATCTTTATTATTTCAATCGTCGCTCAAATCGTACTGGTGTTTACATTTGCTAAAGTGTATCAACGTAATTATTCGTTGGTATCCTCAAATTAGCCGTTATGTATGTTCTCCTCTAAGCCAATGTTTGGTTAAAGCCTGTAGAGGCAGAGTGTAATGTTGAATATGATCTTTCCCAGCAGCTTCAGACACTGAATTAAGTGAGTAAAATCCTTAATGAGGTGAATTATAGGGGGGCTGTTGCAACACTTGGATCATAGTGATTACAGTGATCAACCACAGAACGGTCGATATTTTGAACCAACGCATGATAAGGACCATCGATGAAAGAGCGAATACCGTATTTCACTGTTTCTGGGATAGACGCTTCTTACAAGAGATCCTAAGACCGATCTGGAAAAAGAGGGCTGAGTATCTAGGTGATAAGGCTTAACTCATCGAAATTTTGTCTGGGGGGCAGCCAAGTTTCTCGAGAAAAAACACAACGAGTGCTCTCTGATGTTAAGGATACTTTTGGTCTGAACATTCTCTGATCAAACGATTTCAAGAGTTAGACTCGGAAAGCTGTGTGCTGATGCTCCCGAGGCTAAGGTGTCCGTCGTTTCTTGATGGAGCACTTGATTTCGTATTGTGATGCTAAGGTGAATCTTACTCGATTAGAGCTAGATGTTCACTCTAACAATATGGCAGCACTAGGATTATGTAAGCCTTTTGGCTTAGAAACCGAGGGCGCAAGGCCGTGTTGGTTGAAGGAAAACGAATCGATGTACATACATCATATATTTCGCCTGCCTTACAGGCAGGCGATGGAAATAATAGTGTACACCGTCCAATTGTCTGTTCTTTAGGGGACAGTTGACTCTCTAGCGATGGATCATGAAGATAGCTTATTAATTATTTGCTTCCTTCACTCTATGCCTAAACCCCATACAATAAAAAAAACACTCTGGAGTGCTGCCCTTGTAGCAATTTCCCTATTCTATTTTTGCCCGGTGTTCGCTCAAACCACCTCGGCATCCTCTTCTGATTTTGAGTTTTTGACCAGTAAGGCCGCACCGCAGGATCGGGATCTACTGGACATTTACATGCAGGCTGACACTCAGCCGGATGAAGCCCAGAAAAAACTGAAATTACTGCCAATGAAACAAATTGAGCATGGTGAAGGTTTCCGCTTGGCACTTTACTACCTTATTTTGTTCAAGTTAGAGAATGCGCTGGGGACACATGAAGTTTCTGCCGAACAATATATCGATGATCTTAAAGTACTGGGTGAACGTCAGGGCCAGGACTGGATGGTTGGTGAAGCCTTGCTTGAGTCTGTTATTATTTTAATAAAACAAAGTAAGTTTGATGAAGGGCTGGAATTTATCGATCAGGTCATTGAAATTGCGGAGACGTCGGACTATTCGCATCTGTTGGCCCGCGCCCTCAAGTGGAGAGCCAACATTTACGTCGAACGGTCTCAATATATCATGGCGATGGATGATTATCGTTCAGCATTGAAAACCTTCAGCGAGCAATCTGATGATATTGAGTCTTCTAAGGTGCTTTCAAATATATCGACGGTCTATTTTCGCCTGCAAGAGTGGAACAGCGCTAAGAAATATAATCAAAGAGCGTTCCGCCTGATTGAGGGGGATGGATGTGATAACCCCAACCTCAAAGCTATGCTGCATGTTAACGCCGGTATTATTGCCCGGCACTTTGATCAACCGGAACAGGAAGCCGAGCATATTAGAGAAGCGGTGAGACTGTTTGAGCAGACGGGTGCCAAGTTTTTGCAACTGGCGGCTCTGAACAATCTCATCACAATGCAGCTTAAGGACAATGAGATTAAAGCGGCATTGGCTAACTCTTTTCGCTGCCTGGAACTGGCAACCGAAATATCGGACAGATCAGGGGTGGCCCATTGCAATGAGTCTCTGGCAAAAGCCTATCTAATGCGGGGAGAGTTACAAAAAGCCGCCGAGATTGCGTTGCAGGCGCTTGAGTTATTTAACCAGCTGCAAGATCAGAAGAACTATATGGAGGTCAGTGAGCTGATCGCTGATATTTATGAAGCGTCTGGCGATTACCAACGTGCTTTGCAGTATTACAGGCAGCATTCGACTGAAGGTAGGGAATATCTGTTTAATGAGCGACGCAAAGAGCTGTTTGCATTGCAAGTAAGCTATGAAGCAGAAGCGAGAGAGCGTGAGATAGCCTTGTTGAAATCAGATAATGAATTAAATACAGCTCGGTTAGCTGAGCAGCAAGCGCGCGAGAAGCTATGGATCCTTGCGGCTGCTTTTTCTGTTCTGTTGCTTTATATTTTTTATCGGCGCTATAGCAATATCAGCAAGGATAACACCCAGCTGCAGCAGTCGAATGCAACTTTAGCGACTCAGTCGCTACAGGATCCACTGACGGGCTTGCACAACCGCCGGTATCTGGAGCAGTGGCTGGAGTCTGCGGGCAATGATGGCCGATCATCGCCCTATCACTATTTGTTAGTGGCGTTGGACTTGGATCATTTTAAGCTTGTCAATGATCGCTGGGGCCATGATTCAGGTGATCAGGTACTTGTCGACGTTGCCCGTCGACTGAAGGCGAGTGCTCGCAGTAATGACCTCGTGATTCGCTGGGGCGGTGAGGAATTTGTCTTGGTGCTGGAACTCAAGCCTGATCTAGACGCTGAACTCATATTAAACCGCCTGCGTGAGTCCATTGCTACAGTGCCTGTTAAGACCAGCGGAGGAGATCTGGAGGTGACGGTTTCGATAGGGGCCGTCGCGATAACCATTGACGTCATGATCAATGAATGGGATGAGTTACTGAATATGGCTGATAAGGCACTCTATGCTGCCAAATCGTCAGGCCGAAATTGCGTGAAGCTAGTCAGCGCATAATCTCGTCGAGGTAAAAACATCACATCCATTGTCTAGCGCAGCATAAACTGGTAGTGTCGCAGCCCTTGTAAACCGTATTTTCGCGTTCAGCAAAGACTAATAGGACAATTACCTTGAGCCAAACTGCTTTTTCAACCCTTAACCTGCATTCTGATTTGCTAAAAAATATCTCTTCCCTTGGTTATGAGGCGATGACTCCGATCCAGGCACAGAGCCTGCCGCACATCCTTGCGGGCAAAGATGTTATCGCCCAGGGTAAAACGGGCTCTGGTAAAACAGCAGCCTTCGGTCTTGGCCTGTTAGAAAAGCTGAATGTTAAGCGTTTCCGTGTTCAGTCTCTGGTACTTTGTCCTACTCGTGAACTGGCTGATCAGGTCGCCAAAGAGATCCGAAAACTGGCACGAACCATCCATAACATTAAAGTACTGACTTTATGTGGCGGCATGCCATTCGGCCCGCAGATTGGTTCGCTTGAACACGGTGCACATATTATTGTCGGTACCCCTGGCCGTATTGAAGAGCACGTCCGTAAAGGAACGCTGAACTTAGACGATCTGGAAATGCTGATATTAGATGAAGCTGATCGCATGCTTGAAATGGGCTTTCAGGACGCATTGGATGCGATCATTGATGCAGCGCCAAAGCAGCGCCAGACTTTACTTTTCAGCGCGACATACCCGGATCAAATTAAGTCGATTGCTGATCGGATTATGTTTAAACCGGTAATGGCGAAAGTTGAAGCGACCCATGACGACAGCAGTATTCAGCAGCATTTCTACAAGGTTGAAGGTAACGAACAACGCTTGACCGCCCTGCGCCTGTTGCTGCTGCAACACCGTCCGGAATCAGCGGTAGTATTTTGTAATACCAAGCGTGAAGCTCAGGAAGTGTCTGATGATTTGGTCGACTACGGTTTTAGCTCCATCGCCTTACATGGTGATTTAGAGCAGCGTGAACGTGACCAGACGTTAGTTCGTTTTGCTAATAAAAGCGCATCAGTGCTTGTTGCCACCGATGTGGCCGCTCGTGGTCTGGATATCGACTCGCTTGACGCTGTTATCAACTACCACCTTGCTCGTGATACTGAAGTGCATGTCCACCGTATTGGCCGTACTGGCCGTGCAGGCAGCAAAGGCGTTGCATGCTCTCTGTTCAGTGAAAAAGAACACTATAAAGTCGCTTTGCTGGAAGATTATTTAGATAAGACCATCGAAGGTGAAGCTCTGCCTCCGATGAGTCTGCTTGAGCAGCCGACATTCCGTCCAGTGATGACGACCCTTCAGATTGACGGCGGTAAAAGACAGAAAGTTCGCCCGGGTGACATTTTAGGTGCGTTAACGGGTGATAATGGTATTGCCGGGGCACAAGTGGGTAAAATCCAGATCTTTGATAACTTCGCCTATGTTGCGGTTAAGAGCGAATCAGTACGCGATGCGCTTAAGAAGCTCGAAAATGGTAAATTGAAGGGACGTTCGTTCCGAGTTCGCCAGATCCGCGGTTAATTCCACTGCTATACCCAAGAAAAGCCCGCATAGTTTTAGCGGGCTTTGTGCTTTCAAAAAAAGGCTGATGGAAATATCAGCCATTGTCCCCATGTTTTTATTAACTCAATTTATACTTATTTCACTTCGATTTTGGTTGCTTGAGATTGGCTTGGTTGAACTTTGGGTACCAGAACTTTTAGTAAACCATTTTGAAATTCAGCATGAATATGATCTTGCTGAATATTCTGGCCAAGATAGAAACTGCGCATAAATTTACCGGTGCAGCGTTCTTGCCGGATAACTTTCCCATGTTTCTTCTCTTCACTTTCTTTTTGCGTGGTGGCTTCTATGATCAGAGAGCCTTCATTTACCTGCAAAGAGACATCTTTTTTATTCACCCCAGGTAGTTCTGCTGTTATTTCGTAGGCTTTTTCTTTCTCAACAATATCAACTCGTGGTGTCATCATCTCGGTATCAAATTTTGGCCTTAGCATTGGGAATGCATTGTCAAAAATCTGAGGGAAATCAAACCAGGAGTCACGAGGAACTAAGCTCATACTTGCCTCCAATCCGATGTAGTAGTTAACGCATCTAAAGTCTAGTATATGATTGTTAATCAAAGACGAAAAACAACCATAAATTGATTAAGGTCAAAATTCTTTAAGGAACAGATTTTAAACACAAAATATAATAAACGGATTGATTTACTTTTCTTTTTGACTCTCGCTAAAACCTCACGTCGCCAACAAAAAAACATCACCATAGATACAGATTGTTAACAATTAGCTTGAATAAGTTCAGTTTTAGCGCTATTTTTGTTCATTAATCGAGCAGTTGTTGACAGTCTGAATGAGTATACACGATGTAACCTTGATGGCTTTCGACACGTTGGGCGGCATATGACACCTAAAAATGTTAATGGGGTCACCAAAGAACTGACAAAATCAGAGGATCTGACCGATCGCCTGATTGAATCTATCGTTAGCGGTGAATATCCGGCGGGCAGTAAAATTTCCGAGCCCGAATTGGCGCGCTGTTTTGGTGTCAGCCGTGGGCCGTTGCGCGAAGCCATGATGCGGGTGGAATCACTGGGTCTGGTTGAGCGGGTTCCCCACGTTGGTGCCACAGTGGTCGAGTTGAGTCAGCACAAGTTAATTGAAATTTATGCGGTGCGCGAAGCGCTGGAAGGTATGGCTGCACGCTTAGCCTGTATCAATATCACTGAGGATGAAATTGATGCATTGCAGGAACTGTTAGAACAGCATCAGCGTCATATCGAACAAGTTGACGGTGCCTCTTATTTCTACCAGCAAGGTGATTTTGATTTCCATTACCGAATTATCAAAGCGAGTCGAAACACCAAACTGATTGGTCTGTTGTGTGACGAGCTCTATCACCTGCTTCGCATGTACCGGTTCCAGTCACCGCGACAGCATTCTCGTCCGGCAAAAGCGCTGGGCGAACATCGCCATATTCTTGCGGCAATACGCGAACGCGACGGCGAGCTGGCAGAAATGCTGATGCGCCGCCATATCATGCGCAGCCGCCAACTGATTGAGCGGCAATTAACACAGGCTGGTTAATTGACGATGACTGTAATCATGACAATTATGATGATAAGGAGAGAGTATCATGAGCCCAGGGAAACGCTTCCGGAATGCGGTTGCACAGAACCATCCATTACAAGTTGTAGGCACTGTTAACCCTTATTGCGCGATGATGGCTGAGCAGGTCGGGCACCAGGCAATTTACCTATCGGGCGGCGGTATTGCCAATGCCTCCTATGGCCTGCCTGATCTCGGTATCACGACCCTGAATGATGTACTAGAAGATGTCCGCCGTATCACTGCCGCGACCCACTTACCGCTCCTGGTGGATATCGACACCGGTTTTGGCGGCGCGTTTAATATCGCGCGTACCATCAAGGAAATGGAACGTGCCGGTGCTGCCGCAATCCACATCGAAGATCAGGTGGCGCAGAAGCGCTGTGGCCACCGTCCGAATAAAGCCATCGTCAGTCAGGAAGAAATGGTCGACCGTATCAAAGCCGCGGTTGATGCCCGCAGCAATGATGACTTCGTGATTATGGCGCGTACCGATGCGCTGGCAGTGGAAGGTATGGAGGCCGCGATTGAGCGTGCTATTGCCTGTGTCGAAGCGGGTGCCGACATGATTTTCCCGGAGGCAATTAATAGCCTCGAACAGTATCAGCAGTTTTCTGATGCGGTGAAGGTGCCGATTCTGGCGAATATTACCGAATTTGGTCAGACGCCGTTGTTCACTGGCGACGAACTGGCTGAATGTGGCGTTGACATGGTGTTGTATCCGTTATCGGCGTTCCGTGCTATGAATCAGGCGGCACTGAATGTGTACCAACATTTAATTAAAGATGGTCATCAACGTAATGTGGTTGATCAGATGCAAACCCGTGAACAACTTTATTATTATCTTGGTTATCACGATTATGAACAGAAGCTTGATAAGTTATTTAGCGGGAAATAATTAAATCCAACAATTTATTTAAATAGAGCTAGAGTCATAGAATAAGAGCTTATTTAACTCGAAATAACCTGAACAATAAAATAGTAAAAATATCTGCGAATGCGGAAAGACTAAAAATTTAATTTAATCCAATTAATTTGTAGCTATTCATTACGAAGCTATTACAGCTCTTTATACCTGCGATTTAGAGATAAACGAGATAGTAGCGAGATGAAGGCTGTGATCCAATAATGTGAAACTATGAAAGGAGCCTGCTATGCCTGCAATAGCCGTAGTTGATAGCCATAAGGACAAAGCAATCACCAATAGTGCCGGATTACGCGGTCAAAGCGCGGGGTCAACAGCGCTATGTACCGTCGGTAAAACGGGCTCGGGGTTAACCTACCGCGGTTATGATATTACGGATTTAGCGCACCATGCTGAATTCGAAGAAATCGCGTATTTACTGTTAAAAGGCAAACTGCCGACGCAAAGTGAATTAGATCATTATAAGCGGGCACTGAAAAGAATTCGTGGCTTGCCGTCGGCCTTGTGTCAGGTATTAGAGGTCATTCCGGCGGATGCTCATCCAATGGATGTCATGCGAACCGGTTGCTCTATGCTGGGTAATCTCGATCAGGAAATGGACTTCTCCGAGCAGGGCGAAAAGGCCGATACCCTGCTGGCAATGCTACCGGCAATCATCTGTTACTGGTACCGATATAGCCATCATGGGGTACGCATCGATACCGCAAGCAGTGTGCAGGACACCATTGGCGGGTATTTTCTCGAAATGCTGACGGACAAAGCACCCTCTGAGCTGCATAAGCAAGCCATGCACTGTTCACTCGTGCTATATGCCGAGCATGAGTTTAATGCCTCGACGTTTACAGCAAGGGTATGTGCCTCGACGTTATCGGACATACACTCCTGTATTACCGCTGCCATCGGGAGCTTACGTGGCCCGTTACATGGCGGTGCGAACGAAGCTGCGATGGCAATGATTGAACAGTGGCAAAGTGCAGACGAGGCTGAAGCAGGGATCATGCAGATGCTGGCCAACAAAGCCAAGATCATGGGCTTTGGCCATGCCATCTATCGTCAATCCGATCCGCGTAATGCGCTGATTAAAGAGTGGTCTCGCAAGTTGGCGCAAGATGTGGGTGATACGCATCTGTTCGCGGTCTCTGAACGTGTCGAACAGGTGATGAAGCGAGAGAAAGACTTGTTTGCGAATGCGGACTTTTTCCATGCCTCGGCTTATCACTTTATGGGGATCCCAACCAAATTATTTACCCCCATGTTTGTCATGAGTCGCGTAACCGGCTGGGCTGCCCATGTGTTTGAGCAACGAGCAAATAATCGCATTATTCGACCGAGTGCCGATTACCAAGGGCCAGATCACCAGGACTGGCTACCGATAGAGCAGCGAACCTCTGCCGAGTAATGCCTTTTCTGAACAATGATCATCGCCAGACTATATCCGGCCACCGATCAGATAAGCCAATGGGAATAATGAATAGGGAAGTAAACCATGAACATGAATGTCGAAATGAATGAACGTCCGGCACCTGATGAACTGTTAGTGCAAATTGCCGATTATGTTGCCAATACAGAAATCAATTCACCAGACGTATACGATACCGCCCGTAACTGCTTGATCGATACTTTAGGCTGCGGCTTGTTAGCGCTGCGTTTTCCTGAGTGTACCAAGCACCTCGGACCGATTGTGCCGGGAACGACGGTACGTCACGGGGCGCGCGTTCCGGGAACCTCCCATGAACTCGATCCGGTCATGGCGGCTTTCAACATCGGCTGCATTATTCGCTGGCTTGACTTCAACGATACCTGGCTGGCAGCTGAGTGGGGCCACCCCTCTGACAACCTCGGCGGTATTCTGGCAACCGCCGATTACCTGAGCCGGGTCGCCGTATCTCAAGGCAAAGCGGCGCTCACTATGCGTGATGTACTGACGGCAATGATCAAGGCTCATGAAATTCAGGGCGTGCTGGCACTGGAAAACAGCTATAACCGCGTAGGACTCGACCATGTGTTGCTGGTGCGCGTTGCCTCAACGGCAGTGGTGACGAAAATGCTGGGTGGCAGCAAAGAGCAGATCATCGACGCGGTGTCTCAGGCATGGGTCGATGGGTGCTCATTGCGGACCTATCGCCATGCTCCGAATGCCGGTTCCCGTAAATCGTGGGCGGCAGGCGATGCCACCTCCCGTGCCGTTCGCCTGGCAATGATCACCATGAAAGGGGAGATGGGGCTGCCATCAGTACTGACTGCACCTCAATGGGGGTATTACGATGTGCTGTTCAAAGGCGATCAGTTTAAAGTCAACCAGTCATTTGGCAGCTATGTTATGGACAATGTCTTGTTCAAGATTTCATTCCCGGCGGAGTTTCATGCGCAGACCGCGGTGGAGTGTGCGGTTCAGCTGCATGAACAAGTCAAAGATCGTATTGATGAGATCGACCGCATTGAAGTGACGACACATGAATCGGCCATTCGGATCATTTCAAAATCGGGGGATCTGGCCAACCCCGCCGATCGCGATCACTGCCTGCAGTACATGATTGCGGTTCCGCTGCTGCACGGCGATTTAATTGCTGAGCATTATGAAGATGATTTCCACCGTAGTGATGCCCGCATTGATGTGCTGCGCAACAAGATGGACATAAAAGAAGATCCCCGTTACAGCGCGGAATACCTGGAATCGGATAAGCGATCCATTGCCAATGCCATTCAGGTGTTTTTCAGTGATGGCACCGCTACTGAAAAAGTTGCGGTGGAGTATCCGATAGGTCACCGTCGCCGCCGTGAAGAAGGGATCCCGGTGCTGGAACGCAAATTCAAGCGTAACCTGCAGACCCGATTCCCGGCGCAAACCTGCCAGAAAATAGTCGATTTGTGTTGCGATCAGGCCAAGCTTGAAGCTACGTCGGTTAATGAGTTTATGGATCTGTTTGTCATCAACTAAGCAAGGCACGCTTGCCTGTGCCTAATGGGTATAACCTCGTTTGATCGGGGTTATTTGAAATACTTTTTATTGTTGCAACGTTGTATTTTAGGGTGTCAATATTGTTGGGCATAATGACAGAAGTCTCATTAATGGTTCTATTGATGAATATGAAGTTATAGTGATTATTTTCAATTTATATTGGTCAAAATCAAAATGTTGGAACTAGTATATAAATGAGGTTTGGTAATCTTAATCGTAAACAGCACACGATTAAACTGTCTAGTTATTTTATCTCTTGCCGTCGTATAACTTGTAACTCGGGGCTTTAATTGAAATGGGGCCACGAGCACTTAGACTTTTTCGATGATTGATCAACCTTAATAAAAGGAGACTGGAATGGAAATCGGTTCGCTTCGTTGTATCTTTCGTACTCTGCCTATTGTGATCACGATGTGCTTGATTGGCATGCCTGTACAGGCTGATACTGAGACTAACCAAGCAGGTTTTGTTGCCCCTGCAAAGGGCTATGTCCTGAAACTGGGGCGCATCTCGGTCAATCCGCGGAAAGACTACCCCAAATACAAGACCCTCGGAGACTTTTTAGTTAAACGTCTTAATCAGGCTGGCGTATCTGACTGGGAGGTGGTTTTTGCAACAAGTCAGCAGCAGATGAGTGAGTATGTGCGTGATGGCAAGGTCGATATTGTACCTGCCGCTGTGTACACCGCCCTTGTGCTTAAAGAGCAAGCGGGTGCCGAGTTGTTGTTTAAGGAGTGGCGTAATGGCATGAAAAATTACCAGACACTCTTTGTAACCAGTAAGTCGAGTGATATTAACGAGCTTTCTGATCTGCTTGGAAAAAGAATCGCTTTCGAAACTCTGCACTCAACCCCCTCGTATTTTATTCCCCGGATGGTACTCGAATCCCAGGGCTTGCCTTTGGTTGAGATAGACAGCAGAGAAGTCTCTCCGGAACAAACCCATATTGGCTACCTCTTTGCGAAAAAAGAAGTCAATATTGCTCAGTGGGTGTCCTCTGAATGGGTGCAGGCTGGAACCATCAGCAGTCGCGACTGGAATGATCCTAAATATATCCCTGAGGGACTCAAGCAAAAACTCCGTATATTCTACCGTACGGAACCATTCCCACGGGCGGTTTGGGCCGTCCGAAGTGATTTGTCAGAGCCGCTCAAACGTGCAATTAAAAATGTATTACTCGCGGTAGCCAATGATCCCGAAGACGTTAAAGAATTAAAACGCTACCGAGGTGTTACCGGGTATGAATTATTAGAAGAGGGCGAATTAGCATTATTTGATGAGCAACTGAAAAAGCATGACTTACCACTATAGTTAAAGAGAGCTATTATGCGTATTCGCTATCAGTACTTTATTGTTATTAGTCTGCTGCTCTTGTTTATGTTCAGTATGATATCAGTGATTCTTAGTCACCAGGTAGATAAGGGCATTGACAATATGAGGCTGGAAAGCGAGCGTGTATTACGTCTGGCTATTATCGATCAGTATGAACAACGTGGCCATCAGCTTGCAGCAATGAGTGCCAGTGCTCTTACCAACCCGCTAATATTGCAAGATGTCGACGCGATTGGTGAGTTCATCCATGCGCTCTCTGCCGAGTATGCTCTTGCGCAAATTTATGTTTATGATCAAACCGGTTCAGTTTTGCACGATGGTACGTCAGAGGTGAAACTGAGCAGCAGTAATATTCTGGCGTTGCATTCTGACCTAAAGGCCATACCTGATAAGCTTATTTCTCATTATGATGTTAATTCTATCCATTTTTTTGCCCCTGTGCGGATGTATGACGAGGCCGTTGGCGGTATTTATTTCTCATTGCCCCTCACATCACTGGCCACTCAGCTCGATAACCTTAAAGCGGTACTTCTTACTAACGGGCAATCGATTACGCGTGAAAGTCAGCAGTCACTGTTAATAATGGGTACTGTCTTTATCGTGTTGTCTTTGTTCGCTTCTCTGTTTTTATCCCGGCGCCTGAGTGCCCCGATTGTTAACTTGACTAAGCAGCTGCTTCGTGTCGGTCGTGGTGACTATGAAGCGAAGATTGACGTTAATCGTAATGACGAAATTGGCGATTTGGCGACGGCTTATCGCACCATGGTCGATGATCTGAAAAGGACGATTATTACCCGGGATCAGTTGGATCAAGTCCTGCAAAGTATGCAAGATGCCGTTATGGTGACGAACGCATCAGGAAAAGTCCGGATGGTTAATCCGGCGGTTACCGCTTTGCTGGATGTGACGGAATCGGAATTGTCGGAACTGAAGCCATTGGAATTTCTCGATTTAAATGAAAGTGAAAGAGATATTCTGACTCAGACGATAGAGCGCGATGGTGCAATTATGAGTCAATTAGGTTTGATTCTGAGGGGGAATAACGGCCATAAACAGGTCTTATTTTCGGTAACCCAATTAGGTTCTTTGAATGGATTTCGCGGTGAAACGCTCTATGTTTTTCATGATATTACAAAACTAAAGCAGGCTGAGGCTGAGATCCGCCGACTGGCAGAAACCGATGGCCTCACCGGGTTATCAAACCGCTACCACTTCAAGATCCTGGCAGAGCAAGCACTGCTAAAAGCCCAGAACGATCAGTCTTTAGCTGCGGTACTTTTTCTTGATCTGGATAACTTTAAGCGCATCAATGACACATTGGGGCACGCCGTCGGCGATATGTTGCTAAAAGCGGTAGGTCAGCGCCTGAGCGGGACTTTGCGCTTGTCCAATATCGGTGGCAGATCCTCTCTGGATGAAGATTTGATCACGGCTCGGCTGGGCGGAGATGAATTTACCATTCTTCTTCCCCATCTGTGTCACTCTGAAATTCCATCGCTTATTGCCAAGCGACTGCTAAAGGCGCTGGCAGAGCCTTTCCAGCTTACGGGTTACAGCATTTCTATTAGCTGTAGTATCGGTATTGCGCTTTTTCCCAATGATGGTACTGATATAGAAAACCTGTTTAAGTTTGCCGATACAGCTTTGCACAAAGCCAAACACAATGGTAAAGGGTGTTATCAATTTTATAATGCTGCAATGGGTATAGGTGATCTCAATCACCTGGCCATAGAGCAGTCATTACACAGTGCATTGGCTAATAATGAATTCCAGTTGGTTTATCAACCACAGGTTAGTCCGAGCACGAATACAATCGTCGGATCCGAAGCTCTGCTGCGTTGGAATCACCCCATTATGGGAAGCATACCGCCTGAGACTTTTATTCCCATCGCTGAGCAGGCCGGGTTGATTATTCCCATCGGTGAATGGGTGCTTAGAACGGCCTGCAAGCAGGCTAAAAAGTGGCAGCAATTGGGGTATCCAGCCATGCGCATAGCCGTCAACCTCTCAGCCCGGCAATTTGAGCAAGCTAATTTAGCCAGGATGATCGCGGATATTTTGCAGGAAACAGGCCTGGCTCCTCATTATCTGGAATTGGAAATCACCGAAAGTATGTTGTTTCGTAATGTTGAACATGCGATTGAATGTATGCGAAAAATCAAATATATGGGAGTCGATTTAGCCATTGATGATTTTGGTACGGGCTATTCCAATCTGAGTTATCTCAAACGTTTTCCTATCGATCGACTTAAAATTGACCGAGCATTCGTCAGTGATATTCCCCAGAATGGTGATGACTGTGCCATTGTCTTAGCCATTATTGCCATGGCTCACAGCTTAGGACTTAAGGTCATCGCAGAAGGTGTTGAGACTAAACTGCAGATGGCGTATTTAGTCGATAAATATTGCGATGAGTTACAAGGTTATTATTTTAGCCATCCTTTACTACCTGAAGAGTTTACTGAGCTGCTGAATAAGCAAAACCTTGTTTTGCCATCGATTGACCAGACAGACTAATACTTCATCAAAGTAGTTTTAAAGCGTTCAGTTATTTGGTTTTTTCAGTGGGGCGTTCTTTCCTTATTAGCGCTTGCCCTGTATCGATAGTGGGTAAAAAGTGAGCGAGGTGAAATGCATAAACTGTGATCCCTGTAACAATCCACCTATCAAGTATCTATATTGGAGAAAATTTTTCTATAACTCGCTTTATTTATAGCAAATAAAGCGAAAATCTTCCTCTGAAGACACCGTATATTAATGCCATAGAAAGCTAAGGGCTGCCCTTTGCAAAAATATAGGTTAAGCAACCGTTGAGGGCGGTCAGTGAATCACCTCAGCTTTGTGCGCATTAAGGTGAAAAAATGAAAACGCATCTTTGGAATAGTTTCATTAGTGTGGTTAAGCGAGAAGTTGTTCCGGCTTTGGGCTGTACCGAGCCTGTTTCGGTTGCATTAGCTGCGGCAATTGCGAGGGAAAGGCTCAATGGCAAGCCCGAAAAAATCACGGCGTTAGTTTCGCCAAACCTGATGAAAAACGGTATGGGTGTCGGCGTTCCCGGTACCGGAATGGTGGGATTGCCTATTGCTGCGGCGGTTGGTGCATTGGCTGGTGATGCAAAAGCGAATCTGGAAGTGCTTAAACATATTACGCCTCAAGATGTGTCTGAGGCGAAGGCACTGATTGATGCTGATTGTGTCTCGGTTGGCGTTGCTGGTGTCAGCAATATTTTGTATGCAAAAGTGACCGTCAAGAGCGGTGCTGAATTTGTCTCGGTCACTATTGCTGACAGCCATACCCGTGTTGTGGCTATTGAAGAAAATGGCATTACAACGTATATCGCGGAAGCTGTTACAACAGATGCAAACAATAAGTCTGTTAACCCGTTTACAGAAGCACTGGCGGAAGATATTTACGATTTTGCACTGCATGCGCCACTAGAGGATCTTCGTTTTATTGAGCAAGCTTATGAACTCAATGACGCATTATCTGTTGAGGGATTAGCGGGTAAATATGGCCTACAAATTGGTGCCACGTTCCAGCGCAATGTTGACCGGGGGTTATTATCTGGTGGCTTGCTTACCGATGTGCTTCGCCGTACGTCGGCCGCATCCGATGCTCGCATGGATGGTGCCATGAAACCGGCGATGAGCAATTCAGGTTCGGGTAACCAGGGCATTGCGGCAACAATGCCTGTGGTTGTGGTCGCTGATTTCCTGAACGCCGATCAAGAGAAAACGATCCGCGCATTAATGTTATCCCATTTAATGGCTATTTATATTAAAAGCCATCAAAACAAACTTTCAGCACTATGCGGTGCGACCACCGCATCGATGGGAGCGGTGGCTGGGATGACCTGGTTGCTTGGCGGTGATTTTGACAAAGTCAGTAATGCTATCTGCAGTATGATTGGTGATATTGCTGGTATTATCTGTGATGGAGCCAAAGCCAGTTGTGCCATGAAGGTCTCGTCATCGGCCGGTGCTGCTGTAAAAGCCGCATTGATGGCGCTCGATGGTATCCGGGTAACAGGGAATGAAGGGATAGTGGCAGACGATGTTGATACCTCGATTCGTAATCTTTCCGCGTTAGCCAACGGCTCAATGACTCAAACCGACGTACAGATCTTAGATATCATGGTACATAAATAAAAGTGTCTTTACCTTGTATCTGTGGCCAATTTAAAAGGCTCCGGTATGTCGGAGCCTTTTGATTCAGTTGATTGTTGTTGAGTTAATTAGTTACTAATCAGACATCACTACCAATGAAACCGCCTGTCTGATGCGCCCAGAGCTGAGCGTAGATGCCATTCTTGTTGATTAATTCCTGATGCGTTCCCTGTTCGACAATCTCTCCTTTATCGAGAACAATCAGGCGATCCATGGCGGCAATGGTTGATAACCGGTGAGCAATCGCAATAACCGTTTTTCCCACCATTAATTCGTACAGGCTCTCCTGAATAGCGGCTTCCACTTCTGAATCCAGTGCTGAGGTTGCCTCATCCAATAGCAAAATAGGGGCATTCTTCAGCAATACCCGCGAAATAGCGATACGCTGGCGCTGACCACCGGAGAGTTTGACGCCGCGCTCGCCAACCTGGGCATCGTAGCCAGTGTTGCCATAAGGGTCGGACAACGTAGTGATAAACTCATGAGCATGCGCTTGTCGGGTAGCGGCCAGTAATTGTTCTTCGCTGGCATCAGGATTGCCATACAAGATGTTTTCACGGATTGAACGGTGCAGCAGTGAGGTGTCTTGGGTCACCATTCCAATCTGCCCGCGCAGCGAATCCTGAGTCACATCAGCGATGTTTTGATCATCAATACTGATAGTCCCCGATTCCACATCGTGGAAACGCATTAACAGGTTAACCATTGTTGATTTACCTGCCCCCGATCGACCTACCAGTCCTACCTTTTCACCTGGCTTGATATTCAGGTTCAGCTTTTCGATAACGCCGCTCTTTTCGCCATAGTGGAAGCTGACGTTATCAAACTGTATTCCGCCAGATTGTACTGTCAGTGCCGGAGCATTGGGTTTGTCGACGATATCGACAGGTTTTGACAGGGTACGCATACCGTCAATGACCGTACCGATATTCTCAAACAGGCCGCCGATTTCCCACATGATCCATTTTGACATTCCGTTGATACGTAAGGCCAGGCTGACAGCGACCGCAATCGCACCGATGGTGATAGCGGAACCGGTCCATAGCCAGATAGAAAGGGCAGCAATAGCAAAGACCAATGCATAGTTGATAATTTCTACACTGATGTTAATCCCCGTTACCAGGCGCATTTGGCGGTGAACCGTATCAAGGAAGCCGTTCATCCCTTGCTCGGCATATTCAGTTTCCCGGTCAGTGTGAGAGAACAGCTTGACGGTCGCGATATTGGTATAACTGTCGACAATACGGCCCGTCATCAATGAACGGGCATCGGCCTGCTCGGTCGAAACGGCTTTCAGCTTGGGAACGAATAGCAACTGAATGCCAATATAAGCCGCTAACCAGATCAGCATTGGCAACATTAAGCGGTAATCAGCTTGCGCAATCATGACAAGCATCGAGGTGAAGTAGACTGTAATGTAGACCAGTACATCCAGCAGTTTCATTACCGTTTCGCGGACAGATAACGACGTCTGCATCACTTTGGTGGCAATGCGGCCGGCAAAGTCGTTCTGGTAAAAAGAGACACTCTGTTTAAGCAGGTAGCGGTGTGCCAGCCAGCGGATTGACATCGGATAGTTACCCAGCAAGGTCTGGTGCATCAGTAATGAATGCAGCAACACCAGTAATGGGACAACAATGAGGACGATAAGCCCCATGCCCATCAATTTGCCGCCTTCTTCGGCAAGGAATGTGTCGGGGTTATGGTTGCTCAGCCAGTCGACAAGTTGCCCCATGAAACCGAAAAGCGAGACTTCAATTATCGCTATCAGCGCACTGAGTAGTGACATCGCAAACAACGGCAGCTCAAATCCGCGGGTATAATGACGGCAGAAATCCAACAGGCCTTCGGGCGGCTGATCGGGCTCTTGAGGGGGGAAAGCTGATGTCAGTCTTTCAAAAAATTTCAACATAAATGGTGTTTCCGAGTAGAGGCGTATTTTTCCAAACTGATTCATTTAGTCGTTTTTGAGCGTCAGTCTGGTACAACAGATAGTGCTGTACTAATTATCTAATGCGCATAACTAAAGGTAAAGGCTTGTGATGAAAGGGGATATCTGACTTTATTATGATTGCTCTTTTTTATATATCCTAAGTAATGAAGCCGTTTATATCGTCTGAATATAGCAAGTAGGTTAATAGCATATGTTCATTCCGGTTTATGCTACCAAGCTC
Organism: Photobacterium sp.; assembly: GCF_033720175.1. Lineage (GTDB taxonomy): Bacteria > Pseudomonadota > Gammaproteobacteria > Enterobacterales > Vibrionaceae > Photobacterium. The sequence continues at coordinate 168,104 of NZ_JAWWDA010000002.1, forward strand.
ATCGCAATGATGAGAGGAGGGGGGAATGATCCCCTTTGTGGGAACAATTTGAAAACGTTATCTTATTTATGAGATATTGCTCAAAATATTTGTTAGTGGGGAAAGTGATGAAAATTGATTTATCCACGATGATCACAGAGAGCCGGAACGAAGCCAGCCAGCACATTGATACGTTATCGACGCTGGATATGCTGAAAGTGATCAACGATGAAGATAAAAAAGTTGCTCTTGCCGTTGAGCAGACATTGCCGCAAGTGGCTAAAGTTGTCGATGCCATTGCTGTTGCCTTTCAGCAAGGTGGCCGTCTAATCTATGCCGGGGCGGGCACTTCCGGCCGTCTTGGTATTCTGGATGCAAGTGAGTGCCCGCCAACGTATGGTACGAAACCTGATCAGGTCGTTGGTTTGATTGCGGGAGGGCACCAAGCGATCTTCAGTGCGGTCGAAAACGCAGAAGATAACCGCGAGTTGGGCGCCGAGGATCTGAAAGCGCTCAACGTTAACCGGAAAGATGTATTGGTGGGGATCGCGGCAAGCGGGCGTACCCCGTATGTGTTAGGTGCAATGGCCTATGCTAAATCGGTTGGTGCAACGGTTGCCTGTATCAGTTGCAACCCGCAAAGCCCGATGACTGAGGCGGCCGAGATCTGTATCACCCCGGTAGTCGGCCCTGAAGTGGTAACGGGATCTTCTCGTATGAAAGCCGGCACAGCACAGAAGTTGGTTCTGAATATGCTGACCACCGGGGCGATGATCCGTACTGGCAAGATCTACGGAAACTTGATGGTTGATGTGGAAGCGACCAATGCCAAATTGGTTGAACGTCAGAAGAATATTGTGGTGGCGGCAACAGAGTGTCCACGTGAAGACGCAGAAGCGGCGCTGCAATCATGTGGTGGTCACTGCAAAACAGCCATCGTGATGATCCTTGCCAGCCTTAATGCAAAAGAAGCACAGCAACTTCTGCAAAATAGCGACGGCTTTACACGTCTGGCTGTTGGTGCGGCAGATAAGCATAAATAAGGTATCACAGAAGCAACCCCGGCAGGTGATACCGGTACCTGTTTCCAATCTGTTTTCATGATTGCAATTTGTTCAGATCGATAGAGTACCTCTAGCTGATCATTGTCAATATAAGGATATAACATGCATGAGCCAGTCTTATCTCAACTCCCAATTCTCTCCAAGATCAGTGTGTTTCCGGTGAAATCCATCGGGGGATTGAGCCTGTCGCAAGCTTGGGTTGAAAAGCAGGGACTCTGCTTTGATCGCCGTTTTATGGTGTCCCGGAAAGACGGCAGTATGATCACTGCCCGCAAATATTCCCAAATGGTCAAGGTAACCGCCACGTTGCAGTCTCATGGTATTACACTCAGCTATCCGGGAATGTCTCCATTGGTGCTGAAGTATGCGAATTTCACCATGGCCGAAACCAATGCTCAGGTCTGGAACGATCAGTTCATCGCCTATACCACTTCATCGAGAGCAGATGCCTGGTTCTCTCATATTATCGGTGTTGATGTCCGGCTGCTTTATACCGGTGAACAGTCGAACCGGGTGCGAGCAAAAATCCAGCAGAATGTCAGTTTTGCCGACGGCTATCCGTTATTGGTGATCAGCGAAGCCTCATTAGAGGCTCTTAACGATCGCAGCAGCCAGCATCATACGATGGATCAGTTCCGTACCAATCTTGTCGTATCAGGTACAGAGGCCTTTGCCGAAGACAGCTGGAAGCGGATCCGTATCGGTGACGTGGAATTTTCCGCAGTCAAACCGTGTGCCCGCTGCATATTGACGACGGTCAATCCGAAAACCGCGGAGTTTGATGCCTTGAAAGAGCCGCTTGCGACCTTATCGAGATTCCGTGCGGATCATTCTGGTAATGTTTATTTCGGTCAGAATCTGGTTGCACTCAATGAAGGGATCATCCGCGAGGGTGATACTGTTGAAGTGCTGGAAACAAAACCGAAAGAGATCTATCCCGAGAATAGCGAACAGAATTTTCAGCTTGCCGCTGATGAATCAGGTGCTGTAAGTAACGAGACAAAAAACGTCACGATCAGTATTGATGGCAACCAGTTTCAGGGGAATAACCAGCAGCCATTATTGGAGCAAGCTGAAAATGTCGGCCTGATGTTAGCCAACAGTTGCCGTGCCGGTTTATGCGGCGCGTGTAAAATCACACTGGAATCCGGCAAAGTCGATCAACCCGATGTGCCCGCTTTACTGCCGGGAGATAAGGATAATGGCATGGTTCTGGCGTGTTGCTGCGTGCCCCAAACGGATGTGGAACTGAGAAGCTGATAATGTAAGCCTTATTCAATCGCTACAATATAAAGAAGACGGTATTTGCTATTTATTAGGAACCGAGTTCCTTCATCTTAAAGGGAGTATCTTGTGGCAGGTGCAAGTTTACTAACACTACTTGATGATATTGCAACAGTGTTAGATGACGTTGCTTTAATGACGAAGGTCGCCGCACGTAAAACCGCGGGTGTATTAGGGGATGATCTGGCTTTAAATGCCCAGCAAGTGTCGGGTGTGCGGGCAGATCGTGAGCTCCCGGTTGTCTGGGCGGTGGCTAAAGGCTCGTTTAAGAATAAGCTGATACTGGTGCCAGCGGCTCTGTTGATCAGTGTCGTTGTACCATGGTTAATAACTCCGATGTTGTTGTTGGGCGGATTGTTTCTCTGTTTTGAAGGATTCGAGAAGATTGCCCATAAATTCTTACACGGCAATGAAACTGAAGCAGAGCATAATCAGCGTGAGCAACTGGCACACGCTGAGATGAATATTGGAGAGTTTGAAAAAGAGAAGGTTAAAGGGGCGGTCCGCACTGACTTTATTCTTTCAGCCGAGATCATTGTAATCGCGTTGGGAACCGTACAAAACCAACCACTGGCGACTCAGGCTCTGGTCGTCAGTTTGATTGCCGTTGTCATGACGGCTGGGGTGTATGGCCTGGTGGCAGGTATCGTGAAACTTGACGATGCAGGTTTGTATCTGGTGCAGAAAAGTGAAGAAAATACCCTGAAACGCAGTGTTGGCAACGGTCTGGTCGGTGTTGCTCCTTATCTGATGAAGTCACTGGCAGTGATCGGCACGATTGCTATGTTCCTGGTCGGCGGGGGTATTGTGGTTCACAGTATTCCGAACTCTCACATTATAATTGATCTCCTGACTGAATCAGTGGCTAATATACCGGGATCCTCTTCCATTATTTCCGGAGTACTTAACGTGATTGTTGGCTTGGTCGCAGGTGCTTTAGTACTCGCCGGGGTGTCGCTGGCAAAGCACGCCCTCCGGTATTAATGCCAGTCAGCAATGCTAACTGGCATTTTTTAGCGACAAACATTCTTGCAAGCCATAATAAATAGCAAATCCTGATAACAGTCCTGCTGTTGTAGTCACACATTATCTCAGGCAATACTAATTTTTTATTGCCCAGCTAAACCGCTTTAGCAATAATGATCAATAATTAATTAAATGATTTTTCTGGAGACATAAAATGGTTCGTGTGTGGGTAACTGGTGATGCAGTGGTAGATCTTATTCCTGATGATGAAACACATTACCAAAAATGTCCTGGCGGGGCGCCAGCGAACGTGGCGGTTGCTATTTCTCGTCTTGGTGGCGACAGTGCTTTCTTTGGTCGTGTTGGTAACGATCCGTTGGGCCGCTTTATGAAGCAAGTGCTGGCTGATGAAGGTGTTGATACCCAATACATGCAGTTAGATGAAACTCAGCGTACATCGACCGTTATTGTGGACTTGGACGATCAGGGAGAACGCAGCTTTACTTTTATGGTGAAGCCGAGTGCGGACCAGTTCCTTCAGCCACAAGATGTACCGAGCTTCAGCAAAGGTGAATGGCTGCATGCGTGTTCAATTGCACTGGCGAATGAGCCATCCCGCTCCACGACGTTAGCTGCTATGGCTGCGATTAAAGCTGCGGGTGGTTTTGTTTCATTTGACCCTAACCTTCGTGAAGAAGTATGGGGGGCTCCTGCAGAGCTCAAGCCTGTTGTACTGGAAGCAGTTGCCATGGCTGATGTCGTGAAATTCTCTGATGATGAGTTGTTATTTTTGAGTGAACAAGACGACTTATCCACAGCTCTTATCTGGCTGAAAGATAATTACGTGTTGCCTTTGGTGATTGTGACTCAGGGTAAAAAAGGGGCGTTAGTTGTTCAGGGGCAGGAACAGCAATTGATCACTGGTAAAGCCGTCAGCCCAGTCGATACAACAGGGGCCGGAGATGCTTTTGTCGGCGGCTTGTTGGCGGGTTTAGTGATGAGTGATGACTGGCAATTACCTGAAAACGTACTGGCTGTGATTCAAAAAGCCAATGGGTGCGGTGCACTGGCAACCACCGCTAAAGGTGCGATGACGGCATTACCGACAGCGGAGCAGTTAGCTGGCTATTTGGCTTAGTTATTTGTAATTATATCGATTGGTATTACCCAGTATATAAAGGCAAGCGAAAAGCTTGCCTTTCTGGTTTGCCCGTGTATTACGAACCAGCCTCTGATAAACAATTATTTTACATGCAATATATTGAAGGTTAGGGATCCACCGAAAATCGTCATAAAATTGTCACAATCTCTCAATTCAGCGTGCAGAAATAGGAATAGTCTGCGAAAGGTTTATTATGTATTGGCATAATAATAAACAGACGCCGACGGCAAGCGAAAGACAACGCATTCTGGGAAGATTATCCAGCAACACAGCATGACTGAATACTGAGAACCTATGACTTACAAAATTTTGATTGTTGAAGACGATCCTATTATTAGGATGAAGATTAAGGGCCACTTCGCCCAAGCGGGTTATACCGTCTTCGAGGCTGATAGTGGGGTTGGGATGAAAGCGATCCTTAACTGCGAGAAAATTGACTTGATCCTGTTGGATATTAACTTACCAGGAGAAGATGGAATACAGCTTACCCGTGACGTGAGGAACATATCTGACATCGCCATCATCATGGTCACAGGCCGAACTGACCCCATCGATCGGATTTTAGGTCTTGAAATGGGCGCAGATGACTATGTCACCAAACCGGTAGAACCGAGAGAGCTGCTGGTACGTGCTAAAAACTTGTTATGGCGTATCCAGCTTACCCGTGATGCTTTGGAACAGGCAGAGGCAGCCTGGTCGCAACTGGAAAAGGATGATAGCAGATTCCGTTTTCTGGACTTTGAATTTGATGTTGCTCAGCGTCAGCTGTCAAAGGGCAACGATATGGTTAAGCTAACCAAAGCAGAATATGAGTTGCTGGTCGCTTTCATTACCCACCCATGCAGGGTGTTGGGTCGAGACCGGCTTCTAAATCTGATTTCTCATCGGGTTGATGCTCCGAGCGATCGTACCATTGACGTTTTGATCCGCCGGTTGAGAAACAAAATGGAGGAAAGCATTAAAAACCCCAAGATTTTTATCACCGTACACGGTGAAGGGTACCTTTTTGCGCCAGAGGTCGTTTAGATCCGTGAATATCACAATCAAAGCCAAGCTTTCACTCATTATGTGCGCCTCATTGCTGACAATGAGTGTTTTTTTTATCACAAACCTTATGCATACGGAAAAATATGTTCTAGAGGCGGAAAAAAACAATGTAAGTGTTAAGGTTGCTAAGTTATTGAATGATAATTTAAAGGGCCAGGTTGATACCGTTACCCGCTCGCTTTCCTATTATTACGAAAATTCGAAGCTGGGTAATATCAAGGCAGAATTAGCGACTGATATTACTACGTTCAGAGATACCATAGACAATATTTATTACAACAGTGCTTCTGCGGCCGATGCCGAAACCAGCATTCACGCATTTATCAATGAATACCGCTGGGACAATGGCCGCTATATTTTTGCCTATGATGCAGCCTCGATAGTGAACAAGGCAAACGGAATCAACGCCGGTATTATCGGTACCAGTGCTTATGATAAAAAAGATACCAATGGTAATTATTACGCCAGAAATATTGTCAGCGAAGCCAAAGCCAATGCGATTGGTTTTAGCAGCTATCATTTTTTAAACCCGGTAACCCAAAAAATCGAAGAAAAACTAACGGCCTCGTTTTACTTCGAACCGTTAAACCTGGTAATTGCGACGGGTGAGTACATCAGTACGCTAAGGCAAGATGAACTTGAGGCCGCTCTTAAGACCATCAGTTCATCAAAATACGGCCAAAATGGCTACTTTTGGGTACAAGATAAGAACGGTAAAGTTCTGGCGCATCCCAAGACTGAAATTATCGGCACTGTCATTCCATCAACGACATCAAGAATTGCCGCCAGAATACAAGGCCAATCCGAAGTCTTTGTTAAAATTGCTTACGAAAATCCGACCTCCAAACAAACAGAGAGCAAAATTGCCTATGCCCGAAATATTTTTCCCGAATGGGGCTGGACCATAGCTACGGGAACGTATGAGAGCGATATCACTAACATTCAGGATGGGCTGACGAGCGCAACGGCAGACATTTTCAATGACAGAGTATACATGAGCATTGCTACTGCCGCGGTACTGCTGATTATTGCGCTGCTGGTTGCAGCCTGGTCGATCAATAAGATCGTTAAAGGATTAGTGGTTCTCAAAGAGCGCATTGATACCTTATCGACCGGCGAAGCAGATTTAACCTCGAGAATTGATATTACGTCGCATGATGAGTTGGGTGATATTGGCAATTCGGTAAACAACTTTATTATTTACCTGCAATCGATGACCTTGGAAATCTCGCAAGCCTCTGCAGATATTACTGACGGTATTAAGCACGCTTCCGAAGCGGCCGCAAACACTCCAAAAGCCAATGACCAAGTACTGTTGGCAACAGATGATGTGTTTGAGGCTCCTGGCAGTATGACGGCCGTAATAAGAAAACTGGCGGCAGGTGATCTCTCCGTCGATATTCCGCAGGGAGAGAGTGACGAGATTGGCCACCTCGCGGATGCAATATCGGTATTTAAGAAAAATGCTGTGGCCCTGCGGGAGCACCAGAATGAACTGCAAAAACTGGTAGATGAACGTACTATGCAGCTTACCGAGGCTAATAACGCACTCAACAGTGAAGTCGCCAAGCATGCAAAAGCACGAGAACAAGCGGAACAGGCTAACAAAGCCAAATCGACTTTCCTTGCCCACATGAGCCATGAGATCCGTACCCCGATGAACGGGATAATGGGAACACTTCACCTCCTTGATGATACAGCTTTGGACAGCGCACAAAAACACTACACTAAAACCATTACGTCATCAGGCGAAATTTTGATGGGGGTACTCAATAATGTTCTGGATTATTCTAAAATCGAAGCTGGGTATTTTAATATAAATAAAACAAATTTTCACACCAAGTCGATTGTGGCCAATGTTGTCAACATGCTTAAAGCCAGAGCCAAAGAAAAGAACATCACACTCACCTACGCCATCGCAAACGATGTTCCCAACTATTTGTATGGCGACGTCAACAAGATCATTCAAATTCTCACTAATTTGGTTGGTAACGCGATTAAATTTACCAATATGGGAAGCGTCACAATCCGAGTGCAACTCAGCGAGCAACTGGCGGCAGAGTGTTTTTTGCTCACATTCGAGGTGTTAGATTCTGGCAAAGGCATTCCTGAAGCAAAACAGGCCGTTATTTTTGAGCCATTTGAACAGGCGACTCAATCAGAGCGCGGTACCGGATTAGGCTTGCCTATCAGTAAGCGATTCGCTGAGATGCTTGGCGGGGAGTTAACCGTATACAGTGAGCCCGATATCGGTAGCCGGTTTATTCTCACTCTGCCGTTGAATGCCGGGGAGAAAGATGAACTGATATCCACTGAAGAAAATGTTTCCCTTACCGTTCCGCCACTGAATATTTTACTGGTAGAAGATAATGAAACGAATGTCCTGGTCGCGAAAGGATTCCTGGACAAGCTTGGTCATAAGGTTTTTGTCGCCATGACAGGAGAAATGGCACAACGCGCAATAGATAACCATCATGTCGACATCATCTTAATGGATATTCATCTACCGGATACTGACGGTGTTACGCTGACGGCTAGATTAAGAGAGAAAGCGAATCGCTATATCCCCACTATCGCCTTCTCTGCCCATGTTTTCCGGCAAGACATTGAATCATATCTCGAGGCCGGCCTCGATGGTTTTTTAGGTAAACCGGTACAGTTTAAGCGAATGCAGACTGTCATCGCTAATGTCTATAACAGCCAACCCGGAAAGTTCGATGCAGTTAGGGATATAGAGCAGGACATGGATAAAAAAGAACCTGCCGTCACTCTTTTTGACCACTCGGTGTTGGAAAAGGACAGACAGATCCTTGGAGATGGGCTAGTACACGAAATAGTGGCGATGTTTTACGAACGCTCGGCCGCGCTGATCAAAGAGATAAAAACAGAGAGCTCCGCCCGAAAACTTGAGATGACAGTTCACAGCCTAAAAAGCTCCGCCGGAGCCATCGGTCTAATCGCCCTGAGTAAAGCCTGCGAGGAGCTGGAAATAGCTTGTAAGCAAGGTGCTGATGCTCAGGAGTTAACTGCATTGTCAGTAGCCTTACTTGCTATCTATCATCCTTCTATCGACAGACTGAAAGAAGAATTTTAAGGCAAAAACAAGGGCATGCCATTAAACATCAGAATGTTTCGGCATTGCCCCTTGTTTACTGGTTTCTCTTTTTTGTCTCCTCCTCATATCGCTTGCTTGTCCTGATTTCGTCCGTACTTTCAAAACACCTCTCATAATTAAACATCTCTTTCGCCTTACTAAAACGGACTGGATTGTATCTAAATCTTTGATATTTATTAGTTAGATCAGGCGCGACAACGCAGGGAAGGACAGTCTGTTCATAATTTTACGCATTTCTTTAATACTTGTTCCCAAAATAAATGCATGATTTGTACATCAACTGATTGCACTTTACCTGTTGCATAGGCTGAAAGAAACTTCTGAGACAAGAAGTACTTCTGTTGTATTTTTTAGAGGAATAGAAGAGATGTCACTACCACATGTAATTTTAACTGTGCTGAGCAATCGCGACGCAACCGGTTACGATATTACCAAAGAATTCTCACGCAGCATCGGTTATTTCTGGAAAGCGAGCCACCAACAAGTGTATCGCGAATTGAATAAAATGGCCGACAACAACTTGGCGATCGCCCGACTCGAACCGCAGAATGGTAAACCCGATCGTAAGGTCTACTCCATTACCGATCTGGGGCGCAAGGCTCTGTTTGAATGGTTCCAGCAGCCTGCTCAAAATCCAAAGATCCGCGATGAGTTCTTGGCCAAACTACTGGTTTGTGGTGTTCATAATTCAGAACCATTGCAACAACAGCTTGAGGCACTCATTCAAGAGTCTCACTCGTTAATGAACAACTATGATGAACTGGAAAAAAGCCACTTTGCAAATTACAAAGAGATGGATCGCCAGTCTCGTCTTGATCGCCTGACTCTGCGGCGCGGTATGCATAACCGCCAAGCGTGGATTAACTGGGCAGAAGAAGTCCTCATTGAGCTTAAAGCCATCGACGGTTCTGGAACCAGCGGTGCGGGAGAAGTCCTTCTTTGTGGATAGGTTGCCAGAGGTGGATGTGTTTACTTTCTCCTTATAGCACCCGTGCTTAACAGGTTGTTGATAATGTATTAAATAAGAAAAAGCCTATCGACAGCCTTCATGAATATCTTTTTCATGAGCGATCTAATTTAAATATAAAAAGAATGTTTTTTAAATGATGTGTGTAAAGATTAAGGTTTAGCCTCATGAATTTAACAATAAAAGCCAAGTTGGCTGCATTGCTGTGCGTACCATTGCTGACAATGAGTGGTTTTTTTATTACAAGTCTTATGAACACGGAAAATGCTGTTCTTGAGGCGGAACACAGCAATGTCAGTGTGAAGGTAACTCAGTTACTGAATGATAACTTAAAGGGGCAGGTTGATACCGTTACCCGCTCTCTCTCCTATTATTATGAGAGTTCGAAACTGGAAAATATCCAGGCAGAGTTGGCAACCGATATCGCTACATTCAGAGATACCATTGAGAGCATTTATAACAACAGTGCTTCTGCAGCCGATGCAGAAACCAGTATTTATGCTTTTATCAATGAATATCGATGGGATGATGGCCGGTATATTTTTGCGTATGATGCCGCAACGGTTGTGAACAAGGCCAACGGTGCCAACAGCAGGATTATCGGCACCAGTGCTTATGATAAAAAAGACACTAATGGCAGCTACTATGCTCAGAATATTGTCAGCTCTGCCAAAGCCAATAAAGTGGGTTTCACCCGTTATCATTTCATTAATCCAAAAACCAAAAAAACCGAAGAAAAACTAACGGCATCGGTCTACTTTGAACCGTTGAACCTGGTGATTGCGACGGGTGAATACATCAGTACCCTAAGGCAAGATGAACTAGAGGCGGGAGTTAGGGCCATCAGCTCATCAAAATACGGCCAGAATGGCTACTTTTGGGTGCAGGATAAGAACGGCAAGATCCTGGCCCACCCCAAAGCAGACCTTATTGGTACTGTTATCCCGAGCACAACATTAAAAATTGTCAACAGTATTAAAGGCCAGTCTGAAGCTTTTGTTAAAATAGCTTTCGAGAATCCGACGACCAAACAGACAGAAAGCAAATTTGTCTATGCCCGGAATATTTTCCCAGAATGGGGTTGGACCATTGCCACCGGCACTTATGATAGCGACGTCACCAGTATACAGGAAGGCTTAACGAGCGCCACGGCAGACATTTTTGATAACAAAGTGTCCATGAGTATTGCGATTGCCGCGGCACTCCTGATTATTGCTCTGCTGGTTGCAGCCTGGTCGATCAATAAGATTGTTAAAGGTTTAGTTATGCTCAAAGAGCGTATTGATACCTTATCGACAGGCGAAGCCGATTTGACCTCGCGGATTGATGTTACTTCTCATGATGAGCTGGGCGACATTGGCAATTCGGTCAACAACTTCATTATTTACCTGCAATCGATGGTTCTGGAAATTGCGCAAGCCTCTGCTCATATCACTGAGGGTATCAAGCAGCTTGATGTGCAGTCAGATCAAAATAACCAGGCGTTACTTAAACACGCGTCGGAGACGGATCAAGTCGTCACGGCGATTACGGAAATGAGCGCAACGGCAGAGACAGTCGCCCAGAATGCTACCGAGACAGCCACTAACACTCAAAAAGCCAATGACAAGGCGATGTTGGCAAAAGATGATGTGCTTGAGGCGTCTGGCAGTATGATGGTTCTGGTGGATGAAGTGGGTGCCGCATCTGCGAGCATCAACACCATGAACGAGAATACTCAGCAAATTGTCAGTGTGTTAGGTGTGATTGGTGAAATTGCTGACCAGACTAACTTGTTGGCACTCAATGCCGCTATCGAAGCTGCACGCGCCGGGGAGCAAGGACGCGGCTTCGCCGTGGTTGCCGATGAAGTACGATCGCTTGCCGCACGTACTCAGTCCAGCACTGCAGAAATCAATGAGATATTAACAATATTACGTCAGGATGCTGCTAGTGCGGTTGCTGCAATGGATGTGACGAAAACAAGCTGCGAACGTACCGCTGAAAATGCCGAGCGAGTATCTAACAGCCTGGATGCGGTGACCGGTTCGATTGTCGAAATCAATGATCTCAGCACCCAGATTGCAACCGCTTCTGAAGAGCAAAGCTCGGTAACCGAAGAAGTCAGCCGTAATATGAATAACATCCGCGAGATGGTTCATGAGTTGACCCAAAATGGACAAGCGACGGTAGACAGTACACAAAGCCTGGCTGCTGCCAACGCCCAACTGAACACCCTGGTCAGTAAGTTTAAATTACAATAGGCTTTTCAAGTAATGTAACAAAGACAATTTAGGTTAATACTGAACAGTTAAGGCTTCTAATCAATTTAGAAGCCTTTTTTATGCCACTATTTTAATTGTTTCTACATAGCGGGTCTTATTGTGCAAGCGACCAGGCGGTGACGGGGTGCCACTCAGTTTTGGTATCTGCCAGTAATTGCAAGGTTGTCACGTTATGGTGAGTAAAAAAGCGCGAACTCATTACGTATTCACCGTCATTAAGGAATATCTCCAGTGATGACCGATCCGCTAAAATCTGCAGTTTAATATCGGCCTGTTCGGTCATTTTTATTTCGCGGATCAACTCACCATCGGTTTTCATAGCATGGCTGCGATCAAGCACGATGCGCTGGCTATCACTGTCAACAATCAAATCGCAATAGTGCTCGCCATCATCCATCAAGCGCAGCGTTTTACTTCCCGATGCCGGCCAGTTCAACGTTGTTTGCAGTTCAACACTTTTGATCTCAAGGCTCAGTGTTTCGTGTTGAGTCGCCTGATCAAAGGTGAATAGCTGCTGCTGGCTTCGCAGTGTTTGTAGTTCACGTGCTGGGCGTTGATACAGCTTGCCATTTTTCCAGCTCAGTTCACGCAGACAGGTCAATTGATGTAACCAGCCATCAGTAACGCTTGGTTGGTTGATTTCATCAGGCAGTCCCATCCAGCCAACCATCAAACGACGACCGTCGGCGGCTTCAGCTGTCTGCGGGGCATAGAAATCAAAGCCATAATCTAATGTTGTTAGATCACTGAGAGTCAGTGCATCTTGCTTGCTGAGTGTCGCTTTTCCGTAGCCGTTATGGTGGGGAACTGTGTAATGTTCACTGTTTGATTCGATACCTTGCGGGCAGAGAATGCCCAACAGCTGATCGTTTAGTTCGAACAGGTCCGGACACTCCCACATGTATCCGAAATCACCCAATTCTTCCCCGAATAAGCCGACATAATCCCATTTACGCAGATCATTCGAACGGTAAATAACGAGTCGGCCTGTTTCACTCTCATGCTGAGCGCCAAGCAGCATGATCCAGTGATCACCGTGGCGTACTACTTTCGGATCGCGACAATGTGGTGTAATTCCAGGCGGTAACTCCGGAATAACCGGGCCGTGCTTGGTAAAATGGATACCATCTGTTGAAGTTGCAAGGCATTGGGTAGTGATACGGTCACGCTGTTCACCGATACGGACATTGCCGGTATAAAATAGCATTAGCTCGTCTCCCTGGCTGACGGCATGGCCAGAGAATACCCCGTGACTGTCGAACCAGTCTGACGGGCATAACGCAACAGGTTGTGAAGTCCAGTTGATTAAATCTGTACTGGTGACATGCGCCCAGTATTTGTCTTTATGAACACAGCCGTGAGGGTGCAGTTGATAGAACAAGTGGTACTCACCGTTGTGATAGATGAATCCATTCGGATCGTTCAGCAGCCCTTGCGGCGGGGCAATATGCCAAAGCGGTCGATGCGCCGACGGTTTTTCTTCTAAAGCAGAGGTCAATGCCTGACGCTGGTTTGTATCAATGATCTGGCCAAGGTATTGCCAGTCCTGCTCTGATAGCGGCGTGCCTGGTTGCCAGCTCAGCTGAGATAAAACATCGTTGAAAGGGAATGCCATGGCAACATCAGTGCGTAATGCTGGATCGGTTAATTCAACGATGAGTGCATTGTCGACTCGGAGTACTCGTTGAATATTTTGGCTCCCACCACAGGTGTTAATCAATTCAGTCAGTGTCATCAGGTTCAGGCCTTGCTGTAGTTGGGCTGAATGCGTTTCAGCAACATCATTTTAGTGTTCTTTATGGTTCATCCGATAATTTAAATTTCGGGAACGTTCCAAATATGGGTGAGGTTAGTTGGAATTGCAAGATAAGATCATGGGATCAAGAAAAAGCACACAAAAAGTGTGTGCCAGATCAAAAGAATCGTTAGGGAAGTGGGGGGATAAGTGGTTAGGAAAAGAGCCGGTACTAGCAGCTCTTACGTTGAACCCAGTCAAACCCAAGTACCAGCTTGGCAACTTGGCTACGGCCTTGCTCAATGATTTCCAGTAGCATTTTAGCGGCATTGCTGCCTGCGGGCTCAAAGGCATAGTCAAAGGTAGAGAGCCCCGGAGAGACCACTGATGCCATTTCGTCGTTACCGACACCGATAACCTTGATGTCTTTGCCTGGTGCTAAGCCTGCTGCTGCGATCGCCTGAATTGCACCGATAGCGATGCGATCGGTTGCGCAGAATACGCCGTCTGGCTTGGTGTTTTCACGCAGTAGCTGAGCCATTTCTTCACGGCCTGAATCAATCGAAAACTGGCCTTGAGTATGGAATGTTGGTACAGGTAATCCTATAAAACTCAATGCGTTACAGAACCCTTCGAAGCGCATCTTATCAACGGCGATGTCATCACTTTGCACACCTAAAAAGCCAACGTTGCGACAGCCAGCCTGATGCAGTTTTTCGGCTGCGCAATAACCCACACGATAGTCGTCGTGGATAACACTTGGGATGTTATGACTTGAACCATCCTGGCCGATTAATACGACCGGGGCCCCTGAGCGTTTGATGGCTTTGACCAGTTCGTCATCAATATGGGTGGCAAACATGACAATGCCTTCGACCCGTTTCTGGTTGAACAGATCCAGATATTGCAGTTCTTTACCTGCTTGCTGGCAACTGTTCGCAAGAAGTACTTGCTTGCCTGATTCCTCAAAAACCCGACTTAAGCCATCGACCCCTTGTGATACCGCATTCGAGGTAACGCGCGGCACAATGATACCTATCAGGTTGGTTTTATTGGACTTTAAATCCTTTGCGACTTGATTGACGACATAGCCACATTGTTCGACGGCACGGCGGACCTTCACTTTGGTCGCCTCTTTTACGCCGTATTCGTCATTAATGACGCGTGATACTGTTGATTTTGAAACGCCAGCAAGGCGTGCGACATCATGTAAGCTCGCCATAAATTCTCCTTTGTTTACGCCATGATCTTCTATTTTTGGGATAGTTTGCAAATAGCAGGGCTGATAATCCCGCAATAAAGTGATAGCGATCACGCATATTGGCGTGTGATGAAATTTTTCATCGATCTTGGTCACACAAGAAAACAAGTATCTTGACGACATTGACAGTATCAATAAAACTTTATTTCGGTAACGTTCCCGAAGCGAGTTGGCTCGTCATTTTTTTGGAAACAAAAAGAGACGAGGATCCTACAAGAGCTTAACGCCAATATTGGATTAAGCTGTAATTAACCAGGTGCAGAGAAGCAGGTAACAGTCTCTGGCCGCGACGGAGGTAGAAGATGGACTTTCCAAGCATAGCCCGACAACTGATTGAAAAACTGGGCGGTAAAGATAACATCGCAGCGGCGGCACATTGTGCGACTCGCCTGCGTTTGGCCCTGCATGATGAAAGTAAGGCAGATCTAGAAGCTATCGATAATATCGATGGTGTAAAAGGGCAGTTTCAGGTAGCAGGTCAAATCCAGATTATTTTTGGTTCCGGTATCGTGAATCAGGTTTATGCTGCGATGAGCAAGCTCACCGGGCAAAGCGAAATGTCGACCAAAGAGGTCTCATCTGCGGGTGCACAGAAACAGAATGTGGTGCAGCGGGCAGTAAAAGGATTATCGGATATTTTCGTACCGATTATTCCGGCTATCGTTGCTGGTGG
Organism: Photobacterium sp.; assembly: GCF_033720175.1. GTDB lineage: Bacteria > Pseudomonadota > Gammaproteobacteria > Enterobacterales > Vibrionaceae > Photobacterium. Next base: position 183,621 of record NZ_JAWWDA010000002.1, read on the forward strand.
TCTGTTAATGGGTTTGTTCAATGTTCTGACTGCAACAGGGCTGTTCATTGACGGGCAATCATTGATTGATGCCTATCCCGGCATGGCCGACTTAGCATCGATGATTAATACTTTTGCTAACGCGCCATTTGTTTATCTTCCTGTTTTATTAGCGTTCTCAGCAAGTAAGAAGTTTGGTGGTAATCCTTTCCTCGGTGCGGCGCTGGGTATGCTGATGGTTCACCCCGATCTATTAAATGGTTGGGGTTTCGGTGGCGCGAGTGTGAGCGGCGGCATTCCGGTCTGGAACATCTTCGGCTTCGAAATTCAGAAAGTCGGCTATCAGGGCTCGGTATTGCCTGTGCTGGTTTCAGCCTTCATTCTGGCAAAAGTTGAAAATGGTCTGCGCAAAGTGATCCCTTCGGTACTGGATAACCTGCTGACGCCAATGCTGGCCATCTTTATTACCGGTTTTCTTACCTTCACATTAGTGGGTCCTATCACTCGTGATGCGGGCTTCCTGCTTGGCGACGGTCTAAACTGGTTATACGAATCGGCCGGCTTTATAGGCGGCGCAGTGTTTGGCCTGGTGTACGCACCGTTTGTTATTACCGGCATGCACCATAGTTTCATCGCCTTTGAAACCCAGTTACTGGCAGATATTGCGGTGACGGGCGGTACGTTTATTTTCCCTATCGCGGCAATGTCTAATGTGGCGCAAGGCGCGGCAGCTCTGGCCTTTGGGTTTAGCACCAAAGATAAAAAAGCCAAAGGGATTGCGATGCCATCGGGTGTAACGGCACTACTGGGTATTACGGAACCTGCGATGTTTGGTGTGAACTTGAAACACCGCTATCCGTTCATCGCGGCAGTGGTTGGTGCCGCATCGGCAAGCGCATTTATCACCTTGTTCAAAGTGAAGGCGACGGCACTGGGTGCGGCAGGTCTCCCGGGTATCATCTCTATTGCTCCAAATAGCGTGTGGTTCTATGTCATTGGTATGGCGATTTCCTTTGCGGTAGCCTTTGGCCTGACATTGGTACTGGGCGCACGAGCAAAGTTTAAAGCGGTTGCAGCCACAGCCTGATCACTGCAATACGCAATATTACAGTCAGGTAACTTGGGTATATATAAGCCGGCATGATGCCGGCTTTGTTGTTTTTGCCTTTTCTTTTTGGCATGAGTATTAGCCGTAATGGGTGACTAGGCAAACGCAAATTTAATCAATCACTTGTCAATAACTCGATTTATCTGTTTACTATGTATGTTTTTTGCAGCTAAATCGGGTTAGTACGTGGAAAAAAGAAAAAGAACAACCATTGCAGATATCGCCAAACTGGCAGGCGTGTCAAAAACGACGGCTAGTATGGTGCTAAATGGCCGTGCATCTACATTTCGTATTAAAGAAGAGACCCGACTACGTGTGCTAGAGGTTGCGCGGGAGAATCACTATTCCCCGAATGTGCATGCGAAATCACTACAAGCCTCTCGCTCAGATGCGATCGGTTTGGTGATCCCTGATTTAACCAACTTTGGTTTTGCTTCAATTGCCCGTGAGTTAGAACGTTTATGCCGGGAATCGGGATTACAGTTGTTGATTGCCTGTTCTGAAGACGATCCAGCCGCCGAAAAAAAAGCGGTAGAAGGCCTGATCCGCCGTCAGGTTGATGCTTTAATTGTCGCGTCTAGCGAAACAGGTGATGAATATTATCAATCGCTTACAAAGCAGTTACCGGTCATCCAGTTAGACCGCCATATTGGCCAGTCTGTGTTGCCATTGGTGCTGACTGATGCAGCACGTGCGACTGCCGATTTAATTGAAAGCATTGCCAAAGAAGGGCTGTCAGAATTCTATTATTTCGGCGGCCAGCTTGAGCTGTCGCCAAGTCGTCACCGCCTGGCTGGTTTTGAACTCGGTCTTAAGCGTGCGGGGATCGAAACGAAACCAGAGTGGATCCGTCACCGTGATTACCAGACTGCATCAGGTTATCTGATGATGCAATCGCTGCATCAGGATCTTGGTCGCTTACCACAAGCGCTATTTACGGCTTCTTACACGTTATTAGAAGGCGTATTGCGGTATTTAAAAGATCACGAATGTCTTAATGCACTGGTTGATAAAGAAATGCGGCTGGCCACATTTGATAATCATGACTTACTTGATTGCCTGCCATTGAATATCGACTCGATAGCACAGAACAATCAACAGCTAGCCAAAACCTGTTTTGAGCTTACGTTATCCCTCATTAATGAAAAATCACCGGCAATATCTTCTGTTGTCCTCGATGCTGATATTTTCTGGCGCAGTAAAAATAAGTGATACAGATATGACCAATAACTGCACTTAAATACTATGAGGATGATTGATTAAAACAGTCGAAGTCAGTCATCCCAGAAACCGCCAAACACTGAACTTGCAGGCTTTCTCAAAATTCACCTGGCGGTTATCAAGGATCCATCATGCACGGAAGGTTCAGTGGATTGTGGATCCCGGATATTTCGTTCCTCTATTCCGGTCCGGGATGACGAAATTAATCTTCTTAGTATTATCCCGTCATATTTTCAAACGCAGATCAGATCCCTCTCTCTGCTTTTTTGATCTTATTAATTCCGCTTTTACTCAATTTCCCTATAACGCCAGCTCACAAAACCCCCTTGTTTTACTCTGTTGATCACAAAGCTAAACGGTTTTAGCGTAAAGATCTCGATATGCTAAATCGATTTAACAATAATGACGACGTTGTTTAGTGGTTTACAAATTAACTTGATAGATGGAATTAGAATGATGAAGAAAAGCCTCTTATCACTTGCCGTGTCTTTTGCTGTAACTTGTTCTGGTGCCGCCTGGGCACAAGGCGATGCGACAGACTTAGAGCAGAGAATAGCTAACTTAGAGCAGCGTTTAAAAAAAGCGGAACAAGTGGCAGGTGATGCCGAGAGCAAAGCCTCTGCTTTTGAATTTCATGGATATGCCCGGGCAGGCTTGTTGATTGATGACAACCTGAACGGTGCGACGGGAGTTGGGCCATACATGACTGCAGCCGGTGCGCTGGGTGGCGCTGTCGGTCGTCTGGGTATCGAAGATGATAACTATGTTGAGGTCGTGCTTGATCATAATATCAATCAGGAAGACGGTTCGTGGTCGAAATATCGGATCATGCTGGCAGACAGTGTAGAAACCAATAATGAATGGACTGCCGCTGATTCACAGCTGAATGTACGACAAGCGTTTGCGGAACTTGGTGGCTTGGAATCCTTTAGCGGTGCATTTACTTCTGCTTCCATCTGGGCGGGTAAGCGTTTTGATCGGGATAACTTTGATATTCACTTTATGGATACCGATATCGTCTTCCTTTCAGGGGCGGGTGCTGGTATTTATGATGTTCAGTTCAGCGATGACTGGCAAACGAATTTTTCTGTATATGGACGTGATTTCGGTACAATTGACAGCGAAAATCTGGACGTTGAAAACTACATTGTGACCATGAATAACTACTTTGGTCAATGGCAGTTGATGTTGAACGCAATGACCGCCGTAGACAATGAAGGTAGAGATGTAACCGACACGTCTCCGTCCAAACGGGCAGAAAATGGCTTCCATGGCATGCTGGCTTATCATGCAGACAGTTTTTACGGTGTGAGTGAAGGTTTTTCTAAATTCGGTGTGCTGTTCGGCCAGGGTTTAGGGGCCGAGCTCAAAGGCATTGGTTCTAATGGTGATCTTAATGAAGATGCTAAAGCGGCCCGCTTGTTCAGTTATGGCGTAACCCACTTTGCGGATAACTGGCGAATTGCGCCTGCATTTTTGGCAGAGTATAGCCAAGACCGAGTAAAAGACGGTGATGAGTTCATGTGGGCTACGGTCAATGTCCGTATGGCACAAGAACTGACCAAAAACTTCGAAATGGTTTACGAAGGTTCATACCAGTATATGGATCTGGATAACGGTACAGAGCAAGCCAACGGTAGTTATTACAAAGCCACTGTTGCGCCAACCTTTAAGTTAGATACCTCTGGCGGTTTTTTCCAGCGTCCTGAAATTCGTTTTGCGGCTTCTTATGTTGATTGGAGTAAAGATCTGAATGACTACTCAGTGAGCCTGGCAACTGACGCGAACACCATGGGCGAGGGGGGAGAGTTTATCTTCGCGATGCAGATGGAAACTTGGTTCTAATCGAAAAACTAAAAAGCCGAGCAATGCTCGGCTTTTTTATGCAACGATAACCGCAGATTACTCTGCAATTTCTGCGTTGTGGTAAACGTTCTGGACGTCGTCACAATCGTTCAGTGCATCAAGGAACTTCTCGAATGCTGCTACGTCATCACCTGACACTTCTGTCATGGTCTGAGGGACGAAAGCAATTTCTTCTACGTCCAGCACTGCGTCAGGCATTGTTGCTGCAAGTGCATTTTTAACCTTGAAGAATTCCGTATGAGGAGCATAAACAGTAATGACACCGTCTTCGCATTCGATGTCGCTAACATCAACATCTTCCATCATCAGGTTTTCTAGAACCGCTTCTTCATCGTCACCTTTAAACTGGAATACAGCTTGGTGCTCGAACATGTGACCAACAGTACCTGGACCGCCGATTTTTGCATTGTTTTTTACAAAGCACTGACGAATGTCCATAAAGGTACGGTTGTTATTGTCAGTCAGGCAATCAACGATAACCATACAGTTGCCCGGGCCGAAACCTTCGTAGCGCGCAGTAGCAAAATCTTCACCTGCACCACCTTTGGCCTTGTCGAGAGCCTTCTCGATGACATGGCTTGGTACCTGATCTTTTTTTGCTTTCTCGATCAAGCGCTTAAGTGAAAGGTTGCTGTCTGGGTCAATGCTACCGTTTTTCGCACAGACGTAGATCTCTTTACCGTATTTTGAGTAAACCTTGATCTTTGCGCCTGCTGTTTTTGCCATAGACAATTTGCGTACTTCGAACTTTCTTCCCATGAGGAATAACTCTCTTCTATCAGTTTTTGGGACTCTGTTGTCGCGAATTTTAACAGCTACCAGCCCGTAAAGGCTAGTAGGATTTGATTGGCTATTGTCTGATTTCCTGACATCAGTCAATTCCTGGTATTTTCAGTAACATTTATGAAAAGAATCAGGATGCTACCTTTAACTGTCAGCAACACTTTCGATTACATAAGCATCATCTGACATCATAATGGTTGTCGCTATTCTTAATTGAAGGCGGCAGAGATACGAATGCGAATTCATTATTTGAAAGCAAAAAATGCGGCTTTGCTTTTTGGTGCTATAGATTTGATCTTAACCTTCCATTAATGCTTGAATACTAGCCACTTAAACTGTTCGCCCCTTTACAGCCTTAAAAGAGGTGGGTATTATTCACCGCACTGGAGAGATGGCTGAGTGGTTGAAAGCACCGGTCTTGAAAACCGGCATACGTTTATAGCGTATCTAGGGTTCAAATCCCTATCTCTCCGCCAAATTAAAAAAGAAAAAGCCGTTGATTATCAACGGCTTTTTTCGTTTCTGGGCATTGCAAGCATCCACAATAGGATTGACTGAGGCAATGTACCTATGCCGCGCTGAAACTTGCACCTAGTATACCGACATCTGCCTGCCTAAATTGAAGTGGTCAATCAGTACGTCCATGAACAAAACCTGCGGCATGCTGCAAGAGATAAAATAAAGAAGAACGGCTACAGGAAATTGCGCGTTTACACAGGCGGAAGAAGCAGAAGTCGCTCTCGAATAATAGCCCGTATAATAAATGATGCGTCAATGGATCCTATGTTTGAATTTGAATGAAATTATTGTGATCAACTTATCATAGTTGGACTAAATTCAGCTAATAGAGCATTTAAATTACTGAGATTATATTCACAATTGACGAATCATTTATAAAAAAAAAGACATTAGAGCCAGAGTACCAGCATTATCGCGGATAATTAATCGTATAACTATCGTCAATTCTATTAATTGGCAATTCCTAGTGAAGTGATATTTTGATGCTTATCACATTTCCCCTAAATAAATTCACTTACCATAGCGCCACTTTAATCATTCTCTAAAAGAATGATCTATTAAAGATAATAATTACTTCTGTACTATATAATAAAGAGAAATTTGGACATGAGCAGCGATATCATTAAGCTTTCAAGAAATACTGAAAATGCACCCCAAAGTGCAGTGTCTACACAAACTGTAGCTTTTTCTCACTATAATAATTTTTCAGCTCAGCTGCCTGTAGATCCTAAAACTGGTGAAATTGTAGTTGGTACGGTAAAAGAGCAGGCAAAGCAGTGCTTAACCAACATTAAAGCAATCGTAGAAAGTATCGACCATGTTATGGACGATGTTGTTAAAATCAATATCTTCGTTAAGAATATCGCAGATATTGACGCGATCGACGAAGTGTACACAACCTTCTTCCAAGGTCCTCTTCCTACACGCACGGCAGTAGCTGTTGCAGCGTTACCGATGAGTGATGCTTTAGTGCAAATGGATGCGCTTATTTCAAACGGTGAAGGCACCGCTCCACAAGCACCTTGCGCACTGATCAAAGTATCAAGAAACACTGAAAATGCACCACAGGGTGTGTACACACAAACTGTCGCTTTTTCTCACTACAATAACTTGGCTTCTCAATTACCTATCGATCCAAAAACGGGTGCATTGGTAACGGGCGGTGTAAAAGAGCAAACAGAACAGTGCTTAAGCAACATTAAAGCTATTTTAGAAAGTATCGATCACGTAATGGATGATGTAGTTAAAACAACTGTCTTCCTGAAAGATATTTCGGATGCTGACGCTGTAAATGAAGTTTTTGCCAAATTCTTCCCTGGCTATGTTCCGGCTCGCACCGTTGTTAGCGCAGCAGCTTTACCTATGGATGCTTTGGTGCAAATTGATACTGCTGTGTCGCACGGCGACGGTACACCACCACAGCTTCCAGAAGACACTCGTCTACTTGTTATTGAAGCAAACAACACGGAAAATGCACCAGCAGTTCCATATTCACATACAGTCGCTTTCTCTCACTACAACCACATTTCAGGTCAATTACCTCTAGACCCTAAAACGAATGAAATTGTAGCTGGTGATGTAAAAGCGCAAGCTGAACAATGCCTAAACAATATTAAGGCAATTATTGAAAGTGTTGATCACGTGATGGACGACACTGTTAAAATCAATATCCAGCTTACTAATGTCGAAGATATTGACGCTGTAAACGAAGTTTACACTACGTTCTTCAAAGGCGATCTTCCGGCAAGAACAGTTGTTGGTGTTTCAGCTATCCCTATGGGTGCTTTAGTTCAAATTGATGCTGTTGTTTCTAACTGTGAAGGTACACCTCCACAAGCATAATTGGCATTTAATTTCGGCTAAGTAGTGCTTTAATGGCTATAAGCTGAATCCATTCTACAACGATTGGGCAGGTTTTATTATTTGATGGTTTAAATAACGGTCAAATTTAAAGCCTGCCCTTTTTTTTCTTCAATTTAGAAATAGCTCGCACGTTTATTCCTCCCGCTTTACCGACCAAACATTTAAGATCAATGACGTGGTATCAGTAAATTCTAGTATCGTGTCGGTTTAATGCTGATCGAGTGGGTTACCTGCCTAACAGTCGCGAGTTTGCATCAGCAGAAATGCTGGGGCTTTCTTGTCTAGCTTTCAGTGAAAGCGATTACGTACAGACTTGAGATACTTTTTTGCTAAATCGATGACTAGAGCACTATTGTTATTCATATACGGACCCCTTTAGTTGAAATTAACCGTAACGACTGGTTGTTCAACAATCTGCTAGAGGTAATTATGAAGAAACAGCTAAAAGTAGTCGTAACGGGCGGCCCCGGTGGCGGAAAGACCACGGCACTCGACCTTTTCCGGCGAGAGCTTTGCGATCAACTAGCGATTGTTCCAGAGGCGGCAACTGTTCTCTTCTCTGGTGGTATAACTCGTTCGAGCAATGAACCAGTACTTAAAAATGTTCAAAAAGCCATTTTTTCTCTTCAGCAAAATTTAGAGGACATCCAAAAAAACAAGTATCCCAATAGGCTTCTTGTCTGTGATCGAGGAACATTAGACGGTCTGGCTTACTGGCCGGGAACGGAAGAGAATTTTTTTCAGGAAGTAAACTCTAACTTTGAAAATGAAATCGTTCGCTACGATGCGGTCATTTTCTTTGAATCTGCTGCCGCAAGCGGGCATGATATTTCCAGTAACAATCCAGTCAGAAATGAAACGTCAAAACAGGCCGCTGAACTGGATAAAAAGTTACAGGACATTTGGTCGAAGCACCCCCATTATTACTTTGTTGGTAGCTCAGAATCCTTTGTAAGGAAAATCATGTTCGGAATCATGACCATCGAAAATGTTATCAACAGACACAATAAAGAGAATGGAAATTAAAACGAGCGGCTCCCGTCTTTGCACGTTAAAGCCCATAATGTTTTAGACACTATGGGCCATTTGGTATCAGGTTCGAATTAATTAATCAGTTAATTGCTAAATTAAACAACGAAAGTGGATACTTTAGCATTGAGTTGTGCGGCTTGATTACTTAGCGACTGTGCTTGCTGACGAGCTGCCTGGGCATCATCGGCAAGCTGATCCGTCACATCTTTAATCGATGTTGTATTTTGAGTGATTTCATCCGTCACTTGGGTTTGTTCTTCGGCTGCAGTCGCAATCTGGGTTGCCATATCACTGATTAATGCAACGGAATCATTGATCTGTTCAAGCGCCGCCGTTGCCTGATCTGCATCTTCAACCGAGCACTGGGCCAATTTAGAGCTGGTTCCCATCAAGCCAACCGCTTTAGATGTTGTTTGCTGCAAGGTTGCAATCATGCTCTGAATTTCTTCCGTTGAAGTGTGGGTGCGCTGTGACAAGACACGCACTTCATCGGCTACAACGGCAAAACCTCGACCTTGCTCACCCGCTCGAGCCGCTTCAATTGCAGCATTTAGGGCCAATAAATTTGTCTGCTCTGCAATACCCTGAATTGTCGACAATATACTGTTGATCCCTTGTGCATGTTCATTCAACTCGCTGATAACGTCCGTCGCCTGATTCACTTCTTCAGCAAGGTTGTTAATTGAGGCCCGGCTCTGTATGACCAGCTCACGACCGCTATTGGTGTGAGCTGTTGAATCTTGTGCGACACGAGCCGTTTGCTCGGCGTGAGAGGCAATCTCTTGCGTTGCTGAAGCCATTTCAGTTACAGCTGTCGCGACCATGCTAATTTCATCTTGCTGACGGTTTAATTCATAAGCAGACTTGTTTGCAAGGCTCTCGCCAGCTTCGGATGCCTGACTTAGCTCTGCACCTTGGGTTCGAATATGACCGATTAAGACCTGTAAGCTTGCAACAAACTGATTGAAGTTACGGGCTAGATCACCGACTTCATCATTTGAATCAAGCGTGATACGTTGGGTTAAATCACCACCGCCCTTAGCAATAACCGACAGCGCACTTGATACTTGCTGTAATGGCTTAAACAGGTAAGCACATAGCATGTTAAACAGAAACACGCAGATAACGACAACCAGTAGTGTCATCAACATCTGCTCATATAAAGTATTATAAAGAGGAGCAACAACAGAGTTGTAATTAACGACGATCACTGTCTTTAGGTCAGTGCCATGAATGGGAGAGACAAAGATATACCTGTCTTGACCGGTAATCCGTATTTTTTTAACGTAACCCTCACGAGCTATGCGTTTGAGCAGAGAGTCTGTTAATTCTTGGTCTTTTACCGTTACTGACTTGTTTAATAATGAGGTATCGGCGTCAGCAAAAATATTACCTTCGCTATTTGCAATGAACATATAGCCTTCGCCAGGCAGTAACACGTCATCAAGCTGCTTTATGATGCTAGACATTTCTACATCGGCACCTAGAACGGCTTGCTGACCAAAAATAGTGATAGCCTTGGCCATAGAAACCACGCTGGCCCCGGTGGCGGCGGCGACAGTTGGGTTCTCGACGGTTACTGTACCGTTTAGCGTGATTGCATGTTGATACCAGCCCCACTCACGGGGATCATCATTGCCCGGTGGTAAAATAACGTTATTAGCATTCTCCTGAGTCCCATCAGGAAAAGCTAAGAAAACATTATCAAAACCTGCTGAATCTCGAACTTGCTGAAGGCGTTGAAAAAGCGTTTCTCTTGTAATAGTGACTGGCATTGCAGACAGGGCTGCGCCTTTTGCATCCATCCAGTCAGCCACATAGTAATTATAAGCGGAAGCGGCACTTTTAAGCCGCTCGTTAATATCGTCGTCTAAGCGACCGAGGGAGGAAAAGAAGGAGAGCACAGTGACGACAAGAGCGCCGATAATTATGGCAGCACTAGCTGACAGCGCCAACTTTTGCCTGAGTGTCATGTTAAACATCATTATCCCTATGTTATGTAAAGTAAAAATAGCACTTAGCCGCTATTATTTTGGAGCTCGAATAAAATCGAGCTAATTATACATATTTAAGATTCAAAAACCTCTCAAATTCGTACGGTTAATTCCTTTAAGGGATACTGCTAGCTTCTTTAATTTATCGGCGTTTTTTTACATCAGCGAAAAATATAAACATGTCATCCTGGAATAGATTGGCATATATCCGGGATCCAGTTTTGACCTTGTGCTTCTTAGAAACCGTATAAGTTCGTTTCGCTTCTTGCGGGGGGACGATGTGTGGTGACGGAATTTAACAATGTGCAATGTACGGTAAAGGTGGTAGATATTGGTAAATCGACGCCAATTTATACCTTGTTGTCGATACCCGTTAGGCATTCTTTATGGACGTAAATCAGGGGGTAATATTTGTATCGGCGATAATAGTTGTTTGTATATAGCTCTGCAGGTTGCTGCTGATGTGAAAAATAAAAAAGGCGCCTGGAAGGGCGCCAAAAGGAAGTTGCGTGCAAGAACAACTTAATGAATGATCTGCTGTAAAAAGTTCTGGGTGCGATCAAATTGGGGGTGACTAAAAAATTCTTCCGGTGTGTTTTGCTCGATAATCTCGCCGGCATCCATGAAGATGACCCGATCGGCGACTTCGCGGGCAAACCCCATTTCATGGGTGACACATAACATGGTCATGCCGTCTGATGCCAGTTCACCCATAACATCCAATACTTCGCGGACCATTTCCGGGTCGAGGGCTGACGTTGGTTCATCAAACAACATGACCTGGGGCTGCATGCACAACGAACGCGCAATGGCGACACGCTGCTGCTGGCCGCCAGAGAGTTGGCCGGGATATTTGTGCGCCTGTTCGGCGATACGCACCCGTGTCAGGTATTCCATGGCGAGTTCTTCCGCTTCTTTTTGCGCCATCTTTTTCACCCAAATTGGCGCGAGGGTGCAGTTCTCTAATACCGTCAGGTGAGGAAAGAGGTTAAAATGCTGAAAGCACATCCCCACCTCACGGCGTACCAGTTCGATATTTTTCAGATCATCCGTCAGTTCCGTTCCTGCCACTTTGATCTGGCCGAGCTGATGTTCTTCAAGGTGATTGATACAACGTATCATGGTTGATTTTCCCGAACCAGATGGTCCGCAGATCACAATTTTTTCCCCTTTCTTAACATCCAGATTAATGTCTTTTAAGACATGAAAGTCACCGTACCATTTATTGACCTTCTGCAGGCGGATCACTGAATCCGGCGCGACACTCTGATAAACACTCTTCTTTAACATGTTAACTTCCTTGTAAATTATCGATGGCCGGTGTGGAGTTTATTTTCCAGATGGAGGCTGTATCGAGACATCCCAAAACACATTACCCAAAAGACCAATGCAGCAAACAGGTAACTCTCTGTCGAAAACCCAAGCCATGCCGGATCGCTGTTTGCCGACTGGGCAATACCCAAGACATCGAACATACCGATGATCAGTACCAGGCTGGTGTCTTTCAGCAAGGCGATGAAAGTATTCACAATCGATGGAATACTGATTTTCAATGCCTGTGGCAAGATCACCAACCGCGTTTTTTTCCAGTAGCTCAGGCCCAATGCCTCTGCTGCTTCATACTGGCCTTTAGGGACAGATTGCAGACCGCCACGGATCGCTTCTGCCATGTAAGCGGAGTTAAACAGCACCACGCCGATCAGGGCCCGTAGTAATTTATCGATCTCGGTACCGCCAGAGAGAAACAGTGGTAACATTACTGATGCCATGAACAGTACCGTGATCAATGGGATACCACGCCAGAACTCGATATAAATGGTGCTCATACTACGTAACACAGGCATCTCAGAGCGCCGGCCGAGTGCCAGAACGATCCCAAAAGGCAGTGAAGCCAGAATGCCGGTTAAGGCTATAATTAGGGTGACCAGCAAGCCGCCCCACATGTGGGTACTGACAACCGGTAAACCAAATACGCCACCATGCAGCAATAATGTTGAGATCACTGGAAACGGCAGCACGGTGAACCCCAGTGCCCACTTTTTGTGGGGGAGGCGTTCTACGAGTAGCCATGTCATGAGTCCGGCTAGCAGAGCAAAGAACAGTACCGGACGCCAGACCTCTGCCTCGGGGTAAAAGCCAAACATAAACTGTCCAAAACGCGCCTGAACAAATACCCAGCAGGCGCCTTCGCGGGAGCAGTCCTCACGGGTGACACCGACCCAGTCAGCATTGAGGACTGTCCATTGCAGAATGCGACTGGCTCCAATAATGATCATTCCGAGTAATGCGGCACTTACCACGGTATTCAACGCGCTGGAAAATAGATTCTTGCGCAGCCAGGCTGAGCTGCCTGTGATTTGCGACGGAGGTGCATCCGATGGTGCAAAATGAAATTTTCTCATAGCGGGTTACCTCTCCACCAACGCAATCTTGCGGTTATATATATTCATTAAGAGCGATGTCAGTAAACTGATCGTCAGGTACACCGCCATGGTCATGGCGATAATCTCGATGGCCTGTCCGGTTTGGTTTAACGTGGTCCCGGCAAATACCGACACCAGATCGGGGTAGCCAATGGCCATCGCCAGTGAAGAATTCTTCACGAGGTTGAGGTATTGGCTGGTTAACGGAGGAACAATTACCCGCATTGCCTGAGGAATGACGATCAGACGCAAGGTATGGCTTGTTTTCAGCCCCAAAGACCCGGCAGCCTCTGTTTGTCCGTGATTGACCGAACGAATACCGGACCGAACAATTTCAGCGATAAACGAGGCGGTATAGATACACAGTGCAATTAACAGGGCAAACAATTCTGGCATTACGCCAATACCGCCACGAAAGTTGAACCCTTTGAGTTCTGGAAACTCCAGGCTGATGGGGTGCCCTGCCAGCAGGTATGTGATGCTTGGTATCGCTACCAGCACACCCAGAGAATAACGCCAGGTATGGATCTGGACGCCGCTTTGTTGCTGCTTACGACGAGCCCAAAGCTGAATTGCCACAACAATGCTTAGACTCATGACCAGTGCGGCAATGACCACTTGATAGCCGGTCTCAAACACAGGGGCGGGCAGAAATAACCCTCTGACATTGAGGAAAATCATATCACCGAGTGCCAGGCTCTGTCTTGGTGATGGAAGCGCCTGCAAGACAACGAAATACCAGAATAAAATTTGCAACAGCAGCGGGATATTACGAAATATCTCGATGTAGACGTTAGCCAGGCGGCTCAATAGCCAGTTCTTCGACAACCGGGCGATACCAACGGCAAAGCCAAGTATTGTGGCAAAAGTAATACCCAACACCGCAACCAGTACGGTATTTAACAGTCCCACCAAAAAGGTACGGCCGTAGGTATAGCTTTCGTTATATTCAATCAGTGACATTCCTATCCCAAAGCCGGCGGTTTGGTTCAGGAACTCAAAACCGGTAGCAATTCCCCTTTGCTCGAGATTATCCAACGCGTTATTAACAACCGTGTATAAAAACAGCCCGACACTCAGAATAAGTAAAGCCTGAAAGAATATTGATCGCACGCCGGGATGATATATTAGCGAGCGAAGGTTAAATGATGGTTTGCTATTTTCTGCGTGAATCCCGCACTCCTGTGTTTTATTTTTAACGGAGGCTTGATCGTTAATTTTTAATAATTCGTTTTGAGCTTTGTCTTTATTACTGACAGTATAAAATTCTGCTTCACTCAGTGTCATACAACTACCCTATTGATACTATGGGGTGCTAACCCATACCTTTCGGAAGCGGACTAACCAGCGGGTGAGGCCAAAGCCTCACCGCATACTTCATCTTAAATTTACGTGGCTAGCGGACCGGGGGAGCGTACATAATGCCGCCATCAACCCATAGCGCATTCAAGCCACGAGCAATTTTCAACGGTGAACCGGTGCCAACCGTACGTTCAAAACTTTCGCCGTAGTTACCCACTTGTTTAATGACTTGATAAGACCAATCATCGCTCAAGCCAAGACCCGTACCTTTAGGACCATCCAACCCAAGCAGGCGGCGGACATTGGGATCGTCTGATTTCATCATAGTTTCAATATTCTGCGTAGACACACCATATTCTTCCGCATTCACCATCAGGCTCAGTGTCCACTTCACGATGTTGAACCATTTGTCATCACCTTGTCGAACCACGGGACCCAGCGGCTCTTTTGAGATCACTTCAGGCAGAACAACTGCTGATGTCGGATCAGCGAGCTTTATACGCAGAGAGTAAAGCTGTGATTGGTCAGAAGTCAGTACGTCACAACGACCCGCTTCAAAGCCTTTAACGGTCTGATCTGACGTATCAAATACCACAGGCTTGAAGCTCATGGCGTTAGCCCGGAAGTAATCTGCCAGATTTAATTCGGTGGTCGTACCCGACTGAATACACACAGACGCGCCATCAAGTTCTTTGGCCGAGGTTACCCCCAGATCTTTATCAACCATGAAGCCCTGACCATCGTAGTAGTTCACGCCGACAAAGTTGATACCCAAGGCGCTGTCACGCTGCAGTGTCCAAGTGGTATTGCGTGACAGTACATCGATTTCACCGGACTGAAGAGCCGTAAAACGTTCTTTTGCCGTCAGTGGAATAAACTGTACCTTAGTAGCATCTTCCAACACGGCAGAAGCGACGGCTCGGCAAAATTCCACATCAATGCCTTCCCACTTACCTTTAGCATCGGTGCTAGAGAAGCCCGGTAAGCCGGTACTGACGCCACATTTTAAGATACCGGCTGATTGAATCTTGGCCAATGTTGCCGAATCACTTGGAGTACCAGCATATGCTGTAGAGACGACTCCAGCCATTAATAATGATGATGTAATCAAAGATGCAGAAAATAATTTTACTGTTTTTTTCATGGTGACATCCTGTCTTTTTTTGAACAAGGTAGTGTTTATGTTTAAGCGGTTTTTCATATATGAATTACGGGCTCCACTGATTTTATTGTTTGTGTTTTGTTATTCATAAATAGGTGGTTTTTGTTTCCTGTTTCCTGTTTCTTATTTTGCAATCGTTATGCCATGAAAATACCAGAATCATGAATAGTGCAGTGTTTAGAGTTTTATTCCGATAATGTCCGGGTGTTAGGAGTGATTAACTATAAAATTTAAATTTAATGAAATATAAGGAATGTCATTATTTTATTGAGGTTTGCCGCACGACCATAACAGTGCACACCTGCACCATTTTAGTTTCAATCGTAAATATCTGATGCACCAACCTATAGCAATGAAAGCTCAAAATAGTGAGTAATATTAAAAGAGGGTGAAATAGCGACACTTCTAACGTTAGGTTGAACTTAAAATGGGCGTTCATATATGTGACTTAAAGAACGGTTGATGTATTAATTTTACTTGGTTATTATTTTATGGTTTAAGAAAATTTAAGAAGGAATTTAAAGTGATCAAAAAACGATTTTTCAAAACTAAAGATGAAGTAGAAGTGACATTTGAATGGCCTAAGGGGGATATTAACAATATTGCTCTTGCTGCTGATTTTAATCAGTGGCAAGCAACACCGATGAAGCTAAATAAAAAAACAAAAACCTATAACGTTAAAGTTAGGCTGCCGAAAAATCAGAGCTATCAATTTCGTTATATTATAAATGAAAGCCTGTGGGAAAATGATCCAAAAGCCGATGGCTATATCAAAAATAACTACGGTGACGATAATAGTATCTTATCAACATCAGTAACGGTATAGAATGCCCCAAAGGGCCGCCAGAAGACAGCCTCTTGATCACAGCTTGTGAACAAGAGGTTTCATCAACCGCTGATCCCAGGATAGTTTGTAAATTGCCCTTCTTTCTGATCGCGTTGGCCATTTTCGCGATAGGGTCATCTTTCCTTTCCCGGAGATTCACAATAATACGAAGCTGTAAGCTTAAACACGCTCTACCATCGCTCTGATTTTTTTGAGGTGTTCATCGAGATCATGATGGTGAAAACGATCGAAAATCGTTTTTTCTTTACCGCAAATAAGGCATTTTCTTTTCGGCATCTGATAGCCGGAACGTGAAATGGTTTGCCCATCGGTATCTAAGACATCCAGGTTCATGAGCCGACCGAGCTGATGTCCATGCTCAATTTTTATCATTGCGGCTTTTAAAAGGGTGCCTGAAGGCGCATCTATAATAAAAATGGCTTCTGGGCCGGTCATTTTATGCAGTATTTGCCTTGTCGTGATTGACCAACCACGATCGGCGCAAGCGAGAGTAAGTGCTTCAATCCCTTGCTCGAATATCGTCTTTGACTGAGAAGTGTTTTTTGCTGGCCCCGGAATATTAATCGTGAATGTCACTAAGGGCTGTGAGTAACGTTTCAGCCAATCCTGTTGTCTCTGTATCCTGTCTTCTACATTGACAAGGTGCTCAAATAAACCAGTGGCAGGTGCTGTTTCTGCATCAGAAAATATAAGCATAATTTCCCCTTTTTCTTATATGAGTCATTGAATTGATTAGTATTGATAGTGTTTGAAAACCCTGCCTGTCAGTTTGATCACCAGCTCATAGGCAATGGTGCCAATATGCGTGGCGACTTTTTCAATGGGCAGCTCTGAGGTACCCCAGAAGATCACCGAATCGCCGGCTTTATCATCGGCATTCGGGCCAAGATCGACCGTAAGCATATCCATAGAAACTCGACCGACAATGGGCACGATACGGCCATTAACCCATACGGGGGTACCTTCGGGCGCTGACCCCGGGTAGCCATCACCATATCCCATGGCCACCACGCCAATTTTTGTATTACGTGGTGAAGTCCAGATTTCGCCATAGCCAACGGGTTCGCCGAGTTGATGAGAACGGACTGCGATCAGCCGGGATCGTAACGTCATCACTGGGCGCAAACCTTGCTTAGCACCAGATCCATTACGCTTTGGTGAGATACCGTATAACGCGATCCCTGAACGAACCTGATCGAAGTGGGAATTGGGCCAGAATAAAACCCCGGCAGAGTTGGCGAGGGTTTTCTCTCCGGGAAATGCCCGGGTCAACTTTTCAAAACGGTGTAGTTGATCAAGGGTGGTTGTTGAATCCGGCTCATCGGCGCAGCTGAAGTGGGTGATAAACCCCGGCTCACCGTCAAGATTATCGCAAGCCTGTAATCGCGCCACGTAGCCTGAAAGTTCATCGGGATGTACGCCAAGGCGGTGCATCCCGGTATCGACTTTTAACCAGGTTTTGATTGGTCTTGTTAGTTGCATTGACTCCAGCGCGGCGAGCTGCTCTGGGTGATGAACAACGGTTTGTAAATTTTGCTCGGCGGCAATGATTAAGTCCTCTGAGCAAAAGCAGCCTTCTAGCAACAAGATTGGTTGTTGGATCCCGTCAGCTCTGAGTGATAACGCTTCTTCTAGGCGAGAGACGGCAAACATGTCTGCTGCCGGTAAGGCTTTCGCAATCTGGCTGGCGCCATGGCCATAGCCATCCCCTTTGAGAACCGCGATCAGCTTACTGTTCGGGCAATACCTTTTTAGCCTCTGGTAGTTGTGGTGCAAGGCTTGCAGATTGATCACGGCTTCAGCAGTTACCATACTTACTCCCTGTTGTTGCTTATGTGGTTGCAAAATCACGATGAAGTACTTGTAGTAAAAGGCAATAAACAGGCCAAAACAAATAGAATCAAAAATAAAGTACGGGATATGGGGGAAATTGAAGAGGTGTTTCAATTGAATATGTTTGAATATTTTTGATATCAACCTCAGTTGGATCTTAAATAGTGATAAAAGTTGTTCTGCACGCCATAAGCCGCCAATAGTAGTGATTTGCTCGCGGCTGCACTGCCAGTGTAATACTGATTGTCGTCTGGGCTTGGTGACATTCTGGCCTCGGTATTATCAGGCAGTTCCTCTTTGCATAATGTTATATGGTGCACTATAAAAATACATTTGCATCAGTTTAGTGCATTAATTGAGTGAGAAGTGATAGTTAAAAGACCAGGTGTATTTCAATAAAGCCAGATAATTAACTTAATTTATGCTGTCGAGAGAGAATTATTGAAGGGTACATTAAATCCGAACAATAACGGCAATGATGGCGTTTCTGCCTTCAAATTTATATCCGTCATCCAAAAAATATCAAGCTAAGAAATCGATTTTTCCAGTATGAAAATTCACAATAATCATATTAGATACATATTCTAACTATTGTCGCTCATAAAGAATAAAGCTCTTTATAGTGTGGTGTTATATAGAAGAGTAAAGCTCAGTATGACCACCTGAAAATTTTCAGCCATTCTGATTAGGTCATGGTGTGATTAGGACGGTTTTTGGAAATAAATATTGCCCCATGGACAAAAGTGTCACGGTTCTTGCTGGTAAGTGTTTGAGGGAATAACCGGTTTCTATTGTTCGAATTGAAACGATGGAGACAAACATTTAGTTATGTTTCAGGAGAGATATACATGGAACTTAAAAAGCCTTACTTGCTATTTCTTGGTGATGCCGCCGATCCTCTTGCCGCCAAAGTTGCTCAGGGGATCAAACAGTGGCACCCGGAACATTGTGTCGGTCAGTATCGCCTTTCTGGCTGTCAGGCAGACTGCGGGCTATCGGATATGGATATTACTGAGGCAAGCGATGCTGGTGCGAAAACCTTAGTGGTTGGAGTGGCTAACCGCGGAGGCATCATTTCTGAACAGTGGCTGGGTGTTTTGCTTGAAGCGCTTGACGCGGGGATGGATCTGGCTGCAGGCCTGCACAATCGCCTGAATGATATTCCCGAGCTGGTTGACTGCGCTAGCCGTGCTGGCCGTCAGCTGTTCGATGTTCGTTATCCGAGCCAAAGTTTTCCGGTGGCCAATGGCCGTAAGCGTACGGGCAAGCGTCTGCTGACAGTGGGTACTGATTGCTCCTGCGGTAAGATGTACACCTCGCTGGCAATTGAAAGAGAGATGCGCCGGTGCGGCATGAATGTCGATTTTCGCGCTACCGGTCAGACAGGGCTCTTGATCAACGGGGGCGGTGTCAGTGTCGACTGTGTGGTGTCGGATTTTATTGCTGGGGCGGTCGAAGTTATCACTCCGGATAATGTTGCGGATCATTGGGATATCATTGAAGGTCAGGGTTCTCTGTTCCACCCGTCATTTGCTGGCGTGACGACAGGGTTGATCCACGGTGCTCAACCCGATGCGCTGGTACTGTGCCATGAACCCACCCGAACCCACATGCGGGGTTTACCCGACTATGCCCTGCCTGAACTAAAAGCTTGTATGCAAGCCAATTTGGCAACCGCGAGGCTGACCAACCCTGATGTACGTTTTGTTGGGGTTTCGGTCAATACTTCCCAGCTTGAAGCCGCTGAAGCAAATTACATTATGGATAAAATCGAAACCGAATTAGGGCTTCCTGTCGTAGACCCATTTCGCCAAGGGGTTGATCGCATCATCGATCAACTCAGCGAAGGGAGAAAATGAAATGAAAATCCGACGCTATACCCAAAGCTGGCCGATCCGAGGCAGCTTTACAATCGCCAGGGGAAGCAGAACCCAAGTTGACGTGGTTATCGTCGAGCTGGAAGGGCAGGGCATAACCGGTCGAGGTGAATGTGTACCCTATAGTCGTTATGGTGAATCGGTGGCCACGGTATTGGCCCAGCTGGAACAGGTGATCCCTCAGCTTGAAGCTGGGCTTGATCGGATTGACCTGCAGGAGCTGCTTCCAGCAGGTGCAGCGCGCAATGCGCTGGATTGTGCTTTCTGGGATTGGGAATGTAAAGCTGCCGGTATGTCAATTTGGCAACGTCTGGGGTTGAGTCCGGAGCCTTTGGTTAGTGCTTACACACTTTCTTTGGACACCCCAGCCAAGATGGAACTTGTTGCACGGGAGCATGCAGCTCGCCCCTTGCTGAAACTGAAGCTTGGCGGTGCTGGCGATCTGGATCGGGTGGCTGCGGTGCGTCGAGGTGCACCCAAGGCAAAAATTATTCTCGACGCCAATGAGAGCTGGACTCCGGCACTTTATCAAGCGTTGGTTCCAGAACTGGTTAAGCTGGGTGTCACGATGATCGAGCAACCTTTACCGGCCGCAGAAGACGCCATACTGGCTGAGTTGCCGCATCCAATTCCCCTATGCGCCGATGAATCTTGCCATGATCGGCAGAGCCTTCCGGCGTTGATTGGCCGTTATGAAATGATCAATATCAAAACCGATAAAACCGGCGGTCTGACTGAAGCTCTGGCACTTAAACACGAAGCCGAACAAGCGGGTTTTGAAATCATGGTGGGCTGTATGCTTGCCACTTCTCTGGCCATGGCTCCGGCTTTTGTGGTGGCTCAAGGGGGGCAAATAGTCGATTTGGATGGGCCGTTGCTGCTTGATATTGACAGGGAAAACGGATTTGAATTCACTCAGCAAAAAATGCAGGTATTTCAATCTGGCTTATGGGGTTAAAGTTTCGTTAAATGGACAAAATTGTACTAGAAAAATAGAATAAGAGGGAACAAATTATGGAACGCATTGTTTATTTGAATGGTAAATATGTCAGCGAAGCGGATGCGAAGATCTCTATCTTTGACCGGGGCTTTTTGTTTGCTGACGCGGTATATGAAGTCACTGCTGTGCTGGATGGAAAATTAGTGGATAACGCCGGCCATCTGGCGCGCCTGAAGCGCTCCTGTGACGAGGTGGATTTAGAGCTGCCGGTGACGGCTGAAAAGTTGACGTCTATCCAAAAAGAGCTGGTCAGATTAAATAATCTTGAAGAGGGGGGAATTTACCTTCAGCTTAGCCGTGGTAATGCCGGTGACCGTGATTTTGCCTATCCCGCAGAGACTAAGCCAACTTTAGTTTTATTTACTCAGGCTCGCTCTTTGCTGGAAAGCCCGAAAGCGGAAAAAGGCATTAAAGTTATTTCATTGCCCGATATCCGCTGGAAACGGCGAGATATTAAAACCGTGGGTCTGCTCGCACCCTGTATGGCGAAACAGGCCGCGTTATCGGCTGGTGCTGACGATGCGTGGCTGGTGGAAGATGGCTATGTCACCGAGGGCAGCGCTAACAATGCCTATATCGTTACCGCAGACGGCACGTTGGTGACTCACCACCTTAGTAACGATGTCCTTCATGGGATAACTAGAAAAAGCCTGCTGAAATTGGCAGAGGAGGCTGGTATTCAAATTGAAGAGCGCAGATTTACCATAGAGGAGGCCTGTGAGGCCAAAGAAGCATTCATCAGCTCTGCAACCACTTTTGTCTGGCCGGTTATCAGCATTGACGATTACCCAATTGGTGATGGTAAGCCAGGACCAGTAGCGAGCATGCTGCGCACGATTTATATTGATATCGCCCTATCCTCGGCAGATTAAGTTCTACCATTGGTTGCTTAGAATATCCGTCGCCTTCATGAATATTCGTTCTACACTCAAAAGATAATAAATTTTGAGGAGTCTTCGGCATGGATATTGGCGTTATCAAGGAGATAAAAAACAGAGAGAACCGTGTCGCCCTGACCCCGAACGGGGCAGAGGCACTGGTGGCAGCCGGGCATACCGTGAAAATCGAGACGGGGGCCGGTGATGGCTCTGGCTTTTCCAATGAAGCCTATCGAACGGCTGGGTGCCAGATCGTTACGGTTGATACTGCCTGGGATAGTGAGCTGGTACTAAAGATCAAGGAGCCGCTGATAAGTGAATATCCCTACCTTAAAAGTCAGATCCTCTTTACCTATTTTCACCTTGCCGGAGTAGATCGAGCTCTTACCGAGGCGTTGTTGAATGGCGGAACGACGGCTATCGCTTACGAAACTGTTGAGAATGACCGAGGAAAGCTTCCCTTGCTGGCACCAATGAGTGCTGTTGCCGGTAATATGGCAATCACGATAGGTAGCTACTATCTGGCTAAATTTGCTGGAGGCAAAGGGATGCAGCTTGGTAGTGTCATGGGCAAGCGTTACGGAAAGGTCGTTGTACTTGGCGATGGTGTTGTCGGTCGTCATGCCGCGAAAGTTGCCGCCGGAATGGGTACTAATGTGGTGATATTTACCCGGCACCCCGACCGCAGCTCTGAACTGAAGCAAGATATATCAGGAAACCTTCGCGTGGTTTTGTCGTCGCCAGAGGTGATTGCAAAAGAATTGTTGGACGCCGATCTATTGATAGGAGCCGTGTTGTGTCCGGGTAGCCGTGCGCAGCACGTGGTATCAGAATCCATGGTGGCCACCATGCAACCAGGTAGTGTGATTGTTGATGTCAGTATTGATCAGGGCGGATGCATTGAAACCTCCCGGCCAACGTCGCACTCTGCTCCGGTTTTTCAGGAGCAGGGGGTCACTCACTACTGTGTAACTAATATGCCGGGAGCCTACCCGAGAACCTCGACAATAGCATTGACCAGCGCCACTTTAGATTACGTATTGCGCCTGGCCTCGGGAGGAATATCTGAATTAAGAAAGGATAACGGCTTCGGTAAGGGGCTCAACACTTACCATGGTCACATCACGTGCCGGCCGGTAGCGGAGAGCCTTCAGATGTTATCAAGATTCAGAGCATTCTCGGAAATTACCGGTTAGGGATCTGTTCTGAGCGTATTCTCAATTAAGATTGCTTTTTAGATTTTGCATCTTTGAGGATTTCTCTGATACGTTTATTAGATACTCGTTTAGCCATAAATAAACTCCTTCTTAATAATTAAAATCGGATACGCTAATTTGGATCGGGCGGTAATAACTATAGTTAAAGCGTAATACCTCCGATCTGACGTCAGTATTAATCCCTAGATATAAATGGAATACTGTCGTTCTGGTTTCAATATACAGAACTAAGTGATAAAGAGTATTTATAATTGCTGATTTTTCGCAGATATCAACTGCTATGTTTTATATAAATCTCTGAGCATTTGTTCTGGCTCGGTTTTAATTTTTGAATTATACAGCGAGGATAAAATAAACTCTTATGATTATGACACTAATAGGGGTTTTATAATTTTTATACAAAATGTGATGTTAGCCGTAAACTGAGGGGAAGGTTGACAATCTTCTTCGGTAGGCATTACTTGTGACCACTTTGTTCGTTTATTGCCCGATCGTCACTTATGTGGAAATTAAAACTTTACACTATTTCGAGCTGTCTGTATTATTCGCCGCACTGGAGAGATGGCTGAGTGGTTGAAAGCACCGGTCTTGAAAACCGGCATACGTTTATAGCGTATCTAGGGTTCAAATCCCTATCTCTCCGCCACTTTATGATGAAAACGGGAACTGAGAAATCAGTTCCCGTTTTTGCGTTTGCGATAGTATAAATCATCGCCATATTACAGCCATTGAATTCAATTTTTTTTGCTAAGTTAATATAGTTGCGATCAACCGTTGCGAGTAGCAGTTGCTTCAGTGATTCCTCATCAGCCGTTTTGATATAGTTCTGTATATTCAACACGAACTGTTCTAGATGTTTCTTTCCAAATTTTCGATCTGAACCAGCAGAAGCGACACTCACTCTCTCGGCCAGTTTTAATACATCGGCTTTAAAATCAGCAGAATGGATAGTGCGTTTTTCCTTGTTTGTCATGATTCACCTCATTAAGGATGTTACTCACTTAATTCAGTGTCTGAAACTGCCGGGACAGATCATGAGTTCGAATTCACAAAACAGAGATTTATTTGCAACGGTAAGCTTACATTACTGGTTGCATATTAGTCTTTTTGAACGTTATCACAGATAGACAAATTGAAAAGGAATTAAGCTTGCTTTACCTCATCCGAGGACTGACAAGGAGAAGTTACGTGAAAAAATATCTGATTCTACTCATAACACTGGTTTTACTGCCTTTTACTGCCCTGGCATTTTCTAACTATGCACAAGCTGAGACTAAAGGGTACACCGAAACCCAATATCCTATCGTTTTAGTTCATGGCTTATTCGGCTTTGATACCCTTGCAGGTGTCGACTACTTTTACGGGATCCCATATGCGCTTAGTAAAAGCGGCGCTAAAGTCTATGTTGCTCAAGTTTCCGCAACAAACAGTACAGAACTGCGAGGAGAGCAGTTGCTGGAGCAAGTGGAAAATGTGCTTGCAGTAACCGGAGCTGAGAAAGTTAACCTTATCGGCCATAGTCATGGGGCTCCGACAGCCCGTTATGTAGCGTCGGTTTCACCGGAACTAGTCGCTTCTGTTACTAGTATTGGTGGGGTGAATAAAGGCTCGGCCGTTGCTGATATTGTACGCGGTGTTGTGCCAGAAGGCTCTGTCGTAGAAGGCTTATCCGAGAAACTTGCGGCTGGCCTAACCACACTCATCGGCTTGTTATCTGGCGGTTCAGATTTACCGCAAGATGGTTTAGCTTCTTTGGAGGCTCTGACTACTGAGGGCTCATTAGCGTTTAATGTTTTATACCCGGAAGGCGTACCTACCTCGGCATGCGGTGAAGGTGAATTCTTGGCTAGTAACGATGTCTATTATTATTCTTGGTCAGGAAGCTCAACTTATACCAATATGTTGGATCCTATTGATCCGGCGCTGGCGATTTTGGGATTGGCTTTTAGCGAGCCTACTGATGGCCTTGTCGGGCACTGTAGTTCACACCTTGGAAAAGTGATTCGTGATGATTACAAAATGAATCACCTTGATGAAATTAATGGCCTTCTTGGGATACATCATCTTTTTGAAACAGATCCGGTTACACTGTATCGCCAACATGCTAATCGACTTCAATTACAAGGACTGTAATTCATGAAAAAGACTACGTTAGCTATAGTGGGTGTAATAGGGCTGCTTGTTGGCGTAGTCTTGTTATCGGATTTAACCAACATAGATAAACCGGGAGTACAAGTACGTTCTCAAGGCGACACAACTGTTGATAACGAAAGCCCCAAGGATTTATTTGAGTACATGCTGTCAGGTCTCGGCGAGTCAGATCTGCCTGGTATTGAAGCAAATTTCAAAACATATTCAGAACTGAATAGAAATATAATGCTTGAACAAGGGATGGATGAAGCTTTATTTGAAAAGTACCTGGCTTACAAACAAGCCTTACTTGAGTTTGCGCCACAATACACCGATGTCGATTTAAACACTTTAAGCGACCTACATCAGTTATTGCTTGCACTTCAACAGCAAATTTTCACTTCGGATGAAATCAAAAGAATTTTTAGCGATGAGAATATGCTACGTGAGCTGGCAATAAAAAAATTAACAATAACTCAGCAGGCAGGAAGTCCCGAAAAAATATACGAACAGTGGCAAGCTGAACTTGATAACCTGTCTCCCAATATAAAAGAAGCATTTAGCAATGCGGCTCTATTAGGCAGCATACAGCAAACGACCACTTTGGAGAGTCGGGAACGTTTTTTAGTCAGGCAGGAGTTGGTAGGACAAGAAGCTGCTGCCCGGCTGGAAGCCTTAGATCAACAACGTGTAATTTTTAATATGAAGGTGAAGGATTACTTGGCTGAACGCCTGTCAATCATAGAAAACACTTCGTTAGACAATGAGATGAAAGTTAGCAGTATAAACGAGCTACGACGACAGTGGTTTGATGACAAACAGCAGAAAAGGGTGCAGGCCCTGGAGAAAATTAGCGATAGTAAAGTGGTCACTCGTTAGTGAGTTTACACTTGATCTGAAGACTTAAAACTAAAGTTAATTATAATTATTTAATGTCCCATCGGATTATTGGCATCAAGCCCAAAAATCTGATCTTAATGACTGCACGGAATGACAAGTCGATCAAATATTGACCACGCCTATATATGAAGAGCCACATCAATCCTTTATAAAGCGAGATAATAATTAAAACAAAGGAATGAAACATGTCGTGCTATAAAATTAAACGTGGTCTGACTTTATCTATTACCCTGCTGCTATCTTTCAGTGTCAATGCATCTGAAAACGGAACCATGATGCAATACTTCCACTGGTACAACAGTAATGATGGGACGTTATGGAGTGATGTCCAAAATCACGCACCAGATCTTGCACAAAACGGTATTACGGCACTTTGGCTGCCACCCGCCTATAAAGGTGCCGGCGGTAATTCCGATGTCGGTTATGGTGTGTACGATATGTATGATCTGGGTGAGTTTAATCAGAAAGATTCTGTGCGAACCAAATATGGTACAAAAGAGCAATACCTTACTGCTATTAGCGAAGCCCATAAAAACAATATTCAAATCTATGGTGATGTTGTATTCAACCATCGTGGAGGAGCGGACAATAAAGTATGGGTAGATACTAAGAAAGTTGACTGGGACGACAGAAACAAAGAAATCGGCGACAAATGGATTGAAGCCTGGGTTGATTTTACCTTCCCGGGAAGAAACGATAAATACTCCAGCTTTCACTGGACCTGGTATCACTTTGATGGCGTAGACTGGGATGATGCTGGCAAAGAAAAAGCAATATTTAAGTTTAAAGGCATCGGCAAAGGGTGGGACTGGGAAGTCAGTTCAGAAAAAGGCAATTATGATTACCTGATGTATGCCGATTTAGATATGGATCACCCTGAAGTTAAGCAAGAGCTAAAGGATTGGGGCGAATGGTATATCAATACAACGGGAGTTGATGGTTTCAGATTAGATGCAGTAAAACACATCAAGTATCAATACCTACAGGAATGGATCCAATATCTGCGAAACAAAACAGGTAAAGAATTGTTTACTGTGGGTGAATATTGGAATTATAACGTTAATAATCTGCATAATTTCATCACTAAAACACAAGGTACGATGTCGTTATTCGACGCGCCGTTGCACATGAACTTTTATCAGGCATCGAAATCCGGTGGTAACTACGATATGAGACAACTCATGGACGGCACCTTGATGAAAGATAACCCTGTTAAAGCTGTTACTATTGTCGAAAACCATGATACGCAACCGCTGCAGGCATTAGAATCTACCGTCGATTGGTGGTTCAAGCCGTTGGCCTACGCCTTCATTTTGTTGAGAGAAGAAGGCTACCCCAATGTCTTTTATGCCGATTACTATGGCGCACAGTACACGGACAAAGGGCATGACATCAATATGGTACCGGTGAAGCACCTGAAAGAGTTAATCACAGCACGAAAAAATTATGCCTACGGTAAACAAAACAACTATATGGACGATCCGAACATTATCGGCTGGACGCGTGAAGGCGATCTGGAACATCCACAGTCCATGGCTGTTATCATGACCGATGCGGCAGGTGGTGGTAAATGGATGTACGCAGGTAAAGCGAGCACCGAATTTAAAGATCATCTGTCTAACAGATCAGAAAGCGTATGGACGAACAGCGATGGCTGGGCATACTTCCCCGTTAATGGTGGGTCCGTTTCAGTTTGGGTAAGCAAATAACGCAACCATGTTGCTCATCCTCATCGGGGGATGGGCCTCGTCGGCAAAGGTATTAACTTTCGGCGGGATCACGATATCGGCGTCCGGGAAGTGGTCTTCAACCGTCTGAAACACTGCATTAGTATCAGTTTTTTATCCAGAAACAACACTGTGAACCGACACGATAAAAGATAGGCGCTCTTTTTCCATCGAATGATAGGAAAAGAGCGCCTTAGGCCGAGAGTTTTAGCTGAAGTGCCGAGCTATGACTTATGCTTTACGAATTTTGGCTGGCAGAGACTGACGTGCTGCGGCACCAACCACCCAATCGAGCATGACGCCTTTCCCTTCTCTGGTTGGATCGATCAGGCCAATATCGTTGATATTCACGCCGTCATAGCCGTTGGTTTTGGCAGGCTGTTGTTTGTCACCAATCCAATGTGCACGCTGACCGAGTTCGGTATGGCCAAAGCCGTGTTCGAAGCCCAAGGTTCCCGGTCGAATCCCAGTTAATACCATGGCCAACGCTTTGATGCTGGCATTAGGCGTTTCGATGATAAACGGGTCACCGGTTTTGATGCCGGCTTGCTCGGCATCGCTCGGGTGGATGTAAACCGGATTGACACCTTTGAGCGAGTTCAGTCGTGGCGACAGGTTAGACACGGCACTGTGAATGTTGGATTTAAAGTTGGTCAGGCTGAATGGCCAATCTGAGCTTGGGTACTGCGTTTCAAGTGGTGTACCGTCAGCGAGTTTTTGAGGATGCCACGTTGGGCAGCCAGTATAAAATTCGCCGGTCATAGTATTTCTTGCGCTGCCGACACGTTCATTCCAGATCGCGATTGGACGATTCCATTTGTATTTCATCTGGTCGCCTCTATACGTTTCGGTTGCATTTTCAAAGCGTCCGCCCCGGGCAAAAATAAATGCCACGCGCTTCATTTCATCCGCAGTCAGTGTTTTTTGCATGCTTGGCAGTAGACGCTCAAGGCCTGACCAGGCAATATCTTCTGCAGTTACTGGCGGAACGCCTCCTTTGACATACGCCAGGTTTGCTGCTGAGCGCAGGTAGAAGTCTTCCGCAGAATGAATACCGTGCCATTGGCCGTTACTCCCCTGAATAGCGTTGTCACCAAAACCGCCCAGCTGCATTTTTTTTGCTACATCAATCAGGAAGTTTTCGAGACAGATTCTGCGACCGTCAGCGGTTTTTTCTGTGCGGGGCTCAACAATTGGCCAGCGCGCAGTGATCGATTTCACTGGCACGCCATGCCAAGGTGTTGCCATGCCCCAACTTTCGTAAGTGACCGTGTCAGGTACGATGTAATCTGACAGGGCAGTGGTTTCGTTGATGAAGGCATCGACTGAGATCAACAATCCTAACTGCTTTGGGTCTTTCAGTTTGTCTTCTAGTAGTGTTTTCAGCCCCGGTACGCCATAGATCGGATTCGCCATGTGGTTGATCCATGCTTTGGCGCGATAAGGGTAGCCATCAACCGCGGCGGATAAGTGTTCGGTCAGAAGCGGAGCCGAAATGGGATACCAGGGAGCGCGAGTTGGGTATGGCGATTCTCCTGCTGCGACGCGGCGTTTGTATTCGCTGGTTTTGTGATATGGAAATTTACTGCGCGATAGGAAGATGCCTTTTGGTGCGGTTTTACCGGCAAATTTGGTGAAGTCGTAACGCGGGCCATTGGCTGAGGTTGGGTAGCCGCCGGCTTTTGCCATGGCCCCGCCCTTCATGTTGATGTTTCCGATCAGTGCATTGAGCATCAAAATGGTGAACGCATTGTAGAAGCCATTGGTGTGCATGTTGCCACCATGGGTATCGACGATAGCTCTCGTTCCATGACTGGTAAAACGTTTCGCCAGTTCGATGATTTGAGGGACTGGAATTTCACACTGTTTGCTGTAGAAATCTAGATCGTATTTGAATGCTTCTTCCTTCAAACGCTGCAGGGAAGATTTAACCCGAACAGAACCCGACGCTAGCGTTACGTCGCGATCGATAAACAGAGCCGCGGGATCTGTTTGGGTGTGTAAACCGAATTCGTCGCTTTGGGCATCGACGATGACATAGGGATCAGAGTCTGATAATGCTTTACCTTCAAATGACATGTCCAGATCCGATGCGCGCAGAAAGGTGCCGTTACGAGGGTGTTTTTCATCACTGATAACTAGGTGAGTTGCGTTACACCAATGCGCCGTGCCTGCACGTTGCATCGCATTGACGCCAGGTTGAGCGAGGAAGGTTTTGTTGTAGCGCTCGTGGTCGATGATCCACTGAATCATGCCCAGAACCAACGCTGAATCGGTGCCCGGCTTGATTGGCAGCCAATGGTTGGTGTCTCCGGCCGCCAAGCTTGAAGAGCCTGCCGGTAAAGTCGGCGTGATGATCGTATATTCAAGGTTGCCTTCAGTACGGGCTTTCGCGAGTTGGCGAGCCTGACGTTTGAACGGGTTGCCCGCCTGGGCTGGCGACATTCCAATAAAAATCACGTATTCCGCGTTGTCGAAGTCTGGCTTCAAGTGCGCGTACTTATCCAGATCGTTCATTAATGCGCCGCTGCCTGCGCGGAAAGCGTAGCCACAATAAGAGCCATGGTGACCAAAGTTGCGCGTACCATAGCTGTTGAAGGCAAAACGTTTAAAGATGTCATCACGCCCTTCGTTGCCCGCATTCGTCATCAATAATTGGTTGGCTTTCGGGCCATATTCGGGATTTTGCGGATCGACAGGGGTCTCAAGATCGCGAATATCTCGCAAGCCGTCGACATGACCCTCACCAAATAAGTCGCCACCTTCTACCACTTCTTCGATCAATTGCTCGTAACTGATCGGCTCCCATTTACCTTCGCCTCGTTGACCAACACGTTTAAGGGGCTGGGTGATGCGATATGGACTGTTGCGAACTTCCAACATGCCGTTGCCACGAGCACAGGCGGTTGAGCGTCCTTCTAAACCAGATTCGCCTGCCATGCTCAGATATGCCTCTTTCACTGGCGTTTCGAAAGGAATGTGCTGTTGATGGGATAGGGGGTGGTAAGGATTTCCCCCAATTCGCAAGATTTCATCGTTGCGATTATCGATGCGTACCCTTAGCCCACACAGCGTCCAGCAACCAAAACACATTGACGGTGCCACGCGTTGATTCGGGTTTGGGATTAAGTTGCCTTTGTCATTGACCTTGTATTCTGGCTCCAGTGAGTTGCCGTGGTGAATATCACGGGTTTTCTTACCTGCAGTGCCTTCAACCACTCCTTCTATCATGTGTTTTGTGGTAGTGGAATAGCCTGCAGCAAAGGCACCAAGTCCACCGATGGCAAGGCCAGATTTCAAAAACTGACGGCGTTTGTTCTCCATAATGAAATCCTTTTAAATCAGTGTTCGGTTAAGGGGGTATGTGACAATGGTTTTTGTACTGGCTGGATCAGTTCAGAGCTCAGTAGTGCAAGCGCGAGCCAGAGTCCCAGCATGCCAATAATGCCCAGTAATCCGTTGCTTCCGATCGGGAAATCGTACGGATAAGGGCCAACATCAAATTTGGCGATGGTTTGAACTTCCATCATGGTGATCCAGCGAACCAGCCAGGTGGTCGTCAATGCCCCAATAGACATGATGATCAGGCCCATGATGCGATAGTTGTCACGTAGCATGATGAACGAAAGCAGTACACTGCCCAGCAATGTTGCGGTCAGCAAAGCGATGTTGTTGACCCACAGAGTGTCTGAATATAGTGAAAATGCCGCATTGTTCGATGCCCAGATAGGGACGAGCAATAACGCCAATACCCCGCAGATCGCTGTACATTGCCTTAAGAGGCGGGTATCGCCCGTCGTTAGTGCTTTTTCTTCCTTATCGCTAGGAAACAGCATCCAGATCAGCAATGAGAAGCCAACCGCACCAATGAATGCGGTGACAAACCATATTATCGGTGACGCTGGCTGGTGCCACAGAGAGCGTGATTGAACAACAGCAATTTCAGCGCCCGTGTACAGAGCGATAGTTAGGCCTGATAAAACGGTAACCACGGCTGCTATTAGCATGGTTCTACGGCTCGTTTCCCACTGACCCAACGACAACTTGGAAATCAAAGGCAGGATTTTGCCGGAATGATTACTGAGGCTCATCAGATCCTTACGCAGGTACAGCCATGCTGTGACAACTGCCAGCCCGGAGAAAACGGGCAGAAATAGAGAACCAAGTGACATCCAGGACCAAGGCGTTATATGAGCGTAGAAGTGCCAGGCGCGTCCCGGCTGGTGCAGGTCGCCTGTTAACGCTAATGGGCCAACGATGGCACCAATGGCGAGGGTCAGCACCAGTGCTGCTCGAAGGCGATGACTGGTATGATTGTCAAACAGCAACGCAATCAGAAACAGCATTGCAGCAGCGTAAGCTGAGCCGATGTAAAAAAAGTATTGGACGGCCCACGGAAGCCAGGCAATCGCCTGAGGTTGAACTAATACTTCGGTAATGTTCATGCCTTTTCTCCTTGCGGATCGTAAATTGCGGGTTGACCTTCAATTCGTTGTGTAAAGCGTTCGTTCATGCCGATGTAGAAGACGTGTGGTTTTGTATCTTCATCCGGCTTGAGTACTTTGATGTCTTCCTGATGTTCGCTCATCAGACGACGGATCTCACTTGATGGATCGTTCAGATCACCAATCACGCGAGCACCGCCGACGCAGGTTTCCACGCAGGCAGGTAATAGCCCCTCTTCTAAGCGATGCGCGCAGAACGTGCATTTGTCTGCGGTCAACGTATTTTTATTGATGAAGCGGGCATCGTAAGGGCACGCTTGCACGCAGTAGGCACAAGCGACACAGCGGCTGTTGTCGACCATGACGATGCCGTCTTCACGTTGGAAGGTGGCTTGCACCGGACATACCGCAACACACGGCGGGTTATCACAGTGGTTGCACAAACGTGGCAGCATAAGCGATTTTACTTCTTGGGTGGCTTTTGAGCCGTCTTCAAGTGTGACTTCATATTGCTTTACTGTGGTACGGAATTGGCCGATAGGGGCTTGGTTTTCGATGCTGCACCCGACGGTACACGCTTGGCAGCCTACGCATTTACGTAGGTCGATAATCATGGCGTAACGCTTGCCAACCTGACCTTTGCGATCGGGTTCGTTGTTGTTTCTAATAACGACCCCGGCCGTTGCGGTACCAATACCGGCAATGGGTATCAGCGCCGCACCCGCGGTGACGACGCTGAGGAAACGACGTTTGGTGGAATCCATAACTCACCTGCTAAGATTGATTAGTGCTTGTTTTCATTGTCAGAAATGCAGCGCTAAGTCGATATAGTGGATTTCCACATACCCCGCTCAAACTTGATCTAAAACAACTGTGGGTCACCCCATCTTGCTGCTATTCTTGTGTCTGTTATTTTCGAGGGATAAAAACAATTCACGATGAAAAAAAAAGCCATATTCATTCAGCTATGGATTGTTTTCTTAGGGTTTTTACCCGTTATAGCTCACTCTGTTCCGGTTACCATTTCCCTTAATAAAAGACCGGCCACGAAAGAGCTGATCGATGTGGGTGTACTCGCCATTCGCGGTCATCTTTACGCCCAGCAACGTTGGCTGCCGACGATGGATTGGCTGAATCAGCAGATCCCTGAGGTTCAATTTGTGCTGCATCCTCTGGACCTCGATGGCATGGCGGAAGCGGTGAAAAATCAGAGTATGGATTTCATTGTGACCAACCCCGGTCAGGCGGTACGGTTAGGTCGTCAGTATGCGCTCTCGTGGATAGCAACACTTATCAGTCAATCGCCAAATAACTCCAATTACGGCATTGGCTCTGCTTTGGTCGTACGAGCGGATTCTCCTTATATGACTTTGGAAGAGGTCGCGAGTCTACCCATTGCTGCCGTCTCTGAAAACGCATTCGGTGGCTATTTGACGTTGAGGTATCAAGTGGTCGAACAGGGTTTAGACCCGAATGATTTCTTCTCAGATGTTCGATATTTGGGCTTTCCAATCGACGCTAATCTGTATCAACTACGTGATCACAATGTCGAAGCGGCGGTTGTTCCTGCTTGTCTTGTTGAACAAATGGAGAAAGAAGGACTGGTGGAAGCGGGGCAATTTCGAGTACTGAATACTCGCGCGCTGGCGAACACTTCCTGTTTGGTTTCGACACCCTTGTATCCAAATTGGTCGTTTGCCAAAACCGAGCGCGGTTCATCCCAATTGGCGAAAAAGATCAGTCGCGCTTTGTTGGCGATGCCAGAAGACAACCCTGCAGCCGTTTTGGCTAAAGCATCCGGCTGGACCTCACCGGTGAGCCTGCTTTCCATCGATAAACTTTATCAGGCATTGGATCTTCATCCTTTACAGCAACCCTGGTGGAAAGAAGCACTGCGCTGGCTACGCTTACATCAAGAATGGGCGTGGGCGCTGTTTTTGTTTGTCATTGTGCTGAACGTTTATCATTTTTGGTTGGAATATCGTTTTAGCAAAAGTAAACAGGCGCTGGCTCAGACCTTGCTGCGTCTCAAAGAGAAGAGTGAGATGTTAGAGCACTCGCAGCGCGTGGCGATCGTCGGTGAGCTGGGGAGCAGTCTGGCACACGAGATCAACCAGCCATTGGCGGCAATTCGTAATTACAGCGAGGGTGGGTTGTTGCGGCTTGCCAAAAAACGCCCTTATGAAGATATTGTGCCGGTGCTGGAGAAAATTCAGACACAGGTTGAACGAGCAGATTCGATTGTTTGTCGCTTGCGTAAGCTGATTAAAAAACGCAGTGTGGATATGGCTCCCTGCAATGTTGAGCATCTGATTTCAGACACTGTGGAATTGCTTAACTTTCGCCTGCAAAAGCAGAGCGTCAGCATTGTTTGTACCACAGAAGGTCGCGCGCGGATGATTGAAGCTGATGCGGTCGGGCTGCAACAAGTGTTGGTGAATGTCATTAATAACTCAATAGACGCTTGCGTGACGTACAGAGAGGCGCACCTTGGTCACATTGAGGCAAAAGTGGCGCTGCATACTGATTATCACCATGATCATGTGTCTATTCATGTGGTCGACAACGGCACTGGGTTAGAGCAAAACAATCCGACAGAAGCGTTTGTCAGCACTAAACCAGAAGGGTTGGGGCTGGGCTTAGCGATTTGCCGTGATGTGGTGGAGCTTCATGGCGGCGAGTTTATTATTCAATCGATTCTGCCACACGGCTGTGTCGTGGAAATTTCGATACCATATCAGATATTGCGCGATTCGAGCCAACAAGCAGGCCATGTTTAAACCTCAGGGAGAGGCGAATGAACGATACCGATAAACAGCATCCGGTTTACGTTGTGGATGACGATGAGTCAGTGCGCGACTCTCTGGCGTTTATGCTTGAAGAATATGACTTTGCTGTCAGTACGTTTGAAGACGGACAGCTGTTTCTCGACTCTGTGGATATTCATCAGGCGGGATGTGTGATTCTTGACAGTCGGATGCCGAATTTGCGTGGTCAGCAAGTACACCAAATTCTCAATGAGGCCAAGAGTCCACTCGCGGTGATTTATCTCACCGGACATGGTGATGTGCCAATGGCCGTCGATGCCCTGCAAGCTGGCGCGATACATTTTTTCCAGAAGCCAGTGCGGGGCGTCGATTTAGCTGAGGCTATCCTACAAGGGCAGGTACAGTCGGCTGCTAACCTGGACATAATCGCGGCGAGAAGCGCGTATGAATCACTCACAACCAGAGAGAAAGATATTCTGCGTTTGATCATTTCCGGAAAACGTAACATTCGAATTGCCGATGAGCTATGCATTGCAATGAGAACCGTGGAAGTACATCGCGCCAGTTTGTTGAAGAAATTCTCTGCCAAGACCGTAGCGGAGTTGGCTTATGTGTTTGGCAAGTTGGTATGGTAACGCCATGGAACTGCACGGTGAATAACGGTCACTCAGGCATAAGGTTAGTCTGCGTCTTCACCTGAAGGCGGTTTTGGTAACATCAGATTAAGAAGCACCGTTGTAATCGTGCCCGTCGCGATACCTGAATGAAAGAAGGTCGCTATTTCATCCGGCAGGTGCTGGACTAAAAGAGGCTCAAATGTGACGGCCAAACCGGCTGCCAGCCCGACACAAACCACTAACGCGTTGCGTTTGGTATCACTGGCTTTAACCAGCATCCGGATCCCGGTATAGGCAATCATCCCGAACATCACCAGACCGACCCCGCCAATCACAGGTTTGGGGATCGTGACGGCAAGGGCGGCAAATTTTGGCAGCAGACTCGCCATGATCAGCAAGCCTCCGGTCGTCGCGACAACATAACGGCTGGCGACGCCTGTGAGGCCGACAATCCCGACATTCTGGCTGAAAGAGGCCAGTGGCATCGCTGTCAGAATGGCGGCCAGCGTACTCCCCAGCCCATCCGCTAATAGTCCCCGTTTTAAATCATGACCGGTGACGTTAACATGGCAATTATTGCCCAGGGCGATGAAATCCCCAGTGGCCTCGGCGATCACCACCAAATACACCAGACTCATACTGGCAATGGCTCCTAAGGAGAAGCTAAAACCATATTTGAATGGTTCAGGGCGAGCAAACCAATGGGCTTCAGAGATTTGCTGCCAGTCGACCATCTCCAAAGCCAGCGCGATGAGATAGCCGCCAGCAAGGCCGATAACAATCGCCGCCGCGGCCAGCGTGTTTCGGCCATAAGCTGAAATTGCAACGACGATCGCAAGCGAGATCAGAGCCAGAAACAGTTTTGGCAAGGAGGCAAAATCTGGACTGGCAACCGGGGCATCGCCGATCCAGTTAATGGCGATCGGTAAAATGGTCAAGCCGATCAGAGTGACGGCCACACCGCTGACAACGGGGGGGAAGAGTGCGCGCACCTTATGCATATAAAAGCTGGCTGCAATCACTACCAGTGAGCCGACTAAAGCCGCGCCCATGATGCTGCTGACTCCCCCTTCTTTGCCGATAACAATCGCGATGCCCAAAAATGCGAAACTGGAGCCCATTACCACAGGTAAGCGGATCCCGACAGGTCCGAGGCCTAGACACTGGATGATTGTCGCGATACCGGAGGCCAACAGAGAGGCATTGATCAGAGTGACAACGTCACTGGCTGGCAGGCCGATGGATGTGGCGACAATCAGCGGCATGGCAACGATACCCCCAATAGAAGCCAGCATGTGCTGGAGGGCTAACAACAGGGTTAAGCCAAGTGGCGGACGGGTATTGAGGGAATAGAGCAGCTTCATACTGACTGCGGGTGATGGTTGGCTTGTTGCTGATCCTGCTCTTGATAGTGAGCAATCAACTGCGCGGCGACAGAGACGGCGATCTCTGCCGGATGTTTTCCTTTCACCACCCGGATGCCGATAGGGCAGGTCATTCGTTCGATGTCCGTCTGGCTGTAACCGCGTTGGAGTAGCCTGTGGCTAAACTGCTTACATTTGGTTGTTGAACCAATCAGACCGAAATAGGCGGTATCATCGCGTTTGAGGATCGCGCGGGTAAGCTCGAAATCAAGTTGATGGCTGTGCGTCATCACCAGATAATAACTGCGGGGTGGTATCTGACTCACCTCAGCGACCGGATCATCGCTGATGACTTTTGTTGTGGCTGACGGAAGCGGATCAGGGAAGGCACCGTCGCGCTCGTCAATCCACGTCACCTTGAACGGGAGGGTCGAGACGATATGGATCAGAGCGTTGGCAACATGTCCGGCACCGAATAGCGCAAGGTGGTTTGCCTGCCGGCAGAGCGGTTCGAAGCTGAGAGTGGCAACACCGCCGCAGCATTGGCCAAGTCGGGCACTCAGGTTGAAGCGTTCTATTTTCAACTGGTGATCACCGGCCTGCAGCATCTCCCGCGCGATTTGTGTGGCCTGATATTCGAGGTGGCCCCCTCCGATGGTGGCAATCACTGAGTCACGGGTCACCACCATTTTGGTACCGATGTCGCGAGGCACCGATCCCTTTTCTTCCAATACGGTAACCAGTACGCAGGCTTCGCCTTGTTCTTGCAGCCGGGCCAGTTGGTGGATCCAGTCATCGCCGAACATACGCAGATCCTTCCGGGTCAGTTTGATGTGCGCTTAATTTCCGTTTTGATTTTGGCACTTTTTTTCAGTCTTTGAATCATCCGGTTGCTGTACGCTTTTAATCGCCCACAGTACCCGCTCCGGAGTCGCCGGGGTATCAAGTGTGGGCATTGTGCCGCTCTCCGAAGTATAGGTTATGGCATTTTTCAGCGCGCTCAGTACCGAGATTGCCAGCATAAACGGAGGCTCGCCAACGGCTTTCGAGTGAAAAATAGTCTGTTCCGGGTTTGCATTGTGCTCTAGCAGCTGGGTACGGAAATCAATCGGGACATCAGCAATGGTCGGGATTTTATAGCTGGCCGGACTGCTGGTGGCTAAGCGGCCATGCTGGTCCCAGACCAGCTCTTCTGTGGTCAGCCATCCCACCCCTTGGATAAAGCCGCCTTCGATCTGACCTTTGTCTATCGCCGGATTCAATGACGACCCCACATCATGACAAATATCGGTGCGGAGAATTTTGTATTCACCGGTCAGGATATCGACAATAACTTCGGAACAGGCGGCACCGAACACGTAGTAATAGAAGGGGCGACCACGTGCTTGCTTTTCGTCATAATGAACCTTCGGTGTGCGGTAGTAACCGGTACTCGATAGCGATACTTGATTGAAGTAAGCCAGCTGAACCAGCTCTGCAAACGGCAATTTATTATTACCGATGTGAACGAAACCTTTGGTGAAAACCACCTGATCTTCGCTGATCTTAAAGTGTGAGCTGGCAAACGTGATCAGCCTATGTTTGATGGTTTTAGCGGCATTTTGCGCCGCCTTGCCGTTCAGATCGGCTCCGGATGAGGCGGCAGTGGCCGATGTGTTCGGCACCTTATCGGTGGTGGTAGCGGTGATTTGGATCTGATTGATATCGACCTGAAATTCCTCTGCCACAATCTGGGCTATTTTGGTGTTCAGGCCTTGCCCCATTTCTGTTCCGCCGTGGTTGAGATGGATGCTGCCATCGGGGTAGATATGGATGAGGGCCCCCGCCTGGTTAAGGAACGACGCGGTAAATGAAATACCGAACTTCACCGGAGTGAGCGCCAGCCCTTTTTTGAGGATCGGGCTGTGTTGATTAAATGCATTGATAGCCAGGCGCCGGGCATGGTAGTCACTGCTGGTTTCAAGCTGCTCGGTAATAACTTGTAGCAGGTTATGTTCTACCGTCTGGTAGTAGTGGGTGATATTGCGCCCTTCGCCGCCATAGTAATTGGTTTTGCGTACCTCCAGCGGCTCTTTTTTGAGGTAGCTGGCGATCTCATCCATGATGTGCTCGATGGTCACCATGGCTTGTGGTCCGCCAAAGCCGCGGCAGGCGGTATTGGAGGCGATATTGGTTTTGCAGCAATACGCGGTAATGCTGACATTACTGAGGTAATACGCATTGTCGCAGTGGAACATGGCGCGATCGATAATGGCGGCAGACAGATCCGGGGAGAAGCCGCAGTTACTGGCCAGCGTGATTTCAATGCCCTGAATGGTGCCGTTGTCATCAAAGCCGACACGGTAGCGGTTATAGAACGGATGCCGCTTGCCTGTCATCAACATATCTTCATTCCGGTACAGGCGGATCTTAGCCGGACGTCCGGTCAGGTTGGCGACCACCGCAGCCATGCAGGCCGGGCCGGCCGCTTGTGTTTCTTTGCCGCCGAAGCCACCGCCGATCCGGCGGGTATCGACAGTCACATTGCGCATTGGTGTGCCCAGTACCTTTGCGACCTGCCTTTGGACATCGGTCGGGTTCTGGGTCGACGCATAGACGACCATCCCGCCGTCTTCGGTCGGCAAGGCACTGCTGGCCTGCGTTTCCAGATAGAAGTGCTCCTGCCCGCCGATATGGATCTCACCGCTCAAGACATGGGCGGCAGTGCTGAGTGCAGTGTGTGGATCTCCCCGTTTTTGCCAGTGGCGGTCATTGACAAAATGCTTTTTCGTCAATGCCTCTTTGATATCGAGAATAGCAGGCAGCGGATCGTATTCGATAATTGCCGCCTGTGCTGCCTGATAGGCCGTGTCGGGATCACTGGCGGCAACAACAAGTATTGGCTGACCGACGTATTCCACCTTGCCATCTGCCAGCAGAGGATCACCGGGGAAAATCGTCCCGATATCAATCTCGCCGGGAATGTCCTTGCTGGTGATAACAAGCGCCACCCCGTCATAGTCATAACAAGGGCTAATATCTAATTTGGTAATGTTGGCGTGTGCGTGGGGGCTTAACCGGGCATACAGGTGGAGCTGGTTCGGAAACTCAAGGCGGTCATCGACATATACGGCTTCGCCCGTGACATGTTTGCCAGCACTGTCGTGCTGTACGCTGTGACCAACGCCAGTTCTTAAGTCTTGGTTAACATCCGCGATAATGTCAGCGTGCTCTAGTGCAGTTTTTTTTGGTTTAGACATAAGAGGTCACCCTGGTTTCGATTTGGCTGTTTTGCTGCTCGATAAAAAAGCGGTAGAGCATGTTGGCCGCCGTTTGGCTACGATACGCTTTGCTGGCACGGAAATCTGACAAGGGGGCAAAATCAGACGCCAGTGCTGCCATCGCCGAGTTTATCGTGGCAATGTTCCACTTTTTTCCAATCAATTCCTGTTCACAGTGAACGGCCCGTTTGGGTATTTCCGCCATGCCGCCGAAGGCGATCCGGGCAAACGTGACGGTATCGTCTTCGAGTTCGATATTGAATCCGCCACAGGCGGCAGAAATATCATCTCCGAGCCGTTTCGATACCTTATAGGCACGGAACGTTTTGCTGGCCTCCGGTTTGGGAATGATGATTTTTTTGATAAATTCGGATGGCCGCAGGGCGGTTTCCTTATAGCCGAGATAATAATCTTCGACAGGAATGGTGCGAGACTCTCCACTTCGGCTCAGGGTGATGCCTGCATCCAGTGCGATCAGCAGCGGCGGGGTATCCCCGATGGGAGAAGCATTGCCGATGTTGCCCCCCAGCGTTGCTTGATTGCGGACCTGCTTTGATCCAAAGCGACGGAGGATCTCGCCAAAGTCCGGGTAGTGCTTGTTGAGTACGCCGTAGCAATCGCTGAGAGGCACGTTCGCCCCGATGACAAGGTGGTGATTGGTCTCATTCACTACCTTCATATCCATTACCCGACTGACATCAATCAGCGTCTCGATCTCACGGTGGCGCTGGGTGACGTCAACGGCCAGATCGGTGCCGCCTGCGACGATGCGAGCATGCGGATAAACCAGAAGCAATTCCGCCAGCTCATTTATCGTTGCGGGTGAAAAGCTGGAAAGATTGTTTAACTGCAGGGTTGCCGGTTCGTTGCTGATGCTATTGAGCTTATCGATGGTCGATTGCACCTGTTCGGCAAAGTGATCCTGCCAGGGCGCTTTTTTACTTAGCGACAATGCCGCGTCGATGATCGGGCGGTAGCCGGTACATCGGCACAAGTTACCGGACAGGAATTCGAGAACATCCTGTTTATCGGTCTTCGGATGGTTTTTGCTGAGCGCAAACATCGACATAATAATTCCGGGAGTACAATAGCCGCATTGCGAACCATGAAAGTCAACCAGCGCCTGCTGAACCGGGTGGAGAGAGCCGTCTTTGCTTTGCAGGTCTTCAACCGTGATGAGCTGCTTGCCGTGAAGGGCTGATACGAAGGTAAGACAGGCGTTAACAGAACGATACTGCAACTGTCCGTTGCTCAGTTCACCAAGAACCACTGTACATGCACCGCAATCACCTGAACCACAGCCTTCTTTGGTGCCGGTTTTCTTTGCTTTGGTACGCAGGTAATTGAGTACCGTCATGTTCGGTGAGAGCTGAGTTTCTTCTCGCTCTGCCTGGTTGAGTAAGAACTTAATCAAGAGACCTCCTTGGCTTGCCGCAGAGAGGGGAGAGGTATTTGGTCTTTACCAATTATGGCAGTGCTACCGTCTTCTGCCATTTCGATGGGTTGTCAGAATTAATGTTCTGCTTCAATGAAAGTAAAGCCAGTGTTTATTTTGAATATCAAAAGATTAAATTATCGTTTATTATTTTTTTAATAATATTTTATTATGTGGTGATTTGTGGTTAATCAAAAATGGCTGGCAACATTTATGATGTTGGTGAAGACAGGGCACTTTACTCACGCAGCAGAAAAAATGCACATGACCCAACCCGGGGTAAGCCAGCATATAAAAAAGCTGGAAGAACAGCTAAAAACAACGTTAATCAATCGCTACGGTAAACAATTTGAATTGAGTTTAGCGGGGGAGAAATTATATCAATACGGCCAACAAATGCTGGCATTAGAAGAGCAATTACACCAGGCAATCGAACAGGATGATCCCCTGCAGGGAGAATGTCGTTTTTCGTGCTCTGGTACTTTAGCCATGCATCTTTATCCCCATTTTCTTACTTATCAATGTAAACATAGCGGGTTAAACGTATCCGTAGAGGCAGCGCCAAACCAGAACATTATTGATGATCTTTTAGAGAACAAGATAGATATCGGCATCGTAACACAACAAGTGTATTCTGATGAATTAGTGCAATATCAGGTTGGTCAAGAAACGTTGCAGTTGGTGCTTCCCATTCAATATAAAAATGCAGAAATAGACTTTACCTTCCTCAATACACTCGGTTTTATTAATCATCCTGATGGTTTTTATTATCTGGATAAAGTATTAAAAGCCAATGATTTTAATTCATACAGAGGCCGTGATAGCCTCAATATTAAAAGTTATATCAATCAGTTAAGCCAAATATTGCTTCCTGTATCGCAAGGGGTAGGCTTTACTGTACTGCCAGCCAGAGCTATTGCTCAATTCGAACCACAGCAATCATTGTATGCCGCCCCGCTGACTCACAATGTGACCGAAAAACTCTACTTAACAAAAAAACGATACCGTCAACTCCCTGCACGCTATGAGTGGTTTGAGGAAACGATTTGCCAGTTGCTTAAGTTGTAGTTCTTTTTGTTAACGAGGGTCAAGTGCGCTGACGGGACTGTTTTACTCCGTTCATATTGGCGTACAACTCCGACAGAGTTAAGAATAATGGCATCAATAACGGGTTATCATGTACTAATAGCTATAATTTTAGTGAAGGTGTGACGGGTATCACGATGCTGTTACGAAATAAAATACAGTAAGCGCATTCTGCAACATTTAATATGCTGATTTAAAAAGATTTAGTGTATGGCGAGTGTCTTTTATCTGCGATCATCGGTATTTGGAAAATATTGAGACACCAGTAAATACCATTATGAATTAAGTCTATGTTTAATAAGAATAAATTTGGATGTAGTCAATCGCAAGCGCAAGACTGCGTAATAAAAACCACTATATATGTAGTGTGATCGAGGTATAGGTTTCGAATCATCGAGTTGTCTACGCAGTTTACGTAGCATAGTATCAACCAAAGAAAGCGCTTTCTTTGGTTGATTTTGAATCAATTTAATAAAAATGACCGGTCACGAAGCCGTCAAGCAATGAAGTGAGCGCTTTTTTAACGTTTCCCTTAATGTGAAGGATTATGTAATGCATAATAAAAAGGTTTTAGCTGCCTTAGTATGTGGCTTAATGTTCTCTGCAAATGGTGTTGCAGCTGATGAGATTAAGCAGGGTGGAACATTGACAGTGCCTATCATAGGTACTGGTTTTGTTGACAATTTCAATCCATATACGACTAAAGACTTGCTTCATGGTGTGATGTTTGAACCATTATTAGCTTTTAATAACATGACCGGTAAAACTGAATATCGTCTGGCGAAGTCGGCTGATTATTCTGATGATCTGAAGACAATTACGGTTAAATTACGTGATAGTCTGAAGTGGTCTGATGGCTCACCATTAACAGCAAAAGACGTAGCATTCAGTTTCACAATGACCAAAGACGCACCAGCGTTCGATCAAAAAGGTATTTGGACTGGTGGCAATCTTGCGAGTGTAACTGCTCAAGATGCTACGACAATTGTATTTGAATTAAATGAAGCTGATTCGACCTTTATCTGGAATCTGGCGAGTTATCATATTGTACCAGAGCAAATTTGGAGCAAGGCGAAAGACTTGACCACGTTTACTAACCCTGATCCTGTTGGTAGTGGCCCAATGACGGTGGTTAAGTATGTCAAGTCACAGCAGATGGAGCTTTGCCGTAACCCACATTACTACCTTGAGAACCGCCCATATCTTGATTGTATAACTTATCGTTCATACAATGATAATTCTCAAATTCAGCCGGCATTAATGAAAGGTGAAATTGACTGGGGCTCAAACTTCATTGCCGATATTGAAAATACTTTTGTTGCCGCAGATCCTGAAAATAATCATTTTTGGTATCCGGCTAATGATGCTATCCATCTTTATGTTAACACTAAAGAAAAGCCATTCGATGATCTTAATGTACGTAAAGCATTATCGATGGCATTGGATCGTGAAGCCATCGTTGATATTGCAGCCTACGGTTATCCAACAGCAAACTATAATGTAGGTGGTATTGCCGAACTTTATAGTACAAGCATTAGCAAGCAAGTTAACGATAAATATAAAGATATCACCAACTATAATCCTGAAAAAGCGA
The DNA here is from genome assembly GCF_033720175.1 of Photobacterium sp. Lineage (GTDB taxonomy): Bacteria > Pseudomonadota > Gammaproteobacteria > Enterobacterales > Vibrionaceae > Photobacterium. The sequence continues at coordinate 227,851 of NZ_JAWWDA010000002.1, forward strand.
AGCAATTGCTTGATGCGGCCGGTTATAAAGATCTTGACGGCGATGGCTTCAGAGACACGGCTGATGGTAAGAAAATTGAATTTGATATTGAAGTAGTCAATGGCTGGACTGACTGGATCCAAGTTGTTCAGATGGTGACTGAATACTACGAAGAAATTGGTATTAAAGCGAATGTCAAAACCGTCGATTGGGCAGTGTATGATAAATCTCTGAAAGATAGCGAATACAAGATGTCGATTAACTGGTCAATGGTTGCGACTAACCCAATTTTGGCTTACCAGGAATATTTCTCAACATCACGTATTGGTAAAACCTGGCACGCTGGCCATGGCGTCCATTCAGAAGATATTGATGCCCTGATTGATAGCTTTGGTAAGACCAAAGATCCCGTAGAGCAGAAAAAGATTATTGATGAACTTCAGGAGTTTACAGCTGATAACTTGCCGTTTATTCCACTGTTTTCTAATCCAACTTGGTTCCAGTATAACAGCTCGAAAATTGTAGGCTGGCCGAACAAAGATAATCCGTATGTTCAACCGGTTTGGTATGATGGCGGTAAGCGAGTGTTAATTCTCAATAATCTTCACCTTAAGTAATTGTAAATAATTTAAAGAGCCATATTTGTGGCTCTTTAATTACCGGAATATTTTATGAGCTTTTTAATACGCAGACTGAGTTTTTATTTTATTGCTTTTCTTATAGCAATATCCTTTAATTTTTTACTGCCAAGATTGATGCCGGGAGACCCGGTTGATGCCTTATTCGCAGCTGCGCAAGGCCGTATGGATCCTGCTCAGATGGATGCAGTGAGAGAAATGTACGGTTTTATGGACGGCTCAGTATTCGAGCAATATATCGCATATATCCAAAGTGTTTTTACGCTTGATCTCGGGCCATCAGTATTAATGTTCCCGGTGAGTGTTACTGAAGTCATTGCGATGGCTCTGCCATGGACCATGTTTCTGGCTCTAGGTTCGCTCATTGTTGCTTTAATTATTGGTGTCAGCATCGGTACATATGCTTCATATCGTCGCGAAGGCCTGTTTGGACAAATCGCGCCGCCAGTATTAGCGTTTATTAGTAATTTCCCTTATATCGTTACAGCGCTGCTACTGTTTTATTTCTTTGGTTTGCAGCTTGAACTCTTGCCGCTTGCATACACGTACGACCCAGCCCTAGAGCCGGGATTGACACTCGAATTTATCGGAAGTGTTTTAAAGCATGCTGTTTTACCTTTGGGATCAATGATTATCGTTGGTATCTCAACGTGGGTCTTCAATATGCGTAATGCAATGATCAATGTGCTTGGTGAAGATTACGTCACCATGGCTGAAGCCAAAGGGCTGAGCAGTTATCGGGTGATGTCTCGATATGCGGGAAGAAATGCAATATTACCCGTAGCAACTGCAATCGCGATGGCGATTGGTTTCTCTTTTGCCGGTTCAATCATGACCGAGGTCGTGTTTAATTACCAGGGGCTGGGTAATATTCTGCTCAAAGGTATCGTTGCTCGAGATTATCCTCTTATCCAGGCAATTTTACTTATTCTGGTCTCTGCCGTGCTTACTGCAAACTTCATAGCAGATCTTCTTTATGTCTGGCTTGACCCACGGATTTCTAAATAAGGTTTGAATATGAGCAAGTTAATAGATTCAATCGACGATACAAATATGTCTGTTCAAAATTTTACTAACTCATTGATAAAGGTCAAAGAGAAGTGCTCAAAAATATTTGCATTCTTTCATGGCAACCCGCCAGCGATTATTGGTGGAGTATTAATATCAATGGTGTTGATCGGGGCGTTAATGGCCCCGGTTTTGGCGACACATAATCCGGATAAGCGTGTTGCTCGGCCACATATGCCGCCAAGTGCTGAGCATATTCTTGGTACAACACGAAGTGGCCGTGACGTGTATAGCCAGGTGCTTCACGGAGCGAGAAAGTCACTGACTGTTGCCTTATCGGCAGGTCTTATTGCGATGACGCTGGCAGTGACTATCGGGGTTTCATCCGGTTATCTGGGCGGAAAAGTGGATGAATGGCTTAACTTCATCACCAATGTTTTTCTGGTTTTCCCGCAACTACCGTTGCTCATCGTACTGGCTGCTTTTTTGGGACAGGTTGGTTCGATGGTTATCACACTATTACTCGGAATAACGTCATGGCCATGGGGGGCACGGGTAATACGGTCGCAAACTATGGCACTGAGAAACAAAGAATTCATCATTTCAGCGGAAGTCATGGGAGAGTCCAAACTGCGCATTATTTTTGTTGAAATTCTGCCTAATTTAGTTTCGATTGTGTTTGGTGGCTTCCTTGGCACGGTGATCTACGCGATGGGTTCAGAAGCAGGTCTGGGTATTCTTGGTTTAGGTGATGCAACTGAAGTCAGCTGGGGATCAATGCTGTATTGGGCGCAAACCTCGTCTGCTTTATATACCGGCGCGTGGTGGGAAATGATCGTACCGGCAATGGCACTAGCGATTACGGGCGGCTCACTGGCGTTAATCAACATGTCTATTGATGAAGTCAGCAATCCAAAACTTAGAACGGGTCCACACATGAAATTGTGGAAAAAACTCAAGAAAGAAGCTGATCAACGCCGGGGCTTATTATGAAAGACGTATTATTAGAGATTAATAATCTTTGTGTCGACTATGTTTCTCCAAACGGAGTCGCAAGGGCGGTCAATAATGTCAGCCTGAGCATCGCGCCTGGCGAAACTCTGGGTATTGCCGGTGAATCCGGCTGCGGAAAAAGCACCTTGGCATTTGCGATTTCACGTCTGCACAAAGCACCGGCGTTAATATCTGAAGGTGAAATTCTTTATAAGAATCGTGATGTTTTAAAAATGTCAGATAAAGAATTGCGAAACTTCCGCTGGAATGATGTTTCCATTGTCTTTCAGAGCGCAATGAACTCTTTAAATCCGGTTATCACCATTGGCGAGCAGCTTACTGATGTGATTGTGGCTCACAAAAGAATCAGCTTTAAAGACGCCTCTGCAAAAGCTGAAGAGTTGTTAGCCATCGTAGGTATACATGCCGACCGGATGGCCAGCTTTCCGCACCAGCTTAGCGGCGGCATGAGGCAGCGTGTTGTTATTGCCATTGCACTGGCACTTGAACCTAAGCTGATCATCATGGATGAGCCGACGACGGCATTAGATGTGGTGGTAGAGCGCGAAATTCTGAACGAGCTATACGATTTAAAAACCAAGTTCGGGTTTTCAATTCTGTTTATCAGCCATGACTTAAGTTTAATGGGTGAAATCGCTGATCGTATTGGTGTTATGTATGCCGGTAACCTGATTGAGATTGGTGATGCTGAAACAGTCTTTGGTAATCCGTCACACCCTTATACAAAAGGCCTGATTGCTTCATTCCCGACAATTCACGGGCCAAAAGAACGCTTGTATGGTATTCCCGGAAATCCTGTAAATTTATTAAGTATTCCCAAAGGATGTAATTTCCAGGACCGTTGTGGTGATTGCATGGCGGTATGTAAGACAGCTGAACCTCAACTGGCTCAGCTGAATGCCCATCACGAAGCAGCATGTCATAAATTATAAGGAATTAATGATGGGTACGATGAACAATCCAGAAGTAGTACTTTCAGTCCGTAACCTGGTAAAAGATTTTCCCGTTGGTCAATCAAGTAGTAAAAACAGCTTCATGCGTGCGGTTAACGACGTATCGTTTGATTTGTGTAAAGGTGAAGCGCTTGCCATTGTTGGTGAGTCTGGCTCTGGCAAGAGTACCGGCGCACGGATTCTAACGCGTATTTACGATGAGACTGCCGGCGATATCTACTTCAAGGGACAACCCTTAAAGGAATACATTAAAGAAAATGGCAGCCTGGAGTACGCGCGTCAGGTGCAGATGATCTTTCAGGACCCGTTTGGTTCTCTGAATCCGGTTCATACCATTTTCCACCATATTGCGCGCCCGTTACTGATCCATAAACGGGCAGAAAAAGAAGCGATAGCCAAGCTGGTTTATGAACTGCTTGAGCTCGTGGGTTTGTCACCGGTCGTTGAGACGGCCGAGAAATATCCTCATGAGTTAAGTGGCGGGCAAAGACAGCGAGTCGCGATAGCACGTGCCATTGCCGTTTCTCCTGAAGTAATCCTGGCAGATGAACCTATCTCAATGCTGGATGTTTCAGTTCGCCTTGGTATTTTAAACTTAATGGCGGATTTGAAAGATAAGCATGGTATTTCATTCATGTATATTACGCATGATATTGCAACCGCAAGATACTTTGCTGAAAAAACCGCGGTAATGTATGTCGGCCATATGGTGGAGTGGGGTAATAGCGATAAAGTCACACAAACCCCGCAGCATCCATATACCCAGCTATTACTTTCTGCCGTTCCAGAGCCAGGAAGGGGAGGACGTCGAGAGCTGAGTGCTAAAAAAGGCGAAATCCCATTGTGGAAGCCTGATACAAAAGGGTGTCCATTCGCAATGCGCTGTCCGCGAGCGATAGATTGTTGCGCCGAGAGTTTCCCTGCTGTTACTCAAATCGCAGATGATCACTTCATCCGGTGCCATAATATTTAGTTTTTCCAAATATTATTTTTAACTCATCGCTTAAAGAAAGCGCTTACTTTGGTTCAGTTAGTTATGACTACAGAAAACATTAATACTTCATCGGATGATATTTCAGGAAAGTTTGTATCATTAGATGGCGAGAAATACTATGTGATTGAGAATGTCGATCACATGAAGCCTTTTTTCATCAGTGTTGTATCGTCCAGCGATCACTGGTTATTCATTTCATCTACAGGCAGCTTATCTGCCGGTAGAATTATGCCTGAAAACGCCTTGTTCCCTTATAAATCAGTTGATTATATCCATGAGAGCGCTGAAAATACGGGTAGTAAGACAATCGTCAAGGTGTTAACCGAAGAAGGGACCATGCAATGGGAACCGTTCAATGTTCACCACAATGGCCTTTATCATACTCAGCGGAATCTTTATAAGAATGTCGCGGGTGATAAAATTGTTTTTGAAGAAGTTAACTTTGATCTATCGCTGACGTTTAAATATCAGTGGAACACCAGTGATCAATACGGTTTTGTCCGAACATCAACACTGAAAAACCACTCAACGCAACCGGTAAGGCTTGAGTTGGTTGACGGCATTCAAAATATTTTGCCTTCAGGGGCACCGTTGTCGGCATTGCAAGATCGTAGTGCGTTAGTCGATGCTTACAAGTGGAACGAACTACTGCCTGAATCTGCTCTGGCGACGTACAGCATGTATGCCAAGCTAAGTGATCGAGCTGAGCCTGCGGAATCATTACGAGCAACAACGGTGTTCAGTATTGCCGATGGTTGTGAGGCAATCTTACTTTCTAGCGAGCAACTTGGCGCTTTCCGCCGCGGCGAACAAATCGCGAATGAAACACTGCGACGTGGCTTGCGGGGGGCGTATTTTATTTATAAGCATTGTGAACTTGGTGCTGAAGAAGAAAATAGCTGGCAGATCATCGCTGACATCGATAAGACTCATGCTGATATTGTTGATTTAAAACACCACTTGATGTCTGCAGAAGCGGTTAAAAATGATATCAACCGGTCAATTAAAGACAACCACCAGGACCTCTTAATGCTGATGGCTGGCAGTGATGCCTCCCAGAAAACAGCAGAAGAAGAGACCACCGTTCATCACTATGCCAATGTACTGTTTAATAATATGCGTGGCGGTGTCGTGGTCGATCAGTACTGGCTGGATAAGAAAGATTTTGTGCAGACACTGACCAATTCAAACAAAGTCGTCGCATCCAGACATGCCGATTTTTTTGCTGGTTTGCCGGATCGTATCGGTTATGAAGCGCTGATGGCTTTAGCGACAGAGCAAAATGACAAGCAGCTTTTACGCCTTTGTTATGAGTACCTGCCTTTAACATTTGGCCGCCGCCATGGTGATCCGAGCCGCCCGTGGAACCATTTCGAGATTAAAGTAAAAGATACCAACGGTGAGCGATTGCTATCGTATCAGGGAAACTGGCGAGATATTTTCCAGAACTGGGAAGCGCTTGCTGTTAGCTATCCTAATTTCATAAAGTCGTTCATTGCCAAGTTTGTCAATGCATCGACAGTTGATGGCTATAACCCTTACCGAATTACCAAAGAGGGCGTTGACTGGGAAATTTTAGATCCGGAAGACGCATGGAGTAACATTGGTTATTGGGGCGATCACCAGATTATTTATCTGTTGAAGTTTCTTGAGCTGTCAAAAAAATATCAGCCACAGGAACTTAATGAGTTACTAAGCTGTGACATTTTCAGTTATTCGAATGTGCCTTATGAAATTAAGGCTTTTGATGAACTATTTGATGACCCTAAAAATACCGTTGTATTCAACCAAAATAAGCAAGAGCGTATTACTGATTGGGTCGCAGAGTTTGGTAGCGATGGTCGACTGCTGCTGAATGATAATTGCGATGTCTATCTGGTCAACCTGACTGAAAAGCTAATGGTGCCTTTGCTGGCGAAACTGGGCAACCTCGTTGTGGATGGTGGCATTTGGCTTAATACACAACGACCAGAATGGAATGATGCCAACAATGCCATTGTCGGAAATGGCCTGTCGATGGTGACGCTATATTATATGCGTCGCTATGTTGCCTTCTTACAAAATCTGCTGAAAGACAATACGATGAGTCTTGACTTGTCATCAGAATTGGTTGATTGGATTGTTGCTACAACACAGATCTTAAATGAAGTAAAAACCGAGCTAAAACAGAAGAGTATTACCCGACAAACTCGAAAAGCGCTATTGAATAAACTTGCTATTGCTGCAAGTGATTACCGCACTGCCATCTATGAAAATGGCGGGTTCTCCGGGAAGACTCGAATTGACACTGAGTTTATCAATAACCTGCTAGATGTCAGTCTCACGGTTATTGATGCAAGTATCAGTTCTAACCGACGTAAAGATGGTTTGTATAATGCTTATAATATCATCAGCTATTCATCTGAAAGTGCAAACGTTGATGAGCTCTATCCGATGCTTGAGGGGCAGGTTGCGGTATTAAGTTCGGGAGTATTAACACCAGAACAAGCCGTTGCCTTGTTAGATAAACTGTATTCCAGTGATTTATTCCGGGTTGATCAGCAAAGTTTCATGCTCTATCCGGACCGTGACTTAACCAGCTTCGCTAATAAAAACAAGCTGGATGCATCGCGCGTATACGGTAATATTTTGCTGAGAAAAATGGTCCAGAATGGTGATTATCGATTGGTTGAACCTGATACCGAAGGTTTTTACCATTTTAATGCAAATTTCGAAAATGCAGGATTTTTATTAGCTGTACTCAAAGATGTTGAGCGTGATTACAAGGAAACTGATAGCGAAACATTGACGGATGTACTGAATTGCTATGAAGAGGTGTTCAATCATCAGGCATTTACTGGACGTTCAGGCACGATGTTCGGCTATGAAGGACTTGGCTGTATTTATTGGCACATGGTGTCTAAGTTATTGCTTGCCGTTCAGGAAAATTATTTCGCTGCATCGAAGATTGATCCGCATTCTGAAACAACTCAAAAACTGGCTGAATACTATTACAGAGTACGATCAGGGATTGGATTTAATAAAACGCCTGAGAATTACGGCGCGTTCCCGACGGATCCTTATTCGCATACACCTAAACACGCTGGCGCTCAGCAGCCAGGTATGACAGGGCAGGTGAAAGAAGAGATCCTCACTCGATTTGGTGAACTAGGGCTATGCATTGAAGACGGTATGATTCACATCAAACCTTCCTTATTAAGAAAAGCTGAGTTTTTGTCTGCAAGTGCCCGCTTCGATTTCATTAACCTCGATAGCGAGAACGAGACAATTATCTTACCGGAAAATTCACTGGCGTTTACCTACTGCCAAGTTCCTGTTGTCTACCAGGCTCAGGAAGAAGGTGAAGGGCAGATCAAGGTCGTGCTGAATAATAATGAAAGCATTTATCTGTCGGGTATGTATTTGAATACCGAGATGAGCCGTCATCTGTTTTCCCGAACCGGTGAAATTAAAGAGATCACCGTGTCTATTCCGTCATCATTGTTAATGGCCTAGGTACTGCGGGAGCTAATGTGAATAGTCATCTAGTCGAGATGTCTGAATATGATGAGGTGGGCTACTCGCCATTGATTGATTTCCAGTCATGGCGAGTGGCAATACTGAATTATATCGATGAATTAGATGCTGATAAAATTGATAATTTTCAGTGTCATAACGAAACCGATGAGGTGTTTGTCTTGTTGTCAGGAAAGTGCATTCTGTTTTGCGCGGAGCTTGATGACGAACACAATATCATTGATATTTCCACTTGGGATATGGAACCAAATAAAACCTACAATATTAAGCGTGGCGTATACCATACGCATACGCTTAGTGATGATGGCAAGGTTCTGATTGTGGAGAACAGTGATACCAGTGACGGCAATTCCCCCAAAATAATGATTGATGACAGTATTCGCGACAGGTTGGTGAAATTAACATCTGGTTTGTGGGCGTAATTGTTTTCAGTACTCATAAAAGGCAGTTCATCTGCCTTTTATTTATGGGAGAAGCCGAGTCTGTTCGCTCGTTTATTCTTCATTGTCACGGAGAGTGTGGCTTTGATATCGGCCGAATAGCCCGGGGATTGTCCTGATTTGAGGTAAGGTAATGGGGAGAGTTACTTCCCATTACCTATCAACGTTGTTAATTTAATTTCTTAACGGAGTCTCTGATTATCAGCTCTGGTGTCAGTTTACCGTTCAGTGGGTAAGACTCATTATTGAGTAAAGACAGAACTCGTTTCGCGGCTTCTGTTCCCATTTCGCTGACAGGGAAGTTAACAGTAGTGAGCTTAGGGCGAATATGCTGGCTATAAGTGTCGTTATCGAAACCAACAATCGAGATATCGTCCCCCACCGACAGGTTTCTTTCACTGCATACATCATAGGCCGCTAAGGCGATATTATCATTTTGACAGAATATCGCAGTGATCTCGTTATTGCGATCGAGTAATCGCCTGACTGTTTCGTGATTACCTTCATGATCAAAACGGCCTTCGACAATTAAATTCGCATCATACGGAATGCCATATTCAGATAATGCATTCCTGTAGCCCTGTAAACGGTCACGGCTGTCAATTTTACTGAGCTGCCCGGTAATACATGCGATTTTTTCATGTCCATTATCAAGCAAGTACTTAGTGGCGAGATATCCACCTAACTCGTTATCAATGCAGATGCAGTTTTCTGATAATTCAGGAATGTAACGGTTAAGAATAACGGTCGGTGACGTTTCTTTCGCAATTTTAATCAATTCATCATCAGAGAGCATATCGGAATGAATGATCAAGCCATCAACTTGTTTAGACTGTAAAAATCGAATTGAGTCGCTCTCTTTTGTTTTTGATTCCTGACCGCTGGTAACAATTAAATGAAGATTTTTCTGACGAACAGTGTTTTCCGCTGTGTGCATCAAGGGACCATAAAAGGGACCATCCAGAGAGCCAACAAGCATCCCGATACTGTTTGAACGACTCGATGCCAGTGCCTGGGCAAATGCATTTGGTTTATAACCAAGTTGCTCTATGGCTTTAAATACCTTGATCTTATTTTCTTCTTTGACCGTAGGATGTCCATTTAAGGCTCTGGAAACCGTCGCTTGAGAAACCTGGGCAAGTTCGGATACATCTTTAATGGTGATCAACTTTATTTCCTTACGATGATTGTTTTTTGAACGGCTCAAACTCATCTGTTTTGCAGATAAGCAATACAGGTGCTGTCTTACTACGTCAACATCAATATTTTCGGACTCAATAATTCAATTTTGACCGTATCGTGATATTAGTGCAAGCGCTTTCTAGAAGATATGTGATGCTTGAGAGGGGAGTAAAAAAATGCATTTATATCAGCGAACTATAAGCATTATTGCTATCTGATGTTATATGCTGAAACCGGATATATCTCTGATTATAGTAAGTTGATAGAGGAGCCAACGACAAGAATATCGTCACGGTAATCAACAAATGAGAATCCTCTGTGGTAGTGCAGTGATATAACAGATTAATTTAACAATAATATCAATCTCTTAAGTGTAATTTTGGATGGGGTGTGATGATGGTCACATTTGTCAGGAAAGTGATGTTCTTGTTAATATTGTGAATTCGATCTCGTGAAAGCGCTTCCTTTGGTGATTGTGATCACTTTAAATGCAAATGTTTACTCCTATAATCGGTTTTAAAGGTGATTTAGGAGGTTGTTTAATAAGTTTCTCTTATTAATTCTGAATTAATAGTTAGCTTATCAAGCATACTACCCCTTTTTTTTACCTAATTGAGAAAGCGCTTTCTTTCTCAACGTTAATGGAAATACAAATAACAATTTTGGAGTTAGAATGAAATTATCAAACCTTACCCTTGCGTGCCTGTTAGCAACATCAACTTTATCGGCGTCCCATTTTGCTAATGCAGAATCAGACGATTTCGCATTCACTGGCTACGCACGTTATGGTATGCATTATGCGAATAATGGAAACGATTATGTAACCGCTGATGGACAACTTGCCGGTAACGCAGCAGGTCGTTTAGGAAATGAAACTAACGGTGGTGAATTCCAATTTTCTAAAGGTTTTGAAGGTCCCAATGGTACAAAATGGGATGTTGTACTTATGCTTGAAAACTGGTGGAAAATGCCAGGTTCATTAGAAAAAGAAGACTCTAATGGTGATACGTTCACTGATGATGTAGGTAATGGTGACGTCTTCCTGAAAAAATTCTATGCAGGCGCATCTAACGTATTCGCGTCACAGCCAAATGCCTATGTTTGGGCCGGTCGAGATTTCCACCAGCGTCCTCAGGAAGGCCTGAATGACTATTTCTTTATGACTCATGATGGTCAGGGTGCCGGTATCAAAAACCTTGAACTGGGTAACGTAAAATTAAATGTTGCCTTTGTGGCACAAACAGACGGTAGCAGTTGGACTGGCACTGGCGATAACGGTGACTATGCACTTACCACAAAACTACATGATATTAAGCTAGCCGATAACGTTGATCTAAGTATCTTTGCTAATTATGGCTTGTCTTCAGATGACTCAGCTGAAGCTGACATCAAGGCGTATCAAGTCGGTACGATCTTCAACTTTAATGGTAAAAAACTGAGTCTTCGTTACACGGATAACACCGATAACTCTGCATTCAACAAGACAGAAGATTTAAATACGATATATGCCAGTTTCCAAGGTGGTATGTCTTTGGGTGATAGCACTACGCTAGATTACCAGCTTGCTTATCACAACAATGACGGTGCTAATGATGCCGCTGATGATCGTACTAACTACAGTGCGATTGTTCGCCCAATGCATTCTTGGAACGATATCCATTCGACTTGGCTAGAAGCAGGTTACTCTCTGGTTGATTATGACAATGCTGATGAAAATGCAGCATGGAAGGTTACTCTGTCTCAAAACATTGCTATCGGTAAAAATTCTTGGGATCGCCCAATGCTACGTTTTTACGCAACAGTGGGTGATGCCGATAATAAAGTTGCGGGAGATGGTTCAGAAATCATTGGCGATACTACCCGTGACACATTTGCAGTTGGCGCAATGTGGGAAGCTTGGTGGTAAACCAATAATCTCTTCAATGTAAGTTGTCTATGGTATTCACTATTTTCAGCCTGATAGGGCCGAATATTAATTATTAAGCTTTCCGCTTTTGGAGAGCACCGCCAAACAGGTGGTGCTCTCACTTTTCCTTAATAAAAAATTAAAGTAAAGGATTACATAGTGCGTAATAATAAAAAAATACTACCATGTTTAATCGCGCTGGCATTAATTGCAGGGTGCAATGAATCAGATAATAATTCAGTTACCGATTTAACACAGTCTAAAGTCCCCTATTTTGGTGATTGGCCAGTTATTAAAAGTGCCATTCAGAAAAATGAAGTAATTGAAAATAAAATTATTGAAATACTGGTTCAAATGACGCTCGAAGAGAAAGTCGGTCAGATGATCCAGCCTAATCTTCTAGAGGTGACGCCGGAGGAAGCAAAACAGTATAAACTAGGTTCACTGTTAAATGGGGGAGGGGCTTGGCCCGGTGAAAATAAATACGCTACAGCAGAAGACTGGGCAAAAGAGTCAGACAAATATTGGCTTGCACTAGAAGACGCTTTTGCTGGCCGCGGATTTAAAATTCCATTTATGTGGGCAACGGATGCGGTTCACGGTCATAACAACGTTTTCCAAGCGACGGTTTTCCCGCATAACATTGGCTTAGGTGCGGCAAATAACCTAGATTTGATTTATGAAATTGGCAAGGCGACAGCGGAAGAAATTGCAGCAACAGGCCTGGATTGGACATTTGCACCCACGGTGGCCTCACCTCGTGATTACCGCTGGGGACGGGTTTACGAAGGCTACTCAGAAGACCCAGAAATCATTTATCAATACGCAGCTAAGATGGTTGAAGGTATTCAAGGTGGGGCTGACGGTCTGGCTGGCGAGCGAAATGTTATTTCAAATGTGAAGCACTGGGTCGGTGATGGCGGCACTCAAGATGGTGTCGACCGTGGCGAGAACCACTACTCCGAAGACTACCTGCGTAATATTCATGCCACAGGTTATTTCGCCGGGCTCAATGCCGGGGCCCAAGTAGTTATGTCTTCATTTAACTCCTGGCATAACGATGCTAATTACGATCAGGTTGAGGGCGGAGATTATAATAAAAAACTGCATGGCAGTAAGTATCTGATCTCCGATGTTCTTAAAAACAAAATGGGCTTTGACGGTATTGTCGTTACCGACTGGAACGGCCAGAACGAGCTCAATGATTGTAGTGCCTCAAATTGCCCAGCCGCTGTCAATGCAGGCAACGATGTGTTTATGGTTACCGCGAATAGCGACTGGAAGGCATTCTATACCAATGTGATTGCCCAGGTGAATGACGGCACGATTCCTATGGCGCGTATAGATGATGCGGTAAGCCGTATCCTGCGGGTAAAACTGCGTGCTAACTTGTGGGAAAAACCGATGCCCTCTGAGCGAACATTGGCTGGTCAGCAACAGCTGCTGGGCTCTGCAGAGCACCGTGCCCTCGCACGTGAAGCGGTTAGTCAGTCATTGGTATTGTTGAAAAATGAAGGCAGTATTTTGCCTCTATCGAATGATCAGAAAATCTTGATTGCAGGTAGTGCCATCAACAATATTCAGAAACAGACCGGTGGCTGGTCGCTGACCTGGCAGGGTAATGAAAACACCATAGAAGCTGACTTCCCGGGCGCGACAACCATGCAAATGGCGCTGGAGGATGTTGTCGGTAGTGAAAACATCATTACCGATATGAGTGAAGCGACCGAAAATACCGTAGCGGTCGTCGTTATCGGTGAAGACCCTTATGCGGAAATGTTTGGTGATATCAAGTCCAATAAGACATTGGAATTCTCTTCCATTAAGGCTTCTTATAGAGCTGACTTAGATAAAGTCAGAGAATTGAAGGACGCTGGCCTGAAAGTAGTGACCGTGTTCTATTCTGGTCGACCGCTATATGTGAATGAAGAAATCAACAATTCGGATGCCTTTGTTGCGGCATGGTTGCCAGGTACTGAAGCTGGTGGTATTACTGACGTCTTGTTTAACAAAGATGGTAAGGACTTTACAGGTCACTTGTCTTATTCATGGCCGATGAAAAAATGTTCGACCACCATCAACCGTATTGCGCCCAATATTAAGGATTACGTGACTCCGGCACCGGAGCAGGATATTAGCGGTGAGCACAAGCCCCTGTTCCCTTATGGTTATGGTCTGTCTTATAGTTCAACGACAACATCTGAAAATGACTTAAATAACCTCGTTCTCGACCCGCGTGATTATGGTTGTGGCCAGGAAGCCCCAGACAATGGTGTTGCAACATCGAATATGGAAGTGTTCGGTCGTGAATCTTCAGGGGAGTTTGTTGCACGGATCGGCGGTGCAGCAAATGGTTGGGCTGGCCTTGATGTGTCAAACGGTAGTACAACCTCGATTGGTGGTTTAGCTACGAGTCCAATCAACTATAAGCATCAGCAAGATGCTTTGAATGTTGTATTTGATGGCACCGATGTTGCGCAGCTGTACCTTCAGACAGAAGATACAAAGACGGTAGACAAAAATGCCTATTTTAACGCCGATTCCACGTTGCAGTTTGATATCAAAATGATCAAGTCACCGACGGCAGATACGACGCTTGCCATGCACTGTGAGTGGCCATGCCTTGGTGATGTCAAAATCAATAATGTGCTACCGGCCGTTTCGACGGAATGGACAACAATGAAGTTTGCGCTTAGCTGTTTTGCCGAGGAAGGTATGGAGTACTCAATGCTTAATACCCCGTTCCTGCTGACAACAACGGGCGAAATGGCGTTTGATTTAGGCGAAATCCGTTTTGTACCGCGTAGCCTCGATGCAGCCAGCGATGAAGTAGATTGTGCGGCATTAGCAGTACCTGCACTGCCAGCCTTAGATGAGGCTATCTCTTACATTTGGAGCGATACCTGGAGCCCGAGTGTCGGAGTGTGGAGTGCTCATACCGGCAGTGATTGGAGTCCTGCGCCAGATCATGTTTCAACCACAACGACTGTTGATGGTGACGGGGCGACAGTTGTGAATGTCACTTACAATGCGGCCAGTCCTGCAGATGACAAAGCGGTTATTTTCTTGAGCGGTGAAACGCAGAATTTAACGAACTATGTCGAGGCGGGTACTTTAGAGTTTGATCTGTTGGTTACTTCATATGGTGACAATGTTGATGGCTTAGTGATTAAAATGGAGTCATCACAGGAAAATGCAGCGAGTCCTGATTATTCTTTAGGGAATATAGCTACAGGAACATGGACCGCTATTTCAGTGCCTGTCAGCGGCTTAGGTATCGATGACATCGTAGAAAGTGTTGATAAACCTTTGGCGATACTACCAGCATGGGGCAATTCGCAAGCGGGTGTTGAATTTAGCGTTAAGAATGTTCGCTTAGTGAAGTAAAAAACAACAGGTGGAAGGAAGTAACCTTCCACCTGTTCTATTTTTAAATCGCTATCTATACCCAAGTGACCTCAAGATGCTTGTTCAGCGAGAATTTATTGGCTTCTAGGCAAGGCGCTGATTTGAAGACATATTGTTCTACGTTAATAATCAGCAACGCAGCATAGGAGCCAATAAAACTCGCCCTTCGGGAGTGAGTCAGTGTGCCCACTTCTGTGTCAAATGTGTTTGAAAGGGATGGCCATTCCTACACACATTTTCCTTGAATTGAACACGCTGAACTCACTCTGAATCCTGCACCTTGAGGTCACTTGGGTATATATATCCCAACTACTTGAGAGTACATATTTGTATGTCTTTCAGGTGGTTTGGGTATAAATGCCTTTTACCCCAAAATGGAATTCAAGAATATTATGAAAAAAATTCGCCAAACCTCGGTTATTAAACGTATGTATGCCGGGTTTGCATTAATGGTATCACTGCTTGTCGCGACAGTAATATTGATGTTGGATGGAACAACCCGCATTCATAATCAGCTTCAATCTGTAACCTCAGATGCTTTTCCTCTTGTCTCATTGGCTAACCAAACCAGTGTTAGATTATTAGCGGCAGATAAAATATTTAAAGATTTCCTTACCAGCCCAAATGCCGAACGAATGCAAGGCTACGAAGAAAAATTTAGTTTGGCGCATAACGGCTTTAGTTCTGCGCTTGGGAAACTATCTGAAATATCTAAAGACAATCCGGTATTAAATAGCCAGCTAACTGCACTGCTTGCGCTGGAAGATCGTTATTTCTCTGAATCCCAGAAAGCGATGGAAAATTACCGAACTCAGTTAAGTGCTCAGCAAGAGAGACAAAAAGCAGTCCGCCGTTTCCAACACCTGCAAACAGAGTTAAGGGTAGGGATGAAGGAGTACATCAACAACCAGGAAAATATTGCGGTTAAGTTGATGGCAAAAAGTTATTTTATCAAGCTTAAACAGACAGAAACGATCACTTCAGATGCATTGGCCAGTGACAATATAGAAACAATCACCAAAGCGCTTAAAGATAATAAGCGCAGCGTCACCCGGCTCAATTATGCTTATAGGGGACTGATAGCTCAGTTACCGTCGCTTAAGAATACCTTTGATCCTTCTGTAGAACAGTTTACCCGGGATATCGGTAAAAAAGGTGGCGTACTGAATCAGCACTTCAGTTATGTCGAGGCGGGTCACCGTCTGTATGCCAATATTTCTGTGCTTACCAGTGAAGTTGATCAAGCGATGGCTATCCTTGAAACGTTTCGTACTGAAGCCGATAAACTGATGGAAAATGCGATCGAAAGCGCGAATGAGAGCTACATTGACGGCTACACCCAAGCCATCGTCATGGGGGTTTTAGTGACTTTCTTTGCTGTTTTCCTGGGTTGGCTACTGGCGAGAAATGTACGTAAACCGTTAGTTTCTATGCTCAAAACCCTTGAAGCGTTAACGGGGGGGGATATGACCCAGCGAGTGGATGAGCATACGTTTACTGAGTTCAACCAGCTCAGTAATCACATCAATACACTGGCTTCTAATTTGCAGGATATCTTGCGAAAACTCAGTGTGGCCTCGGGCAACTTAGCTCAGGTTGCCGAGCAAAATCAGGCAACAACAACAGAGTCCAAATCGCGTTTGAATGATCAGCGGCAGCAAACGTCATCGGTTGCCACTGCGATGACAGAGATGGAGCAGTCGGTTAAAGATGTCGCTAATAGTGCGCAGAGCTCTATGGCTAAGGTTCATGAAGTTGAAGTTGCAGCTCGAACCGGTAGAGAGGTCATGAGCAGTAATATCTCGACGATCCACCAGCTATCAGAGCGCCTTGATGAATCAGTAACGGTGGTTTCTACGGTTCAGGTGATGAGTAGCGACATTGGCTCGATCTTGGATGTTATTCGCCATATTGCCGATCAAACCAACTTGTTAGCACTGAATGCTGCTATAGAAGCGGCTCGTGCCGGTGAGCAAGGACGGGGTTTTGCGGTTGTCGCCGATGAAGTCAGGGTGCTGGCAAAACGGACGACAGATTCGACAGCAGAGATTGAAAGCATGATTCAAAATTTGCAGCAGAGCTCTGGGCAAGCTTCATCAGTGATGCAAAGTTGTGTCAGGGAAATGCATAAAAGTATCTCCCAGTCATCCGATGCTAACAGCGCGATGGAAGAAATTCAGGGAATTATTATTGAGATCAGCCAGATGAGTAGCCATATAGCGCAGGCGGCTGAAGAGCAAAGCTCAACGTCCAATATGATAGCCCGCAGTCTCGAGGATATCAGTCATATAGCCGATGCCAATTATTTATCAATGGAGCAGGTTGCGGAAGTGAGCGGCAGACTAGATGAACTCGCCCATGAACAAAATGGCTTAGTGAATCGGTTTACAGTTTAGTGAATGACTTAAGTCTTGAGCGTGATGTGGTCGATGTACTGAATAATCAGGATCTAGGCTGTTATGTAAGAATGCCCGCTCGATCCATTCAGACCCTGACCATTGATTAATATCACTTTAGTTTATAGTAAAGAGCGCAAGACTGATAATTTCACAACCTTGCTCGGGATCTGACCTGTTTCCGACCGTGAAGAAATATTTAAAATATATTAAATCATTTAGTTAAGGTGTTTTTTGCGCTTTTTTCCTGAGCTGATAACGTCAAAAATATGTAAGCGCTTACGATAAAAGTAAAAGTTAAGGCCATATTCATAGCCTTAACTTTTACTTCTACTTACGTTCAGAACAGATCAGGCCGTACCATTGTGCATCGATACAAATACCTTTGACGGCTTTTTCATTGCTCACAACTTCGCAGCGATGGGTCACTTGTTTCAGTTTGCATGCTTGTTGTACATCATTCAGAGTTGGTGTAGAACTTTGTGCTGCTATTGTTGGAGGTAAAAACATCAACAATGCAACAGACATTGAAATTAACCATTTCATATAAAACTCCTCTATTATCGCCATTGTAACCAACGATAATTATAGACCTAGCTTCTGTACCACGATTCTCAATTCTGAGGTGAAGTGAATCTGCCTTATTCTGACTTTAAACCGCATGTTGTGATTGATAGTTGAGCAATCTATGGAAAAATAGCAAATATTGATTATCTGTTGAGCACTTGAGCTTGGAAGGTCTTTACAGCTTTTATTCAGCAGCGTATTATTCGCCGCACTGGAGAGATGGCTGAGTGGTTGAAAGCACCGGTCTTGAAAACCGGCATACGTTTATAGCGTATCTAGGGTTCAAATCCCTATCTCTCCGCCACATTCTAAAAAGCCAGCTTAATTGCTGGCTTTTTTTCATCTGTTACTTGAGAAAGAGACAGATAGAGAAAGGCGCAGATCTGTCTTTTTTACTCGTAAACAGGGTCGACTTCAGGCGTAACAGAACCTCCACTTTTAGCAATCATCAGTGATCCTAAAATAATAATCTATAGATCTGAATCTTAAATAAAAATCGTTGTTCGGACTTGAACTCAGGTATAAATTAATTCTCATTCTTTCTATTTAATCGAAGTTTCTAACGCAAGTTCCATCATTTGGTTGAAAGTGGTTTGACGATCAGCAGAGCTTATCTTTTCACCTGTGATGATATGGTCTGAAACGGTTAACATGCTCAATGCCTGTACTCTATTTTGTGCTGCGATCGTAAATAATGCCGCTGATTCCATATCCAAAGCCAATATGTTCATTTTAAGTAAGGCCGGTAGCAGGGCTTCAGGATCCTCGTAAAAAAAATCATTGGTAAAAATGTTACCGTAACGAACTGGTACGTCTTGCATATCTGCAGTTTGCCAGCAAGCTTTTAGTAATTCAAAGTCCGGAACTGCAGCGTAATCATAGCCAGCAAAACGCGCCCTGTTCATCGCATTCCCTGTACTAGCTCCATTGGGTACAATGATATCACGCAAGGAAATATCGCTTGCAACACCACCGCAACTGCCTATACGGATCAGTTTTTTGGCACCAAACTCTTTGATAAGTTCATTGGCATAAATCGCCATCGACGGGGTTCCCATACCGTGAGCCATCACAGATATTTCTTGCCCTTTATACTCTCCGGTATAGCCAAGCATGTTACGCACATCACACACTTGTTTGGCATTGCTCAAATATGTTTGGGCAATGTATTTTGCTCTAAGCGGATCGCCTGGCATCAATATCGTTTCTGCAAAATCACCACGATTAGCATTAATATGAGGAGTCATAATATCACCTTAGTTAGTCTCAATGGCTGCAATATAATTGACACGAAGGGCATAGTATTAGGACAATTGTCTGGTTATGGCCGATATAGCTCTCAGTTTTGGATAAAATATTCACCATGAAGTCAATAAATCAGATAATAAAGCATGGATATCAGCTGTTCTGTCAATCGATGGAAAGACACAACTTAGCGACAAAAATATTCCAGCCAGATCAATACCTTTTACGTCAAGGGCAACAGATCACCGAGCTGTATTGGGTTGATATTGGCCAGTTTTCGATAGTCTATACGGCTCAGAATTCTAGGCGTTATAGTCTTGGCCTTAACTTTGTTGATAACCATCTTTTTGGCGAAGATGAATTCTTGACCAGTAGTCCCTGTCAGTTTGACGTACAAGCAAGTGAAGTGATTGAAGCTAAAATCATTCCTGTCTTTGTTATGACGGAGATTCTTCAGCAAGATCCCAAGATTGCGATATGGCTAAGTAGTTCTATGTCAGAACGCTATCAAGATGGGATGGCAAACACTATGAACCGATTCCTATGTCCACTGTTGTTTAATATAGCTTGGGATATTTACCAGCGTCATATCGGAACTAAACCAACGGTTAATTATTCCCTGGTGTATAAAGAAGCGGAGCGGTTTGGTACATCAGAGCGGGTGTACCGGCGAGTAGTGAAGCAATTAATTGAGATGCAACTGATCATTAAGAGCGATAACCAGCTTCTAGTGAACGATTTAGATAAGTTACATAGATTCATTCAGCAACCTTAACACTGTAGTACCAGTCAAATCCTCCTATCTTCTTACATTCGGTACGAAAAAAAGGGCTTATTAGCGCGAGTGAACGCTTCAAAAATTCGCTGCTCAAGTCCACATCTTCTAGTTGATGATGATATTTGGTAATGAAAAGTAGTTCATTGACGTCGTAATATTTTCGTTTTATTAGCGTGACTAAAAATGATTACCGATATAAAGAATAAACATGGTTGCTGTCAGAAACTTCCCGGAAGACAGTAAAGAATTGAGTGAAAAATGGATTGTGATATTAGTCATGATTTGGATTCACGACATAAAAATTGCGTTGAATATATTATAGGTGACATTGGTCACAGAAGGGGTATGGAACCATTTGAGGGCGTTAATGGCTGGTTAAATATTGTTGTTGCATTGTTTGTTTGTTGTTGGGTTTGTTGTAGTAATCATCAATATTAATTCTTCCCATTCATTTTTATAATTTAGTTAATAGCCTCTATTTTGCTAGTTTGAGGGTGTTCGGAATACAAACTAACAGAATAATTCAATCACAATAGGAATCCAATATGGACATAAGTAGCATATGGCGCAAAGGTGATTGGGCTGCTTTTTTTGGCCTCTTCACAAACAATTTAACCAACCTACTAACAATGATGGGACTGTTGCTTTTCGTTGTTGGTCTCCCTAGAGACTTTGTTATGGGCCAGGTAGCACCAGCCTTTGGTCTTGCAGTAATGTGCGCAAGCGTTTTCTATGCTTGGTTTGCTTATAAACTGAAAAAGGAAACGGGTCGAGATGATGTAACAGCACTGCCTTCCGGTCCAAGTGCTCCATCAATATTTACGGTAACTTTTCTTGTTATCATGCCGGTTTACCAATCAACTCAAAACGCAGAATTTGCCATTCAAATTGCGCTAGTCTGGTGCTTCGTAGAAGCTATGATCTTGTTGATCGGCTCATTTTTTGGTGATGCTATTCGTCGCATCGTGCCAAGAACGGTCCTTCTTTCATGTCTTGCCGGGTTAGGATTAACTTTATTGGCAATGAACCCGATGCTTCAAGCGTTTACGACGCCAGTAGTATCGTTTGTTGTATTAGGGATTATTTTTATCAACTGGTTTGGGAAAAAGCCCATTTTTCCTAAGATCCCAACAGGGTTATTACTGATTATTGTAGGTACGGTGCTGTCTTGGATGTTCGGACTTCAGTCTGCGGACGCCATTGTTGCTTCCTTAGCCGACGCCGGTTTCAACCCCCCTCAAGTTCACATCAATGATTTTATTGACGGCATTCCTCATGCTCTTCCTTACTTAGCCTCTGCAGTACCACTGGGTCTGGCCAATTATGTGTTTGACTTAGAGAATATTGAAAGTGCGGATGCGGCTGGAGATTCTTATCCGACTCGAAAAATTATGACGGTGAATGGATTCTCTTCAATGCTTGGCGCATTTATGGGAAACCCTTTCCCTGTAACGGTATATGTCGGTCATGCTGCTTATAAAGAGATGGGTGCGAGTATTGGTTATACCTTGGTTAACGGCGTAACGATGTTCTTGGTTACAGTCTTAGGTTTAGGCGGAGTACTACTAAGCATCATTCCGGGTTCAGCAATTGCACCAATTCTTGTATATATCGGTATCGTAACGGCTAACCAAGTGGTTCGGGAATCACCAAAAACAGAAGTTCCGGTTATTTTTGTTTGTTTATTCCCTTGGATTGGTTATTGGGCTCTAACCATGTTTAAAAACACTTTGGCAACTGCCGGAACATCGGCTGCAGAGGTCGGAATAGATGCTCTGGCTGCTAAAGGTATCTATTATGAAGGCATGGTAGGGTTAGGAAATGGCGCGCCACTAGCAAGTTTATTGTGGGGTTGCATGGCGATATTTGCGATTAATAATACACCATTGCGCGCTATTGTTGCTGCGTTAGTCGCTGCTGGTCTTTCTCTTATCGGGTTTATTCATGCAAACGGTGTTGGATTCGCACAACCAGACTCCATGATGTTTGTTTATTCATATTTAATGTTGGCCGGATTATTTGGAATTAAGCATTACGTAAATGTAAAAGAAGAAAATATGTTGAAAAACCAAAATATTCAATCTGTATCAGAAACGGCATAAATTGGTGATTGAAATGGAAATAAAAGAAAAAGTATCGCTTCATGAACTTGTTAAAAATAATTCAATAAAAGAAATTATTGAAAATATAAATGAAGTTGATGATATAGATCATAGAGATAGTAACGGCTGCACACCGCTTATGGTTGCTGTTCAGTTAAATAATTTAGCTATTGCAAAAGTGTTGATAGATAACGGAGCTGATGTAAATGCTAGAGATGTGAATATGCTAACACCATATTTATGTGCTGGAGCAAATGGGTTTCATGAATTGTTGTCACTAACGCTGTCTGCGGGTGCTGATGTCAATAGCGTAAACCGCTTTGGGGGAACTCCGTTGCTTCCTTCAAGCGAAAAAGGCTTTTTACGGACCGTTCAGGTGAGCCTGAATGCGGGAATCCCTGTGAACCATGTTAACCAACTTGGTTGGTCGGCATTGCTAGAGTCCGTTATTCTGGGTGATGGCGGCTATTTATATAGTGATATTGTTGAAGTTTTAATTTCTTCAGGAGCCGATATTCATCTTAAGGATCGAAATGGTCTCAGTGCGCTTGATTATGCAAAAAAACTCGATCAAAAGCACATTGTCGATTTGATGGAAGATGGAGACTCAATCAAAAGTCAATACACAAAGTCATTGCAACTTATCAAGCGTCATATTCAGAATTTTGACTATGAAGCAGCACTAGACGTATTGAATGAAAACAAGCATGACTTCCCAGATGAGGTTATCTATTTCTACTATTACGGCTATGTGTTGACGGAGCTTAAACGCTACGATGAATCGATTATCGCTTATAGGAAAGGATTAACGGCTTCTGAAGGTAAAGTAGAGTTTTATCTTTATATTGCAAACAGTTACCGATTGAATAAGAAAGCCGAAGAAGCACTTATCGAATTTGATAATGGGATTAGTTCTGATCCGGGTAATGATTTTATACGCTATCATAAATCTAACTATTTACGAGAGCTTGGAATGCATTGTGAAGCGGTTGAGGAGATGACAACGTTGTTAAAGCAACAGCCTCAGAGATACGACTTCTCATTTCATAAAGCGAATAGTCTGCGTACATTAGGTTTACATGAAGAAGCTATTTCAGCCATTGAAAATGCAATTACTCATGATTGCGGGAATGCCCTATATCACCTGCATAAAGCACAGTCATTAGAACTTATCGGGCGTTATCAGCAAGCGTTAATGATTATTGATAATGCTTTATTAATTTGTGATGAGCAGTCAGATTTGATTAAGTACAAAGATAGATTATCCAATTTAATGGCATAGGGAAATACTGAAATATAACCTCGTCAATATGCCAAAAAATAATTTTGGTTGAAATGGTTGATGTAAGGTCTTCAGAGTTTTTATATATTTCGTAAGTATAATATTCGAGGCAAAAAATGGTCGTTAAAGTAATTATTAAAAAGAACACATATTTTGATTCGGTTTCATTAATGGCACTATCAACAAAAATTAATGAAATGGAAAATTTAGAACAAGCTGTTGTCGCAATGGCGACAGAAATGAACAAAGGTGTATTAGACAATGTAGGGCTTTTACTGCCAGAGGTAAAATCGGCGAATAGTGGTGACTTGTTTATTGTTGTGAAAGCAGATAGCGAAGCCATCTGTGATGAGGCTTTAGTAAAAGTAGAGGACCTTCTAAAAGGGCGTGATAAAGCTGTGTCGGGTTTAGGGGGCAATGAAAAGAAACACGCAACACTAAAGATCGCGATTGAGCATGTTCCGGATGCTAATCTGGCTATTATTTCTGTACCGGGTGAGTTCGCAAAACGTGAAGCCATGATTGCATTGAATAATGATCTTCATGTCTTGATGTTTAGTGACAATGTTTCTGTTTCTGATGAGGTTGAATTAAAAACATTTGCCCATGATAAAGGTCTATTAATGATGGGGCCTGACTGTGGTACCGCAATTATTAATCATGTCGGGCTTTGTTTTGCTAATGAAGTTCGGCATGGAAATATCGGTGTGGTTGGTGCCTCGGGAACCGGCAGTCAAGAAGTCACCGCCAGGATCCATGACTTCGGCGGTGGTATCTCACAACTTTTAGGTACAGGCGGCCGCGATCTTAGTGAAGAGGTTGGCGGTATCATGATGCTTGACGGTCTACGCGCATTAGAATCAGATCCGGCAACCGATGTGATTGTTATCGTGTCTAAACCTGCGGCAAAAAGCGTCGAGAAAAAAGTACTTGAATTGGTTAAAACGTTTAGCAAGCCAGTCGTCGTTTGTCTGCTTGGTGGGGATGAAGCACCGGTAATTGAAGCGGGTGCATATTTTGCTAAAACGACAAAAGAAGCGGCACTCCAAGCGGTTCTTCTTACCGGAGTGGATGAAGCAAGCATCAATAAGAGAGCATTGAATTTACCGTTGATTGAAGAAGTCAAAGCCAAGCTAGCACCAGAGCAAAAGTATGTTCGAGGCTTGTTCTGTGGCGGTACATTGTGCGAAGAAACGATGATGCTAACGCGTGAATTTTATAGCGATGTCTATAGTAATATTGCCAAGAATCCAGATCAGCGCCTAGCGGATATTAATGTGAGTCAAAGGCATACTTTCATTGACTTTGGTGATGACGATTTCACCAATGGTCGACCGCACCCGATGATTGATCCTTCTTCCCGTATTGAGCGTCTGCTACAAGAAGCTGACGATCCAGAAGTCGGTGTCATTGTTTTAGACTTTGTAATTGGTTATGGCTCGCATCTCGATCCTGTCGGGGTAACGCTGCCAGCGATTATTGAAGCAAAGAAAAAAGCTAAGGCGCGTGGTCAGCATCTGGAAATCTTAGGTTATGTGCTTGGCACCGACAGCGATACACCAAAACTAAGTGAACAAGTCAATAAATTAGCTGAAGTGGGCGTAACTGTTTCAAGTAGCAGTCAAAACACTGGGTTATTATCAAGAGCATTTGTGAGTAAGGGAGAATAATCAATGAATAAGATCGAAAAGCTATTTTCAAATGTGAACGTTATTAACGTTGGTGTTGAGTTTTTTAAAGATGATATTAGCAAGCAACAAGCGCCTGTCTCACAAGTAAATTGGCAACCCATTGCCGGTGGTAATGCGAAAATTATCGAAGCATTAGATAAATTAGCACAGCCAGAGATTGCAGAGCGAATTAATAGCGCGAATGAAGAAGCGGTGAGACGTATCATTGAATCTCACCCTCTACTGGTGGGTTATGAACGTGCGATTGATGTTGTTCCAGGGATGACCAAAACAACAATTTTACACGCAGGTCCCCCTGTTTGTTGGGAGGACATGAATGGTCCAATGCGTGGCGCAGTAAGCGGAGCCCTTATTTTTGAAGGCCTGGCCTCTAATATGGATGAAGCGTTTAAACTTGCTGCTTCTGGTGAGATTACATTCTCGCCATGTCATGAGCATGACTGTGTCGGTTCTATGGCTGGGATAACTTCTGCTTCGATGTATATGCATGTGGTGGAAAATAAGACTTTCGGTAACGTCGCATACACAAATTTAAGTGAGCAGATGGCAAAAATACTGAGAATGGGGGCGAATGATGAAAGTGTGATTGAGCGCCTTATCTGGATGCGAGATGTTCTTGGTCCGATGCTGAAAGCGGCCATGGATAAGGCAGAACCAATCGACTTACGCCTAATGCTGGCACAGGCTCTGCATATGGGTGATGAATGCCATAACCGCAACAATGCCGGAACAGTATTGTTGGCTCAAGCATTAACACCACTAATTCTTGAAACTGATTTCAGCACAGAAGAAAAAAGAGCAGTCTTTGACTTTATTGCTTCGAGTGATTATTTCTCGGGCCCGACATGGATGGCAATGTGTAAATGTGCGCTTGACGCCGGTCATGGTGTGGAAAATAGCACAATTGTAACAACCATGGCACGTAATGGTGTTGAGTTTGGTATTCGTATAAGTGGGATCCCTGGCTTCACATGGTTTACCGGTCCTGCACAAAAAGTGGTTGGTCCACTATTTGCCGGATATAAACCCGAAGATTCCGGTTTAGATATTGGAGATAGTGCAATCACAGAGACTTACGGGATAGGTGGTTTTGCGATGGCCACGGCACCAGCGATTGTTGCCCTCGTGGGGGGAACAATAGATGACGCGATTAATTATTCGATTACGATGGATGAAATCACAACCGCGCTTAATCCAAATGTAACCATCCCATTGTTGAACTTTAAAGGTATTTCCTCAGGTATAGATATACGGAAAGTTCTGGAAACGGGTATTTTACCTATTATAAATACGGCGATTGCGCATAAAGAACCGGGCGTAGGAATGATTGGTTGTGGTATTACTAACCCGCCTGTAGAGTGTTTCGAAAAAGCCTTGATTACGTTTGCTGAAAATATCAAATAATATCCATGGCGTTATTTTTTAAATTAATAAAATAATCATATTTTCTATCAATAGCGCATGTTTTAAAATTCATGCGCTATTACTATAGGAAAATCACCTGTGTATTACATCTTATTGTTTGTCTAGTAATTATTATTTAAATTTTCACTTAAACGGAGTTTTTATGAAAAATATAGCAATCGCTTTATCATTGTTCACTGCTTTTTCTGGTTCAGTAATGGCAGAGACTCTTTATAATGGTGATGTTGTTCAAGGACGTAAAGTAATCACGCAGTTAGATGTCTCTGACTTTGACAATAATACCGTAAATGAACTTTTTTTCCGTGCAGGAGATGAGATTAATACCGGACAGTACTATTATGTACCGGTCTCTGTATTGAAAGGGAAAAATCCGGGTAAAAGTGTCATGTTTGTCGCTGGTGTGCATGCTAATGAAATGAACCCATATTTAACGGCAAATCTCATAAAAGAAAATCTTAATACGGAACAAATGTCAGGTACTGTTACGATTGTCCATCAGTATAACATTCCTGGTCTTATCGCTAATATTAGAGAGTATGTTCCATCTGGCCCTGTAAAGGTGAACAGTAACCTTAACAGACAAGTGGCTTTAGTTACAAAAAAAAGTAGTAGCCAGCGATATTCTTATTCCCTTTGGAATAATTTACTAAAAGATAATGCTGATTATGCTTTAGATATGCATACGGCTAATCCAACTACATTTCCATTAGCAGCTTATTCGGATTTAAGTATCCCTGAAGTAAAAGAACTGACACGGTTGTTTCCCTTAAATGCAACAATCAATAGTTCAAGTGTTACTTCAGTAGCCGGTGCATTTAATAGTATTGGAATTCCCGCATTCACGCTAGAAATTGGTTCACGTGAGGTTTATGAGCCTGAATGGGTTGAAAAAGCACTTGAAGGGTCTATGAACTTATTGCGGTTCTCAGGTGTAATCAAAGGCAAGGTAGCAAAGTTTGATGATATCGTTGATACAAATGTATGGGTAGATGTAACGGCTGAACATGGTGGCTTTGTCGTACCAAAGGTAAAAGTGTTGGATACGGTTAAAAAGGGAGACTTGATGTTTGTTCAATACAGTGCGTTTGGTGAACAGATCAAAGAATATAATAGCCCCGCAGACGGCCTTGTTATTCAAGTAGTACAAAATCCAATGGCTGAGGCTGGATCACAATTAGGTTCTATTGCCTACTTTGACGAAACTAAGAGTCTTGCAGATAATGCAGGTTCCGGTTCAGTTATAGTTAAAGACATCTCAGAAAAAAAATAAATAGTATAAACAATAATTTCCGTTAAACGAGGTTGTTTGGGTATAAACAGCCTAAAGATGTTTAGGCTGTTTATTTATTTTAACCGATATTCCGCAGCAGTTTTAGGAATAAACCACTTCATATAGCTTGCCGAGATATAAACAGACGAAATCTGCATCTGCACGCCAAAGCTGAATGCGACGAACATTATGGGGTGCTCCATCGTTCTTATTGCCTCGAATGCCGGTCGACATGATGTCGGAGAATAGTGATAAAAACGTTTAGATACACACTGCCTACTTATAAATTATTTTTTTGAAGGTGAATCACATGACAAGTGAAAAAAATGATAATGTTTTTTTAGAGCCTGAATATGAACTTATTCCGGTACCGGTGGATAAAAGAAAATCTCTGCCGTCAGTCGCCGCAGTTTGGTTTGGATTTCCGATGGTACTGACAAGCTGTGTAATTGGCGGCGTGATCACATCCATGCTCGGATTCAAGCTAGGCGTTGCGTCGATTCTTGCTGGAAATCTACTTCTTTGCCTGATCGTTGGCACCTTGAGTTGGCTGGCAGGATCCACGGGAATGAGCTTTGCGATGACTGCGCAAAGAACATTTGGAAAGAAAGGCTATTGGATCGTTTCCGGTATGCTTTCTGTCGTTGTGGTGGGCTGGTTTGCGTTGATGGTAGGCTTGACCGGCGACACAATGTTTAAATCTTTCGGTGCAAGTTTGCTGGGAATGACTTTGTTGGGCGGCATTTTGTATGTCGCCGCGACGTTCATCGGCGTTAAGGCGTTGACCGCTCTCGGGTGGATTGCGGCGCCGCTGTATCTTGTTCTGGGTTCTCTTGGTGTTGCTTTTGCCATGGACTCGGGCAATGTCAGCTGGTCGGAGATTGTCAACTACCAGCCAGGTGAGATGGCGTCTGCATTCTCCTTTGGGGCGGCAGTTACTCTGATTTTTGCTACTTTTGCAGATTCAGGCACTATGACCGCAGATTTTACACGGTGGGCAAAAAATGGACGCGAGGGCTTTTTAGCTGCATTTTCTGCTTTTCCAGTCGGAAAGTTTTTGGCAGAGGTGATTGGGGCGATCATTGTGGCAACTGGAGTTATTGCCAACCCTGAGCTCGATGGCGGAAACTTTATGCTGGTCTTGTCAGGTCACGGTCCTCTACTGACAATCTTGGCAATCGTATTTATTTTTATCAACTTGGGAGTAGGATGCACTCATTGCCTTTATAACGCGGCTGTAGGTTTCTCTCATATGACTGGAAAAAGTATGAGAACGCTGACGGTGGTCCTGGGAGGGATAGGAATTTTGGTCGCGATGACAGGTATCTGGAATGCTTTTCAGGACTGGCTGAATCTGCTTGGCCTGATTGTCCCCCCGATTGCAACGATTATTATCGTGGACCAGGTGATTCTGCATAGAAAATTACACAATAATGCTCACCTGCTGAATTGGGAGCCGCGTGCATTTATCTCATGGGCCTTGGCCTCCTGTGTCGCATTGCTTGTCAATTTCAATGCGCCTCAGTATTCCGTGGTAATTTGCGGTATTGTTTCTGCTGCAGTTTTCTACCTGGCTGCAAGAACTCTATTCAAATTTGAACCATTGAGTGTTGAGCAGAGTGCTGAGTGATGAGTGTTTTCACATCAATCATAGAGGCATACTTCTCAGAACAGTTGTAAGGTTCTGAAAACATCGGAGCGACTCGCGGTTATTTTAACTGGGGGCGTTCCGTTTTTCAGGATTTACTGACTGTTTCAACCGGTATCCGGTCTTAAATCCGAGATTCCGCAGCAATTTCAGGAATAAACCGCTTCATATAGCTTACCGAGGAGTTTGACTAAACGTGTCTGATAATCTTTGATGCCTGTTATGAACCTTTGGTCGCCTAACTCAAGTGTATCTATCCCCTCAAACTTCAAGAATACCCAACGCGCGGTCGGTTTTGAGGTGGTCTTGTTCTTAACCATGCTGGGGAAGAATTCTTCGCTCATGGCTAACTGCTCACGGATTTTGTGCTCGAGCCCTGCATATAAACGGGTATCCCAGCTTGGTTCTCACAGATGGGCTCCAGTACCACTTGGTTTAATTCTGGGCGATGATAACGACTGTAACCTTTGACCAGTCGGATGGTATTGATGTATTTAAAGAAGTTTAAGCTGTTTTTTATTTGAAGGAAAGCCAAATAGTTTTACGCCTAAATAAATACCGCAAAGTGTGTCATGTCCAGATGAGTGGCCATATTTCATTACTTTGTCTAATCTATCCATAAAGAGAATTTCGTTGTCTATTGCGTTATAAAGATTGATAATATCTTCATTAAATTGCTTTTTGGTTGCAAGCAGTAGCATCTCCCTACTGATATCTGTTGTTTGATCAACACGGATCAGGCAGGAACTTGATATAACCTGAAAATAATCGTTTTTTGTATATACTAAGAACGACATTAAGCCAACAAGTAAATCATCGAATGATGGCGTTAAGCCTGCGCCGAATCCGATTGTGAATTTTAAATCAATAGAGTGGCTTTTATTTTCAAGTTCATTTATAAAATCATTTAAGTAAGGCGTGATATAATTTTCCATCATAGAGGAGTAGTATGATTTACTGCTTGAAATATCATCGTTATAATGCTTGCAAAGCAAGGGATAAATACCCATTTCCGTTTCATTTTTTGCTAGATATTTATTTATATTTCTCATTTGAGAAAAATCGATGAAATGATGACAAGGCAGAGAGGGATCGAAGATGTCTATATTGTCTGTATCGACATAGAGTTGGAAAAAACTTTCCTTTATGTTGCTGTTATTTGAAATTTTAGTTAATTCAACCGTATCTCCAATAGCCATTTGGCCATCAAAAAAAGATGAATCTAACATAATACTTGCTGGATTCATCTGTTTGTTCTTTAATAATAAAGAAATTAATCTATTTTCACTTTTAAGATTGCATGTCGATTTGTAAATAGAATGGATAGTCGTAGTTATAGTTCCATTCTTATCTATGATGTCACAAATTGGTCTCGAAATTTTAATTGCTTTCATGTTAATGTGCTTACAATGTTTTGTTGTGGTTTAAGATTGAACATTTTCACTAGTTCACTTGCTATTTTATTTATGATGATACTGTGGGAATCGCTCACATAAAGCGCCAAGTAGAAATCATTTACAGGGGCATGAATTTGTAATTCTTCTATTATTCTATGCTCAGATGTTTTGCATTTTTCAGGTAACAATGTAATACCGAACCCAACAGATGATGCAGTAATAATAGCTGATAGGTCACTGCTGCAATAATTAACACGACTACTATATCCTAATTTATCCAGTGAGTTTAGAATATGGTCTCTATATAAAGCACCAGTGGGGAATAGGACAAGCGGAATGATTTTTTTATCAAATGTTGGATGGTTTTCACTGTCAAGCCAGACGAGAGTCTCTCGTCGATAGGCGTAAGCATTTCCGAGTATGGGTTGCTTAACTAAAATCAGATCATACTTTCCTGTTAGGTAGGATTTGTATAGGTCATTACTCAACCCAGAGGTAAATTCAAATAAAATATTATAGTCTCTTTGAAACTCAACAATCCCTCGAGTCACGTCTACAGACAGATCATCAGGAACCCCTATTTTTATTACTTCTTGTTCTGAGTTTTTATTTAAATTGTCAATCATTAAATTATTTAAGTCTATAATTCTATGAGCATGGCGTAAAACAAACTCTCCTCTCTCTGTTAACTTAATCTTTTGAGATGAGCGTATTAGTAGTGTGCATCCTAGTATTGACTCAAGACGGTTTATTTGTTGGCTTATGGTAGATTGAGAATTATGGACTCTTTCTGCTGCTCTTGTAAAGCTACCCGTTTCACACACAGCAATGTAGGCTACAAATAGTTGCGGAGGGATTAGATTCATTATTGACACACCTATCATCACTGAAAAATGAAACGTATTTTCCAATATATTACACTATAATTAATAATATTAATTATAACTGATTCACATTTTTTATTCTAAATACAGATGAAATTATGTGTTGTAGGGGCGATTATACATATAGTGTTATCATCGTTTCAATATCGTTCAGTAATGTGTGATGTTTCTGGAAAAAATAAAAATGATTTTTATAGGTATTTTGTGATGGGTGTTTTAGTTGAAGTTCATGTTGCTATATCGCTTTTTTGTTGGCTTTGTATTGTATAGAGAAAGCGGGAGTATAATACTGATGACATATTTTCGCTTAATTTCTCAACAGCGGGGCGCTCGTTGTTAGAATAAAGAGTAATTACCATGGGGAGTTCGTTACCAAACCCTTTAAACGGCCTGACTCTTCGACCTATCGTTGCACCTACAGGAAGTAATGTTATACCAAGCCCCGCTTCTACCGCTGAAAGTACATTATTGATGCTACTGCTTGAAAAAGCGACATACCAATGTTTACCTTCGTGATTAATACGCTCAAACATTGTATCACGGTAAAGTCCACCGGGTGGAAAAGTAATTAGGGGTAATGGCTCTGTCCACGGGGGATGCAAATCAATAGATTCATACCAAGCCATCGGCTCTGGAAATACTGAACGCCGATCCGATGCAGGAGTTGATTCTTTGACAACGATAATATCGAATTCGTCATTTCGAAACCTTTGAATCAGATCTAAACTAAGCCCAGTTGTCACATCAAGGTGATTTTCTTTGTTTTGTTTAGCAAAATCAGCGAAAGCAAGGGTCATATCTGACGTCGCGATATCATCCGGCAAACCTATTTTTATCGATGCACTCCCTGCTGGGTTAGAGAGTAAAGCTTGAGCTTCAAATTGTAAGGATAATATTTTCCGCACATAACCTAATAGTTTTTCACCTGTACTCGTGAGTTTAATCGGTCTTTGAGTTCGATCGAATAACTCCCATCCAACGATGTCTTCTAGCCTGTTAATCTGCTGACTGACCGTAGATTGTGTAAGATGTAAATGATCGGCAGCTAAGGTAAAACTGCCTGTATCGGCGAGGGAAACAAAAGCACGCAGCAGGCGAGGTTCAAACATCACGATATTCTCATCATGGATATAGTTAATATTATTGTTTGCTATCGGGCGTCTGAAATTCAGAACCTGACAAATATTAAAAGCTTTTACCTGATATGGGAAATAGTATTTATTTTTTGAATACTATCTATTTATAGAATTAATTTCCTTATTTATGCAAAGTACACTTATAGTGACACCATGATGATTCGGACATTGTATTTTGAAATACCGGGAGGAAAAATGCAAAACCAAAATCCATTTCTTGAAGAAGCACTGATATTGGCACGTAATAACGTTGCTCAGGGGGGACGGCCATTTGGTGCGGTAGTTGTCAGAGATGGCAAGGTAGTTTCCCGTGGCGTTAACCGTATGCTGGAAAACAATGATCCGACGGCTCACGCTGAGCTTTTGGCACTGCGTGAGGCGGGTCAAGTTCTCAATTCAACGCGCCTTGATGGTTGTTCGGTCTACGCATCAGGACAACCTTGCCCAATGTGTCTGGCCGCGATACGGATGTCAGGGATAACAGAAGTCGTTTATGCTTATTCGAATGATCAGGCCGAACCTTACAATCTGTCGACTGCCAATATAGCGAAACAACTGTCCCTTCCTCTTGATCAGCAGAGTTGGGCATCCATCAAGCACATACCTCAAAGGGAATATGATAAAGAAGATCTTTATGAACTATGGGCTTCACACTCCTCTGATCCTAACTGAAAGTAAAACCAATGAAAAAGCACGGCTACTTGAGAACTCAGTTTAAGTTGTTGGCTCTTGTTGTTTTGATTGGCCTTAATCTAAGGCCATTTTTAGTTGCGCCTGGGCCCATTCTGGCTGATATCATAAATGAGATTGGACTGAGTTATAATCAGGTCTCTATTCTCACTCTACTGCCAATGCTACTGATGGGGCTTGGCGCATTTGGGGTAGCGATTATCCCACCTGTCGTTAGGTCACGTAGCGGTTTGCTTATTGCTTTAGGCTTATTAACCGGCGGATCTTTATTGCGACTGTTTGTAACTAACAGCACCACGCTCATTTTTACCGCGGCATTATGTGGGATAGGGGTTGCCTATATCCAATCGATCCTTCCCGGTATGATTAAAGCTCACTTTCCCCAAAGTACTCCGGCGATAACGGGTATTTACTCTGCGACGCTGATGGTAGGAGGGGCATTAGGCGCGCGGTTGATGCCTGTTTTTTTGGACTCAGGGTATGACTGGCAAGAAGCTCTGGCGTGGCTGGCACTGCCAAGTTTTATTGCATTTATTGTTGCTTTTTTTATTGTATCCGAAACAAAGGCAGCTTTACCTAACAAAGCCCGCGTTAGTCAGTTGCTGCGTCGGCCTCGAACCTGGACTCTGATAGCTGCGTTTGGCATGGTCAATGGAGGCTATGCTTCGATGGTCACTTGGTTAGCGCCTTTTTATCAAAGCTTAGGAGCCAGCATAGAAAGCTGTGGTAATTTAGTGGCGGTGATGGCCGTTAGCCAAGCGGTTTTTGCTATTGGTCTGCCAGCTTTAACCAGAAAACATAATGATCGCCGGCCTTGGTTGCTCGTGACAGTGATAATGCAAGGGGTAGGTTTTTGGGGGCTGACCTATTTACCTGATTTATCTCCTACACTTTGGGCGGGTGTCTGTGGGGCTGGCCTTGGAGGAGCTTTCGCCTTAGGGATTGTCACTGCACTCGATCACTCCCCCTGTCCCGAAACTGCGGGCTCCCTAGCGGCACTTATGCAAGGTGGCGGATTTTTGATCGCTTCTGTGTCTCCATTGCTATTTGCACAATTACATCAATGGACCTGCGAGTTTTCCTATGGTTGGGGTATGCACCTTATGTTGGTGATAGTAACATCAATTATTTATATAACCTTCAACCCAAAGCATTATGCCAATGAAATACGCATAACCCATGTTGTGTAGACGTTGGATAACCATTGAGGTTTATCCAACACCTCACTTAACTCGATATGTTAGCGGAAAAATAACTGACTAAATGGATTCAATAACGTCGCCACTCCGGAGGTGAAGCGTAACGGACCATCTAGCAGGGTTAAACAAAGGCAGTCCTGTCCCGCCCGGGTTTTCGGTGAGTGCTTATTTTCAGAGGTCTGAATAATAAAGTCTCCCGGTCCGTAGCTGTGATGTTCATCGATAAACCGTCCTGATAAAACCAGGGTGATTTCCTGTCCCTGATGGGTATGCTCCGGCAGGGAGCTATCAGGCGCCATGTAGATGAAGTTCATTTTGCTCTGACCACCTGTCGACACATGGGCCCGCTGTATTTTACCCGGCAGGCGACTCCAGTCCCCGATTTTATCTTTGTGACGTTGTAATACCCGCGGCAGGTGGAATTCTTTGTCACCCAGCTTTAGAACATCAGAACTCGCAACCGGCTCTAATACCTCAGGCTCTGCAGTCCGACAGAGAATTTGGCTTAACATTTCTGTCAACCCACTTGTCATAGGTTTGGTCGGTGTCGACTCCAGCTCCTGTGAATAACTGTCTTCAAGCTCATCGATACGCAGTCGGCATTCGATGCAGTATTCCAGATGGGCACTCATCATAATGCTGGAGGCTGGATCGAGATCGCCTGCGGCATAGCGGGCCAGAGTATCATCGCTCGGATGAAAGTGAACATTAGCCATCCAGTGCCTCCTTCATTTTTTGTAATGCTAATCGTAAACGGCTTTTTACTGTTCCTAATGGCACACCCAGCGCGTCCGCAGCCTCAAGGTGTGATACACCTTGAAGGCAAATCATCCTGACGACCTCGGCCTGAGCCGGAGGTAGCTGGTTTACCAATTCCTGTAACTCCTGCTTGACGATCGGTTCAAATTCTTTTGGCAGCCTGTCCGAATCCCGTTCGTCACTGAGTACCGGCCATAAGTCATCACCTTGTACCCAGTCTTGCTGATGCTTAGTCCGTCGCAGTAAATCGAATTTGACGTTACGGGCAACAGAGTAAATCCATGTTATTGCCGCTCCTTTAGATTCGTCATAAAGATGGGCCTTTAGCCATATTTTTAACATGGTTTCCTGGACCACTTCTAATGCCATTGACTCGTCCCTGAGTTGTTTCCGGGAGAAATTGAGCAGACGTGGAGCGACCTCGACGAACAGACGTTCGTAGCTTTGTTGACACCGTGTATGAGCAATATTGAACAATAAGTCGCCCATATCACTCACCGCGGAAGCTTCGCTGACCATAAGCTCCTTAATGTTGCCGAAATGAGATAACTGAATCGAATTTTTCATCGTATCACTTAGAAGCATGGTATCCATACCTCTTTAACGCAACTTTACGGTATAACGATCACTGCGATGTATGTTTTTTAAATGGGTAACGGCGGTAGATTTAAATAGATAAAAGAATTAATGACATACAGACAAAACAGAAAATAAGTCTTAAGTTGGCTGATCCAGCCTAAGCCTTGGGGTGTAATCACTCCTGACTAACAAAAACAGGAAGAGGGTAAAACCAAATGAATGCTTACTCGTTAGGATTAATGCTCGGCGCCACAACACTGCTATTTGGATGTAATGACTCAGACTCTGATCACCCGGAATCCCAGATCCGCGTAACACATGCCAGTGCTGATGCGCCGCTGGTTGATATTAAACTGAATGGCGCCACAGTTGAGGGGCTCAGCCAGGTCGATTATCAGGTTGGCAGCGGCCTCATCAGTCTTGAGTCCGGCGCCTACGATGTGAGTGTTGAGGCATTGCTGGCTGGCGACGCATCGGCAGAAGTGATTGGGGCCAACCTAAACTTTGCACCGGATATGCAATATGACATTGTCGCGCTGAACTACACCGCTGGCATTGAACCGGTGGTGTTATCCCGTGACGCTATCTCGCCGGCAAACAACGAGGTTCGGATTGATGTGTTGCACGCCCATCCCGATGTCCCTGGGGTCGATGTCTATCTGACCACGGACGATATTGCTGATCAGTCACCCGCTATCAGTGGCCTTGAATTTAAAGTCGACAGTGCTGATCTGCCTGTAAGCATCCCGGCGGGAACCTACCGAATCCGACTTACCCTCAGCGGTGATAAAGGTGTTGCCTTTGACAGCGGGGAACTGGATCTGGCTGGCGGCAGCGATCTGATGATCACCGCCGTACCCAACGTCGATGGTGGTGCTGTCTCGCCAGTCAATCTGCTGGTCGCTGATGGCACTGCGGTGAATATACTGCGCAGCACTGAAGAAAAAGCGGCCGTACGTGTCGTTCATACCGTAGATGATGCGCCGGCTGTGGATGTGCTGGCTTCCGGCTCTGCCGTAGTCGGTCTGACAGATATTGAATTCAAGGAATTTCGCAGTCTCGATCTTGCCCCTGACAGTTACGATCTGAGTGTTGTCGCTTCTGCAGATAACAGCCTGGTCGTGATCGATGCCCCGGGAACCAGTTTTGAGGCAGGAACTACCACCAGTATCTATGCTGTAGGTAAGTTAAATTCAGTGAACGATTCAACCATCGAACCCCTGGTGATAGGCGAAGATCTGCGCTCGGTTGCGACTTATGCCAAATTGCGGGTTGTTCATGCCAGTCCAGCCGCAGATAGTCTGGGACTTGTGGATATTCACGCCTCTGCCGATGGCGCATTTAATGAGACTACGGCTGTTCTGCAAGGGGTTGCGTTCAAAGGTACGGCTACATTGAATGTGCCTGCCGGAACCTACTTTCTGGCGGTGATCCTGGAGGGTGATGGCAGCTTTACTCCGGCAGTGTCGGCAACAGCAACCGTTGATGACGGCGGGGTTTACTCTGTTGTGGCAACCGATGATTTTGGCGGTGGTCTGGTGCTGAATGTCGATAACATAGCACCATGAAAGCTTAATGTAAGGAGTTGATTTTAGATTAATAATTGGTTGTTCTGATGCCGGTCAGAAGGTTTGGCCGGCATCGTCTATGTCAAAGTTTGTAAATAAAATGCGATGGGAGTGATCTTTTCTCAGTTCTGCCCTGTATACCTATATATAAGTTAGTGCTTAGTGTGAGGAAAAAGACAATGCGTATTCCAGTTGGTATAAGTGCCTGTGTACTTGGACAAAACGTTCGTTTTGATGGTGGACACAAAAGAAATCGTTTTGTTGCCGAAGATCTTGCACAATATTTTCAGTTCCAGCCAGTCTGTCCCGAAGTCGGTATTGGGTTACCAACCCCTAGGCCGGCTATTCGTCTGTTAGATATGGATGGGGAGCAGCGCCTGGTCGGCACGAAAGATGCGAGCCAGGATCACACTCAAAAGATGATGATTTTTAGCGATAAGAAGATCCCGCAACTTCAGGAACAGGAACTGTGCGGCTACATTGTGTGTGCCAAATCACCAACCTGCGGCATGGAGCGGGTAAAGCTATACATGGCCAATGGCAATACCATCCCGGGGGGAACAACCGGCATATTTACCCGTAAGCTGATGGAAAAAATGCCCTGGTTGCCTGTCGAAGAAGATGGCCGTCTGCAAGATCCGGTATTAAGAGAAAACTTCGTTTTTCGCGTATTTGCGCTTCATGACTTATACCAGTCACTCAACGGCAACCTGACCCGGGAGGCCATTGTTAAATTCCATTCCCGTTATAAGTTGGTGCTGATGGCACATAACCTGACTTCATACCAATCTCTGGGTCAGTTGGTGGCAGCAATTAAAGAGTGGGATATTGAAGAGTTCTTCATCGCGTACCGTCTGCAATTTATGACAGCGATTAAGCATAAAGCGAACAACCGTACTAATACTAATGTGTTAATGCACATGCAGGGTTATTTCAAACGGTTGCTGGATAAAGAACAAAAGGCAGAGCTGACGGCGTTAATTATTAATTATCGCAAAGGTCACCTGCCATTACTGGCACCTGTGACCTTGTTCAAGCATTATTTGCAGCAGCACCCCAATGAGTATTTGCAATCGCAACGATTCTTAAACCCTTATCCGGAAGAGCTTAAGCTGCGTTATTCGTTGTGAATTTAGAGGCAATCAATTTATTGCCTATGATGATTGGTAAAGGACACAGATGGAAAAAGTAATAACAACAGCGTTCTGGAAGAGTAATGTCAAGGTTTTTACAAGGAGCGGTAATGAGCAGTAAAGGAACGCATTTGCTGTGGTTCAGGGCTGATCTGCGGACT
Source organism: Photobacterium sp. (assembly GCF_033720175.1). Taxonomy (GTDB): domain Bacteria; phylum Pseudomonadota; class Gammaproteobacteria; order Enterobacterales; family Vibrionaceae; genus Photobacterium. The sequence goes on from NZ_JAWWDA010000002.1 coordinate 266,799, forward strand.
GTCGATAATACCGCGTTACGTTATGCCTGCATGTCGGGACAGCCCGTGGTGGCTTTGTATGTTGCGACGCCGAGGCAGTGGCTTGAACACGATGTGGCTCCGATCCAGGTTGATTTTATTCAGCGCCGATTGCGGGTATTACAACAACAACTCCGTGAATTGAATATCCCGTTGCTGATTTGCGAAGTTGGTGATTACCTTTCTATTCCTGAGTTAATAACAAATCTGGTTAAGCAGTACCAGATATCCCATGTGTTCTGTAATAAGCAGGATGAATGGAATGAGCAACAACGGGATCATCATGTTGGTCAGGCTATGGCTAGCATGCAGGTCGAATTCAGTGTTGTTGATGACAGTTGCGCCATAGCGCCGGGGAGAGTGAAAACCAAGCAGGGTCAGCCTTTTAAGGTGTTTACTCCCTTTCGGCGCGAGTGGCTGAACGTCTATCACTCATTATTGCCTGAAGCGCAGCCCGCGCCTCAAGCGGTCGTGGTGCATCCGGTAACAACATCACTGCTGGATCAGGAAAACACCTCAACGTCGTTTACTTATCCGAAAAAAGACAGTGTGTTATGGCCGGTCGAAGAAGATGCCATACGTCAGCGCTTAGAGGCCTTCTGTTCAGAAAAAGTACAGCTATATCATCAGCACAGAGATTTCCCCGCCATTGACGGCACTAGCTGTTTATCGCCTTACTTAGCAATTGGTGCTTTGTCGGCCAGGCAATGTCTCAGTATGTTAAGAAGTCTATTTCCTCAGTGTCTTGAACCCTCGGATCAAGGTGCGTTTTGCTGGTTGAATGAATTGATCTGGCGAGAATTCTACCGCCACCTGACAGAAGCTTACGGTAAGTTAAGTCGGAACCAGCCTTTTCATGCCTGGACATCGAAAATCAGATGGCGAGATGCGGATGAAGATCTGAAATGCTGGCAGCAGGGGCAAACGGGTTTTCCTATTGTTGATGCCGCGATGCGACAGCTGCTGGTGACGGGATGGATGCATAACCGGCTTCGGATGATTGTTGCCAGCTTCCTTACCAAAGACCTGTTAATTGACTGGCGGGCGGGAGAGCAATGGTTTATGTCTCACCTTATTGATGGTGATTTCGCCTCTAATAATGGCGGCTGGCAATGGGCCGCATCGACAGGTACCGATGCGCAGCCCTATTTCCGAGTGTTTAATCCGACCCTACAAGGCCAGCGATTTGATCCAAACGGTGATTTCATTCGTATATGGATAAAGGAGCTGAAAGATGTTCCAAATAAATATATCCATACCCCCCATCTTTGGGATGGGGCAAATACATTAGATTACCCGCGACCTATTGTGGATCATAAACAGGCCCGCTTGCTGGCCATCGAGAGCTTTAAGCAGGCTAAGGCATTAGTTCAGGAAAATATATAGGCGACTCAAAAGCGGGTAATAAAAGGAGAGCGAGATGTCAGCGCCATCAAATAAGACCATTGCACATTTTATTGATACTTATAGCCAGCTGACGAAAAACAATCTAGCCGAGCTTGAAGATATTTATCACCAGGATGTGGTATTTGAAGATCCGGCCCATCGTATTGATGGGTGGAATGATCTTCATCATTACTTTAAAAATCTATATAGCACGATTAATAGCTGTGAATTTGTCGTTCATTCCTGGCTGGCCGACGAGACGCAGGCGTTTGTGCAATGGACAATGACTTTCTCGCATCCTGATTTGGAAAAAGGCCGGTTGCGGCGTGTTGAGGGTTGCTCCCAGCTTCAGTTTAAAGATGACCGAGTTATTTATCATCGTGATTATTTCGATCTGGGGGAAATGATTTACGAGGGTGTGCCGCTGCTTGGCAAAGTTATTCGTCATATTAAAACGAGGTTGGGGCAATGAAACAGGTTTTAATTACCGGTGCCAGCTCGGGAATAGGTCGGCAGCTTGCGATTGACTATGCCGCGGAAGGGTGGCGAGTCATCGCTTGCGGTCAAAACCAGGATCGCCTCGCCGATCTGGCAGAAAATAATAATCTCATTACGCCTTTGTCATTTAGTGTGTCTAATATTGATCAGGTGAAGCAAGCAATTGAAAGTCTTGAAGACTTACCGGAACTGATCATTCTCAATGCCGGTACGTGTGAATATATCGAACATGGGGTTATTGATTCTGCGCTATTTAAGCGAGTTTTTGATGTCAATGTCTTCGGTTTGCTGCATTGCATTGAAGCCATGCAGTCACGATTTACGTCTTCGACCCACTTAGTGGTCGTTGGCTCGTCGGCGTCTCATGTGCCGCTGCCACGGGCTGAAGCGTATGGCGCGTCGAAAGCGGCGGTGGCCTATCTGACCCATACATTGGCAATTGATCTAGCGCCTCTAGGCGTTACGGTGACCTTAGTCAATCCTGGTTTTGTAAAAACGCCATTGACCGATAAAAACGATTTTCAGATGCCGATGCTGGTAACGGCAGACTATGCCTCGGAAAAAATCCGTCAGGGTATCTCTGCGGGCAAAATAGAAATCAATTTTCCACTAAAGTTTAGTTTGATACTTAAATTCATTGCGCTCTTGCCACTGGGTCTGCAGTTGATGGCGATTAAGCGGTTCACAAGGAAGTGATCATGAAAATAGCAATTATAGGTTCAGGTATTTCAGGATTAAGTTGCGCTTGGTATTTACATCAACAGCATGACATCAAGGTGTTTGAAGCGAATGATTACATCGGCGGACATACGGCCACGGTTGATGTCAGCGTACCGAGTGGGCGTTATGCGATAGATACCGGTTTTATTGTCTTCAACAACCGGACCTATCCGAATTTTGAACGCTTGCTGGCTGAAATTGGTATCGAGGGACAGCCAACTGAGATGAGCTTCAGCGTTTGCAATCAAGTAAACGGACTCGAATATAACGGCCACAGCTTTTCTTCCCTGTTTGCCCAGAAGCGAAATCTGCTCAATCCTCGTTTCTACTACTTTCTGTATGAGGTATTGCGGTTTAACCGGCTGGCGAAAAGCGCCGCCAACAGCGATACGCTCCGAACGGGAACCTTAGGAGACTTTTTATCCCGCCATGGCTTTGGTGAGTATTTCAGTGAAAACTATATTCTGCCGATGGGAGCCGCGATCTGGTCTTCATCCCTGTTTGATATGCGCGGATTCCCGCTCGAATTTTTCCTGCGTTTTTTCCTCAACCACGGTTTACTTGATATAGCCGACAGGCCTCAGTGGTCCGTGATCCCAGGTGGCTCCAGGGAGTATGTTCGCAAAATCACGCCGGCATTTGCCGATAGCATTGCATTGAATACCCCGGTTGTGGGCGTGACCCGCAGGGACGGTATCGTAGAGATTGAAACCGAGCACGGCGTTGAATGTTTTGATCAGGTGATCTTTGCCTGCCACAGTGATCAGGCGCTGGCGATGCTGAAAGATGCCACCACTGATGAGAAACGGGCACTGGGTGCTATTGAGTATCAGGATAATGAAGTCGTGCTTCATACCGATCCCCGGGTACTGCCTGAAGCCCGCGCTGCCTGGGCATCCTGGAACTATCGCCTGGAACCGGACAAGCAGACCGGTCGATCACAGGAGCATATGCTCGCAACCCTGACGTACAACATGAACATTCTGCAGGGGCTCGATGCGCCGGAAACCTTCTGCGTCACCCTTAATCAGAGCGAAAAGATTGATCCCGATAAAATATTGCGCCGTTTTGTGTATGCCCATCCGGTATTTTCGACCCAAAGTATCATTGCCCAGCAATCGCGTTCTGATATCAACGGTAAACAGGGCTGCTGGTTCTGTGGTGCCTACTGGTACAACGGTTTTCACGAAGATGGAGTAAGAAGTGCCTTAGATGTGGTGGCTGGGATCAATGCCAGCGAAGAGTCAGTGTTCACCAGTAGTAGTAGAAATACTACCAATGAAGATCTGGTTGGTGCCAGCCTGAACAGTAGGGCAGGTCTATGAACAGCGGGATCTATGTGGGCAGTATCAGGCACCGGCGTTTCACGCCGGTCAGTCATGAATTTGTTTACCCTTTATTCATGCCATTGATCGACCTGGACGAATTGGAGGAGTTAACTCAAACTATCCGTGGTTTTGGCTTGTCGCGGTTAAGTTTTGCCCGTTTTAAGCGTACCGATTATATGCAGGGTGAGTGTTCATTACGCGAGGCGGTCAGAGATAAGGTTGAGCACCTGACTGGGGAACGGGTGGGCGGAAAAATTCTGATGTTGTGCCAGCTTCGTTACTGCGGATTTTATTTTAGTCCGCTCAATCTTTATTACCTCTATGACAAGAATAACAAATGGCGGTATATGCTGGCGGAAGTCAGTAACACGCCGTGGAACGAGCGCCATTATTACGTTATTCCAGCCGTTTCGCAGTGGCAAGACAAGGTATGGAGTGAACCGAAAGCCTTTCATGTCTCGCCATTCAACCCAATGGCGCAACAATATCAATGGCGAATTAGTGAACCCGGTGACAGGGTGTTTGTGCATATGGAAAACCACCCCGATAATAACCGTTCACTCACAAACCACTCACTTGATAATAGCAACAACGACGGCAAAATTTTCGATGCCACTATGGCATTAAGCCGTCAGCCGTTTACATCAGGGGTATTGCTAAAGTTGTTGCTCAAAACGCCGGTAATGGCCGCCAAAGTGGTGTTTGGCATTTATTGGCAAGCACTCAGGCTTTGGATTAAAGGTGCACCATTTTACCCGCATCCCGCTAGCGAGAAAGATAAACCCGACAGAGCGGTTAGTGATACAGAATATGCCAAGGACGCCACCGTGCACAAGGCGGCAACTCGTAAAGAAAAATTGGGGGCTCATGATGTTAAGAAGTGACATTAACTATCCGGCGGTATCAGCTTCAAGGCCTGATAACGTTGCAAGAAAAGTCGTATTTAAAGTGTTGGCAAAATTACAGGGAGTAGGGCTGACGCTGGTTGAAAAAGAGGGGGATACCTATCATATCGGTGATCAGAGCGCCGAGCTGCAGGCGCAATTGATCGTTAATCATCCAGCTTTTTATAAACGCATTTTGACCGGAGGCAGCATTGCAGCGGGTGAAGCCTATGTTGATGGCTGGTGGGATTCTCCTGATATAACGCAAGTGGTTCGGGTGATGGCCCGCAACATGCCGATTCTGGATAAGTTGGAAGCCAAAGTAGGTTGGCTGACCAAACTTGCCTCTAAAATTACCCACAAGTTACGTCGTAACAATAAAGATAATGCCAGACAAAATATTTCCGCGCACTATGACTTGGGCAATACGCTGTATTCATCATTTCTCGATCCGAATATGCTCTATTCCTGTGCAATTTATCGAACAGAGGATGATGATCTGGTTTCGGCGCAAATCAATAAAATGGAACGCTTGTGTTGCCAGCTAAATCTTAAGCCGACCGATCATTTGTTAGAAATTGGCACCGGATGGGGCGCATTGGCGATTTATGCCGCTAAACATTATGGTTGTCGTGTCACTACCACCACAATATCTCAAGAGCAGCACGATTGGGCAAAAGAGCGTATCGAACAGGAAGACCTCTGTGATCAAATCACCCTGTTGCTTGATGATTACCGGGATTTAACCGGTCAGTACGACAAGGTTGTGTCTGTCGAGATGGTCGAGGCGGTCGGAAAAGAGTACTTAACAACTTATATTCAGAAGTGCCAGTCGTTATTAAAACCTGGGGGCTTACTGGCGCTCCAGACGATAACTATTAGTGATCAGCGTTATGATAGCTACAGCCGCGGGGTCGATTTTATCCAGAAGCATATCTTCCCGGGCGGTTTCTTGCCATCAATTACCGTATTGGTCAATCACATGACCAGACACAGTGATTTTGTAGTCAGAGATATAAAAGATATTGGCATCGACTATGCCAGAACCCTGTCAGACTGGCATCAGGCGTTTAATCAGAATGCAGATAAACTGGCTCAGTACGGTTATGACCAACGCTTTGTACGCATGTGGCGTTACTACTTCTGTTATTGCGAAGGCGGATTTTTAGAGCGCAGTATCAGCACTGTTCAGCTTGTTGTCAGTCGTCCGCACTGACGGGAGCTCAGAACGTGAATTTTCATCGCGACTTACCGACAGCAAAAGGCTCAGACATGCCAAGACTTCATTTTCTTGCCATTACCCTTGGTTTTAATCTTTATTGGTTGCTCGCTGTCTGGGGTCAGTTTGATTATATCTGGCTGTTAATTGTGATGCTTATTGGCTGCTGGTGGACATTCCGGGGGAGCTGGCGATTTGCCATTATTGCCGGTATTACCGGCATATCAATGGATATGTTGCTGAGTTATTTCGGAGTGTACCAGTTTGCCGGGAATGCTCTCCCGCTGTGGCTAATATTGCTCTGGCTCGGCTTTAGTTCCTTTGTCTGGCTGGTAAGAAAAGTGATCCAGAATTACCCCCCATACGTATTGGTTATTATAGGAAGTATTGGTGGAATGATCAGTTATTGGGCGGGATTTCGCTTAGAAGCCGTCAGCTGGCCATTGGGTATACCGGTTACTGTGATAATCCTTCTGGTGGCCTGGCTGGTTTATTTCATGATTCTTTTAGTACTCCTGAAAAAATGTATCCACCGTTGGGAGGGATAAAACATGACTGGTTATCAGCATATAAAACAATACCGGGCCAATATGTCGCTGACTGCTATTGTGAGCATGATCTTATTACTGGCCGTGACTTCAGCGAATGCCGGATCTTACTGGCAGATCTGGAAAACAGTCGGACGCGCAGAGCTGAGCTGGGGATTTTGGGTGATTTACGATTCGGAATTACGTACGCCGGATGGGACTTATAATATTGATCAACAAGAGATGGCATTGGTGATTCGTTATCGCCGAGATATCGATAAAGAGGATTTGCTGGAAGCGACGGATAAGCAGTGGGCGCATCTGGGGATTGACCGGTCGATGCGTCAGCAATGGTTAGGTCAGTTGTCGCTAATCTGGCCTGATGTGAAAAAAGGTGATCGACTGATTTTCGTAGTAAATGAGCAAGGTGCGGCATTTTATCTGGATCAGCGCTTGCTAGGCACCGTGGAGAGCGAGGAGATGGCGAAGGCTTTTCTCGGGATATGGCTGGATCCGAAAACTGCTTATCCTGAAATAAGAAGTCAGTTGATTGGATAATCTTCATAATAAAGGAATAAAAGGATGACTCAACGATTACGGTTCTGGTTCTTTTCGCTATCGATTTTACTCTTGTCTGCCTGCTCAACCTCTATCAGCGAATATGACCAATCGCAACCAAAGTTTGACCTGTTTGAGTATTTCGAAGGGGAAGTATTGGCATGGGGGATGGTTCAGAACTATAGCGGAAAGCAGATACGCCGGTTCGATGTCAGGATCCAGGGAACCGTCGACGGAGATGCACTGACCTTAAAAGAAGATTTCCTTTTCGATGATGGCGAGCAACAACAAAGAATATGGAAAATCACCCGCGGCAGTAACGACACTTATATTGGTAAAGCGGGTGATGTAGTGGGGGAGGCTAAAGGTGTGGCCGTTGGTAACGCATTGAATTGGCAATACACATTACGCGTGCCAATAGACGATACCAGCTACGATATTCGTTTTGACGACTGGATGTTCCGTCAGGATGAGACACGGATGTTTAATATTGCCGAAATGACAAAGTGGGGTTTTACAGTCGGAAAAGTAACCCTGTTTTTTGAAAAGCAATAACAGCTATGGTCACACTACTTCAAGATGCAGAATTCAGCGGGCTTTAGGCAAGGCCGCTCAGTACCGTAGGTGACAGCGATGAAACAACTTTTTCTTCTTCGCCATGCAAAATCCTCTTGGGATGATCCGACGCTGGATGATCATGATCGACCGTTGAACAAAAGGGGAATGAGAAATGCCTCTGCAATGGTCGAACGGTTAAATGCCTTGCTGGCAACACCGCAAAGGGTCGTTACAAGCAGTGCAATCAGGGCACAGCAGACGGCGCATATTTTCGCTCAGGGACTGGCCAATACACCGGAGCTTGAAATCAGTACTGAACTGTATACTGAATCGGCGTTTGAATTGCTCGCTCAGATTAAAGCAACCGACGATCGGCTGAAACGAGTGATGATGGTTTGCCATAATCCTGCGATTAATGATCTGATGAATATGCTTGGCTTTGAGATCGAAAATGTACCGACATGTGGCATTATCGTGTTTGGGTTTAATGTCTCATCGTGGCAGGAACTGGGGAATGGAAAAGTGATTCCGATTTATTATGATTATCCTAAGCGGCTTAAATCATAACAGATAGTTTCGTCGGGTGTGGTTGCTTATATATTTGAGGGATATTTATTCGTGTTGATGATAGTTTTGGCAGTTAACAATAAATTTTCCGTAAGCCACTTTACAGCTTGAACAGACCTCTGTATTATCCGCCGCACTGGAGAGATGGCTGAGTGGTTGAAAGCACCGGTCTTGAAAACCGGCATACGTTTATAGCGTATCTAGGGTTCAAATCCCTATCTCTCCGCCATATACAAAGAAACCGCTGACTTGTCAGCGGTTTTTTTATGCCTGATGCTTGGGAGAACCAAGGGTTCAAATCCCTATCTCTCTGCCACATTAAAAACAAAAAATCCGTTGATTATCAACGGCTTTTTTGTGTTCGAAGCTTATCAAGTTACGATACAGCAAAATTTTCATGTTGTAACCGCAGTTAAAGAAAGCTTACTGGCTTAACCGTTACTAGCTTTTGTGTTGTTCAAATACTCTTTGGACCAAAAAATGGATGCTTTATGTGAACAATTTACAGATCAAGTGGGTTTGATTGTAACGGTAAGCCTAGAATACCCCCCGATACCTAATGCTTGTCAATATTCGCGCAGAAAGGCGCAAGCAAAGGATGATTAGTTCGAACCATCTCTCTCAATTCAGAAATAATTTTACCTGTCGCATCTTTGCGCCAGCCAAAAGATATAGGGGAGTTACTGCGAGGATTTGCAACATTGCGAGTGATCAACTGCCCAGAATTAAGGAGTCGCATGGCAATGTTTTTAGGTAAAAAACCGACTCCAATGCCCTGAGTATGCATATGCACTTTAGTTTCAAAATCAGGGACAATTAACTCTTTTTGCCCCTTGAGCAACCATGCTTTACGTCGAACAAGATGACGACTGGTGTCTTCGACGTTAATCGCTGTGAATTTTCTAAGTTCATCATCTGACAGTATTTTATGACAACGGCTCACAGCATGGGTAGGTGAAGCAACAAACATCCATGTGATTTCCCCCATAGACGTAGATTCAAGATCATTACTGATCGAATGCCAACCCGGCGCACCAATAGCGAACTGAGAGTCTTCTGACAGCAGTGAACCCCAAACACCATTATACACTTCACGGAAAAAACAAATTTCGGTATTTGGGTATTTATCATGCAAGTAGCTGGTAAGTCTTGTAACGGCAAATCTATCATAAAGCAATTCGTTAACTGCGATACCGACAGATTGCTCAATATTATTTTTCATTTGATGAATGTCTGTACTTAGTCCAGAAAAATCATTAATAAGTACTTCCAGTCTGTTTTTTAAATACTCTCCGTCAGACGTTAACTTAACACAGCGTGTACTTCTTTTGATCAGTTCCACACCAAACTCTTTTTCTAGCGATTTGATGCGGTAAGTCACTGTTGCTGTTGAGCGATGAACCTGCTTTGCCGCCTGATTGAACGAGTTGCAATTTGCAACAGCTAAAAAGGTTCTGATTGATTCAAGGTCTAAGTTGAGCATTATCTAATTCCTATCTGCTCATTAAACCAGAGCAAGAATAACTATGTTGACGACAAGCAAAGCAAAACACGACATCAAGTAGAAAGGTTTTAACGCATTAACTGTGTCTGTGTACGACTCTCCGCCTATGTCTTTTGCGACAAAAAGACTCAAACCAAATGGCGGGGTAAACATACCAATGGCTCCGGTCACCGCCATAATAACACCAATAGCAACAAGTGATACATCAAGGCTCTTACTTATTGCTACAATAATACCACTGAGAATAACGGCCAAAGATGTAACATCAATCAGCATACCCAGGACTAAAAAAATAATATTGAGAAGTAATAAAGGTATAAAAAGGTTATCAAAGCCACTGAATAATGAATAAATAACATTAAGAACATTACTCTCAGCAATCAACCAACCAAGTAGACTGGCGGCAGCCATAATGATCATGATTTGGCTACAGGTTAAAGCTGATTGGACCGCAATTTGGAAAATTGACTTTAGCGATAAATCACGATAAATAAGGCTACCTAAAAAAATACCGTAGGCAATAATAATAACACCAGCTTCAGTTGGGCTTGTAATACCTGTTGAGATGCCAACTATAACAATAGTCGGAAGTAACAACGACGGTGCAGAATCGATAAACTGATTCACAAGTTCACGAAAAGAAGCCAATTTCTTTCGCGGATATCCATTAATTCTGGCATAAATAGCTGTTCCGAGCATAAATAAGCTGCCAAAAATAAATCCACCAATTGCACCGTACTTGAAGAGATCTTGAACGGATGATCCCGTTACGACACCATAAACGATTAGGAATATACTTGGAGGAATGACAATACCTAATGAGCCGGTACTGACAATGAGTCCCAAGGTAAACTTTTTACTGTATCCGCTATCAAGCATAGATTTAGTTGAAAGACGTCCAACCGTTAACACGGTTGCAGGAGCTGACCCACTGATCAGTGAAAAAAACATTGAACTTAAAACGGTTGAGATCGCCATTCCACCGTGGAGGTGGCCAAAAATTTTTTTCATAAATAAAACTATTTTTTCACCAATACAGGATGAAGAAATAATATTTCCAGCAAAAATGTATAATGGGATCGCGAGTAAAGAGTATTTGTCAATGCCACTATATAATTGTTGTGCTATAAGTTCAGGGTAAATATCACCTCGGATGAATATATACACCAACGAGGAAAATAAAATTGCGCCATAAATGGGCATTCCAATAATAATAAGTGCTAACAGCATGCAAACAAGTAAAATGATCATAAGGTCACCTCATAATTGCTTGCTGGTTTATTGAACAACATCATAATGAAAACAACAGGAATAATAACATAGTTAAGCCATGTCGGTAGTCCTGTGGTAGATGATGTCTGACCATAAGGTATAATAATATTTAAAAAGGAAATAGAAACTAAACCAACTGCAAGCTGGGTACTAAGCATAAGTAAACGTGTCACCTTCTTTAATATTGGAAATTTATCTTCAATTACAGTGATATTGATATGTCTTTCACGATAAGTTAGGTCGATAGCGCCGATATAAACCATCCAGATCATTAATGTACGTGCTATTTCGTAAGACCAACTGAGTGAAGTGCCAAACAGACTACGCAGTATAACCTCTGAAATAAGTAAAAGAGTAACACAGAGCATTAATCCCCCTAGAGCGACATAGAAGATTTTAGATCTGATCATTTTTCATTTCCTCTGATCCTAACAATCATCTTCTGAGTTTCAGGATCAGCTTCAACTTGAAGAAATTTACGTTTTAAAGGTGTGATAAAGTTTGACGAAACTAACTTGGTGGATCCTGAACTCAAAATTTCCTGCAGGTAACTCTGCTCAAGTTCTGATGAGATTCTGCGTTGCTCATTTCTAGCCGTTTGCTCTGCAGCGCGAAGGATTCGTTTTTCCTCGTCATTTAGCGAATCAAACCAACGTGATGATACAATAAACGCATATCCAAGATACCCGTGATTACTAAGAAGAAGCTCATTTTGAACTTCGTAAATTCGCATCTTTGCGATAGAGACAATTGGGTTTTCCTGACATTTAGCTAGACCATGCTGCAGGGCGACATAAATTTCACTGAAAGGGATCACTAGCGGAAGTGCCTTAGCTGCTTGATATTGCTTATTAAGAACATCACTCGCCATAATGCGAACGGGTATGCCTTTAAGAATTTCATCTTCTTCAGGCTTCTCTTGGCTAAAGACATTATTACAGGTAATTTGCTTGAAGCCGGATTCCCAGAAGCCAACTCCCTCGATGCCTTTACTTCGCATATCATCCAGCATCTCAGCTCCGATCGGGCCATCCAACACGCGATAAGCACTCTCTTTATTGCCAAACAGGTATGGGTAGTCAAGTGTTTTTAAACTGGGGCTAAAGTTGGCTAATTTTGATGTCGGAACAACGGCTACTTGAATAATACCAATTTGTAAAAGCTCAGTTGCATACTGATCGTCACCGAGACTGTTGGCAGGATAAAGTTCGACAGTCATTTTATTATCGCTCAACTTCGCCATTTCACGTTGAAATGCAATGGCACCTTCATGTAGCGCACTATTAATCGCCATATCGTGGTGAAAACGGATCGTCGAGTTGGCTTGTGCTGTACTTGAATATGAAATTCCGGAACATAGAACATAAAAAAAGACTGCAGCAGCTATATATTTCAAAATCACAATACATACTCAGTTATTAATTGTTAACGATTATATCAAATAAGGCAGATTCCAATGTGATGCGTACCCATTTTTTATAAAAGCAACATGTCTGCGTGGATTGTTTTATTGTCCATATTTATCAATAACTTAAAATTATTTTCCGCCTTAAATTTAAGGGTTTATTAAATATTCTAATTATACCAAACCCATTGTTTAAAAAACCTGAACAATGATTGTTACGTGATTTGCATCACTTTTAATATTCTTCTCAGTAAGCGTAAATATAAACAGAATTTAAATACCGTAAAAAGGGAATATTATGAACGAAAAGACTATTAGTAAGTCAGCTATACAAAAGGTGGGTATACCTGCGTGGTGGGTTACCGTTGGAATGTTCTGGTTAGGCTGGGTTTTTATGTATGCCGACCGAACTATTCTTAATCCTGTTATGGGAGATATTCAGAAAGAATTTTCTTTAAGCAATACCGAATTGGGTTTAATTAACTCTGCATTCTTCTTTGTTTATGCCGCGTTGCAAGTTCCATCGGGAATACTTGGTGACAAAATTGGCAAGAAAAAAGTCCTCGTACCTGGCTTCATCATTTTTGGTATTTTTACAGCCGTTACAGGTTGGGCGAAATCATTAACCGCGCTGCTTTTTGCTCGAGGAGCAACAGGTGCCGGTCAAGGTACATACTATGGCCCGCAATACGGCCTTTCAAGCGAGCATATTCCAGCAGACAAGCGTTCTTTCGGTACTGCCATAATCAACTCAGGTATGGCTGTTGGTACTGCTGGCGGTTTCATGGTTGCAAGTTGGCTTGTTTATGATCTTGGTTTTACATGGCGTATGCCGTTCTATGTGATGGCAATTCCAACGATTATCGTTGCCCTGCTAATCTTGTTTTTTGTAAAAGAGAAGAAAAAAGAAGCAAGCTCAGATCAAGAGACGGAGAAGGTTAGCTTTCTTGAGTTAATTAAAGACAAAAACTTGTTACGTGTTTATGTAACGGTATTCTGCTCACTATTTGGCTTTTTCGTTATCCTGACGTGGCTTCCGTATTATCTTCAGTCTGAACGTGGTATTGAAGGTAGTGAAATTGGCTTTATTTCATCTCTCGTTGCCTGGGTTTCTATCCCTGGTGCGCTACTGTGGTCAAAAATTTCTGACAAAATCGGCAAGCGAAAAGTTGTTGCTATTCCTCTACTTATCGCGGCAATCATCAGTGTTTCATGTATCGCGTATTTACCAACGATGCCAATGGTCATTGGAGCAATCTGTGTTTATGGCTTAGTCGGTAAGCTTGCACTAGACCCAATCCTAGTTGCATGTGTTGCTGACAGTGTTAAGCCATCACAATACTCATCGGCGTTCGGTCTTTTCAACTTTATCGGTATGAGTTCATCGATTGTCGCACCGACTCTTGCTGGTTTTATGACTGACACAACAGGAAGCCTAGCATCAAGCTTCTATTTATCTGCGGCTCTACTAATTGTTGGATTAATTTCATTTTCCGGCATTAATGAGAAAAAAGCGTAATTAACGGGAAGAGTTTCTTGCCATACAAATTACTCTAATTGAGGTACAAAATGATAAACGCGTTTATTAAATCAAGTTGCTTTCAAGATTCAGTAAGCTTGATGATTATTTCAAAAAAACTTTCGTCAATGGACTCCGTGAATCAAGTGTCCGTAATGATGGGCACACCAGCAAACAAAGATCTGTTTCAGACGACGGGTCTATGGCACGAAATGTTTGCAACAGCGACACCGAATGATATCTGTATTGCGGTTGATGCAGATACTGACTCTCAAGAAGTGCTTGAAGAGGTTTCAACCAACCTTGATGCGGAACTGGCTAATATTGCAAGTGGTTCAAAAGGTAAAATGTTACCTATGGCACGTAGCTGGACGCGTGCAGAAAAACTTCTTCCTGATGCAAACCTGGCATTGATCTCTGTTGCTGGTGAATATGCAACAGCAACGGCACAGCAGGCTTTAGATCGCGGCCTTAACGTGATGATGTTCTCAGACAATGTCTCTGCATCACAAGAGCGCGCATTGAAAGAACAGGCTCGTGATAAAGGTTTACTTGTTATGGGACCTGACTGCGGTACCGCGTACCTTTCAGGTATCCCTCTGGCATTTGCCAACAGAATGCCTAAAGGGCCAATCGGCATCGTCGGCGCATCTGGCACCGGTATCCAGGAGCTATGTTCTCAAATAGCATTACTGGGTGGTGGCGTGACTCATGCGCTGGGTCTGGGTGGCCGAGATTTGTCTGAAGAAGTTGGCGGTATCAGTGCCAAAATCGCATTAGAAATGCTGGACAAAGACAATGATACACAAGTGATTGCTTTTGTCTCTAAACCGCCGGCTCCTAGTGTTCGCAAAGATATTATTGAAAAAATGCAAACACTCAGCAAACCTGTTGTCGCATTGTTCCTCGGCGATAAACCGGAAGCTGAGAGAATGGGAAATGTGCACCTTTCCTATACATTAGATGAAGCGGCAAAAACGGCTAACCAACTCGCTGATGCTCTTGCATTCAGTTCACAGCTTGGTGGCTATTCATTTAAAGGTCAAAAGATTCGCGGTCTCTATACGGGCGGTACGCTTGCTGCTGAAGCCGGTATGCTGGTTGCAGAAAAATTTGGCTTGAAAGTGTCTAGTACACACGAAAATGGTGAGATGCTCAACGACCAGGGCCACCTGATCATTGACCTTGGTGATGATGCGTATACGGTTGGCCGACCGCATCCAATGATCGACCCATCAACCCGAACCGACCAAATTCACGACCTCATCGATCAGGATTTCGGCGTGCTCCTTATAGATGTGGTACTCGGTTTTGGTGGCCACATGGATCCTGCTGGTGCAATTGCTGACGCGGTAAAAGAACTTCGTGAAAAACGAAAAACGCCTTTTGCTGTCATCGCAACCGTAACCGGTACGACTGAAGATCCTCAAAATCGTGAAGAGCAAATTTCGACGCTTGAGAGTGCGGAAATCAAAGTTGTTGATTCAGTATCTGAAGCGGTGACATTCAGCTCGATTTTGACATCATGCGATCTGCCGCAAGAGTCAAACGAAGCACCGCATTATTTATTGCAGCAACCAAAAATTATCAACATCGGTCTATCCGGATTTGCGGAAGACTTGCTGACATGTAATGCAACCGCAATTCACTACCGCTGGGCTCCTGTCGCAGGCGGTAATGCACATCTGACTGAATTATTGAATAAATTGTCTTAATCTAGGTGAACGAACATGAAATACGATATGAATGAAGCAAACAAAGAAGTTGTAGCAAAAATCAAAGCAGCACGACCTTTTTGGGTTGGTGTAAAGCCTGCTGCAGATGTTATTCCTGAGCTTGCCGGTAAACGAACTCTGCTTCATGCTGGTCCACCAA
This sequence comes from Photobacterium sp., assembly GCF_033720175.1. GTDB lineage: Bacteria > Pseudomonadota > Gammaproteobacteria > Enterobacterales > Vibrionaceae > Photobacterium. The sequence continues at coordinate 282,637 of NZ_JAWWDA010000002.1, forward strand.
TTAAATGGGAAGACATGACGGGCCCAATGAAAGGCGCGTGCATTGGTGCGTCTTTATATGAAGGTTGGGTCAAGACAGAAGAAGAAGCTCTGGAGATCCTGAGTGCAGGCGAAATTGACTTCCTGCCATGCCACCATGCAAATGCAGTTGGCCCAATGGGTGGTATCACTTCTGCAACGATGCCTGTGATCGTTGTGAAGAACACCGAACATGGCAATACAGCGTACTGCAACCTTAACGAAGGTATCGGTAAAGTGATGCGTTTTGGTGCCTACGGCCCAGATGTACAAGAACGCCTTGTATGGATGCGTGATGATTTTGCTCCAATGCTGGACGAAGCGCTAAGCAAAATTGAAGGTGGCATTGATCTAACATCTATCATGGCACAGGCAATCACGATGGGTGATGAATTCCACCAGCGTAACATTGCTGCATCAGCGATTTTGGCAAAAACACTAGCGCCGCACATTGCACGCCAAGACAGAGACATTGCGAAAATCACAAAAGTACTTGAATTCCTGAGCGTTACGGATCAGTTCTTCTTAAACTTAACAATGGCATATTGCAAAGCGGTCATGGACGCAGCTGCATCTGTTGGTAAAGGTTCAATCGTTACAGCACTGACTCGTAACGGTAAAGACTTCGGTATCCGAGTAAGTGGCCTTGGCGACCAATGGTTTACAGCTCCGGTTAACACACCTGAAGGGCTATTCTTTACAGGTTACAGTCAGAGTGATGCAAACTCAGATATCGGCGACAGTGCTATCACTGAAGCATTCGGTGTCGGTGGCGCAGCGATGATTGCAGCGCCTGGTGTGACTCGCTTCGTTGGTGCGGGTGGCTTTGATGCAGCACTTGATACCTCTGATGAAATGAGCGAAATCTATATAGATAACAATGATATGCTTCAAATTCCAACATGGAACTTCAAAGGTGCATGTCTGGGCCTTGATATTCGTCGAGTTATCGAAACGGGTATCACACCATTAATCAATACCGGTATCGCACACAAAGATCCGGGTATTGGTCAGGTTGGTGCCGGTACTGTACGTGCACCAATTGGATGTTTTGAAACGGCACTAGAAGCACTTGCCGCAGAAGTCGACGCGTAACAACGTGAAAGAGGAGGGCAGCAGCAAAGAGTTGCTGACCCTAAGTGTCATTATGATTACATTACCGGCACAAGCAGTTTCTTCAAGCCTGAGATTACAGGGCGAATATAGTCTGTTGAGTATTCACGATAAAGCCATTAATTTAATCAATGAAGACGGGGTTTTATTCTCACTGCACCCTAATGTTCATTATATGAGCTCTTTCGGATTAACTTTAAGACGTGACGATTATGACTTTGTTAAATCGTTATTTCATACCATAACAGATGTTATTGTTGATATTAGCGGTACGATCAAAGTTGGACACGTCAGTATTATACCGGCAGTAAGAAAACTAACGCTAGCTGTCAAAAAAAATAGTGAATTGTGTTGTGTTCCATCATGCTTTTTTTTACCAGAAAAAGGCAATAATGGCTTTGGATACACAAACCACGTAATGTTAAAAGAGACATTACCTCCTATTGATAAATTAGTTGAGTTCCTCCAGAAGCCGAATGTAATGACTGCCAAATGCGTGGTAGACAAGATTGGTACAGGACAAGGATTAACCCCCAGCTTTGATGATGCTTTAGTTGGCGTGTTAGCAGTGATTTATTTGTCTGGTAAAGAAGATAAATATATTCCAATGATAATTGAAGCTCTGCAGCAGATAGATATCAATATGCAGACAACATCTATCAGCAAGAGCTTTATTGAGGATGCGGTCAAAGGTGACGTTTCCTATCCGTTATATCGTTTAATTTTAGCTTTTAATAAAGATATAAACAGAAAGCAATTTGAAATTAACCAATTCATCAAGCACGGACACACGTCTGGTCTCGATACACTTCTCGGGATCGGTTTAGCGTTCGAATACATACAATAAGAGATTATTATGAAACCAACAATTGTTATTGCATTAGGTGGTAATGCCCTATTACGTCGCGGGCAAGTGGCGTCATATGAAAATCAACTTGAAAGTGTAAAAGTTGCGGCGGCATCTATTGCTAAATTAAGCGAACATTATCAAGTTGCAATCGTGCACGGCAACGGTCCTCAAGTTGGCTTATTATGCCAGCAAAATGACGCCTACGATGCCGTGCCTTCTTATCCACTAAGCTGCTTGGTTGCAGAAACGCAGGGCATGATCGCCACCATGCTCGTACAAGAATTACGTAAGCTAGTGAAAAAAGATATTACGTCTATTCTGACTCACGTCGAAGTTGATGCGAATGATTCAGCTTTTGAAACCCCGTCAAAATTTATAGGCCAAGTGTACAGCTTTGAAGAAGCAACTGAACTGGCTGAAAAATTCAACTGGGTAGTACGCCCAGACGGTGAATACTACCGTCGTGTTGTTGGCTCACCAGCACCACAAAAAGTGTATGAAAGTGACGCCATTAAGCAAGCTCTTGCAAATGACAACATCGTTATCTGCGGTGGTGGTGGTGGTATCCCTGTGGCGAATAATAACGGAGAGCTAAATAATATTGATTGCGTGATTGATAAAGACTCTACCGCATCATTGCTTTCACGTGAAATTAGCGCTGATTATTTCCTTATTCTGACGGACGGTGATGGCGTTTACCTTAACTGGGGAAAACCAGATCAAGTTAAACTGGATTCGGTCACAACAACAAAACTTAAAGAGTACAGCTTTGACAAAGGCTCTATGCAGCCAAAAGTTGATGCGATCATTGGTTATGTTGAAGCAACCCCTTCAGCTGTCGGTGTTATTGCAGATCTCAACCTTGCTCTGGATTCTCTAAACGGCACAGCGGGTACTAAAATCACCCAAGAATAACAGCCTTAATAGATTGGCATGGTTATTGGTAATCATGCAAATACCGGTGTGTAAAAACGGTATTTGCATATTTACTTATGTCATTAATTGTATTTTGGATAGAAGTTACTGATTGTTTTAACCGATTAGGTAATTAATTAAAGAGAGATTTGATTTATGTCAAATTACAAAAGTTTAAGCCTGTCTGATGATAATGAGACGGGGTCTTTACTCAGTCGTAAAAATATAAGCCTGCTAGCAATCGTCTTTATGGGCTTTGTGCTTGCGTTTATTGCCCAAGGTGATTCAAGTACTGTTCTATACCGTTCCGTCAGTGTTCTGCCCCTTTTACTTATCCTAGTTTTGTTGTTTATGCAGGTTGATATGTTGGTTGCAGCATTGGCCGGTGGTGTTATGGCAATGATTTTGGGGGGGGTTGGTATCTCTACTGCCAATAAAATGCTACTTGATACTATTCCTTCGATGCTCAAGATAACCGTCCCAATTATTAACTCTGCTATTGCGGCTGCTGTTTTTAAAGCGGGTAGTTATACTGCAGCCTTAACGTTAGTACGTAGGTCTATTGGCGGAAGATTGGAGTATGTCGGCGCCTTCATTGTTATTTTACAAGCTGCGGCAACGTATATGTCAGGTATTGGTGGTGGTAGTGCAATGGTTATTGCGCCGCTTGCGTTTGCAGCAGTAGGAGCCATTCCTCCTGTTATTGCCGGTATGTCTATTGCCGCCGCGGCCTCCTTTACTACTTCACCAGCGTCATTAGAAAGTAGTATTGTTTCCAGTTTGTCCGGAACACCTGTGGCAGAATATGTCGCTTCTATGAGACCTTTCTGGTTATTATTTGTTGCTATCTCGATAGTGATTGCATTTGTTGGTATTAAGCGCAGTAAAAAATTATTTGTTGGTGAAGAGTCGGATGAGTTTAAAAATAAGACACCAGCAGAATTATGGCGACTAACTATTCCTGCAATTTTCTTACTTTTTGCTGTTATTGCTGGTCCTGGATTGAACTCTGTATTGGGTAGCCCATTATTCGGTCCATTGATGTATTCCATCGTGACTATCGCGTTAATCTTTATTTTCAGCAAGATGACATTATCGGAATCAGTTGATTCTATGATTGATGGTTCATCCTATATCTTGACCCGCCTTTTTGGTGTCGGGATCTTCCTAACCTTTATCAATATTATCGGAGAAACAGGCGCATTTGATAGTATTGCGGGTGTTGTTCAGCAAGCTCCTGGTGGCATAGTTGTTCCTGTCGCAATATTAGCCGGATTTTTTGTGGGTGTACCGGCTGGTGCCTATGTTGGTTCTATCCTAACGCTAGTTCTGCCGGTAACGGTATTATTAGGTTTTACACCAGTTCAAATTGGTTTTGTTTCTATTGCCGTCGGTCTGGGTAGCCAAATGAGTTTGGTTAATATTACAATGCAGGCATTATCATCAGGCTTCCGCATTCCAGTTATAGAAGTATCAAAAGGAAATACGCCATATGTTTTGGCTTGTCTCGCTTTATTGATAGTTATTTCAGTCTTTGTAGGTGGTTAAGATGAATTATGATTTAATTATAAGACAAGTAAGAATTACTGATGATTTTCATCTTGTTGATATAGGTATTATCGATGGCTATATCACAACGATAGAAGCATGCATAGAAGGCGTCGGTAACGATGAAATCGCGGGATTGGGTCGTGTCCTTGTTTCGGGGTTTGTAGAGAGCCATCTGCACCTTGAAAAAGCTTATGTTATGGATCGAAAGGCTAATGCTTCGGGTACATTGCAAGAAGCTATAGCCGTCACAGCAGCGTTGAAACCGACCTTCACGTCTGCTGATATCACTGAGCGTGCGACGAAAGCATTACGTGCACTGGTGCGTAATGGCACAACGCATGTTCGGGCCCATGCCGAATTTGACCCGACACAAGGCTTTACAGGTTTAGATGCTGTTTTGGCCCTGCGAGAGAAATATAAAGATATCATTACTATTCAAGTCGTTGCTTTTCCTCAGGAGGGGATTATAAAAGCAGAAGGCACAAAAGAAATGATGTATGAGGCAATGATGCGTGGAGCGGATGTTGTGGGTGGTATCCCATATAATGATTCTTCCGCAAAAGAGCATATTGATTTTGTTTTTGAATTAGCAAAAGAATTTGATAAGGATATCGATTTACATCAGGATTTTTCTGATAATGCCGATTCATTATCCATTGAGTATGTCGCTAATAAAACCATTGAACAAGGCTGGCAAGGAAGAGTAAGTGTGGGGCATCTGACAGCCTTAGATGCAGTCAATGCCGAGGAAAGAACACGTCTTATTTCCTTGATAAAAGCCGCAGAAATCAGTGTGATGTGTTTGCCCGCTACAGATATGCATCTGGGGGCGAGGGGAGATGAATACAGTGTTCGTCGTATGATTGCTCCTGTCAGGGCCTTACGAGATGGTGGGGTTAATGTCTGCCTAGCAACCAATAATATTCAAAACGCATTTACACCTTTTAGCACCGGTAATTTATTGCATATATCAATGCTTGCTATTCCTGCTTGTCATCTTGGTGGTGCAGATGATCAAAAAACAATTTTACCTATGTTGACATATAATCCAGCAAAAGCGTTAGGGCTTAAGGACTATGGTGTTGGTGTTGGCAAAAGGGCTGATTTGGTACTGCTTGATTGTGAAAAAGTCTCAAATGTTGTTATCGATATCCCCAATTGTGCCTATGTTTTAAAGGGCGGTTCTGTTGTTTCGAAAAACGATATCAGTAGTGCTGTTTCCTTTTAACCGGTATTAGTTCAAGACAGAAGTGAGGTCATTGTTTCTCACTTCTTTTTGATCTCTGTTGCCGCGTTTTCTTCATTGGATATATTCCATGGAATACTTAACTTAGCAATTGATCTGGTTTAATCGTTCTGGATACCATGATCGTAATGTTTTATCTTTTTATACAATGGCTTATCTTGGTTGATCTATCCTTTATAAGGGGAAATCAAATAGGGAATACCAAGCTTAATGTGCAAGTGTTTGCGCATCATGCTTTCCAATAAAGTAATATTTTTAATTGATTGATATTATTATCTTGATCCAGCCTCTTTAACCTCCGGGCGTTATTCCTTAAACTTGCATCTCAAATCATTCTAAGAAGTTTTTTGATATTTCTATGTTCATTATCTCGGGCTCAAAGTCTGCGGGTATGGACGTAGGAGCTGAAATTGACATGCAAGGCCATCAGGGTCGAGGGATAACACATGAGCAAAGCGAAAATCGGTATTGTGACAGTCAGTGACCGTGCAAGTGCGGGCGTTTACGAAGATATTTCTGGTCTGGCGATTATCGATACCTTGAATGACTATCTGACGTCACCTTGGGAGCCAGTGTATGAAGTGATCCCGGATGAGCAAGATGTGATTGAAGCAACACTGATCAAAATGGCCGATGAGCAGAACTGCAGCCTGATTGTGACAACGGGTGGCACCGGTCCGGCAAAGCGCGATGTTACACCGGAAGCAACCGAAGCGGTATGCGATCGTATGATGCCAGGTTTTGGCGAGCTCATGCGTGCTGAATCCTTGAAGTTTGTACCGACGGCGATTCTGTCTCGTCAGACTGCGGGTCTTCGCGGCGATAGCCTGATTGTAAACCTGCCGGGTAAGCCGAAATCTATCCGTGAATGCCTGGATGCGGTTTTTCCTGCGATACCTTATTGTATCGACCTGATGGACGGCCCATACTTTGAGTGTAATGAGGGCGTTATTAAGCCATTCCGTCCAAAGCAGAAGTAACAGCGATGGGTTAATTGATTTCTTTTCTGGTTAACGTCGCTTTCTGAGTCACTTTGATACCGATAGCCATTGATGTGGCTATCGGCTTCACAAAGAGGGTACTGCTATGAAATATCGAGCCGTTGTTATTGCACTGAGTCTGTTTGCTTTACCTGCCCATGCAACTTGGGAAGAGCTGAAGGAAACAGCGTCAGAGATTGGCACTAAAGTCAGCGAAAGCAGTAAGCAAGCCTGGGAAAGTGTGTCTGACTTCTCTAAAGAAACATGGGATTCAGTGTCTGACTGGGGAGAAGACGCATTCAATACTGCCGGCGAATGGACTGATAGTTCGATTGAGACGGGTAAGGAATGGCTTGATGCCGGTGAAGCCAAGTTGGATGAAATGCTGAAACCGGAAACGCCAGATGAGGCCCGTGAAGCACTCAATATTATGGCAGATACCGCTCTGGTTCGGTTGTTCAATAAACAGCCTTCAGCAAAGTTATTGTTCGACGTAGCTTACGGTTATGCGGTGTTCGATTCGCGTCAATTTTCATTGCTGCTTCACACCAACCAAGGGGCTGGGGTTGCGATAAATCGTCAAACGAACAGCCACACCTATATGAAGATGTTCGGGGCTGGATTAGCCGCGGGTTTTGGTGGCAAGTTTTATCAGCAAGTGATCTTTTTTGAAGATCAAAAGACCTTTGACGGCTTTGTCAGTGATGGTTGGGAAGCAACTTCAGAAATGAGCGTCGTTGCGGGAACTGAAAGTGCCGAGCTCACCGCTAAATACAACGGTGGAATGGTAATCTACCAGATTGGTGAAAAAGGACTGTTGATTGATGCCAATATTTCAGGATCAAAATACTGGATAGATACCGATCTGACAGAATAATTGAACACGCGATCTGAGGTAAAAGCTCACGAGTGCTTTTCTATGATTAGTTATCGAGCTCTTACTGGTCACTTATCATTCCGCAACGCTTAGTTATCAAGTAATAATATGAAATGAGTTCAAATTTATAGTTATTTCATTGCAATTGAATGCACTTTACTGCTTAATATGCACGCTTAATGTATCGTATTCTATGCATTTCAAGCCTTATTAATAAGGCAAAACTTACAATTCACGCACATTAAATGACGTGGATATATAGGAATTAGAAATAATGAAAAAACTATTTGCAGTGGCTGCTATTTCACTTCTTCCATTCAGCAACGCAATGGCTGATCAAGATATTGGTTGTGGTCTGGGTTCTATGGTTCTTCAAGGTCAAGAAGGTAAACCAATGAAGATCCTTGGCGCGACTCTGAACGGCACTTCTGGTAACCAGACGTTTGGTATTACTTTCGGTACTCTAGGTTGTGATGGTAACGGCCAGATCACATCTACTGAAAAACTTGCTATGTTCATCGACGGTAACATGGATACGCTTGCACGTGACATGGCTCGTGGCGAAGGTGACAGCCTAGCAACTCTTTCTGAAGTTTGGGGTATTGAAGAAGCAGACAAAGCTCACTTTGCAAAGCTTGTTCAATCACAATTCGCAAATGTATTCACATCGACTAATGTGACTTCTGACGAAGTAATGAACAACCTAAACAGCGTAGTTGCTAATGATTCAGCTCTAGCAGGCTATACACTGTCTTAATAACAGTTTTTCTGATTAGAGCGTCCATGCATTCGTGCTTGGGCGCTTTTCTATTTATGGTTACCCATGCTTAAAATTCCGTCATTAAAACAATTCATTACTTCTCTGTTTATTTTCTCTGCACCTGTCTTGTCGTTTGAAATACATGCACAGAACAATTTTAGCCAGGCTGACATCGAGACACTCTCAAAGCATTCCTATTGGCTCAAATTGGGGCATTATCAACCAGCAGTATTATCAGCATGGAAAAGTCAGGTTGATAGTCCGGAGTTCTTTCTCTCGCCAGAAGGTAAACAAAGCCCATTATCAGAACTTCAAGCGACGCTGGATAAGTTCAGTGGCAGTGACTATGAAAAATATGCTTGCCAGTACCCGGCGCGGTTTGCATGGTTAAAAGAGAGCCTGCAATTCGAGCAGGTTACTCCGGTTTGTGAGGATTTTGATGATTGGAAATCAACCATTTCCCCTCAGGGATTGACGATGGTCTTTCCTACCGCGTTTATCAATAACCCTGAGTCCATGTTTGGACACACGCTTCTGCGAATCGATGCGCATAATCAGACAAAACATAAAGAGCTGGTAGCATATGCTATCAATTTTGCCGCCGATCCGGATCCATCGGATAACCCTGCAACATTTGCCTTAAAGGGATTCGCAGGTAGCTACCCTGGCTATTTCAGTGTGATGCCGTACTACAGAAAGGTTCGTGAGTATAATGATTTAGAGTCTCGGGATATCTGGGAGTTTCCGCTTAATCTGACCGAAAGTGAAGTAGAGCGAATTATACTTCACCTGTGGGAGTTGCAACCGGCCATATTCGATTACTACTATATGGACGAAAATTGCTCATACCAATTACTGTCATTACTGCAACTGGCGCGTGACGATCTCAACTTAACTGATCAGTTTACATTCAGTGCTATACCATCAGATACAATCTCTGCGTTGAAGGATAAAGGCTTGCTGGAAGATGCCAGTTATCGCGCTTCCTATGGCACTCGCCTGCTACATTTCTCCGAACAGTTGGATAAGCATCAGCTACAGGCGGCTTACAAAGCGATGGAAGGTGAACTTCCAGAGCCCGACCAATATTCTGACACTGAGCGCGCAGCCATTATTGAGATGGCCTACGAATGGCTAAACTTCCGCTTTTATGATGAAGCCGATTTAGATCGAACAATCGCCGCCCCGCGACTTAATCAACTATTGATAGAACGCAGTAAAATTAAAGTCAGGTCACCTTTCCCCCCTGTAGAGGTTCCGCTAATCTCACCAGAGGAATCTCACGGCTCCGCACGTATTGGTATCGGGGCGATTTACAACCACCATGCGGGCAACAAAATGCATCTTGCATGGCGTGCGAACTATCATGACTTATTGGATCGTTCAGGTGGTTTTATTCCCGGAGCTCAAATCAGCCTTTACGATCTAGAATTAAGCGTTAGCGAGTCAGGGACATCACGCCTAGAAAAATTTCATATCCTCGATGTTATGTCCCTAGCGCCAGATAACGACATTTTCAACAGCTGGTCATGGAATGCTCGTGGGGGATTTGACCGTCAGCCCGATGATAGTCAATGGAAAGAACGCTGGTTCCTGCAAGGTGGTTTGGGCAAGTCCTGGGGCAATCCGAACACGATTCATAGCTACCTGTTGGCATCAGGCGAAATCAATACGGGCGATATCACCTCTCAATCAGCCGAATTGGGTATTGGGCTTGAGGGGGGCATTGTTATGCAGGTTAATCCGAATAACAAAATTGCTATCAATACGCAGGTATTGAAACTTATCGATACTGAAGCTGAACATCACTCCAAAGCAACACTTAGCTGGCAATGGTCGCCCGCTCGCCAGTGGGGAGTACGAAGCGAAATCGGCTATCAAATGTGGAATGGTGACGACGCATTTGGCAAAGTCACGGGATATTTATATTACTGACGAATGATCAGCACTGAATACAGCTATCATCGAATATTTAGGTGATAGCTGTACAAAACCGTTAACATAAAGCCCGATAAAGAATATGTAGCTCCCGTGAGCTCATGAACTTCAATCATAGATTTGCCATTATATCAGGCAAAATTTAATAGAAATTTCAGCCTCCTCAAAAAGAAACCCTACTTTCATCAATTTACCGAGGCTTTGTTGAAACGTTCAGATAACACCCAATTATTCCATTAGCACTGAGTTCCGTTATCATAGACGGCCTTTCATTCCGGTTAGCTTTTAATCCTTGTATAAAGGGCTGTGCTATTTTAATCAGCTTTTCTGCTTCTAATTTTAAGATAGTTTAATGAACCATTTGTTCCGAAACAACGAAGGTTGCTGAATAACTATTACCTTGGTGTGATCGTAAATGAATACCAGATGTTGGTTTTCCTAGATGATAAATAAAGGGGGAGTATTTTTTTAGCCGGGAATAATAATATTATCAATGTCTGAGAATGAATTGTCGCCATTTAATATTCAGGTGGTCATATAAATATCTGATTGCCACCGAGTCTCAGCTAACAAACGTGAGAAGAGGTATCGGTGTCGTTTGAATACTTGAAATATCAGGCATTTTCCGTTAGTTATTCTGTGTGTCTTGCCGCGCATTGACCAGGCTTGAGACGACAATGGCCATATAAAATACCCCGGCAATGGCTTCAAGATAGACTAACACTTGAGCCACCGGTGATACCGGGCTGATGTCGCCATACCCTAGCGTGGTCAGGGTAACAAAACTAAAATAGGCCGCTGTTGAGAAGTTATCACCCCAGGGGGCCGGTTCGAGGCCCTTAATGGCATAGGGCGAAAATTCAATAATAAGTAGATAGGCCATAGCCCAGATAAGGCCCAGCAATAAGAAAAGGGCGACAGATCCGATGATCTTGTTACCGTCAATCGCGCCGGTAAACAAGATCTGCCGAGCTGTCGATTTAAAAGTACCAGCGAAAAAAATCAGTACTAATGTCATCATGACAGTGTTAGTGGCCGTCAGGTTTAGGAAATTATGGACCAGGATGGTGGCCACCATACAGGCGCTGATGGTAAGAAGAAATCGATACCAGTTTTGATCGATTTTCAGACTGATTAAGCACACCAGAAAAACCACGATAATGAAAAATTGCAGGAAGTAATCGAGAAGCCCTTGAGGTAATGCCTGCGCCAGCGACGATGCAACCAGTAGAGCAATCAGGGAAAAGGTAAGATAAAAAAAGTTATTTTTCTTGGTAATGACTGTCATTGCCGGTTCCTCAGCGAATTCTTCAGTAGGGTATCACCTTTTAGTTAATCAAAAGAAAATACGTGAATAAAGACAATATTAGAATATGGCTGAAGGTCAGAAGGCAAAACCTAACACATCGTTATTAACCCTATCGGTTCGGATACAATTTGTATATAACCCAGCGAGTGTCACTCCTTCTTTTGCTTGTTTTAGCTACACTATTGTTAATTAAATTAATTTTAGAAATCTCTTGGTTACCTGAGATTGAATGGGAGGGAATAGAATGGATGGATTTATCAAAACCTTGCCGAAGGTCGAACTGCATCTTCATATCGAGGGAACATTAGAGCCTGAACTGATGTTTGAACTGGCACAGCGTAACAACATTGAATTACCTTATCAGAATGTGGATCAGGTTCGCCAGGCGTATGAGTTTGACGATCTGCAGTCATTTCTTGAGCTTTATTATCAAGGTGCTCAGGTACTGCAAACGGAGAGAGATTTTTATGATTTGACGTGGGCGTATTTGCAACGCTGTAAAATGGATCATGTTGTTCACACCGAGATCTTTTTTGATCCGCAAGCGCATACCGCGCGAGGGATTTCATTTGAGACGGTTATCAATGGTATTGCCAGGGCGCAGCAACATGGCAGAGAACAGTTAGAAATCAGTAGTCATCTTATCATGTGTTTCTTGCGTCACCTGAGTGAACAAGATGCCATTGAAACCTTGCAGCAGGCATTACCCTACAAAGATCAAATTATTGGGGTCGGGCTGGATTCATCCGAACAGGGACACCCGCCGGGTAAATTTCGTCATGTGTTTGAACAAGCGAGAGATCAGGGCTTTCTCACTGTTGCTCATGCTGGTGAAGAGGGGCCAGCCAGTAATATCTGGGATGGGATCAAATTACTTCATATCGCGCGTATTGACCATGGTGTGCGCTGTGTTGAGGATGAGGCATTGGTGAAGCACCTTGCGACGACCCGCATTCCATTGACGGTGTGCCCGCTATCGAACGTCAAGCTCAAGGTTTTTCCCACCATGGCCGATCATAATGTGCTCGAGTTGCTGCGCAAAGGTTTGTGTGTGACCATTAATTCCGATGATCCGGCCTATTTCGGCGGGTATATGACTGAGAATTATCTTGCCGTTGCCCATGCTCTTGACGCCTCCAAGCTGGAAATGGCGCAGTTCAGTCAAAATGCCATTGAAGCCAGTTTTCTTGATACCCGGCAAAAATCAGAATTACAGCAGCGGTTGCAGCATTATATGGATCAGCAATTCAAACCGATATTGTGAAATCAGGACAAGTTTTTCCACATAGGCTGAGCGAAAATCCATACGCTCAGCACTGAGGTGGTTAAGGTATAAAGTGATTACTTTAGCCACTTTTTGATGGTTTCAAACAGGGTTGCAGCGGAGGTGTTTTTGCTGGCCTGTTCGACCCCGATATAATATGCCCGCATAAAGCCGGAACGGGTTGGCTCGGCGGCATGTGTCGTTGAAGGCTCTAGCGAGCCTGGCATCAGTGCCTGTGCGATCTGTCCTGCATGATCATTGGCATAGCTGAAATCGATGCCAGTATAACCCTGCACCATAAACCACACTGTGGTGATCACCGTTAATCGTTGGCTATCCGTTGCCACAAATTTACCTGCATGGTCAGCGCCGACAGTGTCCTCGAAAACCTGCTTCATATTCTGCAGACTCTGACTCTTCTGTTGATAGTCTGCGACAGCTTCGTTCTGGGCCTTGGTCATCACGCCAAGCAGTAAATGATGTGGTGATTTGTCTGGCTTCTGTTGGCAAACAGAGACAAAAAAAGGAGAACATACCGCAATAAATTGGTCCAGTTCACTGCGTTCTTGTTCGCTAAAGGGCAGGTCATGTAATCCCATGACACATAATTCATTCAATAAGTCAGGCATGATTCTAACTATTAGGGACATTAATCAGATCGCAGTATACGGAATTTAGACTGAAAAAGCAGAGTCTGGTGCGGCCAAATTGATTGTGTGCGTTTTTTCTCCAGTCTCTGCTTTGGTTGTCCTTTTTCTATAGTCCAGTCCGATCAAACTTAACCGCGATCAGAATCTTTCATAATACCGCGGGTGTATTCAAGCCATAACAAAATGAATGCTCCGCGAAGGCGTCAAGATGCGAGAGAGATGAATATTTGTTGTCGTCGAGAACGATTATTGCGTGAGGGTAGAGCAAATATTCTACTTAGGTCTGAAAATGATATATTTTCAGTGTATAACATTAACTTGAATGACATTGTATTAAGCTAGTGTTACGCCCGATGAAATGGATAGCTAACGGGGCCATATTGTGACTATTTGCCCTGTGCTCAAGAGCCTAATAGGAGATGGATGATGACAAGTTTTTATGAACTTTCCGCTAATAACATTCGTGGTGAAAACGTATCGATGAGCGATTTCGCCGGTAAAGTGGTGCTGGTGGTCAATACCGCCAGTGAGTGTGGTTTGACGCCACAATATCAAGGGCTGCAAGATCTGTATGCTAAGTATAACGATCAGGGATTAGTGGTTTTAGGTTTCCCATGCAATCAATTTGGCGGGCAAGAGCCTGGCGAGAATCAACAAATAGCAGAAGCGTGTCAGATTAATTATGGTGTCGAATTTCCCATGTTCGAAAAGGTGGATGTGAACGGCCATAACAGCCATGAGATTTTTAAGTATCTGACCCAGGCTTTGCCAGGCACACTTGGCAAAAATGTGAAGTGGAACTTTACCAAGTTTCTGATCGGCCGGGATGGTAAGCCGTTAAAGCGTTATGCGCCAACGAAGAAGCCAGAATCACTGGAAGCCGATATTGTACGACAACTCAAGCGTTAACCAACGCATGGTATGGCGCTCATCGGTATAAGGATTGATAGCTGTCAATGTTTTGCTGGTCGGAAAAATCGATGAGCTGCTGAATAATCTGATGTTTTGCCGTAATATGTTGTTGCTCAGCAATGGCTAATAATCGTTCAACGGCCAGGTATCGGTGGCTGTTCGGCTTTCTTGCGGCCAGATAATCGGCTAAAAACACCTGTTGGATCGATGAATCATTAAACTCACCAAGCAGATCCTGTAACTGCTTTAAGGTTGAGATTTGTTTTTTTACCTGCTTGGCCGGAAACAGTGGCAAGAAGTATTCGAGCAGGTACCTCAGTTTTTTACACTCAATACGTAGTTGGTGAAGATTGCTATCCGGGCTGTCACTATCGATTGCCTGGCTGAGTATCAGCACTTTCTGAGCGCGCTTCCAAATAATCGTTGGACCAAATTTCCGGCAGGATATTTGTCCCGCTTCGGTGGGGGCCTGAGAGAGCCTTTCAAGATGTTCGTTGACTTGTCTGCACTGCTGCTTGTAATTGTCTGTTTTAATCCATTGTTTTAAATCCTTAAAAGCCTTGTTCCGCTTGTTTTGCAAGTCGTCAAAAAAGCGCGCTAACCCCTGATGATGCTTGTGTTCAAGGCCAGCATAGTAGTCATCCATCTTATGAAGATAGACATCTAAATCACGTAGCAGATTGGTTTTTTGCATCATCCTTTTTAAGGTAGTCGCCAGCATCTCGCTCTGCTCTGGCTGAAAAAGCCCTTTAAGCAGGCTGATAATAGCCCGGCTGCGACGCAGCGAAACCCGGTACTGATGTAAGAATTCATCATCGTCATCCCTCAATAATCCGGCTTCATGCAGGCGTGCATGGTGAAACTCGGTGATCAGGAAAGAAGAGGTAGGAAGATAAATGTCTGTTTTTGCATCAATATTAATCTTGTCTTTTTTTCGTTTTGGCAATTTAAGCTTATCTCTTTTTGTTACGTTCATTGTTTCCTCCCTACTATTAAATCTAGTACCACTTGGCCCAGAATTTGATTAATTCGTCAGTAAATCAAAATAAATAGACCCAAGGTACCTATCGCGATAGGAATGGCTGTCCCCCTCCATTGGCAAGCATGCTTTACAAATGCCGTTTACATTTTAATAACACTTCTCTCGTTGTGAACTTCTCATCTATTACTCATTAGTGCTAGTTCTATTAGTAGGCACAAATTGAGGAAAAACAGATGGAAAATCCCCGCTTTAATCCAATGGGAACGGATGGCTTTGAGTTTGTTGAATTTACCGCGCCAACCTCTAAGGGGATCGCGAATTTGAAAAACCTGTTTCGATTAATGGGGTTTGCTGAAATTGCGAAACACAAACACAAAGCTGTTTGGCTATACCGGCAGGGTGATATCAATTTTATCGTTAATGGTGAAACACATTGTCAGGCTGAAGGGTTCGCTTCTCTTCATGGTGCGAGTGTGAATGCGATGGCATTTCGCGTGGCGGACTCGAGCCAGGCACTGGCCTATGCGGTTAAACAGGGGGCAACAGCGTGTGTACCGCAGGCTGGCCCGATGGAGCTGAATATTCCTGCGATTTACGGTATCGGCGAATCGTTAATTTATCTGGTTGATCGCTTTGGCGAGCACGATATCTACGAAATCGATTTTGATTATTATCCAGACTATCAGCGTAAACTCGCTGATTTAGATGCCGGGTTAGAAGTTATCGATCATCTCACGCACAATGTTCAGCGTGGAAATATGGACTTATGGTCAAACTTCTATGAGAAAATTGCCAACTTCCATGAAATTCGCCACTTTGATATTAAAGGTAAAATGACGGGATTGCTGTCGCGGGCGATGACAGCCCCTTGCGGAAAGATCCGTATCCCGATCAATGAATCTCATGATGATAAATCACAAATTGCCGAGTACCTTGAAAAATACAATGGGGAAGGGATCCAGCATATCGCCCTGAGTACCCGGGATATTTACAGCACGGTGAGAAAACTTAAACAGGGCGGGCTGAGATTTATGGATACGCCGGATACCTATTACGAAGGGATAAATCAGCGCGTCAAGGGCCATGAAGAAGATGTAGAAAAGCTCAATGAGCTGAAGATCCTTATCGATGGTGACGAAACGGGTATTTTGTTGCAGATTTTTACCGATACCGTGATTGGTCCGGTTTTCTTCGAAATTATCCAGCGTAAAGGTAATCAGGGCTTTGGCGAAGGTAACTTCCAGGCTCTGTTTGAATCTATTGAGTTAGATCAGATCCGTCGTGGTGTTTTGGATGCGCCTGATTCGTAAGTGCTTCCATTAAGTCTATACCCAAACAGCATCTTGAACTGGTTTGGGTATCACCACTGATCTTAGAATCTAATTTGCGAGTCCAGAGTCACAACTGCGTTATAATTTTTGGCATCGATTAAACCGACAGGCACTATTCCTAAATTTAAGCTGAAGTGGGTCATGGGTAATATTCGCAGATAGGGTTGGGCTAATGGCACTACATCCATGCCTGACTCTGCTTTATATCCGGTCGCGCCACCCAGGCGAATGCCGAAACCCAGGTAGGGGTTAGCGTCGTACTCGAAGGCCTTGTATACCGCAACGCTTTGGCGGCTGTAACTATTCTTGAAGCTTATAACGCCGTACCCGGCATACTCAGCGCCAATGCCAAGGTTTGACTCATTCAGTTTAACGCATGGGTCATTTGCGCAGAAAAAATGTTTACTTGCCAGCGGGATTGTCATGCGAAAGTCACTGGCACTAGCCGGAACAGCAGCAAAGGCGAGTAAGATCGCTAATGCTATTTTCATTTTGGTTTCCTGTTATTGTATAAAATTTGATACTCATTGCGCACCAAAAGACCTTAAAGGCATAACCTTTAACGAACTGTCGTTTTGATAGCATTATTTTTAATTCAGAGAGTTAGCGGTAGATTATAAAACCGTTCAATCATTTAGTTTATCGTTATACTTTATCCATTAAGTCGCGGGTAAATAACGACATCTTCGTTATCCAATGCCAATAGAAATAACCCAGTTAATCGTAAGGCAATTGTTTATATATATCGTCTTTGTCTGCCAATATAGGCAACGTATCACGCTGAATATTGTCTGTAATATTTTTAACCAAGATGAGTTCAAACTGAATGTCGAGGTTGTCACGTGAATGCTAAAAAACGAAAATGTACCCCATGCTGTTGATTTTATTTGGCTTTGATTTTTATTTCTGTCTCTCCACATCTGTTGTTCTGGCTTGCATATGCAATGCCGACACTCTTCTTTCGTACGCCACATAGTGGCCAAAAAACACATTTAGTCAAATGGCTTTGTTCTAAAATGAGTGATAAAACCTTCTCAAAAATGAGAAATGTAACTATTTATCAAGATAACTTTTTGAGACAGAAAAGATTTAAATTTATAATTTTTTAATTAATGGAATCGCGTATTTTTTAACAGTAACAAAAACAAATGAAACATAAGGCATAATAAATTCACTTGTAACTTCTTGATAGTAAAATTTAGGCCTAATGTAATTTCTGTAAAAAGAAAATATTATAAACGTGATATGAAGCTCATTACTTTTGTCTGGTTTTTTGGTCACTGTGCGGCTTTCTGATTGCTCGTCGGACACAGTATATTGCAGTGGTTTGGTTTAGGTATTGACCTGAAAATTATTTCAGCGTACAGTTTTTCTGTTCAGCGTACACGTGTATGCTGAATGGTTTTTTAAACGTTCTAACGAGCTGAAGCGTTTACGTTTAACAGTTAAGTGGAACGAATCAGTCGACTTTAGCAGGCCAATATCTCGATAACCAAAGGTTAACAATAATGATGAAACGAATAAGAAACTGGTGGGTACTGAAATTACTCAGATCGGATGACGATTGGAGTACTGATTTTATTTCAGAATATTTTTGATACCAATGACTGAATTCAGCGGGTAGTTGGTAATAACAGACCGAACGTATTCACGTTCGGTCTGTTGTTGGATTTCGATGCGTGAGGTTATGAACCTGCTAGCGATCAATCAGGAGGGGATTAGCACTCTGCCTCGCCATGCCACTGATAATGGTTGTTGGGTTTTTTACTGACAAAGCCTTCAGCCAGTAGTTTTTTGAAGATCTCGTCGACTTCCTCACTGTTTGTTTTCAAAAAGCGAGTCATCGCACGTTTACTGCAGTTTACCTGATTCTGGCTAAGCGCCTCAATTGCTTGCTCATAGACGCTCTTAGGCTCTTCTGGCTCCTGTGCTTCAGCGATAACCGGATCATCAATCTCGCTGGTGCCAAATTCCGAAGGGTTTATCTGGTGGGTCAGCAACTCAGGATCGCGATGTTGTGTGCGATTGTAGGCGTCAATCGTAATCGGATTCAGGCGGCGAAATTGATTTCGAAACCGCAGCTCCTCACCAATGAGTCCAACAAAAAAGGCCGCGAAAAAATCAAGCAGTACCGAGAGAAAGACCACCAGGCCTAGCTGGGCTGTCTGGGTCTGAATATTGAGCGATTTTGCCAGGCTATCAATCAGGCCTAGCACCGAGCCCTGGCTGACGACGGGCAAACTATCGCGCTCTGTCGCCAACTCTTGCTGCTGCAGGCGCAACTTATCGTTGGCTTTTTGAATACGTGTCACCCCGGTGGCGATACGTTCCATCTGGATATATTTCTCGGCGGCAACATTATTGAGTTCAATCTGCTTCTCGATGGCATCGATCTGCATGTTGTAGCTATTCACCTTGCTCTGTTGAACATTAACGTGGTTCTGAGCCTTGTTCGTGGCGCTGTTTATGCCACCGACAGAGCCGCCAATCGAGATGGCGGCCAAAACGGTATAAAATGCAAAGGCAGAGAATGCCCCCGCGTAATGGCGACGGGCTTTACGTTCGCCGACTTCATACCAGGCAAAAAACTTACCCAGCTCAAAAATAACCGCGAGGCCACCGAACAGCACCTGCATCAGCGGATCATCATCAATTGACAGGAATAGAAGCAAAGAGAACACAATGGAGGCGAGAATCGACGCGCCGGTGAAGCTGTAAACCGTCCACATCGCGAACGTCCCTTTCGGGTATCTTACGGGTAAATTCTGGTTGTAAAGCATAAAAGAGTATCTGTGTCGATGAGCGCTAATGCACATTAGCTTGTCAGCTATGCCGCCAAGCAATAATAAAGGGACGGCAAGGATACCCTAAAAAACAAGCTGAACCCTTATAAAACCTGGCTTCGCAAGGTTTATCGATGAAAATTCACACGCAGCTTTCATAACTGTTCAATACTTAAGCATTCGTAGTTTGCAAACTCTTCCATAACAATATCTGCGTGCTACAAACCACGAGTAATTGGCTGCGGTGAAGTGCTCAATTCTAAAAATACTGACTCAAAATGGAACGGGAGTTGTTGCAAGAATGTTAGATTGGGGCTAGGTTAATTACTCTAACAATAGATAATTAGCCAACCTGAAGATCAGGTATAGCCATTTTATTTTTAAAAGAAATGACGGGAGCAAACATGGACGACATGCTGAAAGATTATCCGGTGATCACCGAAATTCCTGTTGCCTGGGGGGAGATGGATGCCCTGAATCATGTTAATAACGTCGTTTATTTTCGCTATTTTGAAACCGCCAGGATCGATTACTTCAATAAAGCCGCTTTGATGGCGGAAATGAAGCAAACAGGAGTGGGGCCGATATTGAGTGAAACAACCTGTCGATATAAGCTGCCCGTTACCTTCCCTGATACTTTATATGTCGGTTCACGCATTTCTGAGATTAAAGCCGACAGGTTCACAATGGCTTATGAAATTGTCAGTAAGAAACTCGGCAGAACCACGACGGTCGGTTGTGCTGAAGTGGTGATGTTTGACTTTAAAACGAATGAAAAAGCCAACTTGTCGCAACATCTGCTTGATACCATCTCATCAATAGAAGGCAGTGTTTGACAGAACAATAAGTGGTTTGATTGAATTAAAGTCTGTTAGCGATATCGACATTGCATCTGGCGTCGTTAATCAGCACTTTGGCGTAGGGGCTTCCAGTCAAAGGCACAAAGCGAACCTGTAACCGTTTCTTGGTGATCACCGAACCGCCCGCAGCTCTGCGCATGTCCAATGATTGCTGGGCCATATAAAGATTACATCTGTACCGCGGTCAGGCAAGAGGCTCATGTTGGTCCGTGCAACGGACCTCTTTCTGCCCGCCAGGCGCGCAACACCCGTGACAGCCAGGCGGCAATTTCCCTGTGTTCAGGGCGGGTCGACAGCCAGTTCAGCAGGGCATCGATCAGTTCATCATCCAGGTCCAAGTCGATGGTTTTTCCGCTTAGGGCGGCTTGTCGTGCCGCCAAACTGCGGTTATGAGCACGTTCAGCCCGCGCCAGGAATTCATCGATCAGCGGTTGCTCCGGAATGTTGTTCGAGAGGCGTCGCAGATCCCTTAACGCTTGCCTCTCGATATCCAGATGTAGCTCCACCCCTGAAGCCTGACGGTAGCGCTGCTGCCACTTGCGACACTTGACCACCAGGGGCCGCAGCGGTGGATCCAGCCAGTAGAGGAAACGCTGCATTTCGTTATCGAAGTCAAGCAGTGGGCCTGCACACTTCAGCTTGGTCCAGAGCGCCGCTTTCATGGTTGCGTTATCCGCCTGACTAACCAGCGCACCAGCGCTGTGCGTTGAACGGCATGACGCTGCTGAAGTCGCTCTATTTGGTTGGATGTTTCCTGGGCAAGCCGTTGCTGTTCGTTAGTCAATGCCTCGAGGTAGATCTGTTTCTCCTGTTCGAATGTCTGCTCCAGCGCGGTTAACTGCTCCTGGAGCTCATGTTCCAGTTGTTTACGTCTGTCGCTTAGTTGTTGCTCGGCGGCCGCTTCTGCCTGGCGGATTTTTTCGGCCGCCGCCTGTTCAGCTTCTGACAATTTAGCTACAAACTCTTCCAGCTCGTTCTGTTTCATAGCAGGCGGGCCTTTAATCGCTTGATCTGAAAGATTGTCTCCCTTTCTTTCTCCTCAAGTTGCTGTTCGATGCGATTTTTTTCCCGGGCCAGTTCGGGAATAATGACCTGATTCAGTGCATTTACCTGGCGGTGACACTGCTTTAAGGCAGCTGCGATCCGGCGGATATTGGTCTCAAGCGCCATCAATTTCACCAGTTCGGGCATCAGCTCCCCGAGCTTCCCGCGTACCTGTTCAGGGCGGATCCCGATCTGCGTGACCGACCCCAGCAGCTTAAGTGTCGGCTTCAGTTGGGAGAGCTCCGCCAGCTCGACCGACATCCAGCGGTGGCTGTTGTCTTGCAAGGGGGCGGGCTGTTCCACCGTGTCGGCTAACTGCTTCATTGTCTGAAAAGATTCATGTTTAAGCGTATCCAGCCAGTGATTCTGGATCACCGCCCAGGCTTGGGTGACCTCCTGCCTGAGTGTTTTGGCTTGTTTTAGCTGCTTCAGGCCCTCCGCCATCAGCATATCGCGTTTGCGCTCCAGCAGATCAAGGCCTTCCCGCGAAACCTTCAGCTCGGTCTTGATGCTGACCAGCTCTGCCTTGGTGGCTGGTCGGTGAACGGTGATCGGCATCAGTCTTTCTCCCTCTCAAGGTCCGGATCCAGACCTTCATTCAGAAGTGTTCCATGGGTTTCGAGCATCGTAGCACTCAACCGGCTCAGCTCTTCTCTGGGCAGACAGCCCAATACACGCCAGCCGATATCGAGGCTCTCTTCGATGCTGCGATCTTCGGTGAGATCCTGGGCAATAAATGACTGCTCCAGGCACTTGCCGAATTCAAGGTAGCATCTGTCGACTGATGACAGATCTCCTTCCCCCACGATGCGGGTCATCATGCGAACTTCTTCGGTACGGGCATAGGCGGCATAGAGTTGTTCCATCAGAGGTTGATGGTCACCGCGGGTCAACCCCTGGCCAACACCGTCGGCCATGAGCCGAGACAAGGAGGGCGGCAGGTTGATCGGGGGGTAGATGCGCTGTCGAAACAGGTCGCGGGAGAGGACAATCTGTCCCTCGGTGATGTAGCCTGTCAGATCTGGGATCGGATGGGTGATGTCATTGCTGGGCATGGTCAGGATCGGAATTTGGGTAATGGATCCGGACTTGTCCTTGATTCGCCCGGCACGTTCGAAAATCGTGGCGAGATCACTGTAGAGGTAACCGGGATAGCCCTTTCGGGAGGGGATGTCCCCCCGTGCGGTAGCGATTTCCCGCAGTGCTTCGCCGTATATTGTCATGTCGGTGAGTATGACCAGCACATGCAGGCCCAGCTCAAACGCGAGGTATTCGGCGGCAGTCAGGGCTACCCGTGGTGTCAGTAACCGTTCCATGACCGGATCGTCAGCCAGATTGAGAAAGGAGACCGTACGCCCGGATATCTCTTCGGCAAATCGTACGGCGACATCATGCTTGATGCCGATGGCCGCAAACACCACCACCAGTTCTTCACTGCTGCTTTCGCCCGCTGCACTGTTGCTCAGATCCGGGCGGATCCTGGCCTGCTGAGCAATCTGGATGGCCAGTTGGTCATGGGGTAGCCCCGATGAGGAGAAGATCGGCAGCTTTTGACCCCGAACCAGGGCATTCATGGCATCAATACCGGCGATACCTGTCTGGATAAAATCATGGGGATACGCCCTTGCCGTTGGGTTGAGCGGGTTGCCGTTTATGTTCAGTGCGACTCCGGTCAAAGGCGGCCCTCCATCAATGGGGTCACCTACGCCGTTAAGACGTCGGCCGATGATGGACTCACTGACCGTTAAGGTGATCGGATGACCGAGGAAGCGGATTCGCTGTGAGCCCTTGGCTAGCCCTGTCGTGCCCTGAAACACTTCGATCATTACCTTGTCACCATCCAGCTGCGCCACCCGACCATGGCGGATCCGTCCCTTCCGATCGGCCACCTGAACCGCTTCACCAAAACCGATCCCGGGCAGCGCTGCCACCAAGGCGATCAGAGGGCCTTCAATCTGCTCCAACTGCGTGTAGATGATGGGATCTTTCATGGTGTGTGCTGCCATTTCATGATTTTTTCCGTTTCATCCGAACCCAGTTCATCCTTAAGCCGGATCAGTTCATTGAGTTTGAATTTGGCGAACGCTTCTCGGGCCGGCGTTGTATCATCGAGTAGGGCGCGGATCTGCCTGATGATCACCCTTAGCAGGCAGGCTTGTTTTTCCGGTGACGCAAAACGATCTTTCGCACTGAAGGCTGACTGCTGCAGGAACCCCTCCTTGACCACACGCTCTGCCATCAGGGTCTTTCGTTGGTGATCGGACAGCCCCTCCTCGCCCAGGATCCTGACAATGCCCTTTAACTTGTCTGCGGTAAGCAACAGACCGAGCAGTTCATCGCGATCCTGTTGCCAGTCGGGGGAGATTTTTTCCCACCACGGGGCGAGATCCACATCAAATTCAGAGTACGACTCCAAGGGGTGAATGGCAGGGAAGAAGCGGGCGTAGGCCAGATTTTTGTCCAGCATCCAGTAGGCTTTCACAAAACGCTGGGTATGCAGGGTGACGGGTTCGGAGAAATCGCCCCCCGGGGGGGAAACTGCACCGATGGCGGTTACGGAGCCGGTTTCATTGGCCAGGGTACGAACTCTTCCCGCCCGTTCATAAAATTCGGCGGTGCGACTCGGCAGATAGGCGGGAAAGCCCTCTTCTGCCGGCATCTCTTCTAGTCTCCCTGATATCTCTCTCAGCGCTTCCGCCCAACGGGAGGTCGAATCGGCCATCAGGGCCACGTCCAGTCCCTGGTCCCGGAAGTATTCCGCGATCGTGATGCCGGTGTAGATCGACGCTTCTCTGGCCGCCACCGGCATGTTGGAGGTGTTGGCTATCATGACGGTGCGCTCGATCAACGGGCGGTCAGTCCTGGGGTCGCGGAGCCGGGGGAAGTCTTCGAGCACGCCGGTGATCTCGTTGCCTCGTTCACCGCAGCCGATGTAGATGATGATGTCAGCGTCGCACCATTTGGCCAGGTTTTGCTGGGTCACCGTTTTTCCGGTACCGAACCCTCCCGGCATGGCCGCAGTGCCTCCTTTGGCGAGAGGGAAGAGAGTGTCGATAATGCGTTGCCCGGTAATGAGCGGTTGGTCTGGCATCAGCCGGTGACTCACTGGACGTTTGATGCGGACGGGCCAGCGGTGATAAAGATAAACTGGGCGTTCTTGTCCGTCGGCACTGCGGATCCGGGCGATGGTGTCCTCCAGTGTGTATTCGCCAGGTTCAGCGATATGGACCAGCTGGCCGGAGAGGTCGGGGGGCAGCAGGATTTTGTGGCTGGTGGTGGGGGTTTCCCTCACCAGACCTATGATGGCTCCGCCGCTGAGCTCGGCTCCCGTCTCCTGACTGGGTTCAAATGGCCAGGCCCGGGTTCGGCTCAACGCTGGCGCTTGTGCGCCTTGGCGAATAGACGGCCCAACCTGTTCTCGAATCAGGGTCAGCGGACGCTGGATACCGTCATAAATGGTGGACAACAGGCCGGGACCCAGCTCCACCGCCAGTGATGATCCACTGCCTGTGACCGGTTCGCCGATTTTGAGCTCGGTGGTGTCCTCGTAGACTTGAAGAAAGCATTCAGTCGGGGTCAGGCGGATGACCTCACCAATCAGACCCACATCGCCAACGGCAACACGATCGCCCATTGCGAACTGCTCTGAATGGTCACAGACAACTACGGGGCCACTAATCCTGATCGTTCGTGCTGACATCTTCAAGCCACCTTTGCCAGAGCTCAGGGATCAGCCTCTCCAATCGCTGTTCCCAGGAGCCGTCTATTTCGATATGCCTTTCCTTATTTTCAAGAATGGCCCCGCCTAACATCGGAGCCGGTGAGATAGAGGTGCACTTGAGGGTAAGGCTCTTCGGATCAATCTTCTCCGACCATAGGGGAGATATTTTGAGGTGCCAATTTAAGGTGGGATCCAGCAGTGGTGATACCTGCTCTATCCAGGATTCCAGGTAGTTGTGGTCCGGCGGTTGTTGCACCAGTAGTTGACGAGTATCTGCCAGAATCTCGTCGATACACTCCTGCTGGCAGCGCCAGAGATGCTGCTGTTGACGGGTTTCTGTTTCTCGCGTCGACTTGAGGCGAAGTTGTCGCAGCCGATTGGCATGGCTCTGTCGCAGATGGCTGGTCCGGGCGTGATAAACGCGTTGTTGTTCCTGTTCTAGTTGTTCTGCTCGGGATCGGTGATCCTGCTCAATCTGATCCAGTCGATGCCGGAGCTTTTGTTCCAACTCTTCGTACAGCTTCTCCAGAGTGTTGTGAGTCATAGACGCACCTCCTCTAGGCCGATGGCGTGGCCCAGCATCTTGCTCAGTTGTTCAGTCTCGCGCGAAGGGTGGGCGGGATCCGGTAGTCTCAGGTACGGTATTCGGTCGGTTTCTTCGGGAGGTGGCTCGTTCGCTCCAAGAAGTAGTCCGCAAGGCTCATCGCTTTTTCTGGTGGCAATGCCGAGCAGTTGAAACAGCAACCGCTCCTCCTCTGTGCCCTGAATGCGCAGCTCCATCATCACAGGGCTGCAATAATGATGATGGAGATGATCAGACCGTAGATGGCGATCCCTTCGGCCAGGCCCAGAATTACTATCACTCGTCCAAACAGCTCCGGTTTTTCTGAGATCGCCGCCACTGCTGCAGCGCCGACCTGACTGACGGCGATACCAGCGCCGATACTGGAGAGCCCCGTCGCCACCGCTGCCGCCATGTAACTGCCCCAGTGAGGAAGCATTTTGACGGCTTCCTGAGAGGGTTCCGCAGCAGCTTTGGGCATGAAATACAGCAGCAGACTAGAGAGTAGGATAAAAGAGCCCGCAGTGGTGCAGAGCCCCCAAACCCATTTATTGACTGATATCGGCATACTCATCAAAATGCTCCACGGAAAGTTTGAGGGGCTCGAACGGAATACCGTCTCCTGAGATAAATTTAGTAAACAATTCGTAAAAGTGCAGGCGAATCACCTGAATACAGACCAGAACCCCTTCGATGACGGTGATCAGAATGTTGCCGATCACAAAGATGCTACAGGCTAGCCAGGCGTGACCGGATAACAGCTCCACAATAATAACTAGCGCCATCGAGAGCGCGATATGGGCAAAAGCAAAGGCCGCCAGACGAACGAAGGAGAGGGTATGGACCACAAACTTAATTACAAAATCGTAGGTTTCCAGGAGCGTTGCAAAGAGGCGTAACACGATTGGGAGCTGCTCTTGCCGGGTGAAGTTGTGTAAGGCCATGCTGATCAGCCCAGCAGAAGCCATGCTCAGGCTGAGGTCCTGAATGGCTGGCCACTGCGCCCAAAAACCAAGAGCCAGGCCGATAAGGGAAAGGTAAAACAGCAGGCCGACGAGGCCAAAATTATCCCATAGACGCTCTTTAATGTGCCCACTCAACCAAGCGTTAACCAGACCGATAAACATGCTTATGCAAAGTACGCATATGCCGACAATAACGCTGATGGCAAGAGAGGTATACACCTCGTCCATTGGATGATAGATAAGAGCGGGGATCCAGTCTTCGCGGGCGAACAGGCTTCCGAACAGGATGCCGAATATGGCAGCTGAGAATCCAATCGGTATCAGCAACAACCCGGCATGGCGCCTTAATGTCGAGTTCGATCTCGGCCACCGTTGACTACATAGCCACAAACCCAGCAGGATCAGGAGCAATCCCTGTCCCAGGTCGGCAAACATCATCCCAAACATGAGCGTAAAGCTGATGCACAGCAGCGGTGTCGGATCGAGCTCGCGATAACCGGTGATCCCATATAGCCGTATCAGGGCCGCAAACCCCTCCAGGATCTTAGGTCGGCGAAACAAGCTGGGGACTCGGGTCAGGGAAAGACCGCTATCCTCTGCCGGGGTCAAGGCGATGCGCTCATGGTGCAATAGCTCAGCAAATGTTTCCGTTTGTTCTCTGGGGATCCAGCCATCAATAATGGCCCAATCCTCGACGTGGCCGATCTGCTCTGCCGTGGCCAAAAGCAGGTGGCATTGTTGTTCGGTGAGCGGTTGTTCGGTAAGCGCCAGTGGCGGTTGGTCGGGTAGAGGGAAGTAGGATTTCAGATCGGTCGGTGGGGTGTCTCCCACCCAGAGAAAAAGCTCGTTGTCGACCGGAATCGCGTCCTGGGGAAGCGAGGCTGAGCCGGATAATATTCCTATCTTATAACTGAGCAGCGGCTTCTTTGGAAGTGCTTCGAACAACTGCTCTGCGGCGTGAAAGCGCTGATGGCGTTGTCTGGCCTGGATCAACAGTTTTAATGGCTGGAGATCTTCCCCCTCTCCCAGAGAATGGCGGTCGATCGGTTGGAAGGCTTCCGTTTCAGACAGCAGTTGGAGGCAGGCGGCCAGGCGTTCCTTGGAAACAATCCAAGTCAGACGTGTCATATCTTCCGGAAATAACATAGTTTTTCCTTTCCTGATGATACGATGTGATTTGTGTCTTTTGCGGCTAGATAAAGTATTGGTCAAGCTGGCTGATTGCGCAAATGTCGCGCTGTATTTGCGTTACACCCTAAGTCACCGGATCGTTCTGCTTTGGGGGCAATGGACTGTGTGCAGCACAAAGATGAGTACTATGTATTATGATCTTAGAATGAGTTCGGTTAGCTGACTCTTTCGCTTACGGTGAATTCAGAAT
This sequence comes from Photobacterium sp., assembly GCF_033720175.1. GTDB lineage: Bacteria > Pseudomonadota > Gammaproteobacteria > Enterobacterales > Vibrionaceae > Photobacterium. The sequence goes on from NZ_JAWWDA010000002.1 coordinate 310,648, forward strand.
GTCGGTAGCCAACTATGTACGTGAATTGCATGTACAGGCTGCGAATCATTGGATGCACGGTCAACGTGTTGAAGATAACAAACTCAAATGTTCAGCTTTGACAAACATTGCAAGAAGAATACCGATGATGTTTACATTACAAGTTGGTGACAGGGCACCTGATTTCGAGTTGCCGGCAACCGATGGGAAGGTCTATAGCTTGGCTGATTTTACCGAAGCCAAGTTGCTGGTAGTCTTTTTTACCTACAACCATTGCCCCTTCGTCATCGGGTCAGATGAAGTCACCCGAGCGACGGCTGACAGGTTTAAAGGTAAGAGCGTTGCTTTTGTGGGCATCAACGCCAACAGCGAGAAGCCCCCCCGACGGATGATTTTGAGCATATGCTGAAACGAATGGAGGGAAATAAGTTTCCGTGGGTGTATGCACGGGACAAGTCACAGGAAACTATGGAGCACTGAGAACGCCGCATTTCTACGTATTCAACCAGGAGCGAAAACTCGTCTATACTGGCCGCGGGGTTGATAATCCGCGCAATACGGCCAGGATGACGGTCAATGATCTCGACAATGCTCTGGAGGAGCTTTTGGCGGGCCTGCCTGTAACCGTACCGGTGACCAATCCGATTGGCTGCAATATCAAATGGGAAGGCAAAGGTGAGCACTGGATGCCACCGAGGCGTGCGATCTATTCATGAGCAATGTGGGTAAACCCAAAATATCACTCATTGAACGGCCCGACTATCAGGATATTGCCCATCATTTTGTCCAATTGAAATGCTACCGAAAGAAGCGTGAGTTCTACGGCATCAATCACAAGGTGGCATAAATGATGCCTTCGCTAATATAAAACGCCATCAGTCGCTAACTGACGGCGTTTATAGTGAGAAGACGATGCGTTGCTTGAGTTCTCGGTGTTAAGGCAACAAAAGCTTAGTGCATGCGACTTGGGCCATTACGGACAAGATCTTTACCATTGTCGTAAACATCTTGAGTAACCCAGTGTGCCAGAATAAGTTTCTGGCTATTGTCGAATACTGCAACGAAATGGCGGCCATCAGAATTATTGGTTGCCATGCCTACACCTGCAACGTCTTTCAAACCCAGACCGCCATTTTCAATTGACAATAGAAAGCGCTCTAGTTCTTCCAGGTTATCAATTACATCAAGTTCATTATTCATTTGTTCAACACTCTTTCTGACTTAGCAAATCCACCCGCTTTGTACAGCATACGGCGCTGTTAAAAGCGGGCGGTTAATTTGTTTGAATCACTACCGTTTACCAAAGGGCATCAGAGCCTTTAGAGGCAATGTTTTGCGTACTTTATAGGTGATGGAAGATGATTGGAACCATGTTTATGGCAACCGCTGTAAAACATATCAATACACCAAGTAGCTCCGTTACCAAACCGAAGAAGCCATTGAAACAAGAAGAAATCGGGATAAGATGAAATCGATTGGAAACTCGCCCTTCGGGAGTGATCTTAAGGTCACTTGGGTATCTTGGGTATAAATAATCAACAAGCAAATTCAGAGCGTTAGTGAAAGTCTCATTGTCTAATTCTAGTGGTGATAGAGTCCACATTAAACCGTTCTGAAAATTAAATCAGTTGATATTTCGATTCTATTATGATGTAAAATTCCTGCTCTACACATAATGAGGGCGGTTTATGACTAAGCCAATCCAACAGCAAATCGGTAATATTGCTCTAGTTGTCGAAAACTACGATGCTGCCATTGAATTCTATACACAAAAACTTCAATTCGAGCTGATCGAAGATACTGATTTAGGCGGTGGTAAGCGTTGGGTGCAAGTGTCTCCCCCAAATTCAAATGGTACAAATCTGCTTCTGGCTCAAGCAAGCACAGAAGAACAATTGAAGTCTGTTGGTAATCAAACAGGTGGTCGAGTGTTTCTGTTCTTACAAACCAACAACTTCTGGTGTGACTACCAAAAAATGAAAGAAAAAGGCGTTGTATTCAACGAAGAACCAAGGGTTGAGGAATATGGAACGGTCGTAGTATTCCAAGACCTTTATGGGAACAAATGGGACTTATTGCAATTAAATCAATCTACTAAATAGTATGTAAGGTTTGTTGTTGATTCAACCACAGGGTAGTGGTAGTGCTGATTCAGGGATGGGTAGCAATAGTTTACTATGTGTTCACTTAATACGATTAAGCTGAAAAGTGGATCAAAACTTATTGACCTTACCCCTGCTGGAAGCTTTATAGTTTCAGTGTATTCACTTGGATGAAGAAAGATGGCTCACACAGGCTCCCGATACAATTTGGTTGCTTTGATATTGGTTTTGATAGCAGCGATGTTATCAAACTCAGTCGTGGCTGCACGTTCTTCATCTGGCATGGTACACCTCTCTTCTTCTGCCATGGGTCAGATGACTCAAGCAAACGCTTCTATGGCTGACATGGACTGCCATGGTCAAAAGCATCACTCAGAAAACAACGAACTTGCACAGGCGAGCCAGATGCAGGTCGATTGTGGTTCTGACACTGATAACAGTACATTTGATCAATGCTGCAGTCAGCCGTTATGTATGAGCGTTATGGGGTATTTACCGCCATCAGCTTTTACGATCCCCTTATCGTTTAATCCCACCCCTGCTGCCCTTAGCGGTCTTTTTGAGCGGCGTCAGCGTATCGAATCACTGTTCCGTCCCCCAATCGCATAACTCTAATCCAATTATTTCGACCAATTGCACCGGTTGCTTATGTCTGTATCTGCCACTTAACATCTTGGCATAACTGCCTTTATCGAGTCAGTAATACAGCTGCACGACAGCACCCAAAGTGGATTGGTTATTTGTTAGCAATTACTTCATGTAATGGATTGAATTATGCGTTCAAAAATTTCGTGCCGCTTATTGGCAGTTAGCCTGGCTGCGATATTGATCAAACCTGCTTTTGCTGAAACGGAGCTAAATGAGCTGATAGCCTATGCCGTTGAGCAAGACGCAGGCAAAAGACAAATCACATATCAGGCCGATGCAATGCAAGATATGGGCGTCGCCAATTCCCAATGGATGGATCCTCAGCTAAAAGTCGGGGTTGGGGGGTTGCCCATTGATAGTTTCAGTTTCGATAAAGATCCGATGACCAACATCTCAGTGGGCCTGATGCAGAAATTCGGCCGGGGTGACGCCTTAGATCTACAGTTAAAACAAAGTACTGAGCAGGCCGACAGCATGCGCCAAAAGGCCAGTTTACGTGAACTGGAAGTCGCCAATGCGATCACCGTGTTGTGGATTGAGCTTTTTTATCAGCGCAAAGCCCAGCAGACATTAGAGCAAAACCGGGTCTTGTTTTCTGATCTTGAGCACTATCTAGGTACCAATTACGGGGTGGGGGTCAATCAGGCACAAGATCTTATCAAGGCGCAGCTTCAGGTTTCTGTACTTGATGAAAAGCTGCAGGCCAACCAGCAGCTGCAACAACGTATCCGTGCTCAGCTTAGTGAGTGGCTGGGTGACAGGGCGTTGGATATGAAAGTTAACCGTTACCCCGGCTGGAAGCCCTTGACGGAATACTTAGCGACCAAACCGCAGAGCCATTATAACGCCCTGTTAACGCACCCAACCGTCAAGATGGTTGATTATCTGGTTGCGAGCAGTGAAACCCAGGTTGATATAGCTCATGAAGCTTATAAGCCTCAATTCGGGGTGGAAATGATGTATGGCTATCGCCAGGCCAATGGCATGAATGGCCAGCCGGCATCTGATCTGGTGAGTTTTTTCTTAACGATGGATATCCCGCTGTTTACCGAGAAACGTCAGGATAAAAAGTTGTCCTCAGCGCAACACCTGGTCGGGGCGGTAAAATCTCAACGCGATCTGCTGCTCCAGCAGATGAATGCCAAAGTCGATGCCTTACTGGTGAATTACCACAACCTTCAGGAACGGTCTAATCGTTATAGCCATACGCTGCTAAAACGAGCCAAAGAGCGAACCCAGGCGGTAGAACGTGGTTATCAAAATAATACCAGCAATCTGGATGAATATATTCGAGCCGCGAGCGAAGAGTTAAATCTGGCATTGGAACAAGAGCGATTAAAAGCCGATTTACAGCTGACTAACAGCAATCTCGCTTTTCTGCTGAATAAAAAGTAAGGAATATAATAATGAAATCACTTTCTGTGGCTGTATTGGCCCTGGCAATCGGTGGCGCTCTGGGGTACTTCGCGTATCAACCTATTAATGAGGCTTTACATACTGAGGGGCAGAGTACGTCATCTTCCAATGATCCGCTGTACTGGGTCGCGCCGATGGACCCGAATTATAAGCGTGACAAACCCGGAAAATCACCAATGGGAATGGATTTAATTCCTGTTTATGAAGAAGAATCGGCGGGCGGGGAAAAAGATCCAGCAGGTACTGTCACTATCAACCCTGCGGTCGAAAATAATTTAGGCGTGAAAGTTGCCCCGGTACGACAGCAAATGTTATCGCCGCAAATTGAGACGGTCGGTTATGTCGCCTTTGATGAAAGCCGTTTATGGCAAATCAACAGCCGGGTAAGCGGCTGGATCCAAAAGTTAAATATTGATGCTATCGGTGAGAAGGTGAAGAAAGGCGAGGTACTTTTCGAACTTTATTCGCCGGATCTGGTGCGTGCCCAGGAAGAGCTGCTGAATGCTAAGCGCATGGGCAAAGCCGTACTGGTCAAAGGGGCCAAAGAACGCCTGATTTCACTCGGGGTGGATTCAGCACAGATTAACCAGATCCTCCGCAGTGGCAAAGCAAAGCGCAATATTGCCGTTAAAGCCCCTTCTGATGGGGTGATTGCAACCTTGAATGTGCGAGATGGCGCGTATTTATCACCGGCTCAGACGGTGATCAGCGGCGGATCGCTCAGTGAAGTCTGGGTGGATGCCGAAGTTTTTGAAAGACAATCGCACTGGGTAAAACAGGGCGCAGCAGCAGAGATGACGCTTGATGCGTTGCCCGGCAAGGTTTTGCAAGGAAATGTTGATTATGTGTACCCGGTATTGGATGCCAAAACCCGCACTTTGCGCGTGCGGTTGAAGTTTGACAATCAAAGCGGTGATCTTAAGCCAAACATGTTCGCCAACATCACCCTGATACCGAAAAGTGACGAACTGTCACGGGTTATTCCGCAACAAGCTGTGATCCGCTCAGGCAACATGACCCGCGTGGTATTGGCGTTAGGTGAAGGCAAGTTCCGCTCAACCCGTATTGTCACCGGGCGTGAAGCGGCAGGACAGATTGAAGTTCTTGAGGGACTGAGTGAGAACGATAAAGTGGTCACCTCAGCGCACTTCCTGCTTGATTCAGAGTCCAGTCAGAGTGCCGATTTCAGCCGTATGGAAGGGCTGGAAACCGCTGCTGCCAGTTCAGCCTGGGCAACAGGAACGATCACCGATGTGATGGCAGGTCACAGAATGTTAACCATTCAACATGCTCCAGTCGCTGAATGGGATTGGCCGGCGATGCAGATGAATTTTACCGTCAAAGAGGGAAGCGAGTTATCCCAGCTTGCGGAGGGGCAGTCAATTCGATTTTTAATTGAGAAAACAGAAGACGGCCAATACCTGATTGATCAAATCAGCATGGAACAAGACGGGACTGCCAACCAGATGAGTCCGGTCGGACAGCACGAAACCGCTGTTGCCAACACGGCCTGGGCGAAGGGAACGATCACCGATGTGATGGCAGACCACAGAATGTTAACCATTCAACACTCACCGATCCCTGAGTGGGACTGGCCGGCAATGCAGATGAACTTTACGGTCAAAGAGGGGGATGACTTATCGCAATTGATTGGGGGGGAGTCTATCCGATTTCTGATCGAGAAGACGGAAGCTGGCGACTATGTCATTTCTGAGATTCGGCCTGAGGGCGAGATGGATCACAGTCAGATGAACCACGGCGTAATGGATATGCCTTCAGCGGAGGATAACAAATGATAGGTGCCATTATTCGCTGGTCGATCGGGAACCGGTTCCTGGTGCTTGTCGCCACGCTTTTCCTGGTGGTGGCTGGATTGTACAGTGTTCGTCAGACCCCGATTGATGCCTTGCCGGATCTTTCTGATGTGCAGGTGATCATTAAAACCAGCTATCCGGGCCAAGCGCCGCAAGTGGTCGAGGATCAGGTGACCTATCCGTTGACGACGGCAATGCTCGCAGTACCGGGTGCTGAAACCGTGCGCGGTTACTCTTTCTTCGGCGATTCATACGTGTACATCATTTTTAATGATGATACCGATATGTATTGGGCGCGTTCACGGGTACTGGAGTACCTCAGTCAGGTCGCACCTAACCTTCCGGCCAATGCCAAGCCGACGTTAGGGCCGGATGCGACGGGGGTGGGCTGGATATATAGCTATGTGCTGCAGGATAAAACCGGCCAGCACGATCTCAGTGAGCTGCGCAGCCTGCAAGACTGGTTCTTGAAATATGAGCTGCAAACGGTTGAGGGCGTCTCTGAAATTGCCACCGTCGGCGGAATGGTGAAGCAGTATCAGGTGCAAATTGATCCGGCCAAACTACGCGCTTACGATCTTACATTGCAGCAAGTCAATAGTGCCATCCAAAATGGCAACCAGGAAGCCGGCGCATCGGTTATTGAAGTGGCTGAAGCCGAACATATGGTCCGGGCGACCGGCTACCTTTCAAACATTGAAGACTTACAATCTATACCGTTAAAAGTGACGGAAAGAGGCACACCGTTACTCTTGGGGGATATTGCCGATATTAACTTAGGGCCTCAGATGCGTCGCGGGATCTCTGAGCTCAATGGCGAGGGCGAAGCTGTCGGTGCGGTCGTGGTGATGCGCTTTGGGGAAAATGCGCGGGATGTCATCCAGAACGTAAAATCCAAACTGGAAGAGCTGCAGCGAAGTCTGCCTGAAGGGGTGGAAATTGTCCCAACCTATGATCGTTCTGGCTTGATTGATCATGCCGTGGAAAACCTGTATGAAAAACTGCTGGAAGAGTTCATTGTAGTCGTCATCGTGTGTGCCTTGTTCTTGTTCCACTTCCGTTCGTCACTGGTGGTGGTACTCAGTCTTCCTGTCGGTATTTTAGTCGCATTCATCGTGATGCACTCGCAAGGTATTAATGCCAATATCATGTCTCTGGGCGGGATTGCTATCGCTATCGGGGCCATGGTGGATGGTGCCATCGTGATGATTGAAAATGTTCACAAGCATATTGAACGTACTCCGCTGACCGACAAAAACCGCTGGCAAGTGATAGCAAAAGCGACTGAAGAAGTCGGGGCACCGCTGTTCTTCTCGCTGATGATCATTACATTGAGCTTTGTGCCCGTGTTTGCCCTGGAGGGACAGGAAGGCAAGATGTTCTCACCGCTGGCCTTCACTAAAACTTTTGCCATGGCAGCATCGGCGGGTCTTTCTATTACCCTGGTACCCGTGTTGATGGGGTACTTTATTCGCGGGAAGATCCTGCCGGAGCATAAAAACCCGATAAATCGCAGCCTGGTTGCCTTGTACCGTCCCTTGCTCAATACAAGCATGCGTTACCCCAAAACCGTGTTGCTATTGGCTGCGGTATTGCTGGGCTCTGCCTATTATCCGGTGCAAAAAATGGGAAGTGAATTTATTCCGCCTCTGGATGAAGGCGATTTAATGTACATGCCAACGACATTCCCGGGTATTTCGATTGGTAAGGCGCGTGAGCTGCTTCAGCAAACCAACAAACTGATCAAAACCGTACCGGAAGTGGAAACCGCCTGGGGCAAAATTGGCCGCGCTGAAACCGCGACCGATCCGGCGCCGCTTACCATGATTGAAACCTTTATCCAGTTAAAGCCGAAGAGTGAATGGCGTGAAGGAATGACGTCGGAAGGTTTGCGCCAAGAGCTCGACAGCTTAATTCAGTTCCCCGGTATCACCAATGCGTGGGTAATGCCGATTAAAACCCGGATTGACATGTTGGCGACAGGGATCAAAACACCGATAGGGGTCAAGATTGCCGGTCCTGATCTTAAACAAATTGAAGCTATTGGTGCGCGGCTGGAACCGATCCTAAACGGCATTGAAGGGACGGCTTCCGTCTATGCTGAACGGGTTGCCGGCGGGCGTTATGTCACCATTGATATTAAGCGCCGGCAAGCGGCGCGTTACGGATTGAATATCAAAGATATTCAGCAAGTGATCAGCACTGCTATCGGTGGCATGAATGTGGGGGAAACAATTGAAGGGCTTGAGCGTTACCCAATCAATGTACGCTACCCGCAAGCTTACCGTGACTCGCTGGACAAGTTGAATAATCTGCCGTTGGTGACGCCGAATGGTGCCCGTATTGCGCTGGCCGATGTGGCGGATATCCGCTTTGAAGACGGTCCGCCAATGATCAAGACCGAAAACGCGCGCCCGAACGGCTGGGTATTTGTCGACATTGATGGCCGTGATCTTGGCTCCTATGTGCAAGATGCCCAGCAGGTCGTGGCAGAGCAATTAGACATGCCTGCCGGCTACTCGCTGGTCTGGTCCGGTCAGTATGAATATATGGAACGGGCGAAAGAGCGTCTCCGTGTGGTAACGCCGGCAACCCTTGCTATCATCATGATGCTGCTCTATCTCAGCTTCCGTCGTGTCGGTGAAGTGCTGATTATTATGGCAACCTTACCACTCGCATTGGTGGGCGGACTCTGGTTGATGCATGTACTTGGTTTTAACTTCTCGATAGCGGTCGGTGTCGGCTTTATTGCCCTTTCCGGTGTAGCGGTGGAGATTGGCGTCATCATGTTGGTTTATCTCAATCAGGCCTGGAATTACAAGTTGCTGGATCTAAAAGAAAAAGATCAGCAAGTCACGGCCAATGATTTGACTGAGGCGATTAAAGAAGGAGCCGGCCTGCGTGTGCGACCTGTGCTGATGACAGTAATTACCGTCATTGTCGGCCTTGTTCCTATCATGTATGGCTCAGGTACCGGCTCGGAAGTGATGCAACGTATTGCGGCCCCGATGATCGGTGGCATGGTCTCTGCCCTTTTATTGACTCTGGTTGTTTTGCCTGCGGTCTTCAAGCTGTGGAAAGAAACCAGTCATAAATTGAACTAACTAATATTTACCAATTGATTTTCAATAAAAAACAGCCTGTCGTCATGTTGGAGTGATAAGGCGACAAGGCTGAAATAAGGAGTAAGTTATGAAAAAAAGTATGCTAAAAACAGGACTGGCGATAAGTGCATTGCTGGCTTCATCACTGGTGTATTCCCAGACGGAATCGGAATACTTTACTTCCTTAACCCCGCAAGAAGCCGTTAAACAGAGTCAGGCATGGCGAAGTGAAGGCAAAGAGACCAAAGTCATCATTACGCCGACGACAATCATGGCTAAGTTTGCCAATCAACCTGCTGCCGAGGTGCCATTGGGTGACGAGTTTTTTCTCTCTATCGCCCCTTGGATGACATTTACTCACCCATGCACTAACCATGTGCCGACGGGCTGTACCGGAGAGCTGAAGAACGTCGCAATGATGATGACGGTCAAAGATGTTGAGACCGGTGAGACGGTATCAAATGGTATGGTTCGCACCCAAAATGACGGCTTTATTGATCTTTGGCTACCCCGCAATAAAGCATTTGATGTGTCTTTCTCTTATCAGGGACTGATGTCAACAGAGCGTTTAACCACCAGCAATCGCAGTCGTACTTGTATTACGACAATGAAGCTGGAAAAAGCATAAATTAATATCGAGCTGACGAATTAGCTCCCCTGTTACAAGAGGAAGTATACATGAAACTACTGAGCACCCTTGGATTAGCAATAGCGCTGTCATCAGTACCCGCATTGGCAGACAGCAATGGCCATGATAATAAAAACATGGGTCATGAAAATATGGGTCATGAAAAGATGAGCCATGAAGGTATGGATCATGGTCAAATGGGACATGTCATGTCGGAAGTCGGCATGCCGGCTAAAGCAGCTCAATCCATTCAGACGGTTAACGTGACATTAACGGACGACATGAAGTTAAGGTTTGATCAACCGTTGAAAATTAAGCAAGGGGATACCGTTCGCTTTATTGTAACCAACAAAGGCGCATTGCCACATGAATTTGCGATTGGCAGTAAACAAGAGCAGTTAAAGCATCGTGAAATGATGCGCAGCATGCCCAACATGGAACACAATGACGGCAGCGTATTGAGTTTGGGGGCGGGAAAACAGGGTGAGCTGACCTGGCATTTTATGGGGAAATCCCATGTTGAGTTTGCCTGTAACGCTCCGGGCCATGCAGAAGCCGGCATGACCATGGATTATATGTTACGTAACCAATAATCGAAGCGAGCACCTCAAGAGGTGGGGTGCTCATTCGTTTATCAAAAACACCCCATAAAGGTATTTTGATCTAAAATCTTCTGTTGCTGAGGCTCCAGGCTCTGATAGACGTTAGCCAGTGCGGCCGAATAGGCGGTCATACTGGTGAATCGCTCGCTCATCATTTGGGTGTGACGGTCAATACGTTCCGGAAGCGTTAGTGATTGACCGCTCTGGAAGTAATCTAGCATCTTCTGGTGGTGTTCGAGCATAGAGTTTGCCTGTTGTTCGACAACTTTCTCGAACTCATTCCACTTAACTTGCTGTTCCTCATTCAGTTTGAGTTGGCTTTCCAGTTCGTTGAACTGTTCCTGCATCGTTGCAATGCCCATACTACCGGCCATCGTCCCGCGTCCTTGCATCATGCTGTGATTTTTTGCCATCATGCCCGGACCGCCCCCCATCATGCAGCCTCCGGCCATCATTCCAGGGCCTCCCATCATGCCCGTCATGCCTCTTTGCCAATCTTGCGCGGCATAAGCCAAGGTCGTTGTCAGTCCGATGGCTGCCGTTACAGCAATGAATAACATTCGATTGTATTTCATGGTTTTGCTCCTTAAAACGCACTGATTGGACAGGGTAAATATAAATTAGACCATACTAATATAGACGACTTATCGCGCTACCGAAATTTTGGTATGGATTTTTTGAGTTTTTGTCCAATGTATGAGCTTAGTGTATTCTGGCCGTTCTCGAGGAACTTTACCTATTAGCGCCTGTTAACGTCGAGAAATGGAAAAATAATAATGCCACCTCAGAATCCCTTCCTTGTATTACACGTACTATCATTTGTTATGTAAATATCTTGAATTATTTAAATCTTCTTTCGTGTAGAGGACGATAAATATGAAAATTGAAACCTTAAGAGATGTCCTGCATTGGACGCGTGAGTTTCATCAGTATCTGGCAACGTGCTTGCAGCACGGTGTCAACGAAAATGCGAGCGAGCGGGCAAAGCTGTTACTTCAATATCTTGGCGAACATGAGCAGAGACTGGTGAAGACCTTGAAGGGGTTTGAGAAGGGGGCCGATAAAAGTGCCTTAGATACATGGTGTTATGATTACCTTGATAAAAATCCCATCCATCATGATATACAGTGTGAAAGTGCATTTTCAACACTTGAACCAGCCGACATTATGACGGAAATTGTCGCTCTGCACCAACAGCTCACTGAACTCTATCGTTATTTGCAAAGCCGGGCAGAGTCAACATCCAGCCGCGAATTGCTGGCTCAAATGGCAGAATTGGAGAAGCATGAGGCAATGCTGATGGTACATAGCGCAAACCGATTCCAGGATATGTAATTAGCCATGACAGTACTCTACTAACAAGATTATGGCTGATCAGTGACTCAGTTATATTTTGGAATAAAGGCACTTAATTCTCGCTGAACGCTGTATTTAGATGTGGTTTGGCAATATAGAGAGAAAACTCATGAAAATTATTTTTTTGGGTGGTTGCGAAACGGTGACGGGATCTAAGTTTCTGGTTGAAACCAAAACCACCCGCGTGCTGGTGGATTGCGGGCTTTACCAAGGGTATAAGTGGCTCAGAAGGCGTAATTGGCAGCCCTTACTGTCTGTTGATGTCGATAAAATTGACGCGATTCTTTTAACCCATGCTCATCTTGATCATTCCGGCTATATTCCCGTTTTATATAAACAAGGCTACCGTGGGCCGGTTATTACCCACCGTGCCACTAAAGAGCTTTGCGCGATCTTACTGGCAGACAGTGGTCATATTCAGGAAGAAGATGCCCGGTTTTATCGTAAATATAAACTGAGTAAGCATGAAGAACCCGAACCTCTGTATGATCGTGCTACGGCTGATAAATCCATGACGTTGTTTGAAACTGTGGAATATGAAGAGCGTTTTACGGTAGGTGATATCAAGGTTTATTTGCAAAATGTCGGTCATATCCTGGGAGCGGCAAGTATTATTATCGAAGCGGAAGGCAAAAAAATCGGATTTTCCGGCGATGTCGGTCGGCCTGACGATGTGCTTATGAGACCCCCTAACCCCTTACCAGATCTTGATTTACTGTTACTCGAATCGACCTACGGTAATCGCCGTCATGATAAAACGGATCAGTTCCAGCAGTTAGCCGATGTTGTAAACGAAACCTCAAAAGCGGGTGGGGTGTTATTGATCCCCTGTTTTGCCGTCGGTCGTGCGCAAACGCTGCAGCATATGCTGGTCACGTTGCTGGAGGCCAAGCGCATTCCCAAGTTGCCCATCTATCTCGATAGTCCGATGGCGATAAACGTCTCTGATATTTATCGGCGTTATGCTTATGAGCACCGTCTGACGCCGGCACAGTGTCATTCTATGGGGCAGAAAATCACTTATACCCGAAGTGTTGAAGACTCTAAAGCCATAGCAGAGATGACTTTCCCTCATATTATTATTGCAGGCAGTGGTATGGTCACGGGGGGCAGGATCCTCCACCACCTTAAACAGCTGTTACCCGATCATCGGACAACGGTGTTATTTACCGGCTATCAGGCCGGGGGAACCCGTGGCGCAAAAATGCAGGAAGGCATGGAGAGTGTTAAAATTCACGGTGAATGGATTCCCAACCATGCGCGGATCGAAGTGATGAATGGTCTGTCGGGGCACGGGGATTTTGTCGATATTGAGCAATGGCTTAAGCTGTCTTCTCTGCGAAAGGACATGCCGATTAAACTTATTCATGGTGATCCTGACGCGCTGGAAGGAATGCGGGATCATTTACGGCGTACAACGAATTTTGATATTGAAGTAGCAGGCTATCAAAGCATTCTTACGGTGTAGCTTGATTGGCATATAAATCAAAAAATTATGTTTGTAGATTTTAGCCAGTTGGCGACCATACACGCGATTCGACCTCGCTAAAGAATATGGGTTCTGGCCAACCAGAACCCTTTTAATGATTAAACCGTGTATGACGCAGCAATTGAGTTACTTTCTCGATTCAGGATGCAACCAGAACCACCAGACAATCAGGCCAATAATGGCAAGGCCGATAATATTAACCATTCTTTTTCTCCTCTGTCTTGCGTGGGGTGAACAGGCGTAACCGGTTCGCATTGCTGACGACGGTAATTGATGAGAGCGCCATCGCGGCACCTGCGACAACCGGGCTCAGCAGAGTGCCAGTGAGCGGGAACAAGACTCCCGCCGCGACCGGAATGCCAAGAGAGTTATAAACAAACGCGCCAAATAAATTCTGCTTCATATTGCGCAGGGTGGCCTTTGACAAGGCGATGGCATCGGCCGCGCCGTGAAGCGAGTGACGCATCAGGGTAAACTGACCACTTTCTATTGCGACGTCACTGCCGCTGCCCATGGCGATACCGACCTCGGCCTGAGCCAGCGCAGGCGCATCATTGATGCCGTCACCGACCATTGCGACCTTGTTGCCCTGCTGCTGCAACGTGACTATCTGCTCCGCTTTGCCGTCGGGTAACACCCCGGCGATAACGGTTGTGATCCCGGCTTGTTTGGCGATAGCTTCCGCGGTAATTTGAGTGTCACCTGTCAGCATAATGACATTGAGCTTCATAGCCTGAAGGCGCTTGACCGCTTCGACAGAATCAGCCCGTAGCGGATCGCTGATGCCAATCAGACCAATCAGCTGCTGATTGGCTGCAACATAAATTGGGGTTGCACCTTGTTTGGCAATATTCTGGGCCTCTTGCTCAGCAAGACGGGTATCCACCCCCTTCTGCTGCATCAGGCGCTGGTTCCCGAGTAGAACGGTGATATCACCGATGATGCCAGAAACACCGAAGCCGGGAAGTGCCTGAAAGTCCTGCTGCGGATGCAGGATAACGCCTTCTTTTTGTCCCATTTTTACAATGGCTTGTGCCAATGGGTGTTCTGAGCCTTGCTCAAGGCTGGCGGTCAGGCTCAATAAACCGGTTTTGTCAGTATCGTGGTAAGTAAACAGGGAAGTAACCTGCGGCTTGCCTTCGGTCAGAGTGCCGGTTTTATCCAGCACTACGGTATCAATATCGGCGGCAAGCTGCAGTGCCTCTGCGTCACGGATCAGGACGCCGAACTCGGCCGCCCGGCCGACCCCGACGGTAACCGACATCGGGGTTGCCAGTCCTAGGGCGCAAGGGCAGGCAATGATCAGCACCGTCGTGGCAGCAACCAGCATATAAATCATGGTGGGCTGTGGGCCGAAGTTGTACCAGGCCATGGCCGTTAACGTGGCAATGATCATCACGACAGGAACAAAAATGGCTGAAATCTTATCGGCCAGGCGGGCCAATGCGGGTTTGCTGCTCTGGGCCCGGCGCACTAGCTGAATGATGCGTGACAACATCGTATCGCTGCCGATCCGCTCGGCCCGGAAAAGCAGACTGCCGTTCTGGTTGATGGTACCGGCATGTAATTGATGCCCGGTCTTTTTATGCGCCGGTAGCGGCTCTCCGGTCAGCATTGACTCGTCTAAATAGCTTTCCCCTTGTTCTATCACCCCGTCAACCGGTACTTTGGCCCCGGGGCGAAGGCGTAGCATCATGCCGACAGAAACATGCTCCAGCGGCAACTCTTTTTCAACCCCGTCAATGACTGCGATAGCCTTCTGGGGCTGAAGATCGATCAGGCGTTCGAGCGCCTTGGAGGTGCGGCTGCGGGCTCTTGCTTCAAGGGCGTGGCCCAAGGTGATTAAACCCAGAATCATCGCCGAGGCTTCAAAGTAAACATGCCGCGCCTGTTCGGGGAACACACTCGGGAAAAGAACAACAGCGATGGAATATAACCAGGCCGAGCCGGTGCCTAAGGCGACCAGGGTATCCATACTCGCTCGGTGGTGAGTAAAGGCCTTGTACGCATTAACAAAAAAGTGGCGTCCTGCGGTGATCAGCAAGATAAAGGTAATAACGCCGATCCCTCCCCAGGAAAGCTGGCTGGTTGTAGAGTTGATCGACATACTGCCGCCGAAAACACCCCACGCCATCAGAGGTACACCAATCGCCAGGGCGATAATGGCATTATGTAAATGTGTACGGTAGATTTTTACATTTTGTGCTTGCTGGCGTTGGCGACGGGTTTGTTCATCTTCGCTCTGTTCGGCACCGTAACCGGCATCGATAACCGCACTGATCAGGGCTTCTGGGGTGGCATTACCTAAAATGTAGGCGCTTCTTTCTGCCAGGTTAACATTGACCTGCTCAACGCCGGCCACGCTGTTTAAGGCCTTTTCAACTGAAGACACGCAGCTGGCACAGGTCATCCCGCTCAGCAGCAGTTGAATGTACTCCCCATCGCTTTTAACTGAGGGAGGAGTGGCTTCTGCTTCAGAAATCCTGCGCTCTGGTGCAGAAGCCGAAGCGTCAGTTTCAGAGACCACATTATCAGCTTCATCCTGGCGGGGATCTTGATCCAAGACATCATAGCCTAAGGCATTGATAATACCGATCAGCTCAGACTTTTCGAGAGTGGTTGACACAACGGCCTGGTTTTTAGTGACGGAAAATTCGGTGATAGCGCCATGTTCGCGAAAGGCTTGCTCTACTTTCGCCACACATTTACCGCAAGAAAGGCCAGCCAAGGCTAACGTGTATTGCTGCGCATTCGGCACGCTGTAACCCAGGCTCTCAATTTCAGCGATCAGCTCTGCATCACTGAGGCTACCATTTGCCTTCAGCCAGGTTTTAGTGATCTGGTGTGAATAAACATCATCACGGCGGTTGAGCGCTTGTTCTAGTTTGGCGACACACTTGCCGCAGGAGAGACCGGCCAGAGGCATTGAAAATGTATTTCCGACCCCATATCCCAGTACTTGTATCGCTTCAACCAGCTCATTCACAGCCGCATCGCCCTGGATCTCGGCCTGCTGGGTATCAACGCTGGCTTGCTGAACACCGGGTAAGGTTTCCAGCGTCTTCTGGATTTTCTTGGCGCATCCCATGCAAGACACATTGTGCAAGGGGAGGATAATGGTAGACATAATTTCGACCTCTTGAGTAAGGTAACGATAAAACTTGAAAAGTGTTCGGATAAGTCGTCTACTATCAAGATTAATCCTTCCAGTGACTGGAAGGTCAAGATCTATTTGGAGCTGAATATGAATATCAGTGAAGTTGCTAAACAAACCGGCCTGACGGCGAAAAATATCCGTTTCTATGAAGAAAAGCAGGTGGCGTCCTTACCAGAACGAGGCGTAAACGGGTATCGGGTCTATAATCCGCAACAGGTGGCTGAACTGCACCTGATCCGGCGCTCAAGAATTGTCGGTTTCAGCTTAGAAGAGATCAAGGCGTTGCTGCAGCTTACCCGCGATCCTCACCGCAAGAGCGCTGACGTCAAAGCCCGCGTTATGGCGAAAATTGAAGAAGTCGAAGAAAAAATAAAAGAGCTCCATGAAATGAAAAAGACATTGAAAGCGTTAGCCGAAGACTGTCCGGGTGACGGCGGAGCCCGGTGTCCTATTATTGAAAAATTAACCGCTTAATTTTAACGTCAGGCATATGGTGTTACGCACTTCTTCTATACTTTTATGTGACAGCGGAGGAGTGCCTATATGTTTATCGCTATTCAGCATGAAATTACCGATCCTAAAGAATTCTGGCAAAAAGCCAATGGTGCACTAAGCCATTTGCCGGCAGGGATGAGATTACACTCTACCCTAGGCAGCCAAAGCGACAGCCGGTGTCAGTGTATGTGGGAAGCTGAATCAATCGATATGGTGAGGGAGTTTCTGGAGCCAGAACTGGCGGATTCGAGTGTGAACACTTACTTTCAAATCGACCCGGATAAAGCGATAGGATAGGAGCAAGTGTCTAGGGGGCGAGAATCGAGTCACTCGCCCCCTAGAATCTTTGATCTATTTCCCCGCAATACTCAGGCGGCTGAAACGGATCTGAGGCGCGTAGAAGTCACGCTCGTAATCATGAGCAAGGGTATTTCCTACCGCATCAATCTCTTTCAGCATCTGATAGAAGTTGCCTGCAACGGTAATACCACGCACCGCTTGAACACGTTTGCCATCTCGGCACAAGAAACCACTCGCGCCAAACGAGAAGTCACCGCTGACGGCATCGGCACCGGAGTGGACACCCTGTAGCTCAATCAGTTCCAGGTATTCACCGGCAGTTACTTCTGCTGCTGAACTGGTACCTGCGGCAATGACCGTATGACGCGGGGCAACCCCTAAACCGCCTTTTGCCGAACGCGCTGCATTCGCGGTATTCTCAATGCCAAAGAAGCTGGCAGTGTGGCTGTTGTGCAGCAGACTCTGCAGCTGGCCTTCACCAATCAAAATGGTATCGCGAGCCGCAAACCCTTCGCTGTCGAAGTGTTTAATGGCAAATCCGCCGTCAACAAAGGCGCTATCAGACACGGTCAGCAACGGGCTGGCAACTTGCTCATGAAGCGAGTGGCGCCACGGGTTAATGCCTTTCATGGCTGACTGACCAGACAGGCACATGCTGAATCCGCTGAACAGGCTGCTGAGTGAGCTGAGATCGAAAATGACCGGATAGCTTTTGGTGGCAACCGGTCCGCCTTCAAGCAGTGCCTGAGCAACATCGTAACCGTGATTGATGCAGTAAGCAGGATCAAGCTGATCAAAACGACGACCAGACGACATGCCGCCGTGCATCGATTGCTTACCATCCTGTTCATACAGGGTATATGCATAGCAGTAGGTCGAGCGTTCCTGGTGCTGGCATAATGTGCCCTGGGTATTGGCCAGTATGACCTGGCTGTCAGATTCGGCAAATCCATTGTATGGCGAGCTTTTCGCGTGAGGTTTAGTCACCACACCGTTTTCCAGCGCGAGAGCCAGTTCGATTTTGTCGTCTGCCGTTGCATCATCTTGCTGATAGATTTCTGCCACATCAGTGGTGATCTTGCTGTCAATGCAGCTGATGGTCTGATGGGCATCTTGCTGAGTGAACTGCGCGTTCTGCAGCGCCCGTTCAAGCATGATATCCAGGCTGGCCGGCTCCAATGATTCAGAATAGCTGGTGGCAACACGCTGGTCTTTGACCACGCGAATGCCGATCACCTGACCTGACGTGACTTTGTATTCCGCCAGTTCACCATCATTAGCCTTGAGCGAAAAGTTGTTGCTGCAATTGGCAATCACATCCGCTTCGGCACCGGAGGCTTTGACTTTTTCTAATACGTGGTCAATCGCGTGTTGAAGTTTGTTTTGATCAGCCATTAGTTGCCACCTCCCACCAGAATATTATCGACTTTCAATGCCGGTTGTCCCACGGTCGTTGGAACCGAGCCGCTGACCGAGCCGCACATACCGGCTGCCAGTGCGAAGTCGTTGCCGATCATGCTGATTTCTTTGAGTACTTTAGGACCGGTACTGATCAGGGTCGCAGATTTGAGTGGCTTGGTGATTTTGCCGTCTTCGATTAAATACGCTTCCTGTACTGCAAAGTTAAATTCGCCGGTGCCGGGCTGAACAGAGCCGCCGCCCATTTTCGGCGCGTAGATCCCACGTTCAACACTAGCCACCATCTCATCCAGCGAGCTGTTGCCGGCTTCAATGAAGGTATTGCGCATCCGTGACGTTGGCGCGTATTTGTAGGATTCACGACGGCCAGACCCGGTTGGCGCATAACCGGTCTTCATTGCGCCCAGTTTATCGACCATGAAGCTGGTCAACTTGCCGTCTTTAATGAGCTGGGTACGCTGGGTTTCCATCCCTTCATCATCGATATTGATGGAGCCCCATTGGTTGGACAGGGTGCCGTCATCGACCGCACTCACCACAGAGTTGGCGATCATTTCGTTCATTTTGTCGTGGAATACCGAAGCCTTCTTCGCCACCGAAGTGGTCTCCAGCAGGTGACCGCAGGCTTCGTGGAAAATTACCCCGCCGAAACCGTTACCGATGATCACCGGCATTTCACCGGATGGGCAGGTTTCTGCAAACAGTTTGACGATGGCTTGTTTTGCAACTTGCTGGCCAAGTTGTTTCGCATCAAGGGTGTGATGAAATTCCCATCCCGTCAGCGCCCCCGGTGCTTCAAAACCGGTAGATTGCTCGCTGCCGTTCTGGGCCATTGCCGTCGCAGCAACACGGGTATAGTGACGGGTATCGCCGATGTGCAGGCCGTTAGAGTTGAAGATTTCAATCTGTTGTTCTCGCTGCAGCAGGCGGCCAATAAACTGCGAGATTTTTTCGTGTTCAGTGCGGGCGGCATGATCGACTTCTTTCAAAAAGGCAATTTTCTGTGCCAGTTCCGCACCCTGGCTAAGCGAATAGCGGCAAGAATGCTTACTGGTGTAGCGGTTGAGGTTCAGCGCGGTGCCGTCAACAATTTGATCGCGCTTGTCTTTAGCGGCAAGCAGGCTGGTGACGCGTTTTAACTCTTCTTCGTCGGTACTGTTGGTATAGCCGTACAGCACTTTATGGCCGAAGAACAGGCGAATACCAATACCAAAATCAATCCCGGAATTGACTTTATCCACGTCGCCGGAAATGAGTTCGACCGAACTGGATTGGTGATGCTCGATAAATAATTCGGCAAAATCTGCGCCATGAAATAGCGCATGATCAATTACTGCTTTTGCAGTAGCAGGGTTTAGCATAGTTGCTCCTTGCTAATTTATAATATGTTTACACTATCAGTGTTGCGTGCAGTTCTCGGTGTTTTTCAAGATTGCATTCAGTGATATTAAAGTGCTGTATCGCTTTGAACCAACGAGCACAAAATACTCTCTAGCTCATCCCAGGGAAGCAGTTCTTTGTCGATCACTTCAATGCGTGATTCAAATCCTTCCAGAGATAGTTCGTTGACAGATACCACTCGGTTGACGACATTAAAGGCAAAACAGCCTTGCTCGGTATTTACAACGGCTTTTATACGTTGGGCATTTATATTTGAGAATAGTTTAAATAGATCTGAAAAACTGAATATCTGATCGGCGGCGAAGAACCAGCCGCAGCTGCGATAGCCCTGGCCACTATTTTCTTTACGCAGATAAGTTTGGCCCGGTGCCAGCTCAATCTCCGGAAGCGGCACGACTTCGTTATCGCTCGCATGATGATGGTCATGGCTGTGAGCAGCCTGGCGTTCAATACGTTCGATATCGAGCCAGTTAAGGTCCAACAGCCCTTGCTCGACTCTGCCAATCGCGGCTTTGGCAGGCTGGCATTGTTCGATAAAGGTATCAAATGCGGTGATATCGTCATCGACGCACTCGTCGATTTTGTTGGCAACCACGACATCGGCCAGGCTCAGTTGATCCTGGAAATTCTGATTGTTGGTGTACTGCAGATCGGCAAAGTGGCGCGGGTCGACCACGGTGATAGTGGCTTTCAGATCGATATAGTTCTGATAGATATCAGAGGTTAGCTTATTGATGACCTCTTTAGGATGGCCTAACCCGGTTGGTTCAAGCAGCAGGCGGTCGGGTTTCTGCGCTAACAGAGCATTTATACCGACCGACATGGGTAAGCCTGTCACACAGCACATGCAGCCGCCCGGTACTTCTTTAACAATGGCACCCTGCTGGCTCAGAATGGCTCCATCAACCCCGACGTTGCCGAATTCATTAATGAGGACGGCCCATTTTTCATTTTCTGGCTTGCGCGCCAGCAATGAAAGAATCGAGGTTGTTTTTCCGGCACCCAAAAAGCCGGTAATAATATTGGTCGGTATACGCTTCATAATGAGTATTTGAGCCACTTAGATGCTGAATGATTTAGCACCATATTACTGCAAAAAATCCTCCATGTAGAAATAAACGATTCAGGGAGTATAAATAGCGGGTGAATTGTCGGCGGGGACTTGAGTGGTGCGCAATTGGCTACTCCAGCTCTTTATGCCCTTTAAATTGTTCCAAAGCTTGCGGATTGGCCAGTGCGCCGACGTTTTTTACCGGTTGACCATGAACGATATTGCGTACCGCCAGTTCGACCAGTTTTCCTGATTTAGTGCGGGGAATATCATTTACTGCCAGGATCACGTCAGGAACATGACGGGGAGAGCAGTGGGTTCTGATGCGCTCGCGAATGGTATTTTTCAGTTCGTCGTTGAGTTCGCAGTTGTCTGCGAGCTGGACGAACAGCACCACACGGACATCGTTTTTCCAGTGCTGGCCAATAACGACGGAGTCCACAATCGCTGCTAACGGATTAACCTGCCGGTAAATTTCTGCCGTGCCGATGCGCACTCCGCCCGGATTTAACACGGCATCGGAACGGCCGAAGAAAATGATGCCGCCGGATTGTGTCAGTTTGACAAAATCACCGTGATGCCAGACGTTGGGGAAGGTATTCCAGTAGGCATTTTGGTAGCGGCTGCCGTCGGGATCATTCCAGAATCCGACCGGTTGATTCGGGAAACTGTTGCAGCAGACTAATTCCCCTTGTTTATTGAATTCAGGCTCACCCTGTTCATTGAAAACCTGTACATCCATGGCTAATGCGCGTCCCTGACATTCACCGCGATAGACCGGATTGATAGGGTTACCAATCGCAAAACAGCCGCATATGTCAGTGCCGCCGGAAATGGAGGCCAGCTGCAGATCTTTTTTTATTGCCCGGTAAACATAATCAAATTGCTCAGGTGCTAATACTGAACCGGTTGAGCACAGGGTTCTTAGTTGGGGCAGGGTATGGGATTGAATGGGTTGATAGCCTTGCTTTTCCAGTGCCTCAAGGTATTTTGCCGAGGTGCCGAACAGGGTCACGCCTTCTTGTTCTGCCATATTCCACAGTACATTGCCATCGGGGCAGAAGGGAGAGCCGTCGTACAAGATGATTGTTGCGCCAGACGCTAATCCGCTGATCAGCCAGTTCCACATCATCCAGCCACAGGTGGTGAAGTAGAATATACGATCACCGGGCTGTACATTGCTGTGAAGCTGATGCTCTTTTAAGTGGTTGAGCAAGGTGCCGCCGGTGCTGTGCACAATGCATTTCGGTTTACCGGTCGTACCTGACGAGTAGAGGATATAGAGCGGGTGGTTGAACATAAACTTCTTAAATTCAATAAATTGTGGCTCATACTTGTTTAAAATGTCATGCCATTGTGCAAGGCTTATTTTTAAGGTAGTGCTTAATGGTGCCAGTTCAGCGAGATTGACATCGGTGCGGGTATAAGGGATCACAACCAGATGTTCAACACTGGGTAGTTTGGTCAGTATCTCAGCCAGCTTGGGTAAGCTGCTGTGGGCTTTGCCATTATAGAAATAGCCATCAGAACAAAACAGGACTTTGGGTTTGGTTTGTCCGAAGCGTTCGGCCACACTGTCGATGCCAAAGTCGGGTGACGTCGATGTCCAGACCGCGCCTAATGCCGTGGTCGCTAACATAGCAATAACCGCCTGTGGCAGATTGGCGATATAACCGGCGACGACATCGCCTTGTGTTACACCGCTTGCGGATAAGAACTGAACCAGCTGCGAGGTCTGCCGATATAGCTGCTGCCAGCTAATATGCTGGCGGCGTTCAGGCTGGCCTTCGCAATGAAAGATCAGGGCATCAGCTGCCGCGCGGTAATTCCAATTTTTTAGCAGGTTTTCGGCAAAGTTAAGCGAGGTATGGGGGAACCACTGGGTTTCTTTCGCGGGTTGGCTGGATTGCTCCGGACAGAAGCTGACAGGCTGGCATTTTTCGCCGATGACGCCACAAAAATCCCATACCTGATCCCAGAATGCGTCACTGTTGTTGACTGACCAGTGGTGAAGTTGGTTGTAGTCGTGAAACAGCGTGTTTTTTTTGTCGCTGAGCTGAACCATGAACTGATAGAGCAAACTGCTATGGATGCATTCCCTTGACGGTAACCACATCATCTGCGGGATTTCCGGGTTCTGATTATTTCCACCGTTGCCATCAAAGTGAACGACAGGGTCGTTGCGAGCAGTTTGGCTGTCATTTTTGTCCATCACTTTTTACTCCGTTATAGGCTCGCCTGCCTTTGTATGCTGTATTGGTATAAAAATGAGAGCTCTTTAAACGCTAGCTCTGATTGTCAGGATGGGCCTGAATAAAGGCATCCAGCTGCTGACAATGGTGATCGATACGCACCAGGGTCGGATAAGGGCTGAGATCAAACCCAAATCGGTTGGCGTTATAAAGCTGCGGTACCAGGCAGATGTCGGCCAAAGTGGGGCTGTCACCGCAGCAGAAAAGGTCACTGGCATTGTCTCTTGTTCGGTTATTGACGATTATCGTTTCCAAAGCCTGACAACCACGCGCCAACCAATGGTGATACCACACCATCTTTTCGTTTTTATTGGTTCCGAATTCACTGTTAAGGTAGTTGAGTACTTGCAGGTTATTCAGCGGGTGAATATCGCACGCAATCAGTTGTGCCAGTGAGCGGCATTGTGCCCTCAGCCAGGGATCGGCCGGGAGCAGTGCATGCTCTGGATACGTCTCTTCGAGGTATTCAATGATAGCCAGCGACTGGCCAAGCACCCCCTGGTCGGTATCCAGGCAGGGAACCAGGCCATTGGGATTAAGCGACAAATAGCGAGCGCTTTTCTGCTCACTGTCTAACAGAGAAACAGGGCATTGCTGGTAGCTCAGCCCTTTTAGATTGAATGCAATACGAACCCGGTATGACGCTGAAGATCGAGAGTAATCATAGAGTTTCATTCTGATCCTTTCTCTGCTATTTACATTGGCTTATACCCAGCTACTTGGGCATATGGTGGTTCAAATCTTCGTCATCGTAGATATTAGTGTAACGCACGACTTTTTGCTCGATGGCACCGAAGATAGAGTGACCGCTGTCGTCAAGCATCTCGATCCGCACCTGATCGCCAAATTTCATAAACGGTGTTTTCGCGGCACCCTCATCAATCATTTCGAGCATCCGCCGTTCTGCGATACAGCAAGAGCCGCTGGAACGATCTTTATTGGAGACGGTACCTGACCCAATAATGGTTCCGGCGCATAGACGGCGGGTCTTGGCGACATGCTGGATCAGCTCTGCAAAGTTAAATGTCATGTCGGTGCCAGCGTGGGGCTGGCCAAATAACGTGTTATTGAAGTGGATGGTTAACCGATGATGTACTTTAAAGTCGTGCCAGCTATTCCCCAGCTCATCAGGGGTCACAGCGACCGGAGAAAAAGCCGAAGCCGGTTTTGACTGGAAGAAACCAAACCCTTTTGCCAGCTCGCCGGGGATCAGGTTACGGAGCGAAACATCATTAACCAGCATCAGCAGTTTGATATGGCCGTGAACCTGTTCGGTACGGGCCCCCATCGGAACATCATCGGTGATGATGGCTATTTCCCCCTCGAAATCAATGCCCCACTTTTCATCGGCGGCTGGAATGTCTTGATACGGGCCAAGAAAAGCGTCAGACATTCCCTGATAGATCAGCGGATCAGTCCAGAAACTATCGGGCATCTCTGCGCCGCGAGCCTTACGTACCAGTTCGACGTGATTGACATAGGCACTGCCATCAGCCCATTGGTAAGCTCTGGGCAGGGGAGAGGAACAGAGTTTCGGATTGAACGGGAAGATATCGTGGGCGATGTCATCATTCAGGTTGCGGTACAGATGTTGTAAATCGGTTTCTACCTGATCCCAGTTATCGAGGGCAAACTGCAACGTAGGGGCAATGTTATGGGCATGGACAGCCCGGGTTAAATCTCTCGAAACAACAATGAGCTGTCCATCACGACCATGGTTAAGAGACGCTAATTTCACGTTGGACTCCTTATATTTACATTGTAAATTTTTTAACTTTTTTCATGTCGCCATGAGTAGACATAATCTTTATTTTCGACCCCATCCGGCAAATCCGCAATTTCCAGCGGGAAGCGGGCATCGATCATTACCGCCACTTCATCGGTTTCTTTCTTAGGATGTTGCTGGCTGGTGGCTAAGGCCTTTGGGTGCGGGCCGTGCGAGAATCCGCAAGGATGGTGGGTGATCATGCCGGCTTCGATGTTATCGCGGCTGAAGAAGTTACCGCGGTGGTAGAATAAGACTTCATCGTAGTCGTCATTGTTATGGTAGAACGGCACTTTGAGTGCGTTCGGATCACTTTCAATCGGCCTTGGTACAAAAGTACATATCACAAAGCCATTAGCCACAAAGGTGCTATGTGCTGATGGCGGTAAATGATAGCGGTGGCTCATCAGCGGGCGAATATCACGCCAGTTCAGTTTGAACACCGTAAGATCGCCTTTCCAGCCCTGGGCATCTAACGGGTTATACGGGTAGGTGATGGTATTCATTTGATTGCGGGCTTTAAGCAAGACGAGCCAGTGCTGATCGCTGTTTTGTTGCGCCAGAAAGGACTCATCTAGGCGGGCGTATTCGAGGATCGCCGGATCAAAGATCGCATGCTGTCCCACCAAGCCCCGCTCAGCCATCTGATAGCCGCTGTTAGTCGCTTCAATGAGCAGCAGCGAGACGGGTTTGTCAACTTCAATTCGCCAACTGGTAGCACGTGGGATCACAATGTAATCGCCATCGCGGAAAGAGAGGTGGCCGTAATCACAATAGAGATGGCCGCTACCCTGGTGGACGAATAAAACCTCATCGCCGTCACCGTTGCGAACCAGGTGGTTCATATTCTGCCGGCTATTCCATACTCGCAGTTTCAGGTTGTCGTTATACAGCAGCAACGAGGCATCCCACGGTGTGACGCCCGGTTGTTCCAGCCGAGTGGTATCAATAGCCCGGGGATGTAAGGGCCCCTCCCAGTTTATCCAGCCTGTTGGCGGATGTGTATGGTACATGTGGCTGGCAGGGCCGAAGAAGCCCTCTTTACCGCATTCCCGCTCGTAGGTTCCGTCGGGTAAATCACAGTGTGCCTGCCGGGAAGCCTTTCCCTCAATGATTGGAAATTGAAACCAGTGCCGCATCCTCTAGCCCCTCTTCATGTTAATAAAGCTGTTTGATGAGTTGGTAGCGCCCTTTATTCACTTTGGTTGAGACTGAGCGAACAAGCAATAATATCAATGAGTATAATCCTTGATCTGATGGGCTGAATAATTACGCTGATTGGTATGAACCCCTTAATTATGCGGGTGAAAACCGTATCGATTTTTGTTTGTAACGTTATGTATTTTATTGTTTTTTTTCTTACCATTCTGGAGTCGGTGAAGACAAGGGCGGGAGGCTCAAAACTGTTAATGTAAAATAATTATTACAGAGTGGGCGTGGCGATTCTCATTCAGCGGTTCCGGTTGCTCCCTTAAAGCACCTAACCTTAACAGATGAACTCGCATCGCAGATACGGTAGCCGGTTGGTATTTCCAAGGTTGGTGGATGATGGGAAAAGCGGCAAAGTATGTATCGAAGAAACCAGATGAGAATGGGTATATTGACTGGAGTCATGAAGAAAACCAGATCTGGCATGACTTAATTATTCGTCAGCTCAACTGTATTGATGGCCGGGCTTGTGATGAATATATTGCCGGGCTGGAACTGTTGAACCTGCCAACCGAACGCGTGCCGCAACTCGACGAAATCAACCAGGTTCTGGGCAATACCACGGGGTGGCAATGTGTAAAAGTACCGGCGTTGATCAACTTTGATCGCTTTTTCGGCATGCTTTCCAATAAGCAGTTCCCGGTCGCGACATTCCTGCGTCACCGTGATGAGTTTGACTATTTGCAAGAGCCTGATTTTTTTCATGAAGTCTTTGGACATTGTGCCATGTTAACGAATCCTGCGTTTGCTGAATTTACCCACACTTATGGTCGTTTAGGCTACGAGGCGAGTAAAGAAGATCGGGTATACCTGGCTCGCCTGTATTGGTTTACCGTTGAATTTGGTTTGCTAAGTGTTAACGAGCAGCGAAAAATTTATGGCGGCGGCATTTTGTCCTCTCCGGGCGAAACGGAGTATGCGATGACGGGCACGACTGCGATTTATAAACCGTTTGAACCTGTTGATGTGATGCGCACGCCATATCGCATTGACATCATGCAGCCGATTTACTTTGTGCTTGATAATATCAACCAACTTTATGAGCTGGCGCAGCAAGACATAATGGCGATGGTGCAAGAGGCCAAGGCGCTGGGGCTGCATACGCCGTTATTTCAACCACAAAACAGGGAGAGCATGGGAGACTATGTCTGATTTACATCAATTGAAATGCGAAGCTTGCCATAGCGACGCCGAAAAAGTGACTGATCAGGAATTGACCGAACTGTCACAAGGGATCCCGCTCTGGAACGTGGTAGAGCGACAGGGCATTATGCAGTTAGAGCGTCATTTTACATTCAAGAACTTTAAACTGGCATGGGCGTTCAGTAATCAAGTGGCTGAATTAGCGGAGAAGGAATTTCATCACCCGTCCATTACCCTGGAGTGGGGTAAAGTCACCGTGATCTGGTGGAGTCATTCGGTGAAGGGACTACATAAAAATGACTTCATCTGTGCGGCAAAAACCGATATGTTATTTGAAGGCAGTGCTGCTTGAAGACTAAGCTATATGAAGACCAAGCCATTTGAAAACCAAGCTATAACATAATACTTCATCATTTAAGCCTTCCAAATTGGAAGGTTCTTTTCTCTCACATATAAGCTGATTACCGTTTTATAACCTATCAGCAGATAAAATCATGATCCCACCCTCGGCGGTTTGTCATCCCGTTATTATCCGCATATCCTCTTGTATTTTCAGGTTTTATATTACCTGTTCACTGATGGTGTTCGAAAACTCTCCTATACTGAGTTG
This sequence comes from Photobacterium sp., assembly GCF_033720175.1. Taxonomy (GTDB): domain Bacteria; phylum Pseudomonadota; class Gammaproteobacteria; order Enterobacterales; family Vibrionaceae; genus Photobacterium. Next base: position 338,588 of record NZ_JAWWDA010000002.1, read on the forward strand.
ATAAGTGTTAACTGGATCCTACCCGTATATGACGGAACACAGCACACCTGAACCGATGATAGCCTGTGAAGAGTGTGGATTAGTCATCGCGCTGCCGACATTATCTGATGGGCAAAAAGCGGCCTGTCCGCGTTGCCATCATACCCTGATCAAGCAGATCAGCCTGCCATTCCAGCGTCCTTTCGCTTATGGTTTTGCGTGTTTAATTATGCTGGTGCTGAGTGTCAGCTTTCCTTTTATGTCATTCAGTGTACAAGGGATCACCCAGGAAATAACCTTGCTGCATGCTGCCAAAATGCTTCAGTATTTTGAAAATAGCCTGTTGGCGATGCTGCTGTTATTAACGGTCGTGGTATTGCCCGGAAGTTATATTACCGCCGTACTGTATTTGTACCGCCAGGCATCGAGGCACCAGTATCGCAAGAGTTCCAGTCAGCATATGCGTATTCTTAAACGAGTGTATCGGGGAACTTTTCGAATCGAACCCTGGATCATGGTTGATGTGTTTCTGATCGGAGTACTGGTCAGTCTGATCAAGATTGCCTCGCTGGCTGATGTCGGCCTCGGTATGTCGTTCTGGGCGTTTTGTGTGTATGCCATGCTGGTCGTGAAATGTGTTTCGATGGTTGACCGAACTTGGCTATGGCAACAGTTTGTTCCGATACAAACGTTAGAAGGCGTGAAGCTTGGTGATACGCACATGTCGGATAACCATGTGAGCTGCCACACTTGCTCACAATTGAATCCACTGCCTGCAACCTCGGATGCGAAATGCAGCCGCTGTGGCAGCCTGTTACATCGCTACAATCCCAATCAGAGTCTGCAACGGGCATGGGCGTTGCTGATAGCTTCAGCGGTGTTCTATATTCCGGCTAATTTATATCCGATTATGTATACCGTCAGCCTCGGTAATAGTGAAGGTTCGACGATTCTGGGAGGGGTTGTTCTGTTGTGGCAGTTTGGATCCTATCCTATTGCGATGGTCATTTTTCTGGCCAGTGTGGTGATCCCGCTCGCCAAAATGTTTTCTTTGGCCTGGCTATATATCAGTGCACAGCGTATTCGCGACAGATCGACCACGCAAGTTATTCAGCGGTTACGCTTATATCGCATGACAGAGCTGATAGGCCGCTGGTCGATGATTGATGTTTTTGTGGTTGCGATTTTGGTTGCTCTGGTGCAGTTACATAATTTAATGGCGGTTCTTCCCGGGCCTGCCGCGCTGTCTTTTGCTGCGGTTGTGGTTTTTACCATGCTATCCGCGATGACATTTGATCCCCGTGCATTTTGGACCTTATCGGACATTCAGCAAGATGAGCGCGATCAAGATATAACCATTACATCCCCACCGAAGAGGGGCGTTTCAAACCATGGCGCTTAGTTGAAAATAACTACTAACTTTAATGGGATGCCTGACTATGAGTGATAACAAGCCCGCGAAGGCTGAAGTCGAAAACCTGAGACAGATATCAACAATATGGCTGGTGCCGGTTATTGCCGTGGTGATAGGGATTTGGATGCTGGTTCAGTATGTCAGCAGTAAAGGGCCAATAGTGACCTTGCAACTGAATACAGCGGAAGGGATTGAAGTGGGTAAAACCGAAATTAAATCGCTGAATGTCAAAGTCGGGGTGATCACCGATGTGAAATTGAGCGACGACTACACCTATATCATTGCCGAAGCTCAGATGAATAAAGATGCTGAGCGCATGCTGAAAGCAGATACCCGCTTTTGGGTGGTGAAACCGCGTATTGGTAAAGAAGGTATTTCTGGGCTCGATACGCTGCTGTCGGGTTCTTACATCGAATTGCAGCCCGGGGTTGATAAAGAGGAACAGCTGAAATTTACCGTACTGGAAACGCCACCTGTCGGCCCTGCAGATGCGAAGGGGCTGCGTTTGGTACTGACTCACGATGAAGCCGGAAAGCTGGGCGTGGGTGATCCGGTATTGTATGAAGGTTTTACCGTCGGTCGGGTTGAGACGGTGAGTTTTGATACTAAGACCAAGAAAGCAAACTATCAGTTATTTATTTTCCAGCCTTATGACAGTTTGATCCGCTCTCGCACCAAGTTCTGGTTGAGCTCAGGTATCGATCTTAAGATGTCGGCGGATGGACTTAACTTGACGATTGGTTCTATAGAGTCACTGATCACCGGAGGAGTAAGCTTCCGGGTACCGGAAGGCTCCGAAGAAGGAAAGCTGATCACTAAACAGATGAGCAAGTTTAAGCTGTATAACGATCTGAAATCAGTACGTGAACGGGTGTTCGACGAGTATCTAGAGTTTGTCATGATGTTTGATGAATCGGTACGAGGCTTGAACGAAGGCGCTCCGGTTGAATACCGAGGAATTCGTATTGGTACCGTGAAGAAAGTACCGCTGCGTTTGGCAACCAGGGAAAAAGGTTTTTCGAATAAGCAGATCCCCGTATTGGTGCGCATCGAACTTGGTCGTGTTAACGATCATTTAAGCTATAAAACGTCACTGGAATTAAAAACCAGCCTGGTTAGCGAATTCAAGCTGGGTCTGCGGGCAACATTGAAAACCGGTAGTTTTCTGACAGGGGCTTTGTTCATTGATACTGAGGTGTATCCGGAAGAGAAAATGCCCGACATTGTCAAATATGATGAGTATGACCTATTTCCGACTCGTGCTGGTGGCTTTGCCGAAATTCAGAAGCAAGTCAGTAGTTTACTGATCAAGTTTAATGACCTGCCCGTTGATGAGACATTAACGTCACTGACCCGGAGTTTAAATGCGTCACAGAAAAGTTTATTGGCGGCAGAAAAGGTGGCTAATCAGTTAAATACATTGTTAGCACAGAAAGAGACACAAGCAATTCCGGGTGAAATCCTTGAGAGTCTGCAACAGATCCAATCGATACTAAATGGATTTGGCCCGGATGCAGTGCCTTATCGCAACCTCGAAGAGGCATTATTGCGTTTTGAACAAGTGATGACTGAACTGCAGCCGGTATTAAGGCAGCTTAATGAAAAACCCAATTCTTTAATCTTTAGCAGTGAAAAAGCCAAAGATCCGATTCCTGCCGGGGGGCACCAATAATGCGAAAGTGGTTATTACTATCGGCCTTAGCGCTAACAGCGTGTAGCAGTCAGCCAGATGTGGTGAGCAACACCTATCTTCTTCCTGCCAGCGGGCAGGCTGCGATAATTCAGGCGGATACTCAACAACCAATGTTGGTGGTACGCCCGGTCGAAATGGCGGAACATTTAGCAGGTACGGGGTTGGTTTATCAGCTGAGTGAGACCGAGATCGTACGGGCTCAGCAAAACCTGTGGGCTGAAAGTATCAGTGAGCAGTTAACACGTCGTATTAATGATGATCTTCGCCAGAAACAGACAACATACTGGCCAATAGAGCTGACACCGGCACTGGCTACCGCGGGCTTGCCAAGATTGCAGGTGAAAATCAATCAGTTTAATGGCCATTTCTCAGGTATGGCGCATATTAGTGGTGAGTGGTTAGTCGTCGATGGTAAAGGTGATCTGCAAGGAGTGTTTCCGTTTAAGTTTCAGGTGCCGCTGGAACAAGAGGGTTATAATGCTCAGGTGAAAGCCTTGTCGGTAGGGGTGTCTCAGTTAACCTCGCAGATTGCCCGACGATTGGCAACGATGCCGGTTAAAGCACCGTTGAAGTTGTAATTAGGTATTTATTTTTGTTTGAACCGGTAATAACCGTTAATCCAGCATTCAGGCAGTTCTTCACCAGAGGGAAAAGCCAGATTCTGTTTGTCAATGGCCACTGGCTCCGCCAGATCTTCCCCTGATTGATACTGCACATTTACCTGCTGTGAAAACGGGTTTATCAATGCGCCCATATCAATCACATCGACCAGATCACCGGTGCGTGTCTCTTTTAGAAACATAATGCGACTCTCCTTAAGTATTGGGTCTGTTGCTATGAGTATAAGTATGGTCGATTTTTATCATTCGGTAATTGAACATTTCAATCTGTCAGCAACGGCGATTTCTAAGAGGGTTGCTGATCCGCTCACTATTTGGGTAATTTGCTAGGTGGCTAACTGAATTAATTTGCGTAATGCTATTATCATATCCAACTCATTTTTAAGATGATTTGGATATGTCAGGCAGACATGAAATTTAGCCGAGGGAGTAGGCCATGAGCCAGTATTATTGGGGCGTCGATCTTGGCGGTACCAAGATTGAGTGCGCAGTGATGTCACGAAAAGATAACCGTTGTGTCGTACGTAAACGTGTTTTGACACAAAGTGATAAGGGTTATGTACACACCTTACAGCGGATTAAATTATTAATTGATCAGTGCGTCGAAGTGGTAGGAGAATATCCTGATGCCATTGGTTTTGGCACGCCGGGGGCTCTCGATCCCCAAACGGGTGTGATGAAAAACTGCAACTCGACGGCGCTCAACGGCCAGGCGCTTGATAAAGATTTAGAAGAGGTGCTTGGCATAAAAGTCGTATTAGCCAATGATGCAAATTGTTTCGCATTGGCAGAAACACATTTAGGCGTCGTGAAGCGTTTAAAACCAGAAGCTGAAGTGGTCTTTGGTATCATTATGGGAACCGGTGTTGGCTCGGGTCTGGTTGTCAATGGCAGATTGATTAATGGCTTACATGGCATTGCCGGTGAATGGGGACACAATGTACTTGAGCCAAATGGTGCGCCTTGTTATTGCGGTAAAAACGGTTGCCTTGAAACGGTTATTTCAGGAAAAGGCCTTGAAGCCCACTACAACAACCTGGCGAAGAAGGCTCTATCGCTACCTGAAATAGTCAAGCAAGCCGCTCGAGCTGACAGCTATGCTCAACATACCTTGACGCGTCTGATTGAAAAGTTCGGTCTGGCTGTCGCTCAGGTGATCAATATTATTGATCCTGACGTCATTATTGTGGGTGGCGGGGTGGGAAATATTGGCGCACTTTACCAGCATGCGCCTAAAGCGATTGAACGGCATTTATTCAACCCCAGACTAGAAACGCTGATTGTGAAACCTGACTTAGGTGACAGCGCAGGGGTATTTGGAGCCGCGATGCTGGTGAAATAGCCGTGCACCATTCTTATCTTCGTCTGGTGATCTGCCCAGGCGACGATCGGGAATCAACGGGCACTACCCACTTCAAAATACAAAGTTCAGCATCAGCGTGTAAAGTTGTACATCCTTGCTTTCATTGTTAAGAGTTGGCGATGTAATAAATTGCCCCATAGAGCCGCTGTTGTAATCTTCCTGGCCCATAAATATGTTTTGCCATTCGGCATTAATTGAAACGGAGTTGGTGAGATCAAGGCGAAGGCCTGCGGTGAGGTTGTTAGACTTTCTGCGGTGATGGCTTTCGCCGTAGACTAAGTATGGCGTGAACTGATCGAAATGGTAAGCACTGCTGAAATACCAGCTTGTCTGCAAATTATCGGTTTCCAGCTCTGACATAAACAGCCATTGCTTGAAAGAATATTCTGCACCTAATGTATACATGTTCAACCTGTCGTAGGTTGGTTCTGGCAGCATATTAAAGTCGGCGTACATGTACCCTGCATGTACCCGGAAATTAAAGCCATTGACGTCGAATGAGATGCCCGTTACTCGTTCCGCATCAAACAGGAGCTCATCATTGCCGAGCTCAGTTTTGTATTTTTTTGAAGAACCATAATACGGGCTAATAGTCAGAATAGCTTCGTCTGAGAGGGCATAGTCCCAATGAAGGGATAATCCGTCGTAAAAGGTAAAACCGAGAATACTGTCATAAACTTCTTGGGGAGGACGGGCCCAGGTATAAGCCTGACCAACGTAGTAATACTCAGAGGCAAGGAACAGCGGCAACCTTAACCGGCCACCTTTGAAAGACCAGTTATTGTCGTTATAGGCAAGATACGCCCATTCAATTTCAGGATCAGACCAGTCATCTTGCGGGCGTTTCACGACTTGTATCGACGTATTAAACGTATCAGTAATGACCAGATCAGCCTGTAAACCGAAGATAGTGTCACAGTCATAACACGTTTTGTCCGTGATCTCACGATGAACAAACAGCGGGGTTTTATTATCAGACTGGGTGATCGAAGCTGAACCAAAGCCGCTGACTGAAAAGTTATCGGTAATTTTTATTGCGGCATGAGAATGTAATGGAGCGATCGCAATGAAAAGTAATAAAGAAAATGATTTTTTCATAACCTTACTCTCCCTGTAAGATTGTGATAAGGATATTCGCATTATCTGGTACTGATTCGATCGGCGCATAAGCTATGCCATTAGGATTATTATTAAGCCACTCGATAATGTCTTTAATATCATCGCCATTGAGTTCTTCCGGTGGTGTACCTTTACCTGAAAAGGAGAGGCTAGCCCAATAGCCATTCATCTGGGGTATGGACTTTCCAAGTAACATGTCATAAAACTCTTCTCGGTGAATAGAGCTTTCGGGCAGATCAACCAGAACAATTTTAATGTTGCTGTTTAAATTTTTAGTTCTTCCTTTATATAGCATTCTAGCTTTACTTTTACTGAGTGCCGGAAAGGTACTGTTTAGGGAAAATACGGAAAAACCGGCTTCTTTTTCTTTGTTTTTAGCAGCAAATGTGGGAAAGCAGAGAAATGTGATTAATAATCCTAACAACATGTTGGCCTGAATGTGTCGAACATGAAATTCACTATCCATTAATTCTTTTCCATTCACCCTTAATTAGTCCTAATATAGATAATAGTAGGCATAAATGTAACTACAAATAGACAGGCGTGTGGCAATAAATAAATGTGATTTGGGTTCAAGTTCAAGGAGATGAGATGAGCCTGTTGAATAAAATATCGATAAAAAAAAGGGTACGGCTTCTGGTAATATTTCCCTTGCTATTCACCTGTGTATTTGCAGGTTTAGAGATCAATAATCTGTATCATGAGGTACAGGATTTGAATACATTAAATGCTCGTATTGAGTTATTGACAGAACAATCTAAAATTTCATCGGCGATACATGCCTTAAAAACAGAGCGATTACAGGGTGAGGATAGCACTCTGGCTGAAAAACAAGTTTCAGCGTCGATCGATAATGTTTCACATTTACTCTCTGGGGCCTTTAATGGCGATCTTTTGGCAGAAATGTCACAGGTAATGGCTGAGATGGGAAAAGCGAGCGAAGAGGTTAAGGTACTCGCTAAAGAAGACTTAAATGATTGGTCACTTTGGGTGGATGACTTAATTTATCAGTCTTTAATCAATTTTGAAAAAGAGATCATACACACTGGAAATACTGATATTGAGCAGAATGTAAGTGTTTTATACCAACTGCAGTGGCTGTTGTTCTGGGCACAAGAAGAAAATTGGTATGTTCATCAATTTCTAGCCAAAAATAACATAGACTATAAAGCATCCTTGTCGGCAGTCATCGAACGTCAGCAGTTATATATTGATCGATTTATTTCAATTAACGCGCAACCTGAACAAATTGAATTATTGCTTAAAACGTTTTCCCACCCGGCATTCGCAAGCAGCTATAAACTTCGAGAAGGTATCTTAACGGGTGAGATTAAAAGCAGTGAGATCAGGAAGGGGCTGACCGCATTTAATCAACGATTTAAACTGATCCAGTTTGTGGTGTATAAAGTTAATCGACAGTTAGTTGATGAAATCCAGACATCAATGAATAATGCTAAGTTGCTGATGGGCATTTTTTTGGTAGTGATTGTTCTGTCACTGGCGCTGATGAGTTATCTAGGGGCTAATCTTTCTCGGCGTATAATCAATTACTTACAGCAGGTAATTCGGACAATGTCTCAGATTGAAGAGACTCGTGATTACTCGTTGAGAATCGTTCAAGACGGTAACGATGAATTCACGCTGTTTAGTAACAAGTTAAACAAGCTGATCGAAGAACGTGCGATTAACGAAACTAAGATCATAAAGGCCAAAGAAGAGGCAGAAAAGGCGAACCTCGCAAAAAGTTCATTCCTTGCCAATATGTCGCATGAGATCCGGACTCCCCTCAATGGCATCGTCGGTATGTCAGCTATCCTGGCTGATACCGATTTAAATCCATCACAGTCGGAATATTTGCGCACAATAGAAACCTCATCGCAGACACTATTTATGTTGATTAACGATATTTTAGATCTGTCTAAAATTGAATCAGGTAAATTAGTGCTGACGCCATATGAGTCAGATATTTATGAGGTCGCTTATGACACCATGGCGGTCGTATTGGCTAGAGCGTCTGAAAAAGGCCTCGATCTGCAACTCAATCTCGATCCAAGGCTACCTCAATTTATCATCATTGATGAGCACCGCTTGCGTCAGGTGTTAATGAACCTGATATCTAATGCGGTTAAATTCACTCAAAATGGGACCGTTGTTTTATCCATTAATTGTGATTCAATCAATGAGCATAAAGCGACACTACTATTTTCAGTTCAGGATTCAGGCATAGGTATCGCCAAAAATAAACAACATCAGATCTTTGAACCATTTACTCAAGAAGATGGCTCTATCACTCGACAGTTTGGCGGTACAGGATTAGGGCTGGCGATTTGTTGTCAGCTGGTTGAGCTCATGGGAGGAAGTATCGGTTTGGATTCAGAGAAAGGGAAAGGCAGCCATTTTTTCTTTTCTCTTGAGGTCGATATACAACAAGTGGAGCCTAAGACTGTTCCTGAGTTTACAGATATAAGATGCTTGCTATTGTGTAATAAGGCACCCTTTGCAATGCAGTTAGCTGATGAGTGTAAGAAATACGGCTTGGATGTCTCTTTGTTCACCTCGCCTCCGGAGCTCGCCCTACCGATGATGGGGCAATATGATTTGCTGCTGTATTGCCAACGTACGATGGAGCAAACCACACAATATATTGAACGACTGCGGGCAAATTCCTTAAGCCCTGTTTTGGTTATATGCGGTAGTCACAGAGATGGACAATATGATTATGGTAACGCCATTAATGGCGTCGTGACGTTGCCAATACTGGGTGAACGCTTTGTGAAAGTGATCAGTGACTCATTATGTTTGGAAAAACATAAAAGGGAGTCTTTGCACCGTCACCTTTTAACACAAACTGATACCTTGGTGACTGACTCTGATAATAACCATCTTGGTTTAGTGGCAACAGATACCACCACTGCTGAAAGAGTGAATAAAGCCCTTATTTTGATTGTTGAAGATAACCGGATTAACCAGAGAGTGGCTTCCATTTTACTTGAAAAATCGGGTTATGCAGTTGACGTCGCGGAAAATGGAAAAGAGGCTGTTGATGCCGTAATGAAGGGCACCCGCTATAAAGCCATTCTGATGGATTGCATGATGCCCGTTATGGACGGCTTCACTGCGACACAAGAAATCCGGCGCTGGGAAACTGTGAATCAGATTGATCGGTTGCCGATTATCGCCTTGACAGCCAGTGTACTTGATGAAGATGTTAAGAAATGTTTTGAAGTCGGAATGGATGACTATATTGCAAAGCCATTTAAGAAAGAACACTTATTAGAGAAGTTAGAGACCTTGATGGAATTGGTATAAAAATAAAATATCCCCGTGGGCGCATAGTGATTCTATTTGAAGTTAGCTAATGTGGTGAAAAGTGGCGTTGAGGTAAAAATAGCCAGAAAATCGGTCCGGTAGTCTGGGTCATAATAACGATTTTTAATCGGCCTCGGGGAGAAAGCCAGCCTGGCATTCTTCTTCTTGTGCGAGATCTCTTACAAATCTGTGCGAGATGATATTAAAATCGTTAATATCAATTCTTTTTGGGTGAATAAAATGCTTTTATTATCAATATGATAGTTTTTGTTTTTATGTTTTTATCAAATATTCAGGTAAAAGTGTGAACTCAGTTCATTGATTAGAATTATAAAACAAGTAGTCTGTTTATGTCAGATGGAACTGACGGAACGGAACAGGAAAAAGCCAGGGACATTGGCAGCCTCAGGATGAGGGCGGTGAATCAGGATGATTTATCGGACATGGACTGTGAAGGGATAATCGGAAGGAAACGATATAGTAAGCAGGATGACTTACTAGTCAGGACGACAAAAACGGACCACTTCAGGATGAAGTCAGGGACACCTCCAGGACGGAGAGGAGAGTCGGAACAGGATGATTCGACGGATCAAGGTAAGATCAAGGACATCTCTGGGATAGAGAATAAAGGACTGAGCTGAAGGAATCGGCGATATCATGGAATGATGCAGGGAGCACCATAGTAGCGGGATTGCTGCAAGTAAGACCTAAGGGCGCGACGAAAGTCGCGCCCGCTCTTTTTGTAACTAGTTAGCCAGAATTTGAGGCTTACGTTTAATACATGCAAACAGCATATATATTGCCGTGCTTAACAGCACAATGAAGAAAAAGTCCATTAGTCCATTTTTTTCAATCATGAATCGATTCGCAATCATCGGGCCCGACGCTGAGCCTACGCTGTAGCTAAAAAGCATTATTTGTGTCGCTGAGACGATAAAGGAAGAATCAAGATCGTCACAAGCCAAAGTTATTGCAATTGGGTACAGCGCAAAAGCAGACATCCCCAGTAAGGCCAATGCGAGCATTAATACAAAATAATCATTATTCAGATATATTAGCCCCATCGCAAATACACCGACTAAGCACATCATCGCTAATAGTAGTGTCTTACTCATACGATGAGCTAATGCACTGATGATAGGTTGAATTACCATACCACCAAGAATGATTGCCGCCATTAAAAGACCAATTTTTTCATCACTAATGCCGCTTTGACGTAATCCTAAAGGCATTAATCCATAAATGCTGCCCATGACGATACCAGAGGTGGCACAACCGATAACGGCTGGCTTACTTAAGCGTGTAATCTGCTTCAAGGTCAGGTTACGGTGCGATTCACAAACGGGCTGACCTTGCTTAATCAATAATGGCGGTAAGATCGCGATTAAGATCAGGGTTAAGATTACGATAAAAGGTCCGAAGCCACTAATCCCAAATAAACCGATACCAAACTGACCTAGCGTTGTGCCGCCGTATAGCGCCGTCATATAAAAGCCAAGTCGTTTCGCGCGCTCTTTTTTATCGTCGCCAATCAGCAGCCATGATTCAACAACGACAAAGATACCGGCTACTGCCATCCCCGCAACAAGCCGGGCGAATAGCCACACTTCTTTGTGTGGAAATAGCGGCATTATTGCAACCGTTAATGCTAATGATGCAAGAAAACCAATAAAAGCGAAACGGTGACCAATCTTATAGATCACCGGTTCAATCATCATCGAGCCAATAAGAAGACCGACATAGAAAATACTGGCTAACCAACTGGCATAACTTGTATCTATCTTGAATTCTCCCATCGCGAGTGGGATAAAACTCATTAAATAGCCAGATGCAATGGCAAAAATAGTCAGCCCGGCAACAGGTACAAAGATACCTCCGCCTTTGCGACAAGTAGTGGTATTAGTCACTACCGCGGTCTCCAATATCAGTAAGGTTTTTCGAATAACTGCAGTAGAAAAAAGCAGCATATGATTGTTCAGGAAGAGGAATATGAACTTAAAAATTACGATCGTAAAATGAGAAAAACTTATCCGAATGATAACTTTTATTTGTATTACATAAGTGGACTATTTTACATTTAGAACAAGATGAATTATGACTGCCGATTATGAGCAATAAGGTTAATTAAGTTATTGTTATTAAATGAACATGACGAGAAAATCAGTGATTTCACAACATTCATTTCATCGCTAATGTTTAGTGTTATAAATGAATGTTTTTCTGACTAATTGGTGAGTTAGCCGAAAATTATTTAATATGGGGTTATTATCGCTCGGAGTTCTCGAGCTAGCTATGTTGCGGGGGGAGTGAGGCAATTTCAGAAGTGCTATCTGGCAAACAACCACCATCAAATAATGTAACAACAATCGATTTCGCTGTTTGGTAGGGACACGGTTCAAGATCGCCAGGATCATTCAATACGCTGGAAGCGGGAAAGATAGCGACCATCACGAGAGAAAATGATAATTTCGCGGGTTGTATCATTGTCATTTCGGTTGATACGAATTCGATTATCTATCCCTTTTGCCATGAGACTGTTTTTGTTTTGTATCACGAGTGGAATATTGAATTGATTCACTTTTGCCATTAGTAGCCCATCCGTGTATCTGACTTGTAAAGGTACGCCATATTTGTCCCGATAATTTCCAATCACATCAATATCATTTTGCCACATAGCCAAGTTGGTTTTTTGAGGTATCACTTTGTTGATTGGATTTTTCCCGTCTAAGATCCTGATAAGATCAAATGTCAGTAAATCAATATTGGTATTGCTGAAATTACTCAGTGCAACAACGGTTAGTCCTTGTTTGGGCTCATGGACTAATACGGTCTTAAAGCCATCGATAGCACCGTTATGCTCATAGTAATTGACCCCACCGATCTCTCTCGCAAATATGCCATATTGGTTGTCAAACATTAGCTGTACTAACTCAGGCGATATGATGTGACCACGGGTAAGGGCTCGGCTCCAAATATACAAATCCCTACTGGTGGAAATCAGCTCGCCAGCTGACCACGCACAACCTGCTGGTGTAATGTAGGCATTAACGATCCCTGACAGTTCATAAGATTTTGCTAATTGGAACGATAACGTAAGTTTCATCGAACTGTCTTTCATTCCAAGCGGGCGAAGTAATTCTTGCGTAATGTAATCGTTGTAACTGACACCTGTAACCTGCTCTATGATCCCACCTAATAAGTGATAACCCGCATTACTGTAGTTATACATGAGTACTGGTGGATAGGTTTTTGACGTCGTTGTGATGCGCTTGAGCAAGTGCGTTGAGTGACATGAGGTATTTTCTTCACGCCAGGATGTGTCTCTGCCAAGCCCTGATGTGTGGTTAAGAAGCATGGCTATGGTGATCTTATTACCGTTTTTTAATTTTGGGAAATAACGGGAGATCTGCTCATCAATAGACAGCTTTTGTTGTTCGTGAAGGCGAAGAATCGCAACGGCTGTCAGTTGCTTGGTAATAGAACCGACTTTGAATAAGTTGTTTTTTGAGATATTGCGTTGAGACTGAACATCGGCAAAACCGACAGAGTGTTCAAAAACAATGTCATTGCCTTTTGCAATCAATATATTGCCGCTAAAACGGCCATATTTATTTTGGTGGGTAAGGTAATCGGCTAAAATTTGACTTGTATCATCAGTAAATGGCTGCGCATTGAGTAATGATGGGGTTAATTGGCTTAGTCCAATAAGGGCCCAAAGCATGCCGTGAAGTAATTTCATTATTTCCTCTAAGATACGCTTAATAGTGGCCGACTATCTTGGTGAAGAAGCAATATATCACTATCGATATTCCATCAGAGCAGAATAAGGTCAATCTACTAAAATATTCATTTATAGTGTGAGCTGCTTTCTGGAAAAAAATATTGGTCATCGTGCTATTACATAAAAATGCATGCTTGGCCGAAAATTTAATCTCTGTTTACCGGTGGAATATGAATTGATTTTTAGTCAGAAAAATTTCGTTTGAACACGGTAATAATTAGTATTGTCAAAATACATTTTGAGCGCGTTTTTAGTAAGGCCAATACAAAAAGCCGTTCAGCTATTGTTTATGATAATAGCTGAACGGCTTTGGTTATTTTTTGATGCTAAGTTGATAACTGATATAGCCTAGCGTTTGTTCTTTAAGTAGCGTTTTCTGCGCTCTTCTTTCTTTTTAATTTGCTGTTCTTTCTTAAGCTCGGCTTCAATGGCCACATTGACCAGCTCTTCGGTGATCATCTCAGGGCGTTCCATGGTGATCTTGCCCAAAGTACCGTTACGCAGTTCGTTGATCAGAATTTCTGATGCTTTGTGTAAATCGATACGGCCACCGGGACGTAGACAACCCCGCTTGCGGCCAATTTCTTCCATCAGCTCGATATCAGTTTCAGGTAATTCATCATCAAGGTCGTAACGGGCTTTGATTAAGTCCGGGTAAGCGGCAGCCAAATATTCAATTGTGAAAAAAGCGACATCCATGTAGTCCATGGCAGTATCTTTAACGGCACCTGTTGCCGCCAGACGGAAACCACTGTGTGGGTTCTCAACTTTAGGCCATAAGATCCCAGGCGTATCAGACAGCACGATGCCGTTTTGTAGGTTAATACGCTGCTGTTGGCGAGTTACCGCTGGTTGGTTACCCGTTACAGCAACGGAACGACCAGCCAAAGTATTAATGATGGTCGATTTACCGACATTCGGAATACCCATGATCATGGTGCGAATATTTTTGCCCATTTCTTCACGACCAGGGGCTAGCTTACGGCAAAGCTCGGTGATTTTGTTGACTTCGTTGATATTTTCTGTGGTGATGGCAATCGCTTTGACACCTTGTTCTTTTTCAAGGTGTTCAATCCACATCTGGGTCATTTCGGGATCGGCCAGATCTCGCTTGTTCAGCACTTTAACGACAGGCTTGGCGTTTTTTTCTCGGAAAGTTTTGATCAGCGGGTTTTCACTACTGAAAGGAATACGCGCATCAAGTACCTCAATGATGACATCGATCTTTGGTAGTACTTCTTCGATTTCTTTTCGAGCCTTGTGCATGTGGCCCGGGAACCACTGGATTGTCTGACTACTCATTTGATCTATAACTCTTTTTTATTTCCGCTGTGCTATGTGGGGTACAAAATGGGGTACTAAAAACACAAGCTAACAGAATGGGGTATGTAACCGGTGACGGCGTAAGACTTGTTACGCTTGCTGTGTCATGCATGTTGTCACCAGTGCTTATTTGTTTGTGGATGTTGCAACTTGGCGTGAAGTTTAACGCACTGAGACTGAGACATAAATGACTTTAATATTAGGCCATATCATGCTGCTTGTCAGAGTATCTCCGAACGGAGATGCTCTGATGCGATTTCACCCAACTTTTCGGTATATTAAATGCCATTTCATGTTCAGATTGTCGGGGATGGCAGCGTTCTGCCTCGATAGGCAGTCAATGCCAATCCGCCCAGCCCGAATTGTACAATTGCCAGCGTTACCTCCATTTTCTGGGGGTTGTAATTTAAAGCTGAATGAGCGGAGAGCAGTTGAAGGCGGGCAGGCCAAAGCAGCGCAGGGCGTCAATATAGCAATCACGCTTCACTTTACCTTCCGGGTATGTGAAAGAGAGCAGGCCGTCTTCGACTGCGCAATGGGTAAAATGGATTGTGCTATGCCTTTCTCGCCATTGCAGCGTGTCGAACAATACCTGTGATCGATGAACATGAATGGACGCACTGACCAGCGTTGCGCGATGGATATGGTGACGTTCCAGTAGTGCTAAGCTGAACCGGGCATTGTCTATGGTATTGGTGGCCTGATCTTCTTCAATGACACGGTTCCCTGAGACCCCGTGATCTACCAGCCAGGCTTTCATGGCCTGTGACTCAGTTATTCCCGCTTTTTCTAGTCCGCCGGTGACTATGATGACACTGTGTGGGTATCGCTTTGAGAGATCTACAGTGAGGCTCAGTCGTTGCAATAGCTGGGGAGCTATTGAGCCATCATCATTTAGCTTGAACCCTAATGTGATGATGGCATGGTTGAAATGCTCATCTTCAGCGGGGAACTCACTTTCTCGCAACTCACCATGCCAATAGTGAACAGGCGTCGACACAATGCCTTCAATTTTACTCAATAAGCATGCTACCTTATCAGCTAAGGGCTTATCCGCCGTAACGAGCTGTTCGAGGTACTGCCGGGACTCGGGAAAATTGCCTTGGTAGTAGTGCCATACCGTCAGGTAAACCAGGGCCGATTTTTTATCGGATGTTGATGTTGCCGACGAAAGGGCTTGTTGGTAGGAGTGCAATGCGAGCTCTATGTTACCGCGAAAGGTTTGCATATTCGCCAAGGTGATCTGTAAGTCTTGTCGCTTCGGCGCTAGGGCGATTGCTTGCGTTAAATAATATTCTACGGCTTCAAGGTTACTGACATCACGTCCTTGCTGCGGGTAACAGTCTCGATTTGGGTAGTTAAAAGCAGTCAGAGCGTTATGCAATAGTTGGATCATCAGTAAATACCTCTGTCTGTTTGATAATTAGGACGCTGGCGAGTAAAAATTAAATTTCCCTCATACACGGAACGGGTTCTGCTGAGTGTGATTCTCTAGACCTAGTGAACCTTGCCTGTTATATTCAAATTACTCTAATTCATTGATCTGACCTAACAAATCCAGCGATAGCACAAACCAATTATTCAATATCGGCATATAAATCGGTATCCTGACGACTCTTTTGCTCTTTTCGGTTTTAGTCTAGGAGAAACGAAATGCCATACGATACGCTAATCACACTCGGTGTGCTTATAGTTGTTGCTATTGTCTTTATTGCGTCAGGTGTCAAAACTGTTCCTCAGGGAAGTCATTGGACAGTAGAGCGCTTTGGCCGATATACCAAAACCATCCACCCTGGTTTAAATCTGATTGTGCCGTTTTTTGATCGGATCGGAAACAAGATTAGTGTGATGGAGCGAGTACTCGATATTCCTGCCCAAGAAGTGATTTCTCGTGATAATGCGAGTGTGACCATTGATGCTGTCTGTTTTATTCAAGTCATTGATGCGGCAAAAGCAGCCTATGAAGTGAATGATCTCGAACATGCCATTCGTAATCTGACCTTAACAAATATGCGTACAGTATTGGGCTCGATGGAACTGGATGAAATGTTGTCGCAACGAGATACCATTAATACCCGATTATTAGCAATTGTTGATCAGGCGACTAATTCTTGGGGCGTTAAAGTCACTCGAATTGAGATCCGAGATGTTCAACCACCGGCGGATCTTATTGCGGCGATGAATGCGCAAATGAAGGCGGAACGTAACAAGCGTGCCGATATTTTGGAAGCGGAAGGGGTTCGTCAGGGCGAAATTCTTCGGGCTGAAGGCCATAAGCAGTCTGAAATTTTACGAGCCGAAGGCGACAAGCAGGCGGTAATTCTTCAGGCGGAAGCCCGCGAGCGAGCAGCCGAAGCGGAAGCAAGGGCAACGACAATGGTTTCTGAAGCGATAGCCCAAGGTGATGTTAGAGCTATAAACTACTTTATCGCACAGGGTTATACCGACGCATTGAAATCTATTGGTCAGTCTGAAAATGGCAAAGTTATTATGTTGCCACTTGAAGCGACGGGTTTAATGGGATCTGTGGCGGGAATTGCTGAACTGCTGAGTTCCAAATCAGAACCATCGAAAGGGACAAAAGCATGATTGAATTGCTTGAACAGATGAATGGCTGGCATTGGCTGGCTTTCGGTTTAGCATTGCTGGCATTTGAGCTTTTAGGAACTGCTGGTTATTTGCTCTGGCTGGGTATATCAGCTGTTCTGGTTGGGTTAATTATGTCATTTATGCCACTGAGCTGGTCAGTTCAATGGCTGACATTTGTGGTGTTTTCTCTTTTTACTACCTGGTTATGGTGGCGCTATCAACACCGTCAGGATCGTGCCGAGGATAAACACCGGACATTGAACAGGCGTACCGAGCAACTGGTTGGTCAGATCTGTATACTGGACCAGCCGGTCCCAGTCGGCCCGGGCCGGATGAAGCTGGGAGATACCACCTGGGCAGTTCGATCGGATGTTGAGATTGATGCCGGTACGCTGGTCGAAGTGATTGCCGTTGACGGCATTACTTTAGTGATAAGGCCAAAACTGAAGGGCAGTTCTCAGCCATAGGTAAATACAACTGCTGAATTCAATACCGTAGCTATTCTGAAAGTCAGACATCAGAAGTCGCTGCGGTTTTTGATGTCGAGAATTGCTTGAGTCACTGAAAGCGCGCACTCCATCATAAGCATGCAGAATATGGCTTCTGTTCATGATTGATTCATCTTTCTCAGATATGCTGTATTGAAGTAGTGTGGGTATTAACTGAACTGTTACAGGCTGGAAGCCTGAATTGAATTATTGAAAAGAGGCACGAATATGAGAAATCTTATTGCTGGTTTTATTGCTTTGGTCGTTGGCCTTTTCACCGTGTCATTTGCTGCAATCCTGGGGCTGTTTATTGCCGTTGCAGCGTTATTAACCAGACCATTGATTAAAAAAAGAATGGCGTATGCGCAGGCAGGCTATTCGCAAGCGGACTCCTCACGAACCCGAGATACCCAAGCGGGCTCTTATGCCAAAGCCAATATGGCAGAATCTCACACCGTGATTGACGGTGAATGTGAAGACATCACCCAGAGCCGCAAGTTTTGAGGTTAGTAGCGATTCACTGTGAAACGCTACTCGGAACTCCAGATTAAAAATCAAATATTAAACGCCAGTTATTTCCCTTCGCTGGCGTTTTTAGTGGTACCTGCTGACGATATCCCCAAGTTACCTCAAAAGGCCCATTCCTTCCTTCGTATATTTTCTTTGAATTGGCTGACATCATTCTGAATCCTGCATATTGGGATAACTTAGGTACATGTGTAGAAACAGCCATAAGATCATAGCCGAGCCTGGCTAAATGTTAGAACTTGGCGTTAGGCCAAGGTCAGCCAGGTACCTTTCAGATTCAATGACTACTTTGTTATATAAACTGACACCAAGATGACAGAATTGTCATCTTGGTGTCAGTCTAGTGAAAGTACTGATTCGTATAGTAAATAGTTGTATATAGCGTTTGTTGCAAAGCCACTCAGGTTAATAATCTGCCATATCATTGATATTCATGATTGAAGTCGAGGCTTTGTTTTAACTAGAAATGAAAGTGCGACGTAGGCGGCTTCTACACTTAGAGTAACAGAGCATAAATTCAGTGAGGAATAACTAATGACTTTCAAGAAGGTAGTTGCGATATTCGATGAACTTCGATTGGGTGCTGTGAAAGCTAGCCTGTTCAAGCATGGTATTACAGGTTTTACTGTTAATGAAGTGTATGGTCGTGGAAACTATTTTAATGCCATAAATGAAGAGCACATGATCAAACATATCCAGTTGAATATTTATACCATTGCAGAGAATGCGGAAAAAATCGCCAAGCTCATTGTTAAAATTGCGCATGTTAATGCGGATGCAGAAGGACTGGTTGCTATTGAAGCTGTCGACAACCTTTATTGGATCCATACCCAGTTACCTTCAACTGCCGAAGATCATAAGTTCCATGGGGACAGCTAATGGCAAGGCAATCACGTTCTTTTTGGACAACGCCGAGTGGTTGGTCTGCTATCGCTTTGATAGCAGCTGTTAGTTATTTCCTCATAGCCGAACATCGCGAGCATGTCTTTGAGTATTTGCCATTACTAATTCTTCTATTATGTCCTGTCATGCATATTTTTATGCATCGTGGTCATGGCCATCATCATAATGCTCATCATGGTGAATCTGAGAAGCGAGGTGAGACTCCGTCTTCAGGCATTGTTAAGGATGCTTACAAGAAAGGTCTGGAAGAGGGTAGGCGGCAGGCTCAAAACTCGGCTTCAAACGAGGGTAAAAATGATGAACGAGGGAAGTGATTACGGGCTCTGGGGATTGGTGTTGATGAACTCAGCAATCTTCATCTTCTTTGCCTTTAGTTTTGCTAAACCGAAAAGCCAGACCGACTGGCGCAGCTTAGGTGCCTTTTCGGCATTCATTGTCGCTTTGTTCACAGAAATGTACGGCTTTCCGCTGACTATCTATCTGTTGTCTGGTTGGTTGACTGAGCAATTTCCCAATGTTGACTTTTTTGCCCATGAAAACGGGCATTTATGGCATACTTTGTTGGGTTTCGAGGGTAATCCCCATTGGGACCCGTTACATATATTGAGTATGCTTGTTATTTTCTTTGGCTTCTATATGTTAGCAACGGCGTGGAGTGTACTTCATCGAGCTCAGCAAGAATATGTTCTTGCAAAGACTGGATGGTATGCTCGCTGTCGGCATCCGCAATATGTTGCTTTTATTCTTATCATGTTCGGCTTCTTATTACAGTGGCCTACAATTCCTACCCTAGTTATGTTTCCAATCCTTGTGGTGTTATATGTACGCCTTGCCAGACGTGAAGAGAAAAACTCAATTCAGGAATTCGGCAATGAATATCTTCAGTATATGGAGAATACCCCAGGTTGGTTTCCTAAGCGGCTTTGATGTCAAAGCGGTGTGGAAATAACCAGGAACCTAGTTCGCCAATTTCCGTTGATATTTCACCTTAGTTTCGTTGCAAGACGAAGGAGTTCACTATGAGCACAGATAAACACCGCCCGGGTGTTAATGAAGTGAATTGCGTTGAGCGCTTAATAAAAATCGTGGGGCTGACGGCTGATAATACTGCTCAGCTAATAGCAGCAATAGACAGTTTGCAGGGAATGGATCAAGTTTCTGTTGATGAAAAGCGTTCTGAGCTAATCGTTATCTATGATGCTTCGCACTGCAATATTAACTTGATTGAAGACGTGATTAATGGATGCGGCTTACGTATAGCTGATAACTGGTGGTCCCGAATGAAGGGAAGCTACTATCAATTTGTCGATCAGAATGTGAAAGATAACGCTGCCCATGAGCCTTGGAGTTGCCATAAACCGCCTCCAGGAAGCAAGCGGAAGTAGGCAATAGCAGAAGGGGTATTTGGTGCTTTGGCTATAATTTGACTATCTCCCAAAGGAGGTAACTAATGAAAGTGAAGCAGTCAGCAACGTTATCTAAGACCTGCTCTCGAAGACGTTTTGTCCAGGGGCTGCTACGGTCGGAGCTTTTGCTTTTTGGCCGTTAAAGAGCCCTCAAGCGACAAATATTCACGGGCTTAGGTATGCTTTGACAAGAAGTGCCCCGGTACTTAGCGGCACCGAAATTAATCTCGAGGTTTCGGAAGCGCTAGTTAATTTCAATGGCCAGGTGTGAATCGCGACGGCGATTAATCACTCTATTCCCGCCCCGACGTTGAGATTAAAAGAGGGAGATACCGTTACCATCCGAGTCAAGAATAGGCTGAATGCGACTACTTCGATTCATTGGCATGGAATTTTGCTGCCGTTTCAAATGGATGGTGTACCAGGTATCAGTTTCCCCGGTATCCTTCCCAATAGTACTTTTACCTATCGATTTACTCTCAAACAGTCCGGCACATACTGGTATCACTCCCATTCGGCAATGCAGAAAATAACGGGGATGTACGGAGCTATTATCGTTGAGCCCGTATCGGTAGACGAATTCAGGTTCGGTCCGGGTGAAACCTACGATGTTATTGTCAAACCTAAAGACGGGGCATACACGATTTTTGCCCAATCCATCGACCGGACAGGTTTTGCTCGAGGGACTCTTGCTGAGCGTCCGGGGCTTACGGCATCCGTACCTCCGCTTGATCGCGCGAAGTGGTTAACGATGACCGATATGATGGGAGCAATGGATCACTCAGCTATGCTGCATGGGGTAACAATGACGCCGATGGATCATAGTCCTGATAATCATAGCACTATGGATCATTCAGCGATGGGCCATAGTCAGGAATTCATGATTGAAAATACACGGCATAAGCCAACTACTAAAGTACGTCACGCGCATACGGAATATGGTCCGAGTACGGATATGCGGGTAGATATGCCGAGAACAAATCTGGATGACCCCGGTATTGGTTTGCGCAATAACGGCAGGAGAGTGCTGACATTGGCGGATCTTTCGTCTATCGGTGGCCTACTTGATAACAGAATGGCCGAGCGTGAGCTTGAGCTCCATCTGACCGGTAATATGGAACGTTATACCTGGTCATTCGACGGACTGGAGTTCGGCCAAAGTACGCCGGTGCATTTCAGATATGGCGAGCGGGTCCGCATTATTCTTCATAACGATACAATGATGACACACCCGATGCATTTGCATGGGATGTGGAGTGAATTAGAAACGCCTGGTGGTCAATTTCAGGTTCGCCGTCATACTGTGCCGGTACAGCCTGCACAACGCGTAAGCTTCCTGGTAACAGCCGATGTGCTCGGACGCTGGGCTTGGCAGCGTCTAACTGACGGTTCGTTAGGTTTGCGCATGCGTTATGAGTTCTCCCGGCAATTTTCACCCTACCTTGGCGTGGAGTGGGCCGCTAAGTTTGGTGATACAAAATCCATGGCTGAGGATGCAGGGAAACAAACAGATGAGATCAGCTGGTTGGCTGGTATACGTTTCTGGTTTTAGCGCTCATTGCCCGAGATATCCGGATTGCATTGATTGGCATTGTCCTTAGCGATAGTGCTTTTTTATTGCGGTAAGAAAGCCGTGGAAAGCCTGACGCTATACAGATTTTTAACATTACAATTTTGTCATGTCGCACTTAGAGGGCTAAAGTTTTGGTAAACTGCTGTTGAACTAAAAAAGGTATAAAAATGAAACTATTAATCGTAGAGGATGAACCTAAGACCGGTGAATATTTACGTCAGGGTTTGGCAGAATCCGGGTTTGTTACCGATCTGGCTCAGAATGGCGTTGATGGCTTGCACCTTGCTTTGACGGATGAATACGATTTGATTGTGCTTGATGTAATGTTACCTGAGCTAAACGGCTGGCAATTATTACAAACACTACGACGCAGCAACCGAGATACCCCGGTATTATTTCTAACAGCACGCGATCAGGTGGAAGATAGGGTTAAAGGACTAGAACTCGGTGCTGACGATTATCTGGTTAAACCTTTTGCCTTTACCGAGTTATTGGCCCGCATTCGTTCAATTTTGAAACGAGGGCGTACTATAGCTTCAGAGCCGACGACGTTAGTGATTGCTGATTTGGAGCTTGATCTGCTGAGACGACGCGTATATCGGGTCGGGAAGAAAATAGAGCTAACGGCCAAGGAGTTTTCGCTGTTAGAACTGTTCATGCGTCGTCAGGGAGAAGTATTGTCACGGTCTTTAATTGCTTCTCAGGTCTGGGATATGAATTTTGATAGTGATACCAATGTTATTGATGTAGCTGTACGCCGGTTACGCAATAAAGTGGATGTGCCATTTGAGCCTAAGCTGATCCAAACTATTCGTGGTATGGGCTATGTGCTAGAAATACCGGAGGAGGAGTGATTCTTCAGCGCTCGCTGTCATTTCGGTTAACTTGTTTTTTCTCTGCTGCTTCAATGATCGTATTAACCTCTCTGGGCTGGTTGATATATGTTGCAATAGACAAGCACTTCATTGAGCAGGATCGGACAATCCTGAACGATAAGGCACTTGTTGTGCAGGATTTTGTTCACGGAAGTAAGCTAAATAATGATTTATCAATACTGTCTAGCCAGCTCGGAGATATATTTGAAGAGCATCATATTTTAGTCACTAATGTAACCAATATAGACAGGGTTATTTACTCATCACCAAATGTGAATTTTCCTGATGATGTCACTGCATATTATCTTGATGATGAGCAGATGATTTTTGAATGGTCGGATAATGATGAACTATACCGAGGCATGCGATTTCATATATTGACGGAGCTTCCGGTTGCTACCGAATATATTGTGACAATCGCTATTAATATCAATCATCACCGGCAGTTTTTGGATAGTTTTAAAGATACATTAATCAAATTTATTGTTGTCGCAGGGATAGTAAGCGGAATTTTAGGTTGGTTTGCAACGCAGCGAGGGCTGCTTCCTCTGCAAATATTGAGGAAGCGTGCGGAGTCGGTGACGGTTACCCACCTGGATCACCGTATGCCTGTCGATACGATGCCGATAGAAATCGCGGATTTGTCGGTAACGCTTAACCAAATGCTAGAGCGGCTGGAAGGAGCTGTTAAGCGGTTATCTGATTTTTCTTCAGATATTGCCCATGAATTACGCACACCTATCAGTAATCTGATGACCCAGACCCATGTCTCGCTATCTAGGCCTCGTACCGCCCGGGAATACCAGGACATTCTTGCGTCAAATTCGGAGGAGTTTGAACGTCTGGCCCGGATGATTGCTGATATGCTGTACCTTGCAAAATCTGATAACGGCTTATTACTGGCAACCCCTAAGCATGTTCCGGTCGAGAAAGAAGTCTGTGAGTTGTTTGAGTTCTATGATGCTCTGGCGGAAGAAAAAAGTGTCACCCTTCGCTTGAGAGGCGCAGCCCAGATTAAGGGGGATAGGCTTATGTTGCGCCGTGCCTTCGGTAATTTGATATCGAATGCATTGCGCCATAGCTCGGATGGTGGCTATGTGGAAATCAGAATTATCCCAAAAAAAGAAGTAGTTATTGTTGAGGTTGAGAATCAGGGGGAAACGATCTCTCCGGAGGACTTACCTCACTTGTTTGAACGTTTCTACAGGGCTGATAAGTCCAGAACGCACGGTAAATCGGATGGGGTCGGTTTGGGGCTTGCTATCACTAAATCTATTGTTGCCGCTCATGGTGGTGAGATTGCAGCCAGCTCTTCAGGCGGTATCACTATCTTTTCACTGACACTGGCAAGCAATAGGAAGCCATAGTAAACGACGTTACATAAAGATGACAATATTGTCATCTTAGGGACAGATTTTGGTCATTGTGCATTGAATAAAATTACCTTGTTTTAAGGGATTGGGGAACAAGGTAATGAAAGAATTCATGTAGAACAGGTTGGGCCAAGGAATCATATGGGGAGGAAGAAATGTCTCTTAATGCTGTGAAATTTGCTATTGCTTCGTCACTTAGCTTTTCAATTGTCTGGATCATTTGTTCGCTATTGGTTTTGGGGATGCCTGAAATGATGATGGCTACCTCTGGAGATATGGTACATATGAACTTAGCCCAGCTGGGCTGGGAAATATCATTTATCGGCATTTTGGTGGGACTGGTCGGTTGGAGCTTGAGCGCAGGCGTAATTGCTTGGTTATTAGCAACAATCTATAACAAAATGCTTTAGCGAAAGTTATCGGCTTTTCTGAACGATGAGGGGCATCACCACGGGGGCCAAAATTGCTGTACACATAGTCATAAAGACAATAGAAATCATACTGTGGTGCCCGAGGTGGCCTTGCTGCATTCCTACACTGGCGATGACGATAGCGACTTCTGCACGAGGTACCAGTGCCCAGCCAATAATATTGCGCTCATTTGCAGTGGTACTGTTAATAAGAATCCATGGACTAAGTAGCTTACCTGCGATTGCGGCAATCAACACTAAGGTTCCAAGCTGAATCATATGGGGGCTATGCATGTCCAGTTGGGTGATCTGCAGGCCAATGTTGAAGAAAAAAAAGGGTGCAAGGAAGCCAGAAATCTTATCAAAGAAAGCTTCGTCAGGAGAGCGGACACAGCAAACTGAAAAGGACATGGTTGCACCGGCGGCAAACGCACCGACAGCGGCAGACAGACCGAAATGGTGTGTACCGAAAGCGCTGGCCCCGACAATGCTAGCTGTCAGTATCCGGCGCAGTGCTTTATGTCTTTCAGGTATCTTTTTGATGAGATAAGAATTAAATAGCGAGACAATTAAGACAGCCAGGCCCAGGCTCAACATACCCGCTAACAGAGATAATATTATCGAAATCATGCTGTTGTCTGATGTGAAGCTGGCATGTAACACAGAAAGCAAATAAAGCGCAGCGACATCATCGACTACTGCTGCGGCCAGTAAAATTTGCCCGGCATTGCTGTTTAGTAGATTGAAGCGAGTCAGTAATGGGATGCTCAGTCCGATACTTGTTGCTGATAAAGCTGCACCGACATAGAGTGCTTCATCGAGCTTCTGAGTAAGAGAAATAACGACGATAGTACCGAGTGTGAAGCTGATGGCTATACCCATCAACCCCACCAGAAGACCGGGTTTTATCGCTTTGAAAAAATTGTGCCACCTAATTTCAAGCCCTGCAGAGAAGAGCATGAATACAACAGTAGATTCAGCAATCCATGCTAAGGAGTCGGATGGCGTTAACCAATTCAATGCCAGCGGGCCAATTATAACGCCTATCAGTATGTAAAATGCCGGGGCCGGGAAATAGTGTGATTTTATATTTTTCACCAGCGAGTAAAGAGCTAATGTGATGGCAATGAAGAGTAAGGTATTTGTGACCATTGGCGTCAGGAAGATCTAGTCAGGAGAATCGTTGACATATTTTCTAGTGTAGCCGCTTCATCACCTTTCTATTTTTAAAGGGCGGGTGCTAAACTGAAATCTAGCTACAGCGCTGGCAGCATAACCAAAGGAAAGATCGATGCTATCAAGGCAAGATGTTCAGAGATTATATCAAGCTGGTGCAAAGAACTATGACTTTACAACACTTCTTTTCAGGCTGATCGGACTAAGAATGAATACCTATCGTTCGATAGCTATTGAACGGTTGTCATTGAAGCGCGGAGATGTCGTCGTCGAGCTCGGCTGCGGAACAGGTTTGAACTTTCCTTTGCTGCTTGAGAAAATTGGGGAAAAAGGGCGTCTGATTGGTGTGGATCTAACGCCAGGCATGCTGGATATCGCCAGGAAAAGAGTTGAACAAAACAGCTGGCAGAATGTAGAACTGATTCAGTCAGATATTGCGGCATATGAGTTTCCGCAGCCGTTAAATGCGGTGCTTGTTACTGGCGTACTGGGCTATATTCCTGAATATGACCAGGTGATAAAAGCTGTGGCGGATGCGCTTAAGCCTGATGGACATTTATCGATCCTTGACGGAAAACAGCCAGAAAATCTGCCGTTATGGCTAATTAAAATTGTACTGAAACTCGGTGGGCAGTTCGGCTATACACCTGAGTACTTCAGTGTCCGTCCATGGGTGTCTGTTGAGCACTATTTTAAGGAAATGTCTTTTGAAACCCATTATGGCGGAATGATCTATATAGCATCGGGAACTACTGGGCAGTAATTTTTAGCCGTTCTTCAGGGTGCTGCTAAGCCCTGTGATTGCTGGTGCGGCGATGGATTTTTCTTCGTTAACGGTAGTCAGTAATGCTAACCGCTTACGGCTGTTCAAGGCACAAGAGCATTAACGGGATGACATTATATGATAATAATTATTCTGCTGGGCTGTCGCTAATCAGTTTAATTGTTTGGTGGTTTTGGCTATATAAACCGAAAGAGGTTACTGCCGATGAGGGAGTGATCACGATAACGGTTGAAAACGGTACCTATGAGCCATCACGTATTCGCTTACAGGCAGGCAAGCCGGCAACATTGCCGATTTCGATATCAGTGAGAAGTTACCACGGGACAAAAATAAGGATGTTTTTCTGCCTCCCAGAGAGCCTGGTGAATATAGTTTTACCTGCCAGATGCAAATGTATCGTGGCGAATTAATTGTAACGGATGAGAAGTGAAACACCTCAAGACTGTGGCTGTGTAATCTTGAGGTGTTTTCTACTACTTGTTAGTCGAGTGAAATGCAAAGCGGGATTCTGAGGTTGTTGCGTCAGGTTTAGTAACTTGATATTTAATTGAGCGAGAGTTTTCAAGGGTTAACGGAATGAATACTCGTCCATTTTCATCTGTGATATAGGTTGCTTTTTGTTGTGGTACGTTTTTTACTGTCACTTCTGCACCTTGAATTGGTGAACCGTCGTGTGACACTGAGACCCATGCACCATTGTGGGTGTCCGCGACTCTTATATCGGCCAGGGTTGTACCTGATAAAAGAAGTAAGCCTGAAGCAATAATAGTTTTAGTGGTAGTCATAGCACTTTTCCTCTTAATTCATTGTTTAGGCCTATGCCTGTTTTTTTTATCTTACGTTGATAATTATGAAGTAAGGCGCTGACATTTCTCTGACGCAATAATGACAATGTTGTAATCATATTTTTGAATGTCCAGCCGAGGGTAAACTTGGATGTCATCCTCAGTAAGGACTTTTAATCCCCTTCTCATCTCATCTCATCTCGCGCATGTTGTCGTTGTGCTTCATACAACAATATTTGAAGAGCAAATTCAAAATGGAAACATGCATCGAACTCTAGATCGGACTTTACGGTATGGATAGAGTCAGTTTTGATGCTTACAAAACGAGATATGTTTTTAGTTGACGAGTTTTTTAGGGGGCGCTTTTTCATAGAAAGTAAACTTACTAAAGCATGGTATGCTTTAGTAAGCTATTTCAAGGTATGGTTACTTTTATTTCAACGTATGGTTGTTCTTACACCCTCGCTGGCGTTTTTAGTGACTTTAGTATGATCACTCTGCATTGTAGATTTTGGCTTTGACCATTTTCCGGTACTTGCTTGGGGTTATACTGAACTGTTGCTGAAATCGGGTCGAAAAATGATAGGCATCTTTGTAGCCGACTTGCTCTGCCACGTCTTGTACCGACATACCAAAATCTCGTAATAACTGTTGTGCTGTTTCCATTCTTATTTTTTGCAGATATTGATGGGGAGACTGGCCAACCTGTTCTTTGAATTTTCGATTAAAGGTTCTGAGCGGCAACCCGCATTGGATCGCCACACTTTGAGCGGTCATCGATTGTGACAAATTTCGTTTCATCCAGTCTTGAGCAAGCGCAATGGACTCATCAAACTGCACCTGCCCGCCAATCTGGTAGAAAGGCTGTTGCGCTGATTTCGAAATTTCATGGCCGAAATGAGTTTCAATGGTATTAGCTATCTTCTGACCAAAGTTTTCTGCGATCAAATACAAAATCATCTCTGACTGGGAGTTAATACTGCCGGTACAGAACAGGCCGTTGGCAGCCGTAATCGAAGCTTGTCGGTTCAGCTGTACACGGGGATAACGCGCTGCAAACTTTTCATAAAAATACCAATGGGTTGTTGCGACCTGATTATTAAGTAATCCGGTTTCAGCCAGCCAGGAGACACCGGTGCCGGTCGCGACCAGTTTTGCGCCATGCTGATATTGCCTGATCAACCAGGGAACGATCTCGGGGGTATGGCTGAGCGATGATATCGGATTTCCCCACATAGGGGGCAGTACGACGATATCGAAAATGTGTTCGTCTTCAAAGGTCATATCGGGCTGAAGCTTGATCCCTGCGGTAAGTTTGGGCGACGTCAAAGAAGGGGCGATCAGTTTGATATCAAAAGGGTTGTCACGTTGTTGCTTTCGTTCTCGTAAACTTGCGGCGCTGCTCAGCATTTCGGCAGCCAGCGATACGCCGGTGATCAGAGCACGATGGTATAAGACAAATCCCACTTTCATCTATTCACTCTCGTTCATATAAATAATGCCAAAATATCTCTCCGGCCTGAATGGCAGTGATTTTGGCATATTTGCAAGGTGATTAACCAGTGTAAGTTGATATCCTTCTGTTTAAAACAATGTTTGATATAGGTTCAGAATGACTAAGTTACCTCTTATCGTTGGTTTTGGTGGCATTAACGCTGCTGGCCGTAGTTCAGGCTTTCACAGTTATAAGCGTATGGTCGCCGATGTATTAACCGCAGATGAGATGAATATGACCTGGCAGGATCTGGCTCGCCGCATGGGGCTGGATAACGGTGCGGACGTCAATGACGGCGCTGTCAGTGAGGATATTATCGCAGCGATTAAAGCGGGTACGCTGGTGCGTCGAATTGACTCCTTTGATCCTGAGAACTTGCTATATCAATACAAAACCGCATTAAGCTCAGAAAACGATCAGATTTCGTTCACATTACGAAAGTCCAAACTGCCTGCTGTGATCCCGGACAACTGGATCGTGGAAGAGCAGGGCAGCAAAGTGACCGTGACGGTAAACGGTAACCTGGATGCGCTGCTGGAAGATCGTGTGACTTTTCCTGTGAGCAGCGGCGGTAATATTCCTGCCGGTTTCGACCCGGGTACACGGTATAACTCCCGTTTCCACCCCCGGGGTTTGAAGCTGACCGTTTACGGCGCGTCGGATGCCCTGAATTCACTGGGGGTGGATTGGTCAGAGGTTCTTCAGCATATCAAGCCAGACGAAGTGTCTGTGTATGCCGGTAGCGGGCTGGGGCAAATCGACGATCAATCACTGGCGGGTATGCTGGCTGCGCCATTAACCGGCGGCCGTGTCAGTACGAAGATGATGGCTTTATCATTTGCAGAAATGCCTGCAGATTTTATTAATGGTTACGTGATTAACAGCGTTGGTACCACTGGTACAAATATGGGGGCTTGTGCAACCTTCCTGTATAACTTGCGTCAGGGAATGCATGACATTCAGCATGGCAAATCTAAAGTCGCGATTGTGGGTAATGCAGAAGCGCCGGTTGTTGCCGAAATCATGGAAGGTTTCCGCGTGATGGGCGCGTTGGCCGAAGATGAGCAATTAAAAGCATTAGATAATAGCGATACGGTTGATAACAGCCGTGCATGTCGACCATTTTCCTCGAATGCCGGCTTTACGATGGCAGAATCTGCCCAGTTTGTGGTGTTGATGGATGATGAGCTGGCCTTAACGCTGGGGCTTAATATATATGGTTCGGTCGCTGATGTATTTATCAATGCTGATGCCAACAAAAAATCCATCTCAGCGCCGGGTGTTGGTAATTACGTAACGGTTGCTAAAGCGACAGCTCTGGCGAAAGCGATCCTCGGTGAAGCTGGCGTCAAGCAGACCTATGTTCAGGCGCATGGTACCGGCACACCGCAGAACCGTGTTACCGAGAGCCATATTCTGAATGAAGTAGCGAAAACCTTTGCCATTGATAACTGGCCGGTTACCGCGATTAAATCGTATGTCGGTCACTCGATGAGTGTCGCTGCGGGCGATCAGTTAATTGCTTCGTTAGGTGTTTGGCAATATGGCTGGATCCCGGGCATTCAAACCATCGATCATATCGCTGATGATGTACACCAGTCGAACCTGAATATTCTGACAGATCATGTTTTTGCGGGTCAGAAAGGGGATGACTATAAAGCGGTGATCCTTAATGCCAAAGGTTTTGGTGGTAATAATGCAACCGGTCTGGTGTTATCGCCGGCTCAGAGCCTTGAGATGTTACTGGCTAAATATGGCGCTGATGCGCTGGCGGCTTATTATGATAGGAATGTCGAGATCAAGGCGCGTACCGAGATCTGCGATCAAGAAGCTTGCCTGGGTAATGAAACCATTCGCTATCATTTTGGTGAAAGTGTAATGGATGAAACGTCGGTATCGATGACACAAAATGAGTTACGTCTTTCTGAGTTTGAACAGGCAATCCCATTGCCGCAAGAGAATCCATACGCGGATTATTGTTGAACGTTAATTAACTCTTGCCTCATATAAAGACCGCGCTACCAATTTTTTCCGGAATGGGTAGCGCGACCTCGCGTTTTTACCTCTTTCATGATCTAATCTAAGACTAACCAAAAAATTGTACTGATCGGTATTAGGGATGCACCTGCTCCATTTAATGACGAGAACGCAGGAAAACGAGTAATTATGGCGAATATTCTTCTGTTAGCTAACTTAAATTGTGACCGCGTTTTACAGCTTGATAGACCGTTGATCATGGGAGGGCGTCACCATTATAAAGATGCTGGTCGACGATTAGGTGGGGGTGGGGCCAATACAGGTTTAGGCTTGATATGGGCGGGACACCGTGTGGCTTTAGTCAGCCAGGTTGGTCGGGATGAAACCGCAGACTGGCTATTGGCAGAAGCCAGCTTGCAAGGTTTAGATTGTCACCTGTTGCAACGAAATGATGTCGTGACGCCTGAATTAATCTTGATGATGACGCCTGATGGCGAAAGAACCATTATTCGCCCTGAACGGCCTGTTTTTAAATTGGGTAACGCACCTGATTTTACCCAATGGGATGCGCTGTATATTAACTCATCGGCTTTAGGTGGTGAGATCTGGGCTGAAGCGGCATTGGATAAAACCCTGGTTGTCGCCCAGTTAGCCAAAGATGAGCGCTCTCGGCCTTGTCACGTGTTGATTTCATCTGAGTCTGATATGGCAGGCCGTACTTGGCGATCGGGGCGTGAACTGTCAGTGTGGCAATATGGTCAGCAAATCGCAGGAAGCCATTTGCGCTATTTCATTATCACCGATGGTGAGAAGGGGGCGACGGCTTATACCGAGCATGAACAGTTTCATGTTCCCGCGGTATCAGCAGACGTTATCGACACGACTGGGGCTGGTGATGCCTTTGCTTCTGGCTTAATTAACGGTTTGCTAAAGGAGTCATCGATTACGGATGCGATGTCGGAGGGCGCAATGTGGGCATCATTCGCCGTTGCAACGAAAAGTTCTATTCCGGGGGCGGCATTAAAGCGCTATCTGAGCGATACCCAAAACTGATCTTATCCTGATAGATATGGCTATCGACTGATCAAAAAAACGCTGATAAGCAGTCGCTAATCAGCGTTCTATTTTTACTATGTATTTGTTATACCTAGTATTAGGCTATTTCACGTAAATTATTTCTTCATAGTCGTGATTTTAGCTTTGTTTTTAATCGCCTGACGTAATTTGACCCGACGCTCTGCCGCAGATTGATCGGTTGGGTTGTTAGTACGGCCTTTGCGATCTTTGAATGCCGATTTGGTCTGCATCTTCTGTAGCAGCGCATCACGGCTGGCAGGCTCATAGCCGGTAAGCTGTACGCGGTGAATGCGCTGACCAATCAGTGTTTCTACCTGTACCAAGGTTAATTCTTCTTCGCGGCTGACAAAAGAGACAGCGTGACCCTTTTGACCGGCACGGCCGGTTCGGCCAATACGGTGCACATAGTCTTCGGCCAGGAACGGCATATCATAGTTCACCACATGTGGCAGACCTTGAATATCAAGACCACGGGCAGCAACCTCAGTTGCGACCATCACGCGGGCTTTGCCTTCTTTGAACTCGTCCAGGGCACGACGACGGGCACTCTGTGCTTTGTCACCATGACACAGTACGGTTTTAATACCATCGAGTTTCAGTTCTTCAACCAGCATGTTTGCTGTTTCTTTGTAGTTCACGAAAACCAGCACTTGCTGCCAGTTTTTCTTGCCGATAAGTTCAGATAACAACTCGCGCTTGCGATCTTCATCAACAGGGTAAACAACATGCGAAACAGTATCTGCAGTGGCATTCTCGCGGTCAACAGAAATACGCTTAGGTTTACGCAGAATTTCGGTTGATAGCTTGTTCATCTGGCTAGAGAAGGTTGCTGAGAACAACATCGTCTGAGGCCGGGAGCGAATATCGCTCATGATCGTGCGAATGTCTGTAATAAAGCCCATGTCCAACATGCGGTCGGCTTCATCGAAAACCAGGAATTCCAGGTTTGCCAGAGAAACATTTTTCAGTTCCAGGTGCTCAAGCAAACGGCCCGGGGTCGCTACCAGGATATCTAAGCCTTGTTCCAGCTTTTTCTCTTGAGATGACATTTTGGTGCCGCCGTAAATAGCAGCAACATTGACTGAAACATATTTGGTGTAGTCTTCAATGTTTTTTGCGATCTGTGCCGCTAGCTCACGAGTCGGAGCGAGGATAAGAGCACGAACATTGAAACGGCTACTCGGCTTAGGGGTGTTGCAGATCTGCTGGATAATAGGCAAAGCAAATGCGGCAGTTTTACCTGTCCCTGTTTGTGCATTGGCAAGGATATCATGTCCACGACGAGCGTGTGGGATAGCCTGCTTCTGAATCGGAGTTAACTTTTCGTAACCACATTCAGTAAGGGCGCGCACAATTTCCGGAGAAAAGTTTTGTGATGAAAATGACATTCTTTGTTCCTAAAGCAGACGGCTAAATTACCCATATATTGAATATTGACGTGTCGTTAAACCACCAAATGTAATACAAGCCGGACTAAAAATACGGTGGCAGATTATAGAGTAATAATCATAGCCTGTGGGCACTAATTTTGCTTGTTTGCCGATTATTTGTCCATTTTTATCAGTAATGGGTCCAGATGAGTAATGAAACGTGGTTTTGGTCGTTACGTTATCACTGTTAGTATCTGATCCGGTGAATTTTCCATTCTTGAGGGGCTGGCTAAGAATGGCCTTGTCATCGAGGTGCGTTTATACCTGCGGTATTGTCTTGCGGTTCAGTTTTTCCCTTTAGCTCTGTCGGTAAAGCTCGTAAACTAGTCAGCCTATTTCATTACTGCCTTGAATGCCATGCCCGTAAATTCTGCAACAGTTTCTCACTCTTCTTCTTATCCGGATTTAGCCCGGCATCTGTTTCAAATGACGTGGCCGATGTTATTTGGGGTATTGTCATTGATGAGCTTTCAGCTTGTTGATAGTGCCTTTATCGGTCAGCTTGGCGTCTTGCCGCTTGCGGCACAAGGTTTTACCCTGCCGATGCAAATGGTGGTTATTGGCCTGCAGGTCGGCTTGGGGATTGCGACGACATCACTGATTTCCCGTGTTCTCGGGGCAAATGAACCGCAACGTGCGAAACAGCTGGGCGGATTGGTGGTACTCACAGGTGGCATTGGTGTGTTTGTCATCTGCTGGTTGATCTGGCTGCTGCGCGGACCGATTCTGAGCTTATTGGGCGCTCCGGAAAACGTTTATCCTGTCATTGATGCCTATTGGCCGGTATGGCTGGGGAGTGCATGGACCGGTGCGATGGTCTATTTTGCTTACAGCTTATGCCGTGCCAATGGTAATACCATGGTGCCCGGCATCATGATGGTTGTGACCAGCTTGCTGAATATAGCCTTGGATCCACTGTTCATCTTTACTTTTGATATGGGGTTGGCGGGAGCTGCATGGGCAACCATTGTTTCTTTCGCAACGGGTATGCTGGTGGTATATCCTCTGGTCTTTAAACGGCATTGGATGAGCTTTCAATGGCAAGGGCTTGATGTCTTATCATCAGTCAAAGAACTGGGAGATATCATGGCACCGGCTATGCTAAGTCAGTTACTTCCGTCTCTGTCATCCATGCTCGCGACCAAACTCGTGGCTGGCTTCGGTGCTGCAACCGTTGCGGCCTGGGCGTTGGGCTCGCGATTAGAGTTTTTCTCGATTGTGGTGATCCTTGCGCTTACCATGTCGATGCCGCCGATGGTCGGCCGGTTACTGGGTGCTGGTGATATCAATAAAATAAAAGCACTGGTCGGTATTGCCGTTAAGTTTGTTTTGATCTGGCAGCTGCTGATTGCGGCGATTTTGTTTTTTGCATCGCCCTATTTGTCACAATTACTAACCAGTGAAGTCAGTGTCGGAAATGTACTGTCTCTTCATCTGACGTGGCTGCCAATTAGTCTCGGTCCGCTAGGGGTGTGCATGTTGATGGTATCGATTTGCAATGCTCTGTCTCTGCCAATGCGAGCGTTACTGATTTCAGGTCTGCGTTTATTTGTCTGCTTTTTGCCGATCCTATGGTTAGGTGCTTACCTTGCGGGGCTCGAAGGGATGTTTGTTGGTGCTATGCTGGGTAATTTTGCTGCTGGTATTACTGCTTGGGTGCTCTATCAAAAGGGGCTACAAACCGTGATGAACAAATATTGTAAATGAAAAATGAAAACGATAAAAAGGAACAATCAATGAAAACGTTCACCATAGATTCTAAAACCATGCACTATATCGACAAGGGTGAAGGACCTGTATTGGTCTTTGGTCACAGTTACCTATGGGATAGTAAAATGTGGGCACCTCAGCTTGAGGTGCTGAGCAAACAGTACCGTTGTATTGTTCCAGATTTGTGGAGCCATGGTCAGTCGGATGCGGCTCCGGCGAAGACGCGTAACCTTCGAGATTACGCGCAAGATATACTGAGCCTGATGGATCACCTTGAGATCGAGACTTTTTCATTAGTGGGACTGTCGGTTGGTGGTATGTGGGGAGCAGAGCTGACCGTGTTGGCCCCAAGCCGTGTTAAGTCTTTAGTGCTGATGGATACCTTTGTCGGTCTTGAGCCAGAGGTTATGCACAAGAAGTATTTTGACATGATGGATATGATTGCCGCCGCGCAGCAAGTTCCGGCTCAGATGGTCGATGCGATCACCCCGATGTTCTTTGCGCGCAATGCGGAGCAGGAAAACCCTGAGTTAGTCGCTGCATTCCGTTCTCACCTGGCGTCAATATCCGGCCAGCATGCCGTCGATCTTACCCAGATTGGCCGAATGGTCTTTGGCCGTCGTGATGCCTTCGATGATATTGAAAATTTTGCGCTGCCGACGTTGATCATGGTTGGTGCACAAGACATGCCTCGTCCGCCATTAGAAGCGCAACTGATGCAAGATGCAATTACAGGCAGTGAATTGGTGATTGTGCCCGATGCGGGGCACATCAGTAATTTGGAACAGCCGCAATTCGTCACCGAGAAGCTGGTCAGCTTCTTTGCTAAGGTTTATGCCTAGCACTTAATTCATTGTTTTAAAAGGTGATAAAGCCAGGCGGAGTGTTGAATTCGTCTGGCTTTTCTGCTGAACAAGTTGTAGATGCATTCTCTGTTACACGTTACCGCGTAACAGTTTGTCATGATGGAAACGAAAGGACTGGCCGAAAATTCAATGGCCAATCCTGCAACAGTATTAATACCGGTTGGTATAATTTATTAGAAGTAGCAGAGTAGAACATGCAGTTAACCACTCAAGCGTTAATGGTTCAGGGAACAACGTCAGATGCCGGTAAAAGTGTACTGACTGCGGGATTATGTCGGATACTGGCCCGCAAAGGCATTAAAGTTGCGCCATTTAAATCTCAGAACATGGCATTGAACAGTGCCGTGACCAAAGATGGTGGTGAGATTGGCCGTGCTCAGGCTGTACAGGCACAGGCCTGCGGTATTGAACCGACCGTGCACATGAATCCGGTATTATTAAAACCCAATACAGACATTGGGGCGCAAGTCATTGTGCAAGGCAAAGCTCTTGCTGATATGGATGCGATTGGCTATCACGGCTACAAAAAAGTTGTGATGGGACCGGTAATGGATTCGTTTTCACGTTTACAGAATGAATACCAAACGGTAATTATCGAAGGGGCGGGGAGTCCGGCTGAAGTCAACCTGCGTGACAATGATGTTGCCAACATGGGCTTTGCTGAAAAAGCCGACATCCCGGTGATCATTGTCGCCGATATTGACCGTGGTGGGGTCTTTGCTCATCTGTATGGCACACTGGCGCTGCTGTCTGAATCTGAACAGGCGCGCGTAAAAGGCTTCGTTATTAATCGCTTTCGCGGCGATATTAAACTACTTGAGTCAGGTCTGGACTGGCTGGAAGAAAAAACCGGTAAACCCGTACTTGGTGTGCTGCCGTATTTGCACGGATTAATGCTGGAAGCGGAAGATGCGATCAATGTTCAGCAGGTTGAAGCGGCCGAAGAGCAGTTGAACGTGGTTGTACCGGTACTGACCCGGGTGAGTAACCATACTGACTTTGATCCTTTGCGCATGCATCCACAAGTCAATTTACAGTTTGTCGGCAAAGGTCAGCAGATGCCGCCGACGGATCTGATTATTATTCCAGGGACCAAGAGTGTTCGCAGTGACTTAGCCTTTTTACGCGAACAAGGCTGGGACAAACAAATTGAACGCCACCTACGTCTGGGCGGCAAAGTGATGGGGATCTGCGGCGGTTACCAGATACTGGGTGAACATATCTCAGATCCTGATGGTATCGAAGGTGATGCGGGCGACAGTCGAGGCCTTGGATACCTCAATACCTCTACGGTGTTAGCGCCCGATAAGCAGCTAAAACAAACGACAGGAACATTACAACTTCCCGCTCAGAGTGCTGTACCTGTGCGTGGCTACGAAATTCATGCCGGTGTAACCTCAGGCGTAGCTGCAAATGCGCCGGTGCAACTGCAAGATGGCCCTGACGGGCAACTCGGTGTCGATAATCAGGTATTCGGCACTTACTTGCATGGTATTTTCGAGCAGGCAGAAGCGTGTGATGCGATCCTGTCGTGGGCTGGTCTGGAAGCCACGCAGACGCCGGATTTTGATGCTATTCGCGAGCAGAGTATTGATCGATTAGCCGATACCATCGAAGAACATATGGATCTCGCCAAGCTCTGGCCGGAATGGAGAGAGCTTTTTAACGAGAAATAGCGTTATTTTTTTTGGGGGCGGGTGAAGTCACCGTAGAGATCGAGTCTGCGGTGTCGCAGGTTGGTTACAGAACCTTCGGTATTGAGGTATTTGAGCTTATCAAGTTCGACATCGGCAAATACGATCATTTCAGTGTTAGGGCTGGCCTCGGTGATTGTTGCATCGTGCGGGAAGTAAATGTCTGACGGAGAAAACACCGCAGACTGTGCGTACTGGATATCGACATTATTGACTCGCGGCAGGTTACCGATGCTGCCGCCGATGGCGACGTAGCATTCATTTTCAATGGCACGTGCCTGGGCGCATAGCCTTACCCGCAGGTAGCCATTTTTGGTATCAGTCCAGAAGGGAACAAACACGATCTGCACGCCTTGCTCTGCCAGCATACGTCCTAGCTCAGGAAATTCCGCGTCGTAGCAGATCAGGATGCCGACGCGCCCGGCATCGGTCTCGAATACCTTGACCTTATCACCGCCATCAATAACCCAGTCCCGCTGTTCATGGGGAGTGATATGAATTTTATACTGTTCGTCAATGCAGCCGTCGCGGTGCAGCAAGTAAGAAACATTATACAAACGATCGTTTTCCAGTACAGGCATGCTGCCCGAGATAATATTGATGTTGTATGTGACCGCCATCTGAGAAAAGCGTTGCTTGATATCTTCGGTAAACTCGCTCAAAAAACGGATGGCTTCTACCGAACTTTGCTCGGTCTTCAATCCCATTAGCGGGGCATTGAAAAATTCCGGGAAAAGGGCAAAGTCGGCTTGATAGTTAGAGAGTGATGAGACAAAAAACTCGGCCTGATCGATCAGATCGTCCACAGAGATCATCGCCCGCATCTGCCACTGGACAATCCCCAGACGAACCAGCGTTTTCTCGGTATCGAGAATTGACGGGAGATCCGCTTCGTAAAAAATATTGCTCCATTCCAGCAAGGTGGCATATCCGCAGGACTTATCATCTTCAGGCAGGTAGCGCTTCATCAGGCGTTTAACGTCGAAGTCGTTGGACAGCTGAAAAGACAGAATGGGATCATACAGTTCCTTACGCTTGACCTTTTCGATGTACTCGGGAACGGAGAGTTCATCGGCAACCTTATGGTAGCCGGGTATGCGGCCGCCGGCTAAGATGGCTTTCAGGTTGGCGCTCCGGCAAAGTTCCTTGCGTGCTTTGTACAGTCGCCGTCCAAGGCGCAGGCCTCGGTAATCCGGATGCACAAATACATCCAGGCCGTACAGGGCGTCCCCGCTGGCTTGGTGCTGAATCACATTTTGCTCAGTGATAATATCGGTATAGGTGTGGCTGAGTGAAAAGCGGTTGTAATCAACCTTGATGGTGAGGGCGGCGCCGACTATTTTACCGCTATCTTCAATACAGATCTGACCGTCAGGAAATTGGTGGATCAAATCCATAATCGTCATTCGCGGCCATGCGCCCCCGACGTCATCAAACACCAAGTCCATTAAGGTTGCCAGTTCGTTATAATCACCGGGTTCGATAATGCGAAGGTTTAACAGGGGAGTAATGTTGTCCACACTGATTTTCTCCTTGTGTTTTTTCGGGGCTTACTACATCCAGTAGCTTTGTGACCGAGCTCCCCCTAATTCCTGAGGGGCGAGTGTCGATGGTAATGATACTACGTTAACCACACTCCAAATAGAATCACTATTTGTTCCTATATCAGCCAGGTATAAAGCCACTAAATTCTCGCAGGACACTGTATCCCGAATTGTTTTAGGGACATATAAGTATGGATCACTGAATTGCCATCGGTTTTTTAATTTTTTCTGTAGGGCTGGTGATTTCTCTAAATTACCAACGGATTCACGTGTCACAAATACGTAATAAATCAGATCTGGATCACAAAATAAAACTCAGGTATAGTCTTTGTGTAATTTAGTTACGGAACTTAGTTACATTTTGCCTTTTAAGGCTTTTGGGAGAAACAAAAATGAAAAAATTACGAAACTTTCTAATGCTATTCACTGTTCAGCTTGACTTTGATCGTAATGAACTGGCGATCCGTGCTAATCGTTCACTGAACTAGCCATGGCAACTGACTACACCGCTTAGCTGAACAGGGCGGCGGGGGAAAACTCGAACCGATCTACTTGCGATCGATCGGGTTAAGGCAAAGGGAGTTTGTCTCACAGGTGCCGTTTTAAGACATCCCCCCTTTACTCATTACTTTAGACTTATCGCCAATATGGCTTTCACTTTAAGTGGATAAGACACGTTTCCTCAACGCGATCTCACCAATAAACAACCCGCTAAATATCACTTTGCCACTCTGAATTTATCCAGATTCGGTGAAGCCATTGCTCCGGTTGATCTCCTTGTTTATCTGCATTATTTTATACCCAAGTAATCTTAAGATGCTCGTTTCAGCGATAATTCACTGGCTTTTAGTCAAAGCCGAGAGTTGATTGGATAGAGTTCTGTTTAAATAACCTATCAAAACCAAGGAACTGCCGATGTCAGAAGTTCCAACACGTTGCCCGTGGCTCGATACGAGCAAGCCGGATTATGTTGCCTATCATGATCTTGAGTGGGGCGTACCACTGCATGACGACAATAAGATTTTTGAATTTCTGGTGCTAGAATCTGCTCAAGCAGGCCTTAGCTGGTACACCATTTTAAAAAAGCGGGAAAACTATCGTCAAGCCTTTGCCAATTTTGATCCCGCTGTCGTTGCCTCTTTTGATGAAGAAGACGTTGAGCAACTGATGAATAACTCGGGTATTGTTCGTAACCGACGTAAAATTGAAGCTGCCATCAATAATGCCCAACGATTTCTTGAAGTCCAAACTGAATTTGGCTGTTTTGCCGATTATATCTGGGGCTTTGTATCAGGTACGCCAAAGACCAATCATCTGAAATGTCTCGCGGATTATCCGGCGACCTCTGCGGAGTCAGATAGACTGGCAAGCGATCTGAAAAAGAGAGGTTTTAAATTTCTCGGCTCTACGACGATTTATGCCCATATGCAAGCAACCGGCATGGTGAACGATCACAGTATCGATTGCTTTCGCAGGGCCGAAATTATAGACGCTTCATCAGACAGGAAATGACAGAGAGCACTAAAGAAGCCCATTGCTGCATGGAATAATCTAGTCTTGAAGAACTCTTCTGATGGAGGCGGATATGCATCAATTGATACAGCTGGAGCAGGGGTCGGAATTCGAGATATATTTCATATCCGACATACACGGCCAGTTCGGCCTGCTGATGGATGTTCTGAACATAATCGGATTCAGGTTTCCTGTCGATGGCAGAGTTCAGGACAGGCTGTTTATTCTTGGCGACTTAATCGACCGTGGAAATCAGTCATTATCGGTTCTCGGGGCTGCACGGTACAATCCCGCGATAGTCAGCCTGGCTGGTAATCACGAAATAATGGCACACAAAGCGCTCTCTGGAGATGCTCAGAGTGCACTTCTATGGGCTTATAATGGTGGTTTATGGCGTGATGATCATGACCTGTACCATTTAACGGATATGATACGCTATGCTGCTGCACAACCTGTGGCTATAACGCTTGAGGTTGGCGGAGACAGAATCGGCCTTGTACATGCAGGGGTACCCGCTCCTTATCACTGGGATGTACTTGTTACTTCGATTGATAACGCCACTGTCAGTGAGTCCGATCTTGATTGGATGCTGTCCGATCGGTCAGCCTTTCTCAGTGGAGCCGCGACAATAGTACAGGGTGTTGGTGCTGTTCTGCACGGGCACAATATAGTGGAAGCACTATGGCCAGTCGTCAGGGGGAACTGCTGCTACATCGACGGGGGCATGGCATATGGTGACAGGGCCCTAGTGCTCAAATATCAGCAAAAGGGAACAATACTGGGAATGTTTGAGGCATATTCCTTCCGGCGTGACCCTATTTCATCAAAGCTGTTTAGGCTGTAATCAGTGAAAATGCCTTCTTCATCTTCACTCTCTCTGTTTATGCTTCTGGCTGTATTTTTCTAACCGGCCGAACAGCAGCGACAGTCCCAGGCACAGTACCAGATATCCAGCGCCGACAAGCAACCAGATTTCGAAAATTAAGCCGGACGAGTTCGCCATTTCACTGCCAACAAACGTCAGCTCCTGGATCGAAATCAGTGAGATAATCGACGAATCTTTAACCAGTGATATAAACTGACCGGCCAGCGGGGGCACAATACCCGCTAATGCTTGTGGGAAAATGATATCGCGAAAGCGATCCCAGCGAGAAAGGCCCAGCGAATCGGCGGCTTCCCATTGGCCTTTGCTAATTGCATCAATTCCCGATCGAACGATTTCGGCTATATAAGCTGCGGAGATCAGGCCGACACAAAGTACACCAGAGAACAGGTTTTCCCACAGTTTTGAAGGGCCAAACAGAAAGTGCTGAATGCCGTTAATCTCACCGTTGTGGTAGCGCAGAAGGTTATCTAAACCGATCGCCGGTACTAGCTGGCTGGAAATAAAAAAGTAGAAAATGAAAACGAATACCAGCGGTGGAATATTTCGTACCAGCTGGATATAGGCCTGAGCGGGCAGCCGAAGCATCATTAATGGTGATCGGCGCGCTAACCCGAGCAGTAAACCTAGCAGACCGGCAAACACTATTCCCCATAGGCTCAGCCGAATGGTCGTCACAAATCCCTGGAAGAAATAGGGCAGTTCACCCGTTTTTCCGGATGCGAAAATTAAGCTGAACGCTCTCGGCCAGTTCCACTGATAGTGAATACCCACTGAGGAACGGTAATAAAGCCAGCCCGAAAACACGCCGATAATGGCGAGCAGCAGCCAGTCGAGTTTATTGAGCCTGGACAAGGCCGAGAATGTTTTTCTCGGCTTTGTCGTTTGCTTTTCAAGCAACGTTAATATATTGCAGTGCGGCAAGATTACTGTCCCTCTGACACTTGGTCTTGCCAGTCTAAGGTGGTGAACCAGTAATCATGGCGCGCTTTCAGCCAGCCGTCTTCTGTGCGCAGCAGAATCCAGTTATTAAAGAAGTTCAGTAGATCGTGCTCACCGTGGCGAAGAGCAAATGCTTCAGAGCCCCGGCTTAAACGTTCGGTTAGCGGGATGTGTAGTTTTTCATTGTACTGAATCGTCATTTGTTCAGGCTTTGGTGAAGATGCCAGTACCGCATGCGCATTACCATTCAATACTTCCTGGAAAGCTTGTGCATCATCGTCAAACTGGCGCAATTTGGCTTTTGGAAAATACTTCTTAGCCGTTTGCACGGTAAATGCGCCGCGACGAACAGCCAGAGTTACGCTGCGCTTGTTGTAGTCAGCAATGGTGGTCTTGTCGCCGGCTATCTCTTTGTTGGCTGCAAGCTGAACCCCTGAATGGGCATACGGAGAAGTAAATAACACACTCATATTACGCTGCGCAGTGATTGACATGCCTCCGATGATGACATCGAATTTACCCGCAAGCAGGGCTGGAATAATGCCGTCCCATGCGGTTGGAATGAATTCGACCTTCAGGCCGGCATCCTCAGCCAGGCGACGGGCAACATCGACTTCAAAACCAATAAGCTCGCCTTGTTTGTCTCTCATTGCCCATGGTACAAAAGTTGATAGCCCGACCCGTAACGTGCCTCGTTCTTTTATGTCTACAAGCGTGCTTTTATCTGCCGCGAGGGCGGAAGATCCTGCCGTTAATGTCAATATTGCAAGAAAAGCGGTGAGTAGTCGTTTCATGCTTCCTTTCTCCTTAAATGGCGGGGTTCAGTGCTTTGGATCCCGCACAATGAATAATATTGGTATTAAGCCGGTACATTCATTTTATGTTCTAACCAGGCGGCAAAGCCGGATAAGACCAGGGTGACTGACAGGTAAATGCCGGCCACCGTAAACCATACTTCGAATGGCATGGCGGTATCTGCAACGATATTGCGTCCCTCGGTGGTTAAATCAAAGATCGCCATAATGCTGACAATAGAAGAGTTCTTGACCAGTGAGACCGTTTCATTGGTCAGTGGCGGTAAAATACGCCGGATCACTTGCGGCAAAATAACAAATCGGTAGCTGTCGATGTGAGACAAGCCGAGGCTCTCAGATGCCTCAAACTGGCCTTTGGCAATACTGTTCAACCCCGCCCGAAAAATTTCTGAGGTATAGGCTCCCTGGAACAGGGAAAGAGCCAGTACCGCAGTGGTAAAGCGCTCCAACCCTAATACCGGGCCAAACACAAAATAGAGCAGGTAAATCTGAACCAGCAGTGGTGTATTGCGGATAAGCTCGATGTAGCTACGGGCAAGGCCACGGCCGACGATAGAATCAGACAACCTTAGCAGGGCGGTAGTCAGGCCGATAAGAAGGGTAAAGAATAGGCTGATCGCCGAAATTTTCAGGGTGATCCATAGCCCCGCCAGTAATTCCGCCGGAAACCATTCACCGTCTTCCACAAACCATAAATATTGCGGAATACGATACCATTGCCAGCGATAGTTCATCGCTTCTGCACCACTGTTTAATAGCCAGATCAGGGCCATTACTACAAGCGCTATTTGTAATAGGCCTGAGACTACCGGCTTTATGATGTTGTACCCGACAGTGAGAGAGCGCTTATTTAACATAGATATCAAATATCCGAAATCAATAACTCAGGATTTGTTCAAGGAATTGCTTGGTACGTTGCTGTTTCGGTGTATCGAACAACGCAGCGGGCGGTGCAATCTCAACGATCTCGCCTTCATCCATAAAGACAACCCGATCGGCGACCTGGCGGGCAAAGCCCATTTCATGGGTGACACAGACCATGGTGATGCCTTCATCCGCCAGTTCTTTCATGACATCCAGCACTTCTCTAATCATTTCAGGATCTAAGGCAGACGTTGGCTCGTCAAATAACAAAATGTCAGGTTTCATACATAAAGATCGCGCGATAGCGACCCGCTGCTGTTGCCCGCCAGAAAGCTGTGCCGGATATTTTCCTGCCTGATGACCAATATGAACGCGTTCCAGATATTCCCTTGCCTGCGTCTCTGCCTCGGTTTTCGACATTTTCAACGTACGCCGAGGTGCCAAAGTCAGGTTATCGAGTACTGTCATATGCGGAAACAGATTGAAATGCTGAAAAACCATTCCGACGCTGCCGCGAATAGTTTTTAAGTGTTTTTTATCAAGGGATTGGCCTGATACAACAAGCTGACCTGCATTGAACTTCTCAAGGC
Source organism: Photobacterium sp. (assembly GCF_033720175.1). Lineage (GTDB taxonomy): Bacteria > Pseudomonadota > Gammaproteobacteria > Enterobacterales > Vibrionaceae > Photobacterium. The sequence goes on from NZ_JAWWDA010000002.1 coordinate 383,478, forward strand.
CGTTAATACAGCGAAGAAGGGTTGATTTACCCGATCCCGACGGTCCGCAAATAACCAGGCGTTCACCATGGTCGATGGAAAGGTTGATGTTTTTTAGGGCATGGAAATCTCCATACCATTTATCAACTTGTTTAAATGAAATGATAGCGTCTTCAGGCAAAAACACGACCTCAGTATTTTATGAGAATGTTTAAGCCATGTTATTGCTTTGATGAGGAAATTTCAAAGAAATAGCTTTAAAATGACCAATTAATTTCAATATTACCCAATCTGAGTGGTTCATAAGGTAGTGAATATGTCATTTTTACATTCTTTAGTGTAGTGAAACTCGCATCTTGAAGTGGCTTGGGTATAAATATGTAATTATATTTCAATAAGCATTTGCACATGCGGTTTGAAGGCGATAAGTTAGTTTTATCTTTTTTGGAGTATGGAAGACATTACTTACGTATTTGACCGAATCTGTAGTGATGTTGTAACACAGGAAGTAAAGAAGTATGTACAAGACCGATGACGTACGCATTCGCGAAATTAAAGAACTATTACCACCGGTGGCGGTATTAGAAAGATATCCTGCTACTGAGAAGGCCTCTGAAGTTGTTTTTCAGTCGCGTCAGGCTATTCACAATATTCTCAATGATGAAGATGACCGTTTGCTGGTTATTGTGGGACCTTGTTCTATTCACGATACTGAAGCAGCCATTGAATATGGTAAGAAGCTGACAGCACTACGGGAAGAATTGAAAGATCGTTTAGAAATAGTGATGCGTGTGTATTTTGAAAAACCACGTACAACCGTCGGCTGGAAGGGACTGATCAATGACCCTTATATGGATGGTAGCTTCCAGCTGAATGATGGTTTGCGTATTGGACGTAAGTTGCTGCTTGACCTGACCGACATGGGCATGCCGACTGCGGGTGAGTTCCTGGATATGATCACACCACAATATACCGGTGATTTAATCAGTTGGGGCGCAATTGGTGCCCGTACGACGGAATCTCAGGTTCACCGCGAGCTTTCCTCGGGTTTGTCTTGTCCGGTAGGCTTTAAGAACGGGACGGATGGCAACATCAAAATTGCGACCGATGCAATTGGTTCTGCCAGCGCACCGCACCACTTTTTATCGGTGACCAAGTATGGCCACTCGGCGATCGTATCAACCGCAGGTAATGAAGACTGTCATATTATTCTTCGTGGGGGCAAAGAACCCAATTACAGTGCGGAAGATGTAAATACCGTCACGGAACAATTGGAGAAAGCCGGTCAGCGCAAGAAAGTGATGATCGACTTTAGTCACGCGAACAGCCTGAAGCAGTTCAAGCGTCAGATCATTGTTTCTGAAGACGTCGGCAAGCAGGTTGCAGAGGGGAACCGTGATATTTTCGGTGTGATGATCGAAAGCCATCTGGTAGAAGGCCGTCAGGATATTATTGAAGGCACCGAGCCGACTTATGGCCAAAGCATTACCGATGGCTGTATTGGCTGGGCAGATACGGAAAAAGTTCTGCGTCAGTTAGCGGATGATGTTGTTAAGCGTCGTCAGGCGAAATAAGCTTTCAAGCTGCTATATAAATACATGAGTTATGATTTGAAAGCCCTGCATTGCAGGGCTTTTTTGATGGAATTATTTATGGTTTATCATTTTTTTTATTCTTGAGAGGAGTTGTATTATCTGAATACAGTTTTGATAGGTTGGCCTAAATCACAAAAATGAACATTGTCGTATGACTAGTGAAAAAACATTAATTATTAAAAACTTACAAATCACCTTGTATTTAGCCTACAAAGAGTGACCTGCCTAAGTATTGGTGCATATTTTTTGTTCTTTAATGACGAGTCTAAGCCTGACTTGTGTGAGTTATTTCAAATTTTATATTCTCTCCACCCTCAGTCTCATCCCCCTGACCTTATCAACAAGGTTGATTTCATTGTCATTGATTCATTTATCATTTTTTTAATAATTGATCGTTTCTATATTCGTCGCCAATTTTTTAATTGAATAATGGATTATAACTGTGAAAAAAAGCACTAATAAATTTAAATATTCAGCACTTGCGAAAATAATTATACCGCTATGCTCTGCTGTTGCCGTTGTTGGCTGTAATAATTCATCTTCTGATGTTAGTCCTAGTGGAGGAGATAAGGGGGGGAGTGAGAGTGGCAAGCTTGTGTCGATTTCTCAAAACCAAGCTGCGATTTATTTTAAGCGTGACTCTCGACAAGTGGCTAAATCATCAACGGCTGATCAGTATGAAGGTTATACCTTACATATCTGGAATGATGATTCTTGTGGAAGTTATGACGGTGAAAACTCAGATTGGAGTCAAGGGGTACCTTTAAGTGGCGTCGACGAAACATTAGGAGCATATTGGGTTATCGATTTGAAAGATGATGACTCGCAGTGTGTTAACTTTATTCCGCGAGACTCAGAATTAAACAAACCTCTCGGTGATTTCAATGCCAAATTGGATCTGAACCAGGTTCATAATGACGGTAATTATGTTTTCACTACAGAAGGCATTACCAGCGTTTTTCCTGAACGAGTACCTGAACTACCTGAAAATACATCACGTATTTATATAAATCTTGAAGGTGAAGATTATTCGGACTTGTCGTTACATGTATGGAATGATGATACATGTGGCAGTTTTGAGGGGTCTGCGACCGACTGGGAGGCAGGCTTACCATTAACGGGCACAAGTAAAACATACGGTGCTTATTGGGATATTGCGACGAAGGATGATCCAAGCCAGTGTGTTAACTTTATTCCACATATTGGTAATGAGAAACCTTTATTAGATAACACACAACTTGATCTAGAAAAAGCAGCAGCAATTGGTAATGCAGCATTTACCTTTGAGGGTAGCTCGACAGTTTATTATGAGCCGCTGGTGAAATTACCATCGGCTCAGTTCGCTGGTGCGTCCGCACATTGGTTGACGAGTAATGTTCTAGCCGTTGAAGCCGGTGCGGCTAACGTTGAGCTGTTATATTCAAGTAAAGGTGGAATTGAATACGACAGTAAACAACAATCTTTTTCAGGTGTAGAGAAGACAATTTCTACAATGAAAGCGACGGGCAATGATTGGTCGCTTAAGTTCCCACATCTGAATAACCTGGAAAGCTGGACGCTGGATTTTGAAGGCGCAGATGTTTCACCGAAAGACATCTTAAAGGGGCAGCTATTTACAGTAACCTATGATGCGAGTGGTAATGTGTTGCTAGCCACTCAAGTTCAGTCTTCAGCGGCTATTGACGATCTCTATGCAGGTGATGCCGGTACTGCAGATGACCTGGCCTATGGTGCAATTATCGGAAGCCCTGATGTGACATTCCGTCTCTGGGCACCAACGGCCCAGTCGGTTGCTGTAGTGAAATACTCTGATGATAAAGCCGTTGTAAAAACCTTACCAATGGTGTTCGACGAAGCTAGCGGCTCTTGGAGTTTGGCTACAAGTGATCTTCAAGCATTTGACTACTATCGCTACAAAATTAATGTCTATCATCCTGTTGCGAAATCCATTGTAGAGTATGAAGTAACGGATCCGTACTCATTGAGCTTATCAATGAATTCAGAGTTTAGTCAGGTTGTAGATTTAACTGATCGTTCATTAAAACCCGCGGGATGGGATTCTTTAGCACGACCAGTTACACAAACCAACCCTGCAGAGTTTGTGATATATGAATCGCATGTTCGTGATTTCTCAGCTCTAGATGAGTCAACGCCTAAGGCACAACGTGGTAAATTTACTGCTTTCACAAGTGCTGAATCTGTACCGGTCAAACATCTGAAGTCTCTAAAAGACAATGGTGTTACCCACCTTCATTTATTGCCGTTTTTTGATATTGCGACAATCAATGAAGATCCGCAACAGGTCGCTAATATTGACGCTGCGTTTAGCAAATTATGTACAGTGAATCCAAATGTCGAGAAATCAGAGACGTTTGCACCTTATTGCAAATCCCCTTCAACGATTGCCGATGTGTTGGCGACAGTACAGAAAACTGATTCAGCATCAAATCCGGTGGTTCAGGAGCTGAATCGCTACGTATCGGAGACAGACGGATTTAACTGGGGCTATGATCCATTTCATTACACGGTGCCTGAAGGTTCGTACTCAACCGATCCAGATGGTACACAACGAATCCTTGAGCTTCGTGAAGCTGTAATGGCGGTGAAGACAAATATTGGTATGAACGTCGTGATGGATGTGGTGTATAACCATACCAATTCTGCAGGGCCAGAGTCACGCACATCTGTTCTGGATAAGATTGTACCTTGGTACTACAACCGGCTGGATCCCGTTTCCGGTAATGTTACAAACTCAACGTGTTGTTCCAATACAGCGCCTGAGCGGGCAATGATGGAAAAATTGATCACTGATTCACTTGTCGTTTGGTCACGTGATTATAAGATTGATTCATTCCGCTTTGACCTGATGGGGCACCACCCGTTAGATCAGATCAAGAACTCACTGGCAGCAGTACAGAAAGTTGATAAAAATACCTACTTCTACGGCGAAGGGTGGAACTTCGGTGAAGTTGAAAACGACACGCGCTTTGTTCAGGCGACCCAAAAACACTTAGGTGGTACAGGTATTGGTTCATTCTCTGACCGACTGCGTGATGCTGTTCGTGGTGGTGGCCCATTCGATGGTGGTGATGGTCTACGCCAAAACCAGGGCTTTGGTAACGGTGCCCATGTACTGCCGAACGATATGAGCAAAACTAGCCTAGAAACAGCGCTGCATCTTGCTGATATCACGCGCCTGGGTATGGCCGGTAATCTCAAGAATTTCATCTTGATCGACTCTAAAGGTACGAAGAAATGTGGTGATGAAGTGGATTACAACGGCCAGCCAGCAGGTTATGCCGTCGATCCCACAGAAATTCAGAACTACGTCTCTAAGCACGATAATCAGACTTTTTGGGATAACAACCAGTATAAAATCGCTTATACCGTTGATGCTGATACCCGAGTAAGAATGCAAGCTGTGTCGTTGGCAACAACGTTGCTTGGTCAGGGCGTACCATTCACCCATATGGGGGCTGAACTGCTACGTTCTAAATCGATGCAGCGTGATTCTTATGATTCAGGTGACTGGTACAATAAGGTTGACTTTACCTTACAGGATAACAACTGGGATAAAGGCTTACCTCGGCAGGACAAAGATGGCAGCAACTACGATATCATTACTAAAGTGATTGACGGTGCGGGAGTAAACGCTCAAGCATCGCCAGAGAATATGGCACAAATGGTCGAGTTCTATAAAGAGCTAGCGAACCTGCGTCAGTCTTACTCTCTGATCACTTTAGGGAAAGGTACTGAAGTCAACGCACGTGTGGATTTCCATAATACAGGTGCAGCTCAGGAGCCGGGTCTCATTGTGATGTCGATTGATAACGGTGAAAATTCGGGTGTCGATATTGATAGCAGCATGGATGGGCTGGTGATTGTGATTAATGCGTCAAATTCAGTTCAAGATATTGCGATTGATAATGTATCTGGCTTAACGTTAAGCCCGCTACACACGTCATCTCTTGCTCAAGGGGCAACATTTACGGATGGCAAGATGACAGTACCAGCATGGACGCCGGCAGTATTCGTTCAAGTTCGTAACGGTCAACGAGGTGCTGGTATTCCAGTGACAACTAAATAACTGATTAAAAAGGTATCCACTCAAATTAAAAAGTCCTCAATTGAGGACTTTTTTATACATATAAATCGGTCGCATAATTATCTGACTGACCAATAAGAATTAAAGACACCGGCAGACAGACGGTCACTGCGGCGGATACTGCTTGAACATTTCGCTAATTTGCTTATCGATGAATTCAATTCTGGAGCTTGGTGTCATGGTTTCAGTGAGTTTTCGCTGTGAAACAGCGCGCCACACCACTTGGTTGGAGCTGTTTTCGATTAGCTCGACAATCAGTTTTCCGTAGTTGTACTCTTTGTAACGGGTGGGAGAACTGAATCCGATCCCCACGTTTCTGGAAGCGTAGCCAAAGCCAACGCTGGTACCATAAGATTCAAAGTCTGATTGTTTCTGAATGTAGTGTTTGATCGTGAGGTCAGCGTTAGTCTCTGAGGCGTGCCGCAAGCCTTTCATTGCCAGTTGTGTCGCAATGGCTTCTTCGACTCGCGTAGCGTCAAGGCTGACGGCGGTCTGGCTTGGCGGTGCAGCAAACAGGTATGTGTTGAACTGACTATAGTCAACCTGGCTATTGTAATCGGTTGAGACATCAGTACTACAGCCAGCAAGTAACAGGCTTAAACAGGCAGAGCGAAATAGATTGGCCATAGCAATATCTCGTTATCGTTTCTGAAATCAGTATAGCAAAGGGATATCAGTTAGTTGGTTGTGAAAAGAGTTTATGCTGTGTGATTAAACGTTAATCTCCGTCAGGTTGATTATTGCTAGATAAAGATCTATCATCGTTATTCGACGATTGACGAAGTGGGCTGATAACTATGTCTGATAAAAAAATGCCGCCTAAGCAAACAGCACCATGTGTAACCGTACTTGACTGCATTGATGTTGATGAAGCACAAGAGCAGGCAATTGCCGCGGCGGCTAAAGCGTTGTCTCATCCGGCAAGGATCCGAATTCTACGTATACTCGCTCGCCAGCAAGGTTGTTTGAATAGTGATTTGGTGGGTGAACTGGGTTTGGCACAATCGACAGTTTCCGAACATTTACGAATATTGCGCGAAGCGGGTTTTGTTATTGCTGAACCTAAGCCGCCGAGAACGTGCTTTACCATCAATGCGGATAAACTTAACGAATTTCGTTCTATGCTGACTTATCTGTAGTCATGTTTAAACGGATAAATCATTGGCGAATAACTTTTTTATGAGTCATACAAATCGATAATCGACGATTTGCTATATGTTGGGCTATCAATAAATAGAAACGATCTGATGGCTGTTCGATTTTCAGGTGTGAAAATTAAAGGTATTGAAAATTATGGGTATTTTTGAACGCTTTCTAAGTGTATGGGTGGGGCTTGGCATGCTGGCTGGTATTGCTGGTGGGATGCTGTTTTCTGATTTTTTTGCCTTCCTTGGCCGGTTGCAGTATGCGCAGATAAATATGGTTATTGCAGTACTGATCTGGCTGATGATTTATCCGATGATGATGAATATCGATTTTTCTGCGGTGCGTAATATTCACCGTCGACCAAAAGGTTTGATTGTTACCATTGTGGTGAACTGGTTGATAAAGCCATTCACGATGGCGCTGCTGGCAGTGCTATTTATGCGCTATATTTTTGGCGCTTGGATTTCCCCCGAACTCGGTGAGCAATACATTGCTGGAATGATTTTATTGGGGGTTGCCCCGTGTACCGCAATGGTATTTGTCTGGAGCCAACTCACAAAAGGCGATGCTAACTATACCGTGGTCCAGGTTGCCATTAATGACTTGATCATGGTCGTTGCATTTGCGCCCATTGCCGCGTTTTTACTCGGTGTTACTGATGTGATTGTACCGTGGGATACCTTATTGCTATCCGTCAGCCTGTTTGTGGTTATACCATTGGTTGCCGGGACAATGACACGCCACTTCATTCGAGATCCGATCCGGCTTGATAAGCTAGGCGCCCGTATTAAGCCGCTTTCAATTGTCGGCCTTATTAGCACGGTGATTTTGCTGTTTGGTTTTCAGGCCCAGACAATTATTGATAATCCCATTGATATTGTATTCATTGCGATTCCACTGCTTATTCAGACCTACCTTATTTTTGCGGTAACCTACTTTTGGATGAAAAAATGGAAGCAGCCTCATTGCGTCGCAGCTCCAGGCAGTATGATTGGAGCATCAAACTTTTTTGAACTGGCCGTAGCGGTCGCAATCAGTCTGTTTGGTATTCATTCTGGTGCGGCCTTGGCGACTATTGTCGGGGTCTTGGTTGAGGTGCCGGTAATGCTATCGCTGGTCGCTTATGCCAACCGCACCCGAGGGCAGTTTCCAGTACAGAGTTAAGGTTTAGTGACTCTTGTTTCCTTATGGCAGTACATAAAATGCCATTTTAGACTGTTTCATCTATGGTCTATTTAATCGTGTCGTTAATCTGGTCGCCATGATCAGTTACTGATATCGAAGACAGTGCAGATAGTTTAGCTATGAAAGACCGAACCATTGTTACCATTTCAAATGTTCATGGAACCAGAGACCTTCATTTTGGCAAGTGGATTAGGGTCGGTTTGAAGAGCACTGTAGCACTGATATTGGTTGTGTGTGTTTTTACAGCAGGACTTATCTATTACCTGAGTAATGAAGTCGACTATTTCAAGTACCAGGAAGAAACCTTGTTGACTCAGTCTGTTTCTCAACAGCAGGCGTTAAGACAGCTTGAATTACAAAAGCAAGATTTGGCTCATGACCTTGTGCAGAGGGATGGACGGTTGTTATCTGTCTCGAATCGTCTGAGTGATCTGGAAATATTTTTAGGTGTTAACCGTGATGAAGCAGTTGACCTTGAATCTCGTTTAAATGTTGCCGCGTTGAATTCAGCGGTCAGAGTCAAACTGCTGCAACAATTGCCAAATGGCTCACCAGTTAAAGGACATAAAGTATCATCTGGTTTCGGTATCAGAACTCATCCGATCACAGGTAAAAGGCGTCAACATCGGGGAATCGATTTTTTAGTCAATACCGGAACACGGGTTTATGCAACGGCAGATGGTGTGATAGGAACCGTCAGGCCGAGTCGTAAAGGCTCAGGTAATTTTTTAAAGGTTCAGCATGCGTTTGGTTTTACGACGTCCTTCTCACACTTAAAGTCCTTTAAAGTTAAAGCCGGTGACTTTGTTGAAAAAGGTGATTTAATTGCGCTTTCAGGGAACACCGGTTTGTCGTCTGGGCCCCATCTGCACTATGAAGTGCGTTTTGTCGGCAGAGCATTAGATCCTCTCACTTTTGTTGAGTGGAAACTGGATAATTATGAGTCAATTTTTAAAAAAGAGAAGAAGGTCAAATGGGAATTTTTGGTAAAAAAAGTCGAACAGCGTATCAGCTCTCAGCTACAACTATTATCGCAAAAGGATGCCGAATTACTGGTTCAATCCAATTAGCCTGCGATATCCAGGTTGATGGTGAAATTCACGGTAAGCTGAGTTCAGAAAAGTCAATCGTGGTCAGTAAAGAGGGGCGAATCGAAGGCGAGATCTATGCCGATAAAATTATCGTCAATGGCATTATTGAGGGAACGTGTTATGCCAATTCGATTGAAGTTTTGGAAAACGGGAAAATTAATGGGGCAACATACAGCGATGATTTAAGTATTGAACGAGGTGGCGTTTTCCTCGGTGAGACTCATGTTATGGATAAAGAACAGGTCGTTAATATTACAGAGAAAGAAAAAACGGTAGATGAGCCTGTCAGAAAAACGGGAAGTTAGTAACGCTATTTATTACCGCAGCTGAACCCGTCATTAAACTCGATATGGCGAGCTTCCGAGAGCCTGTATTCACGGGTGTGTTTGTCACTGTGGGGAAACTGACAGTAAATGGGGTACTCTCTGTGTAAGCCGTTATCCAGAAAGGCTTCCAGAACATCCTGAGTATCTGCAATTAATGTTATTTCTTTCATCACAGTCCCTCCCTAAATAGTCAGACCTTTCTTCTAGTAAAGTTGTTATTTCATTGTCACATTGTCTTAATAATAAGAAGCTTGGAACAGCGTTCTGGCAGATGAGCGGTAAGCCACCGCAGAGGTGTTGGTCAATCAAGCGTATTAGCAATTTAGTGACTACTTACCCACAGCGTAAAAAATAATAGGGTTAAATTTCATCCGGAAGGTTAATTGTGTGTTAAATTTATCTGGACAGACCAGATGAGGGTAAACCAAATGACATGGAATAAGTTATCCGTTACCGAAGGCAATGGCATTGTCACGGTCGCATTGAATCGACCGGAAAAACTCAATGCCTTAGACATGGAAATGTTCACTGAGTTAGATGCTGTCAGTAAACAGTTACGTAAGCGCAAAGACATACGAGCTGTGATTCTGACTGGTAATGGTGGCACATTCAGCAGTGGATTGGATATTAAAAGTATCGCGGCAAAAAAATCTAAGATCTTAAGTTTATTAGCCAAAATACTGCCGGGTAATGCGAACCTGGTGCAGCGAGTTTCAAGAAACTGGCGTCTGATCCCTGTTCCGGTGATAGCGGTTATCGAAGGGCGTTGTTATGGGGGAGGGCTACAAATTGTAATGGGGGCTGATTTACGTATTGCCGCACGCGATGCTGAATTATCGGTCATGGAGATCCGCTGGGGGTTGGTGCCGGACATGGGCGGGCTACTGGCTCTGCGAGAAGTGATGTCTAAAGATGTCGCGATGCAGTTAACGCTAACCGGAGACATTATTTCTGCTCAAGATGCCTTAGAGTATGGCATGGTGACAGAGGTGAGTGAAAACCCGATGGAAACCGCGCTCAGTATATGTCGCAAAATTGCCACAGCGTCACCAGATGCCATTGCGGCCATTAAATACACCACCAATCGTTGCTGGCTAAGCAGCGAACGAGCGCTGTTAGCGAGAGAAACGATTTGTCAGATTCGATTACTGCTGGGAAGAAATTCTTCGATAGCCGCAAAACGCCAGCGAACAAAAACAGATATTGATTATCAGGATCGGCAATCGTTCTGGTGATCCAATCCCCAAATTGCCTCAAGACGAGCGAAATGTACCTGTAAATAAGATATCTTTTCAAACATATTCTCTTTCAAAGAGATTCTCTTATAAAAGAGTATTCCTTATATAGATTGTATAAAAGGCGCTATATGCGCCTTTATCGTTATTTGCGGGCAGTATCTGTAAGACACGTCGGGACTATCCGTTGGATCTATGTCAGGCTGACGAACAAAGAGCGATAGCTATACTAATTAACGGATGTCTTGAAACCGAAAATCATCGGCAGAGGATCTGTTAATGAGAGGGAATAAATACAGTGGCAATATTGGACGAGAAAAATAAAGACGCAATTAAGTTGATCGTGATTATCAGCCTGCTGTGTCTTGTGGTTCATGTAGCCAATATTTGGCTAGGCGGCGCACTCAATGATTATGGTCTATTGCCTCGCCATATTACCCACTTAACCGGACTGGTGGCTTATCCTTTCTTACATGGTTCCTGGGAGCATTTGATCAGCAATCTGATCTCGTTTGCTCTGCTAGCGCTACTTGTCTCTCGTTCAGGGCTTGCCCGGTTGCTGGTGGTGATGCTGATCAGTTGGGTGGGGAGTGGTATTGGTGTCTGGTTCTTCGGACGGTTAAGTTTTCATATCGGGCTGAGTGGGATCATCTATGGATTGTGGGCCTACTTATTAATCTATGCTTTGATGTATAGAAGTCTGAAGTCCATTGTGATTGCCGTAATTGTCATGTTTCTTTATGGCTCAATGGTGTGGGGGGTCCTTCCAGTTCATCAGTGGGTGAGTTTTGAAAGCCATCTGTTTGGCGCATTAGCCGGGGTTGTTGCCGGTTACTTGTTTGCTAAGCGCGACAAAATGAGAAAGAAAGAAGTTTTACAATAGATTCCACACGAAAACCTGATGCCAACCTAAGCAGATAAAACGAGAACTAGAATTGGATCAACAAAAATAAGGAGTCATCATGTTAATTACCTTTAGTTGCAAAGTAAGCGGCAACGTCACAATGTTCGGCGATATAGCAAAGCAACTGCTTAAAATGATGGGATTCAGTGAGACAGTACCCGGTGCGATAGATGCTGAAGATGTTCCCCAGGCACTCGCGAATTTAAAACAGGCGATTGATGAGGCCAAACAACGTCAGCGTCAGGAAATGCAAGGGGGAACCGACGCTAAAAAGATGGCAGAAGATGAACTGGATGATGCGGATTATGAACCTGAAATCAGCATCGCCATACGTGCCATACCGTTAATAGAAATGCTGCAAGCGGCAGAAAAAGAGCAATGTTACATTATGTGGGAATAGAGTCAGCGGACAATATGAAGAGGAGCAAAAGGGTCATCTCTGGGATCGTTCTGCCAGAGGTATTCAGCATGAATAGCCACCTTTCTTGCGACTTCTTCACCGTGCCGGTGGCCAATAAATGCCAGTGTCATATCGATACCTGCTGCAACACCGGAAGAGGTGAAAATATCCCCATCTTGTACCCAGCGAGCGACAGGCTGCCAGTTAATTTCGTTACCGAAGCGTGTTACCCAATGATAATTCTTTTTATTGGTTGTGGCAGATTTGTTCTCAAGTAACCCGGCATTAGCCAATAAAGCGGCACCGGTACAGACCGAGCAAAGATACTGAGTGTGAGCGGCTGTTCGCTGTAGCCACGATAATACCTTGCGGTTTTCGACTTCGACGCGCGTTCCAATACCGCCCGGAATTAATAATATGTCGCTGTGAAAGGCATCCTGGAAGCTGTGATCCACCATTATTTGAGGCCCTTGGACGCTGGTCACAGGCTGACCGGTTTCAGACACCAGTTTTAGCCGGTAATCATTGTTTAGTACACCGAACATCTCCAACGGCCCGAATGCATCTAACAGTTCAAATTGATTGAAGAGCAGGGTCGTGACAGTCAGCTTTGATGACATAGGGATCCTTAGTTTACTTAACGGTGAAAGGCCTTTGTTTTACCAGAACTTATATAAAGCATAGTTAAAGATGAGTGAGGAAGGGAAAGGAGACGAAAATATCCGGTATTAATATTGTACGATCATAGCTTGTCGTCCATATTTATATCAATTGTTCATCCAGTAAAATCGAATAGAACCCAATGCCCGGTTTGGGTACGGCACAATAAAAAGAGTTAATCGCCTGCATTTTCTGTCACCTTTTGACTAAGGAATAATGTTATGACAGCCCAAATACCACCTCAAACACCCGGTCAGAACAGTAACACCGATATTATCCGTTGGTATGAGCATCTGGGTATTGCCGATATTGCCCTTGTGGGGGGGAAAAATGCCAGTTTGGGAGAAATGATAAGTAAAATGGCGGCAGACGGTATCTGTGTCCCGACGGGGTTTGCAACCAGTGCCCAATTGTATCGTGATTTTCTTAGCCAAAACGATCTCGATGGACCGATTGCGGAGCATTTGGATGGGTTGTCGAACGGGGCCGAAAATCTCGCCCAAACCGGTTTTGCCATCAGGCAGATGATTTCACAGGGCGAATTTACCGAGATACAGAAGCAGGCGATCGAACAAGCATATCAACAATTATGCACTCGTATTGGCTGTGAAAATGTCAGTGTGGCGGTAAGAAGCTCAGCCACAGCAGAAGATTTGCCTGAAGCCAGTTTCGCCGGTCAGCAAGAAAGTTACTTAAACATAACCGGCATAGATGATTTGTTAGAAGCCTGTCGTCAGTGTTTTGCCTCACTGTATACCGATAGAGCGATTATCTACCGTCAGGAGCAGGGGTTCTCCCATCAACAGGTGGCGCTTTCTGTTGGGGTACAGCAAATGATTGAATCAGAAGCCGCGGGGGTAATGTTCAGCCTCGATACTGAAAATGGCTTTCCTGATGTGGTGATGATTAATGGGGCGTGGGGGTTGGGTGAAACGATTGTTAAAGGCAGTGTGACGCCCGATCGGTTTATGGTTTACAAACCGCTGCTGAAAAACCCTGAGTTACGCCCGATTATTGAAAAACAAGCAGGCAGTAAATTACAAAAGATGGTTTATGCCTCATTGGCGCAAGAGCCGACCTTAATAGTGGCAACAGATGAGTCAGAACGTTCATCGCTGGTCCTATCCGATGATGAAGTGCTGAGCCTGGCGCGTTGGGCGGTTAAAATAGAACAGCATTATGCTTGCCCCATGGATATGGAATGGGCCAAAGACAGCCGCAGCAAGCAGCTGTATATTGTGCAGGCGCGTCCGGAAACCGTTGAATCCCTCAAAGATACTGCGGTATTAATGAATTACAAGCTGAAGGGACAATCCCCGGTACTGTTAGAAGGTGCCAGTGTCGGCAGTGCCATTGCAACTGGCGCGGTATTTAAGATCCTAAGCCCTGATGATATTGAACAATTCCCAGACGGTGCAATATTGGTTACTGAACGTACCGATCCTGACTGGGTACCGTTAATGCGTAAGGCCTCCGGGATTATCACCGATACCGGAGGGCCGACCAGTCATGCCGCGATCGTCAGCCGTGAGCTGAAGGTGCCGGCGATTGTCGGCACCGAAAATGCCACGCAAGTGCTGAATACTGGCAAAGAGATTACACTCAGTTGTGCTGGTGGAGCCGTTGGTAAGGTTTACGAAGGCATACTTGAATTTGAAACTGAGCAAGTTAATCTCGATGATATCCCTCATACTCAGACAGATATCATGATTAATGCGGCAATGCCCGACGGTATTTTCCGCTGGTGGCAATTGCCAGTATCGGGTATTGGTTTGACACGGATCGAGTTTATTATATCCAGCCAGATTGGCGTGCATCCCATGGCGCTGGTTGACCCTGAACGTATTTCCGACCTTGTAACAAAAGATAGAATTGCCCGGCTGACTAACGGTTATAAACACCAGCCCGATTATTTTGTCGAGAATCTCGCCTTAGGTGTTGGCAAAATTGCCGCTTCGCAATATCCAAAACCGGTGATTGTCAGAATGTCAGATTTTAAGTCGAATGAATATCGGGGTTTGCTGGGCGGTGAGTTTTTTGAAATTAATGAAGAAAACCCGATGCTTGGTTTGCGTGGTGCCTCACGCTATTACCACCCGCTTTATCGGGAGGCCTTTAAACTGGAATGTCAGGCGATAGTCAAAGCCAGGGAAGAGATGGGGTTTGACAATATCATCGTGATGATTCCATTTTGCCGTACCACGGGTGAAGCTGATCGGGTGTTGGATGTGATGGCCGAAGCGGGCCTTAAGCGTGGTGTCAACGGCTTGCAGGTTTACGTGATGTGTGAGATCCCCTCCAATGTGATCTTAGCGGATCAGTTTGCCAAGCGGTTTGATGGTTTTTCTATTGGCAGCAACGATCTCACTCAGCTGGTGTTGGGTATTGACCGAGACTCTGCCGAATTAAAGCCCCTGTTTGATGCCCGCGATGAGGCAGTAAAAAGCATGATTGCCCAGGTGATCAAAGTGGCACATCAATATGGTTGTAAAGTGGGGATCTGTGGTCAGGCTCCGTCAGATCATCCGGAATTTGCCGAGTTTCTGGTCGACTGCGGTATTGATTCGATTTCTCTGAATCCTGATTCCGTCGCCAAGGCGAGTCAGCATATTGCCCGGGCCGAGAAAAAGCGTGATTAGAGGGCTATCCGAGATAGAGTTATGTTGCGCTTGCCGCCATGTGGCTCTGCTATGTTCTTCATAATGAAAAGCCCATCAAGAAATGGGCTTCTAGATTCAAATTACATTGCAGCTGTGATGTAAAATAGGCTTTTTTACCACTTAGCCATTCGATTATTGACCTGATGGGTATTGAACTCATCGGGATCAATCACACCGTCTTTATTTGTGTCAATGACATCGAACCTGTTAGCTTGATTTTGATTCTTCATCATACGCCCTTCAGCTTTTCGTTCGCTTATCCTTTGTTGACGGAATTGTTCGAACTCTGTTGGGCTGATGGCTTGATCCTGGTCGAGGTCAATTTGGCTGAACTGAGGCATATTGCTATTCATTTGCATACCGCTGTTCTTCGCTGCCAAGCTTGTACCAGATATCAGACTAAGACCAATTAAAGCAATGATGGTGATTTTTGTGTTCATTATGATAGCCTCCTTTGCTCTCGCTCATCTATAGAGTACTACTTTATAGGTATACGGGTGTCAGGCTATGTAAAGTAACGTAAGCACGGTGTGTAAATATAAAGTAACAACTCTATATCACAATATGCCCGTCGAGAGAAAGGGATAGGGATCATATGACCCCTTTCCCACGCTTGATAGGTATTATTACTTACGACGTGACTTTGAACAGGAGCTAGGGTTACTGGCCGAGATCCAGTTCATTGTGGATCAATACCACACACTGGGAGGCGAACAGCATCTTTGGTCCCAAGCTGATCTTTTTTGCTCCCAGTCGTTTCAAACTGTTAAAGCTCTTTTTTGGCATCGGAATATGATCTGTAAGTAAAAAGCAGGGGTTGCCTTCAAACTCTTGCTCGCGAATAGAGGTGCCTTTTTTGTCCATCATAAACAGCTGATAGTCTTCGGCTAGCTCCTGAACGAGCTTTTCAAAGCTGATGGTGCGAACGATGATACCGGGCTCTACGCTACGCTCTTGCTCCTTGCTCATCCCCTTGGAGACGTCCAAGGCCCTGGCGACCTTATGCAGCAGCGCTTGTTCGTGAAAACCGCCGATATTACTAAGCTCGTTAGAATCAAAGCTAATGGTGCGGGAAAAGTCCTGTGTGCTTTCCAGTACCAGGTGAACGATGACATCATCGCGGTGCGATTGTGCCACAAAAATAGTGTTCATCAGGGTGTGAGCCAAAATTTCGGTGTGGGCCTCCTGACCAACTGACGCCAATAGTAGTTGACTGTCGGTAGGTGCTGATCTGGCTCTTAGTACAAAGGCGCGCATAGATGAATATCCTAGATGTTAGAGTATTGCACTTATATAAGTGCTGATGTTTGTGGTTATTTAGCGGCCGGCTATTATCACAGTTTTGATGGGGTATGTAAAAAGGCATTAGATGATTTTGATTATGTGTCAGTGTGTTACTGATGAATAGGTATAAAAATGATGAAGAAAGCCCCCGGCATGCGGAGGCTTTCAATGATTTTTTACTATTTATTCAGCGCCTTAGTGATAATGATGTCTCGCTCGATTTGGCGCTTATCGGCATCGTTAGTCGTTGCTATTAACTGAGTTTCCAGTTGGGCTATATAGGCGTCGAATTTGGCTTTATCACTGAACATTTTGTCTTTCACGTTGATCGACTCAATGTTGGTATAGCGGCCGTCTTCGCTGACGGGAACAGAAATTTCACCGGCGTTAATCAGATTTTTCACGATTTCACGCTGTTTTTCGTAGCCTTCCAGGCCACTTAAATGCCAGCGATTCATTGGTTTACCCTGATAAACACCACCTTTTACTTCTGACAAGTAACGAATAGTCAGGTTACGAATGGTGCCGGCTTCTTCGCCGTATTCTTCTTCGGTATCAAAAATAACCGGGAATTTACGGCCTTCCAGTATGCCGCCATTTTTAGTCAGGTGGCCCATGCGATAGCTGTTCATGCCAATTTTGATTGGTGTGCTATCGGTGATCATTTTTCCATCGGCAAATTTCAGCTCTTTAATGCGTTGGCCTGCTGGCTCGGTTAAATCAATGGTGTAGGTAACGCCAGCAAAGAAGTCGTTGGTCGAGTATTTTGACGAGCGCCGCTCCGGGTTGAAGCTGTAAGTCACGTCGCCATCTTTGACGCTGTTAAAGTATCCCGCGGACCATTCCATGTAGGTTTTCAGTTCTTTTCCCGTCAGTTCATATACCGTGATTTCACCGCCGGCATACTGGTAGTTGTAGGCAATATCTTTAGCTTTGATTTGACCAACATCCAGCTCAGCGTTGTCGTTGTCGATTTGCAGTGCAATCACATTTGCGATAGGTGCGTAATGCATGCTGGCTTCCTGAAACAGGGCGCTGATCCCTGTGTCTTGAATGTGTACCTGCGGAATACCCTTGATTTCATTTTCAGGTACCAGATCGACACCTTTTAGCTGTGCGACAATGCGATTGGCATTTTCACGCAGGCGTTTATGGTAAGGCGCATACAGCTCTTCCATTTTATCATCCGAGGCTATGCCCTGGATCTTGTAGGTGTAGCTGTCTTTGTTTACGAGAGTGAATTTGCCTGCTTTCTCTTCAAATTGCAGATCGATACGGGAAAGGGCACGGCCATATTTATCGGGTTCTGTAATGATCACGCCATTCACAACAGCCTTATCGATGCGGGTATGCATGTGGCCTGCGACAATGGCATCCAGCTCTGGGTTGGCTTCGGCAATGTCGCGAACGCCAGTCGCTTCAATGTTGTTTTCATTATCTAAGCCCATGTGTGCAACAAGCACGATGGCATCCACTTTGCTGTCAATTTGCTTGATGACTTTCTTCACTTCCAAAGATGGATTGGTGAAAGTCATGCCTTCCAGGCGGTTTGTGCCTTCAGCAAAGACTTGGGTCATTGGGGTATCCATACCAATCACACCGATTTTCACGCCATTTCGTTCAATAATAGTGTAAGAAGGCAAAAATGGGTTGCCATCGGCGCGTGTGATATTTCCCGCGAGAGACTGGCCGTTAAACTGTGAGAGTGAACGGTTAAGTACTTTTAACCCGAAATCGAATTCGTGGTTACCGAGCACCCAAACATCATAGGCCATTTCGTTAAATCCCAGCATCATTGGATCAACAGGTTCATCTTTAAAGGTTTCAACAAAGTTGCCCTGAATAGTGTCACCGGCGTCAACCAGTATGACGTTAGATTGCTCGGTACGGATATTTTTCACTTTAGTGGCAATCTGGCTCAGGCTGCCGCGCATATTGAGTTTGTCACTGGCGTAATCCCAAGGCATGAAGTGACCATGAATGTCAGAGGTTCCGAGAATTGTAACATCAAGAATATCACCATCAGCGGCTATTGCTGGGCCGGCCATAGACAGAAAAATAGCGGAGGCTAAAATTCGTTTTTTCATCGAAGACTCTTTTTTTAATTAGGTTATTTGTGCGGGCATATTAGGCTTTATTGGCAGATAAATACCCGGCCCATCTCTCATTTGTAATGTAATAATGTCAGTCTATTTAATGAATTGTGAGACATGTGCATGCTGCTATAGCCAAAGCAGGCTTGTGACTGGCATTATTTGCTCTGTCATTTGGTTGCTGTGTGGGGGAGACTAAACATTCATACTCTTTATTAAGCAGTAGTAAGGTGACTTCATCTGGTTTGAAGGGATAGATCTCAGATTAATCTCATCGGCACTTTTCTGCTTCATACTTCTATTTCACGTTGTTTTCAGGTTAAAGAAATTGTTGCAATGACAAATCGTGCTTGTTATTGGCCTGAGAGGCTTTACAATCAGGGCATCGAAACCCCGGTTCTTTTATGAACCTTTTGAATGTGATCGACAGAACACGATGAATAGAAAGAAAAAAGTAAACGAGATCCTTAAAAAAAGATTGAAAAAATCTAATGCGAAATTACAGACTAGTAATAAGCCGCGTTACATTTCTAAAGCTGAACGTGCAAAAATGGAATTAGAAGCAGCACAACAAGCTGCTGAACAAGATGTGACTGCAACAGAAGAGCAAGCCACTGCGGATGTGGTTGCCGATGAGTCTGACTCTAAATAGTGATAATCATGTCATCTGAATCAAGAAAGAATCTTAATCCGTAAACACCATGGAAAGGCGTTAGATAACGCCTTTTTTAATGGTTTTTCAGTAGCTTTAACAAGGGTCAAAACTGAGTATTAATAGTACTTAGCCGCGATATCCTGTAGGCTACACGCCCTCCCGCCGTCGAGGCGGTCTAAACTGTGATAAATAATGACAAGAGATGATCTTATGAGTTTTGCCTCTCTGGGCCTATCTGCCCCAATCCTTGAAGCTGTAGCCAAACAAGGCTATGACACACCTTCGCCTATTCAGGCTCAGGCGATTCCTGCTGTGATCGAAGGTAAGGATGTAATGGCAGCGGCTCAAACCGGCACTGGTAAGACAGCAGGTTTCACACTTCCTGTTTTAGAGCGTTTATCAAAAGGCCAACGTGCTAAACCTAATCAGGTGCGTGCGCTAATTCTGACTCCAACACGTGAACTTGCAGCGCAGGTTGCTGAAAGTGTTGCTTTATACGGGAAGAACCTGCCTTTAAGTTCTGCAGTTGTATTTGGTGGCGTTAAAATTAACCCTCAAATGATGAGATTGCGTAAAGGGGCTGATGTTTTGGTGGCAACACCAGGTCGCTTACTTGATCTGTATAACCAGAATGTAGTGAAATTTAGCCAGTTAGAAGTACTGGTTCTGGATGAAGCTGATCGCATGTTAGATATGGGCTTTATCCGCGATATCCGTAAAATCTTAGCGGTATTGCCTAAGCAGCGTCAGAACTTACTTTTCTCTGCGACATTCTCTGATGAAATTCGTCAGCTGGCGAAAGGTCTGGTTAATAACCCGGTTGAAATTTCTGTTAGCCCGCGTAATACAACGGCACCTTCAGTAAAACAGTGGATTTGCCCGGTAGATAAGAACAAGAAGCCAAATTTATTAACCAAGTTATTAAAAGAAAATAACTGGGGTCAGGTATTAGTCTTCACCAAAACCAAGCACGGCGCTAACCGCCTGGCTACTCACCTTGAAGGTCGCGGTATTAAATCTGCGGCAATCCACGGTAATAAGAGCCAGGGCGCACGTACTAAAGCGTTGGCAAACTTCAAGAGTGGTGACATTCAGGTATTGGTTGCAACTGATATTGCGGCGCGTGGTCTGGATATCGATCAACTGCCACAAGTGGTTAACTTCGAATTGCCGCATGTAGCCGAAGATTATGTTCACCGTATTGGCCGTACAGGCCGTGCTGGTTGCGATGGACAGGCCGTTTCTCTTGTCTGTGCCGATGAGTTTAAAGACTTGGCTGCAATTGAACGTTTGATCAAGCAAGTGTTACCTCGTGAACTCGTTGATGGTTTTCAGCCTGTGAACAAGTTGCCAGAGTCTCGTTTAGACACGCGTCCGCTTAAGCCGAGTAAACCGAAGAAGCCAAATGTTGATCATCGTGATGGTCAGCGTTCTGGCGAAAATGCAAAAGGCCATAAGCCGCAGGGTAAAAACAGACGCCATACGGGCAGCCAGAATAAGCCAGCGGGTCAATCTGGTGATGGTGTTAAGCCTGCGCAGAGACGCTCTCGTCCTCAAACCAACGGGTAATAACCGGAATTCTATTAAATAGCCGACCTTGAGTCGGCTTTTTTGATCTGGTTTGGTATTCGTTTAGCGGTCAAGCCCAATTTCATTTTCTTACTTCATTAACCGAGATCAGGCTGACTGTGGATATTGCTGGTTAATATTTGGGGTAAAATAACCACAGCTTACATTCAGCCAATGCCAAATATCTCTCGTAGCAGGTAGCCCGTAAGGAATGCAATGCCTGCTGCTGTCCCGCCTGTCAGTAGCGTACGTAATCCTGAAATAAGTACGGGCTTAGCAAAGACGAGGCTTTTTAGCATGCCGATAGAAAAAAACATGCTGGCGGCAAAGCAGGTGCTGAGCATAAATTGTTGTTGCATGTCCAATACCGGAATAAGAAATGGTATTAAGGGCATTGCCCCCACAATCAGGAATGCTAAAAAGGTTGTGATGGCTGATTTCCACGGGTTTGGCGTGGTTTTCTGTACGCCGTGCTCTTCTGTAAGCATAGTTTCTACCCACAGATGCCGATCCTGGCTTATGGTTTCCACAATCGATTCAAGGATTTTACCGTGAAAGCCTTTTTTCTTAAATATTTGGCGTATTTCTTCTTTTTCTCCTTCGGGTACTTCATCAATATGATTTTCTTCGGATTTCCTAATGTCGTCGGTAAATTCCTGCTGCGCCTTAATGGATTCGTAATTACTGATAGCCATGCTGAATCCGTCCGCAAAGAGATTGGCAAACCCCAGCACTAAAGCCACCGATGAAGAAAACCCAGCGCCAACGGCCCCAGAGACAACGGCAAAGGTGGTGACACACCCGTCAATCCCTCCAAGCACTGCATCAGAGATATTCTGCGATTTAGGAGCCTGTTTCAGGCGTTGTTCTATCGCTTTCGGGTGATGTTCGCGTACAAGATCTTCATTCGAGGTCTTTTTCATTCTGAAACTCCCAACAAAGAGTTATTTATAGCTTATACCAATCGGGACAATAGTCTGGATATTCAGGTACATCTGCCACAGTTTCGAGTCTCATTCTGATTGGCATTTATTCTTTTCCATGATGATTTGACGCTTTAGCTAGAATTAATAGCACAGTTGCCAGATGGAAAAATGCTGGATGATAATCCTGAATCGTGCCCAGAAGTCATGATATTGAGCATGCCAGGCTTTGGTGATTGGATTGAATCTACAGGGCCGTGGGGTGCAGCTGTAAGGCCATCAATTATTATTGAATGTACTCGTTACGGTTGTTTTAGTTAATGCTCAACTTTCTGATTAATGATTGAGTATGGTCAGCTCACAGTAATGAAATTCAAAACTATAAATTTCGTCAGTCTTTTCTATAAATAACAAGAGTATTCCTTTTAGTATGAGCGATGGCCTCGGGTTTAAGGTGAAGCGATGTTCAGGATGAGTTTACTATTTATTGTTTTTACCTTATTTCCCCTACACACCTTTGCCAGTGAGGCCATTAGCAAAGAAACAATATCGACAAACATCACGGCGAAAGAGATCATTCGACAGGCGATGAACCACTGGCGGGGTGTCAGCTCGTATTCGAAAATGAGCATGACCATTCACCGACCGGACTGGCAACGTGTTATGACGATGGAGGCCTGGACTCAGGGCGATAAACATTCTTTGGTTCGGGTCATTGAACCAAAAAAAGATGCCGGCAATGCGACGTTGCTCAAAGATAATAATATGTGGACCTTCTCGCCCAAGATCAATCGGGTGATCAAAATCCCTTCATCAATGATGAATCAAAGCTGGATGGGGAGTGACTTCTCCAACAAGGATATCAGTAAATCAACCGAGATCCTTGAGCAATATGAGCACCAGTTAAAGCAAGTATTTAAACAGGATGGTTATACCGTCTACGTGATCATCGCCATTCCCAATGAAGATGCCGCTGTCGTCTGGGGCAAAGAGATCCTCTATGTGCGAGACGACTTTGTACTGCTTGAGGAGCAGTTCTGGGATCAGGACGGAAAACTGATTAAGACCATGAAAGCGATGGAGGTAGCTGAACTCGGCGGAAGAATGCTGGCAACGCGATTGCGGATGAACAATCTTGAAAAACCTGATGAATGGACTGAAATGGCGACAAAGCATGCAGAGTTTGATGTCGCGTTAAATGCTCACGTATTTACCCTCTCTAACCTGCGTAATCCAAGATAATGAATATTGAACTACGCCTCGCGTGGCGGAACTTATGGCGACACAAAAGGCGAACCTGGATAACCGTTTCGGCGATGGTGTTTTCCAATGTTTTGCTGGTTTTTATGCTGTCTCTGCAGGTAGGAACGTATCAAATGATGATAGAGAACTCTTTAAGCCTGTTCAGTGGTCATCTGCAGATCCAGCACCGCCAATACCTCGATACGCCAAAGTTAAGATACGATATTGAAAACCCGCAGCAACTAGCCAAACAACTGCGCACCCAGCTAGGTACTGATGCCGTTGCCAGTCGAGCGGCTACTTTCTCGTTAGTGTCGAGTGGCGAGCGATCTTTCGGTGTGCAGGTGATCGGTGTTGAGCCAGAATTCGATATCCATACGTCTACTCTGGCGGGTCTCATCAGCCGTGGCCGTTATTTTTCCGGCAGCAACAGCGAAGAATTGATTCTGGGCAGTACGTTAGCACGTAACCTCAAAGTGGGTATGGGGGATGAAATTACCATACTGGGCTCCGGACGCGACGGCTCATTCGCGGCAGGGATCGTCACCGTTGTCGGGATCTTCCATACCGCAATGGAAGAGTTAGATCGCAGCGTGGTGCAAGTGCCACTTGGCTATTTTCAGTCGCTGTACAGCAGCGCGGGGCGCGCAAACTATATTGTTATCAACACGCCTGACGCGCTGGCACTTAGCCTCTGGAAGGATCAGATTCAAAACCTGCTGGCCGACAAGACGCAACTGTTAGTGCGTGAATGGGATGAAATACAGCCTGGGATCCGTCAGGCAATACTGGCTGATATTTCCGGCGCGGTCTTTATGTATGGCGTGTTAATTCTGCTGGTCGCTTTTTCTGTGATGAACACGCAATTAATGTCGGTACTTGAGCGCACCAGGGAATTCGGTACGGTAATGGCGTTAGGGCTGCGCCCTGGCAAACTGACTCGCCTTATTCTTATTGAAACTTCCTTGATGGCGCTATTAGGGTTGCTCATAGGTGTTGCCCTCGGCATGGCACTGACACTCTATTTTCAATATGCGGGACTTTCCTATCCTGGCATGGAGGAGATGTCGGCAAAATTCAATTTGCCTGATCGCATGTACCCCAACTTAAATTTCATTTCGGTTCTTGCCGGTCCGGTTCTGGTGATGGTGGGATCAATCCTGGCCGCGATTTATCCGGCATTGAGGATCCGTCGTATGGATCCGATTGAGGCGATGAGATCGGTATGATGATGTTCTCTGCACACGTTGCGTTTACTCTGGCCTGGCGCAATCTCTGGCGTAACTACCGTCGGACTCTGATCATGCTGGTTGCCATCTGTTTGGGGGTGTGGGCCATGATTTTTATGACTGCGCTGTCTCGGGGGATGGTGGACGGTATGGTTCGAGATGGTATTCGCAATCTACCGGGGCATGTGCAGGTTCACCACCCTGATTATCTTGATGATCCCAGTGTTGTTAATAGTTTTGCCGAGCCCGGTGCCCGTTTTTTCGAGGCACTGCAAGCTCCCGAAGTGACGGGATGGGCGATGCGGGTAAAGGTGCCTGCCGTCATTTCCAGCGAACGAGATACCCGTGGTATCACCTTGCTGGGTGTGGATGCGAACGCTGAATTGCAGATAAGCTTTGATGTTCAGGATATGGTCGCGGGCGAATTTCTTCATGAAGGAAATAGTCGAGGTGTCATTATCGGGGCCAGGCTGGTTGAAAAGCTCGAAACCAGACTGGGCAAGCGCATTGTTATCATGACTCAGGATCCGGATAACAATATTGTCGACAGAGGCTTTGTTATTTCAGGCGTATACCGATCCGACATTCCCGGTTATGAAGAGCTCTATGTTTATGCCGACAGACGGTTGGTACAGCAGATGTTGGCGATTGAACAGCAGATCTCTGAAATCGCCATCACAGGCACTGATTATCGGGATAATACCCGTCTTAAAGAGGCTATTAGTGCATCAGCACCCGCGAATTTGCAAGTTCAGACATGGAAAGAACGAGACAAGTACCTGGCGACCATGGTGGATGTGATGGATGGTTTCATTCTGGTGTGGATTATTGTTATTTTTCTGGCGCTTTCGTTTGGCCTAATCAACACCCTGATCATGGCGGTATTTGAACGCGTGCGGGAAATTGGACTGATGCGGGCCTTGGGTATGCGGGGTTCAAGTGTGTTGCTGATTATCTTACTGGAGTCTTTGCTATTGTTGTTGCTGGGGTTGGCGGTAGGTAATGCCATCGCGCTGGTAAGTATATTTTTGATTAAAGATGGCATTGATGTATCAGCGGTAGCGGAAGGGATGGCGATGTTTGGCGCTGGCACGGTACTGTATCCGGCATTGACGTTATCGGACTTGGCACTGGCAAATGTTGTGGTGATTATTCTGGGATTACTAACCTGCTTATATCCGGCCTGGCGGGCGTCTCGCTATGATCCTATTGTCGCTTTGAATAAGCATTAATCAGGAAAAACGAATGAGCGAAATTACCTGTAGCAATGTCAGTAAAACCTTTATTCAGGGGAATGCGAAAATAAAAGGCTTGGATAACGTTAGCCTGACCATAGATAAAGGTGAGTTTGTCTGTCTCTCCGGCCCGTCCGGCTCCGGTAAAACAACGCTACTCAATACATTGGGTGGCTTGCTGTCGCCCGATAAGGGAGAAATCTTTATAGGTAATGAAAAGCTGACTAGCTTGGATAAAGATGCCTTAGCGGATATGCGATTACAGCGGATTGGTTTTGTCTTTCAATCTTACAATTTGATCCCGGTATTATCGGCACGGGAGAATGTTGAATTTGTCATGCAAGTGCAGGGCATCGCGGCGAAGGAGCGACAACAAAAGGCCAACGCTATGCTCAAAGAAGTCGGGCTTGAAGGGATGGAGAATCGTCGCCCGGCGGAACTTTCTGGCGGACAGCAGCAACGAGTGGCGGTCGCTCGTGCCATTGTCAGTAATCCGGCGTTAATTCTGGCCGATGAACCGACGGCGAATCTGGATTCTCATACCGCAGAAAATTTAATGAGGTTGCTAGAAGCACTGAACCGCAAGCATCAAATTACCCTGGTGCTTGCCACGCATGATCCGCGTATCATGAGCTATGCTCGCAGGCAGATAAAAATGGAAGACGGCAAAATCATTGCCGATTACCCGATCAGTATCGCTCCCGATGTAACAATGGCCGAGCAATCATGAAATTGGAAATATTGAGTTACGCTGTCACCTTTTTGGTGGTGGTGTGTTCAGTTGCTTCTGCACAGGATCTGAATGTTGATTGGCATGGACATATCAAAGGTCTGCTGAATGTTCAAACTTACCCTGGTGACAGTTTGATAAACCAATTGGGTTATAACGAGACACTGGATATTAATAGTGATACTCGTCTTGGCTTAGACAGCAGTATGGGAGCCTGGAAACTGAATGTGGATTATCAGTTCGTTACGCTGGCAGGTGAGCGCTATGAGCTTGCCCAGCGTTTACCCGCTAACCCGTTGTTACCTGCCAGAGAAATCAATGATGACCATCGTTTATTCGACCTCACCCATGTCATTACAACACACGATCGCCATGCTCTCGTTCAGCGACTAGACCGACTTAGCCTGAGTGTCCATTTTGATAACCTGGTACTCAAAGCAGGCCGGCAAGCCATCAGCTGGGGCAACGGACTTATTTATGCCCCGATGGATTTTTTCAATCCGTTTTCCCCCGCCTCGATAGATAAAGAATATAAATCAGGGGATGATCTCTTTTATGGCCAATACCTGACAGAGAGAGGTGATGATGTGCAATTTGTCTGGGTTGGCAGAAGGGATGTACAGGGTAATGTGTCATCGAAAGTTGATTCTTTAGCTGTTAAATATCATAGCTTTGGTGAAGAATCTGAATGGGATTTCCTGCTGGGTGAGCACTTTGAAGATGATGTGGCCGGGCTGGGCTTTGTTTCCAACATAGGTAGCGCTGTCTGGCGCAGCGATGCAACACTCACCCGAACAGCAGATAAAAATGTCTGGAGCTTTGTCAGCAACTGGTCTTATTCCTGGGTATGGGCAGATAAGAACATCAGCGCCATTGCGGAATATTACTATAATGGCTTTGGTCAGGCCGGAGGCAATTATTCAGCCGCCGCGCTGGCAAATAACCCTGCATTATTAAGCCGGATTGCACGCGGCGAACTCTACACGTTAGGTAGGCATTACCTGGCCTCTTCGCTGACTATTGAGATGTCACCGCTCTGGTTGCTGACCCCAAGTACCTTTATTAACCTCTCTGATAGCTCCGCGCTATTTCAGGTTATTAGCCAACATGATATCGAACAGGATTTGCAGCTGCTGGTTGCTGTTAATTTACCCGTGGGGGCTAAAGGCACCGAGTTTGGCGGTATTGAGGTCAGCTGCAATCTTGCTGCCGACAGCCAGACCTGTAACCTTGCCACTGATCTGAGTTTACAAGCCCAGATTGCCTGGTATTTTTAGTTAATTGACACGATTGGCAGGATATTAACCACGAAGTGAAAGTTTAACCATCACAATACCGTGATCAGTACTCTCGCTGTCTCGATCATAAATAGGATTAATCAAGTGGCGATCATAGCAATGATAATCGCTGACTTCGAACAGGCTGGCATGGTGCTCTGCATCAAACTCACACGAGAGTAGAATGTAATCCAGCACTGAACCTTTAGCATAGTAATAGTAGCTCGCGGGACGGCCAGTCTCTGTTTGGGAAGAGTTGGTTGCTTGAAAATAATCAGTTGCTTGGAAATAGTCTGTTGCCCGGTAAAGATCCCATGCATCCTTCAGACGATATTTGGCTAACAATAACTCGCTTTCGGCATCAGATTTCTTTCGCAAAGAGCGGGTTAATAAGTGGGACAATACACCGCTATCCAGACTGTCATTAAAGTCACCCATCAATATCATTGGGTATCCGGTACGCTCGCGGCGCTCGATCATATTGGTAAAAAGTAGTGCGGCCTCGCTGCCGCGCTGCATCGCGGATCCCCAGTTGCCGGCTATTTCCGTTTTCAGCGCCTGAGCGATGAGGGTCGATTTAGCAGAGTTATCATTTACACTGTCTTGCTCCAGCATCGGACGTTTTGATTTGAAGTGCACGACGTAGCAATCACACCGGCCTATATAAGGAAGCTTAATGGTTGCACGCAGCGGCTGGCGGCTGAACGCAAAACCTTCTTTCAGGCCCATCGCAACAGCAAGGTCGGTGTCGGGAATGACGGCTGATAATTCAGAAATAGGGTAGCGGGAAGCGATGGCCACTACTGGGCTTTGATAAATATAATCGTTAATAACTTCTGCTTCATCAATCACAGCAAAATGCGCATATCCCTGCTCATGAACTAACTGCTGCAGTGATTCGGGGCTGAATACTTCCTGAAAGCCAATCACATCAGGCTGGTGCTCTGCCAGATAGAGACTGATCCAGCCCTGTTTCTTCTGCCATTGCTCCTGGCTGTAGATCCGGTCAAATTCATAAAAAGCCGAGGGTGGCTCAAGATAATTAAATAAATTAAAAGTTGCGACCTTAATGGTGCAGGCTGGATTTGAGCTGGGCGTATTATCTTGTGGCAAATCAGAAGTCTCGGTAGCAGTATGAAACTAAGGGGGTATTATACTGATTGGTATTATAACTGAATTGGGTGTTTTCATTTGAGAAATTAACTTAAGCCTCACGTTTTTTTGAAGGCAAGACCTGATCCTATTGTTCGCTATTTTTCGTCCCGTTACGAGACATGCTGATGCCGGTATTCGTATAACTGACTTTCTAGCATGAAATCCCCCCAATACTGATTGATAATCAATAATACATTATTGATTATCAGGTTGGGATTCATCATTTTCAATGATCAGAAAAACAAATGAACATAAACACATGAAAAGTAAGAGTTAATTTGGTGGCATGTCTTTTGCTCTATATCAATCACCTTATTTTGAGGTGAAATTAATCCCACTTATAGAGCAAAAGGATATTAAGAATGCCAACTCCTGCATATATGCGCATTGAAGGCGAAAAACA
Organism: Photobacterium sp.; assembly: GCF_033720175.1. Lineage (GTDB taxonomy): Bacteria > Pseudomonadota > Gammaproteobacteria > Enterobacterales > Vibrionaceae > Photobacterium. The sequence goes on from NZ_JAWWDA010000002.1 coordinate 412,559, forward strand.
AGGGCTGATCACGGCGGGTACATTTACAGAAGATTCAGTTGGAAATATTTTCCAGGAAGGCCATGAAGATGAAGTGCTGGTCGAAGCATTTGAGCATCAGGTTGTTTTACCTCGCGATCCGCAATCAGGCCAGCCTACCGGTCAGCGCGTGCACAAGCCAGTGAAAATCACCAAAGTGTTTGATAAGTGTTCGCCACTTATCTATAACGCACTGACTTCCGGCGAACGTCTGCCTAAAGTTGAAATTAAATGGTACCGCACATCAGCAACAGGCAGC